>CAVRDN010000113.1:0-127332 GCA_963719675.1 uncultured Alphaproteobacteria bacterium | reverse complement strand
TTGCCGGGCCGCCAGACGAACGGGTACAGCCGCGCGCCGATGCCGTCGGTGTCCACGATGATGAACCCCCAGGTGAGTTCCACCAGGATCGCCAGCCGCCATTGCACGCGTGTCAGCGGCAGTCGATCGATACGCGCGGCGATATGGCCGTGAACGACCGAGACGCCGGAAGGTGCTTCCGTCATTGTGTATCCGTTTCCTTATTGTGCCCCGACCCGATGACTTGATGCCTCGTTGATGCCGCGTGGCGCACCGGGTTCATGGACGGTGCGCAACCGCATGGGCGGTGTCAAATCCGCGCGGGGGGATACGGTCGCGCGAGGTGGCCTGGACCAGCCGCGCGGCGCTCGCCAGGATGGGCGTGCTTAACAACCGGAGCGAAATGCCATGGCGCGCGTCCCGTATTTATCCAAGGCCGATCTGGCGGAAGCCGATCAGGAGCTGCTGAACCGGCCGATCGCGCTGAACCGGGCGCTGGTGAACTCGCCCGCCGCGGCGCGGGCGTTCTCCGGTTTGGGTGGTTTCATTCGTTACGGCAGCAAGCTCGATCCCCGGTTGCGGGAGTTGGCGATCCTGCAGGTCGGCTGGCTGGCGCGCTCGCCGTACGAGTGGTCGCATCACGTCAAGATCGGCCATGATTTCGGGGTGAGCGACGCCGATGTTCAGGCGCTGATCGACGATACCGCGGGCAAGCCGGCGTCGCTCGACGCGTTGACGCGCGATGTGCTGCGCGCGGCGCGGGAGATCGCCGATGGCGGTGCGATGACCGCGGCGACCTTCGGTTCGCTGCGAACGGCGCTTGGCAATGAGCAGGTGGTGGATCTGACGATTACGATCGCGTTCTATTGCGCGGTGGTGCGGGTGCTCGCGACGCTGCAAATCGATGTGGAGCCTGATTATATGCCGTATCTGGAGCGGTGGCCGCTGCCGGCATGATGCGGTGGCACGCAAATTCCGAGCGATGATTGAGGGACTTCCCGCGTCATGCCGCGTTGGGGATCGTGGCAGCCTCGTTGCGGGTCCCCGGCCCGGCCCTCCTTCCAGGCGCCTGGCGCGGCCTATGGCCGTGGCTGGGACGAGGGACTCGCCATTAATCGGTCATTCACTCTCGTGTTCATGATTTATTAACTTCTCGGGATCATAACGCCGCCGTCGCGCGCACCTCAACCGCCGCGGCGGGAGATGGTTTTGGACACGTTACGTTGGCGTCGGTCGCGCTCGCCTGGCCGATGGGACTTTGCGGTACGAAGCGCCGTTCTGACGCTGCTGATGAGCATCGCACCGTCGGCGGTATGGGCGCAGACCTACTATCCGTTGAACAGCCCAGGAACGATCACGTTCGGCAACTTCAATTTTACGATGGGGACGTGCACGTATCAACTTAATAACGGCAGCTCCACGAATTGCAACAATGACGATCTTGAGATGTCGGTGACGACGACCGCGAACTCGATCACGCTGACGTATATGAACTCGCTCAGCCCAGGGTCCGCGCTGCTATCGCAGGCGACCGCCAATGGTTGCACTTGCGTTCAATACAATTTCACGGTGACCAACACCAAGGGGCTGAGCCAGGCACTCGTCAAGGACACCGGATACGGCCAGTCCGGCGACACGTTGGATAACTGGCTGGAGACGTATGGCACCAGCACCAAACTGGCGCAGGCGGGCATCACGACGAACGGTTATCAGTCGCAGAGCAGCACCTATTACGCGGCCGGCGATACCACGTCGATGAATCTCGAACTTGGGCTTGGCGTGAACGCCGCCTACCAGACGGGAGTACTCGAGCCTGAATTCAGCCTCGATCACTTTTGTGACCGCGACGGAGCCGGCGACGATCACGTTGCTGCTGACCGGGATCGGCGGACTGGTGTACGCACGGTCACGTGGACGCCGGGACCGCAACGGTCCGCGGGCGATGGGGCATGGCCAGGCGCTGGCGGGGCTCAGCTAAGCAGCCCGACGCGTCAGCCCAGCAGCCGGCCGATCACCCGCGCGGTATAATCCACGACCGGAATGATACGGCCGTAGTTGATCCGTGTCGGCCCGATCACGCCGATCGCGCCGACGATGCGTCCGCTGCCCTCGCTGCGGGCGGGCGCGACCACCATCGAGACGCCGGAGGTGCCGAACAGTCCGCTCTCGGAGCCGATGAAAATCCGCACGCCTTCGGACGTCTCGGCGAGTTCCAGCAGCTTCAGCATTGTCTCCTGGGTTTCCAGCCGCTCGAACAACATCTGGATCGCGGCGAGGCGTTCGATCTGCGTGACATCCGCCAGCAGCCGGCCCTGACCTCGCACGATCAGATTACCGCCGCGCGCGCCCTCCCCGGTCCAGGTCGCCAGGCCTGAAGCGACAACCTGCGCCGACAGCGCGTCCAGTTCGGTGCGGTTCGCGGCCATCTCATCGGCGACCACGGTGCGCAATTCCGCCAGCCCGCGGCCGGCGAGGCGGTTGTTCAGGTAATTCCCCGCCTGTTGCAGCGCCGAGGGCGGCAATCCCGGCGGAGTCTCGATGACCCGGTTCTCCACATGTCCATCGGCGGCGACCAGCACGACCAGCGCGCGGCCGGGACCCAGCGGCACGAACTCGATGTGACGCAGCGCGCCTTCGGTTTTGGGCGCCAGCACGAGGCCGGCGGCGGCGGACAGGCCGGAGAGCATCGAGCTCGCGTCGGTCAACGTGTCTTCCAGGCTGCGGCCCGAGGCTTCCAACGCGGCGGAGATCGAGCCGCGCTCGTCATCGCTGAGTTCGCCGAATTGCAGCAGTCCATCGACGAACAGGCGCAGGCCCAGATCGGTCGGCAACCGTCCGGCGGAGGTGTGCGGCGCGTAAAGCAACCCGGTTTCGGTCAGGTCCGCCATCACGTTGCGGATCGTGGCCGGCGACAGGTTCAGCGGCAGGCGGCGCGACAGGGTGCGGCTGCCCACCGGCTCCCCGGTTTCGACGTATTGCTCGACGATTTCCCGCAGCACCGCCGCCGAGCGCGCGTCGAGCCCCGGCGGCAGCGGCGCGGCGCGGCGGGGCAAATCGCCCGGGCGGCGGGACGTGGGTGTTCATGGCGGGGACTCCAGCCGTGAAAGGTAGGAAGCACGGGCCGGGGGGTCAAACCGAAAGTGGCTCTCCGGATGGCGTGCGACTGGCTTGCGCCTGTCCGCTGGTCGACGCAACGAGGGTCCAGCGATGACAGGCCTTCCACCTGGCGAGTGGGCGCCGGGTGGCCGTTGACCTCACCCCGGCAGCGGCGACATCGCGTACGCCGCCTCGATCAACGCGACCGCCTCCGCGTTGTCCGTCAGGTCGGCGATCGGCGGACGGCCGTCGCGCACCCGGCGCAGCGTGTCGCGGACGAACTCCGGGTAGAAGAACACGTTCGTCAGTTTCATCTCCCGCGTGGAACGTTGCCGGTCGTTGGTCACGATCTCCAGCATGCTGTTGTCGCGCGCGGCGAAGTAATGTTTCTCGGTGCGAATGCTGTAGTGCATGTCGAACACCGAATTGGGCGCCGGATACAGGTATCCGGTTTCGACCATGCAACTCGCGCCGCCGCCTTGCATCAGCATGATGGCGTGGTCCTCGATCGTCAGGCCGGCGAGCGGTTCGACATCATCGCCCCGGTCACCGTCAGCGCGGCGTTGCCCAACAGCACGCGGCACAGATCGACGAAATGGATGCCCAGATTGAGCAGCGGCCCGCCGCCGGAGGTCGCGCGATCGATCACCCACTCGACCTTCTGCTGGTAATAGCGATCGACCATTCCGCCGACGAATTTGAACGACAGGTATTGGATCGCCTCGCCCGCCGCGATCTCCCGGATGGTATCGATGATCGGGACAGTAGCGGAACACCAACGGCACGGCGGCGAACACGCCGGCGGCGGCGGCGCGTTGCGCGATGTCGTGCGCTTCGGCGGCGTTGACGGCGCAGGGCTTCTCGATCGCGAACGGGATGCGGCTGTCGATCAGAAACCGCGCCTCGTCCGCCATGTCGCAATGCCGGCCGAGCACGAAGGCGAAATCCGGCTTCAGCGTCGCGCACATGTCGCGATAATCGGCGAACACCGGGCACTTCGCGCGCGCCGCCAACGGTCGCGGCCCGCGTCGACGTCCGGATCGCTGACACCAACGATGGCGGCATCCGGCATCTCCAGCACCGGCTCGGAATAAAATGGCGTATGCCAGTGCGAGACGCCGATCAACACGATGCGCATGATTTGGTCCTTCCGCCGTCCCATCTCATTGTCAGGGCAACTCGAACGGCCTGTCGTCATCCGGAATCGGCGTGCTCCTCGTATCATCACCGGACTTCTTATATAAATCTTCAACGGCCCAACCGCCAGCCGACCTCGTTGGCGAATTCTTCAAAAAGTCGATGTCGTAAGCGCGTTCCGGCGACTGGCGCACCAGTTTGTCGATAACGTCCGCATCGGCACCGACCAAAATCCGCCACCGGTCCGCCTTCACTCCATCCAGAATGATCGTCGCCGCCTGAGCAGCGGTCGTCGGCGCCTCTTCCAGGAATCGCCGCGCGCGTTCCTCCATCATCGCGCGCAATTCGTCATCCGACAGCCCCGACGCATCCTTCCCGGTCGACGCGATCCGCGCCCTCGCCTGGGCAATCTCCGTCGCGCTGATCTCATCCGATTCGTTGCCGGCCTGGATCTTGCGCGAGTTGGCGGCGATCGACGTGCCGATATGGCCGGGCATCACCACCGAGACCTTGATGTGCGGCGCGTTCACCCGCAGATCGGCGATCAGCGCCTCGGAAAATCCCTTCACCGCGAACTTCGCCGCGGAATACGCGGTGTGCGGCATGCGCGGCCCGACCGAGGCCCAGAATCCGTTGACGCTGCTGGTGTTGACGATGTGGCCCTGGTCCGCCTTCAGCAGCATCGGCAGGAAGGCGCGCGTGTTGAGGTAAACCCCGCCCCAGCAGATGTTGAAGGTCTTCTCCCATTCGGCTCGGTCGTTGGCGATCATGCTGCCGCCGCCGCCGATGCCGGCGTTGTTGAACAGCAGGTGGATCCGGTCGGTATCCTGCTGCTCGGCGACCGAATCGCGGAACTTCAGCACCTGCGCCTCGTCGGAGACATCGGCGACGCAGGTGGTGATGCGCAGGCCCTGCGGCAGCCGCTGCTGCTCGCACAGCCGTTTGGTTTCCGCCATGTTGCGGGCGGAGACGTCGCACATCGCGACGTTGCAGCCCTCGGCGACCAGTTGACGCGCCAGTTCGCGCCCCATGCCCGGTGCCGCCACCGGTGATGACCGCGATGCGGCCGGCGAGATCTTTCATCGCGGTACCTTTTCAGGTGGCGGCGTAAACCGCGCGCTCGAAGCGATCGAGCAGGCCGAGCACGGTCGGATCGGCGAACGGCAGCACCTGCGTCATCAACACGCCGGCGACATGTCTTCACCGGATCGAGCCAGTAATAGGTGTTGTTAACGCCCGCCCAGGCGAGCGAACCGGCGGAACGGGCGCCGGGTACGTCCTGGGTGTTGATCAGGAACGTCAGGCCCCACTTCTTGACCATACCCGGGAACAACTCGCAATCGTTCGACATGCGTCGGTTTGAAGGTTTTCATCGGCAGCACATTCAGCGCGCCCATGTGGTTCTGACCCATCAGCGCGACAGTCTCCGGCTTCAAGATGCGCGCGCCGTTGAGTTCGCCGCCGCGCATGAGCGCGCGCAGGAATGTCAGATAATCGTGCGATGTGGAGAACAATCCGCCGCCGCCCGCGTAGAACTCGGGATTTTCCGACCGGCGGCGCCACTTCCATCGGCGACAGCGCGCCGTCTCGCGTCACGCGTGTGCACCTGCGCCATGCGGTCCTGCCATTGCGGCTTGATGACAAACCCGGTGTCGCGCATGCCGAGCGGGCGAAACAGATGCTCGTGGATATATGTTTCCAGGTCCTGGCCGCTGGCGACCTCCACCATGCGGCCGGCGATGTCGATGTTGATGCCGTATTCCCAACGTTCGCCGGGATCGAAGCCGAATGGCGCGTGCAGCGCGGCGAGCTTGCCGGTGCGCGCGGCGGGCATGGCCGGTTTTCGCGGCGTAACGGTTCATCTCCTCGTTCCACGTGTCGTAGACGAAGCCCGCCGTGTGGGTCAGCAATTTTCGCAGCGTGATGACGCCTTTCGCGGGCCGCAGCTTCGGCTCGCCGGTGGCGTCGAAGCCGTCCAGCACCATCGGGTTCGCCAGGAACGGCAACATTTCGCCGGCCGGCTGGTCGAGGCTCAGTTTGCCCTGCTCGACCAACTGCATCGCGGCGGCGCCGGTGATGGCTTTGGTCATGGAGGCGATGCGGAACACCGTGTCATTGGTCATTGGCGCCGGCGCGCGGCGAGGCTGCGCCGGCCGAACGCGGCCTCGACGATGACCCCGTCGGCGTTGGCGGCGGCGGCGGTGACACCGGCGACCTGGCCGGACGCGACCGCGTCTTCCAGCACGGCATTGATGGCTTTGGTATCGGGGATGGCTTTGGTATCGGGCATCGTCTCGCTCCTCCTCGGTTTGACGCGAGACTATCGAAACTCGATGCCGTTGCCCATCGCGGCCCATGCGCCATAGGGTCTCGCGAACGAGGAGCACCGCGATGATCACCCTGTCGGAGAATTTCCGGGCACTGTTTTACACGCCGTTCTACGCCGCGCATGCAATCGGCGCGTATGAGGCGGAGAAGGTCGAGGTCCGGTTGCGCGACTCGCCCGACCCGGCGCGCACGGCGGCGGATCTGCGCGCCGGGCGGATCGACGTGATGTGGGGCGGCCCGTTGCGCGTGGTGTTGACGCATGCGGCCGATCCGGCGTCCGACCTGGTTTGTTTCTGCGATGTCGTCGCGCGCGATCCGTTCTTCGTGATCGGGCGCGAACCGAAGCCGGATTTCCGGCCGCGCGATCTGCTCGGCTCGCGGTTCGCCTCGGTGGCCGAGGTGCCGACGCCATGGCTCTGTTTGCAGGACGACATTCGCCGGGACGGCGCCGACCCGGCGGCGCTCGATCGTGTCAACGGGCCGTCGATGGCGGAGGCCGCCGCGGCGCTACGAGCAGGCCAGCTCGACGCGATCCAGGTGTTTCAGCCGTACGCGGAAGAATTGCTGCGATCCGGTGCCGGCCACCTGTGGTCCGCGGCGGCCGATCGCGGGCTGACCGCTTATACCACGCTGGTGACGCGGCGGCCGGTGCTGGTCGGCCGGCGCGATGAGCTGGCGGCGATGGTGCGGGCCATGTACCGATCGTTACGCTGGCTGGCCGCCACGCCGGGGACCGAGGTGGCGCGCGCGCTGGCGGCGTTCTTCCCGGACGTGCCGCCGCCGATTTACGCGGCGGCGATCGATCGCTACAAGGCGCTGCATCTTTACGGGACCGATCCGATCACGCGGCCCGAGGGCGTCGAGCGGTTGCAGGCGGCGATGCTGTCCGGCGGCGCGGTGGACCGGATCATTCCCTTCGACGTCGTCGTGGACAACAGCCTGGCCGAGGCGGCGGTCGCGGCGGCGCGCTGAACCGTCCCCCGCGCGCCGCCGTGCCGGCCCGGGGCCGGATCATGCCCCGCCGTGCCGGCCCGGCGCCGGATCATGCCCCGCCGGCGCGTCCGGCGCGGCGAGGAACCGCTCCGGCGGGTCGGTACGAACCCGGTCAACCGACATCAATCGGTTACGTTCGTGATCGACAATGCGCGCCGGAGTCTCTACGGTCTTTCGAAGTCAGAACGACAACGGCAATTTCGGAGCAGTGACAAGGCGTTGGAAAGGTGATGCGTTGGTTCACGCGGATCATCGCGTGGCGGTCAAGGCAGCGGCCCGCGATCCGCTGGCTGTTGGTATTCGCTTTGTACGGCGTCGCCCTGGTGACGCGCATGGTACTGGGCCGGCTTTATGGCGGCATTCCGTCGCTTGCTTTCTTTCCCGTATTGCTTGTCGTTTCTGTCGTGTTCGGATGGCGCGAAGCGCTGGTCGTTCTCGGCCTGTCGGTGATCTCGGGGATCTACCTGTTTGTTCCCGCGGGCATGTATCTGGTGCCGGTCGGGTGGATTCTGGTCGGAAGCTTCACCATCGCCATCATCCATGCGCAGGAAACCCTGGCCCGCGAACTCGCCGAGGCGAATGAGCGCAAGCGTGTCCTGTTTCGCGAACTGCAGCATCGGGTCGCCAACACGTGGCAGTCGGTCATCGGCATTCTCGACCATGCCAGGCGGACGATCGACCGCGACCCGGATGGGGCGAAGCGTATCCTCGACGAGGGCATCCGGCGCATCCTGGCGTCCGCCGACGTGCATCGGCGCCTGAACGATCCCGCGTTGTTCGAGCAAGGGCTCGGTTCGATCCTGCGCGAGGCGGTGGCGACGATCATCGACGGCGACGCCGTCGATCTGGTGTTCGACATCGAGGAGATCCGGTTGTCGTTCGATGAGATCAGCGTCATCACGATGCTGGTGATCGAGCTGGCGAACAATGCGCACAAGCATGTCTTCGAACGTCAGCGCGGCCGGCGGTTTTACGTGGGCCTGAACGCGACGCCGGACGGACGCGCGCTGCTGACCGTGAAAGACGATGGTCCCGCGTGGTCCCTGTTGGGATCTCAGCCAGGGGAAGCCCAGGCGGGGGAGATCGAGCCGGCGCAATCCGAGGGTGGAGAGACTCAGGCGGCGGACCGCACTCTGGGTCAGACCATCCTGCAGGGATTGGCGCGCCAGCTTGGCGGCACCCTCAGCGTGACGTGGGAGGATGGCACGGACGTGCGCGTGGCGTTTCCCGTCCAGACGGATCCCCGCCCGGCGGCCAGCGGCCAGCAAGAACCGTCGCTCCCACTCCGCGGCACGGCGTGAGTGAAGGGCGGACCACGGGACGGCGATACGGCCCGACCGCGCATCTTCCCGATCAGCCCCACCGGCTACCGTCCCGCCGGTTAACGCCCGGAACGTCGGAACCAGCGGCGCCAAAAGCCGCCGGTGGACCGTGCGGCGGCGGCGATCTGAATGTCGTAGCCGTCATGACCGGCCATGGCCACGACCCGGCCGCCATCCCAAATGCCCAGACAGGCGCGCTGGCCGCCGCAAATCACGTTGACGATCGGGTCGGTGTAGAACCACTCCAGCTCGAAGTCGGCGTCTTTCAGTTCGCGTGCCACGCGTTGCGTGAGCTGGACGATCGGCCGCGGCGCCGCGGAGACATCGACGGTCGGCCCGATGTGCTTTTTCGGGACCTCGAGGATTTCCAGATCCCGGTAGATGTGCAGGGTTCGCCACATCGCGGCGCGATTTCGCACCAGGCTGCGTCCGCGCATGGAGGTGCAGAAATCCTCGATCACCTTCTGTTTGTGCTCATTGACGACTCGCAATGGAACCGGCGTGATGCCAATGGCGACAAGTCGATCGACGAGGCCGGACGAGAGCGAGAGAGTCGTTGCATCGAATGGCATTGCGTCCTCCTTGGGGTGACCTCCTTGGGCGACTCTCCGCGTCATCCGCCACGGGGGATCGCCGGTTGCTCGGCGATCGACGCGGCCCCGCTGTGGAAACCTTCGGGAAAACTGCCAAGGCCGGCAGAGGTTCCGTCAGGGCCCGTGAAATGCAACGATCGGCGGACGCCGGTCGCCGCGCGCGCCATCGCGGCAAACGTGTCCCGCGCGCGTGCGAAGCATCAGCCGTCCGGCCGCCCGGTATCATTCCGCCGGCCGGCCAATCGCCTTCCGCGGCAAGCGCATCAGCAACAACAGCAACAGCGCCGGCACGATGGTCAGGATCAGCATCACGTAATCGTCGGCATAGGCGACGATCTGCGCCTGCCGGTTGACCATGCCGTCCAGCAGCGCCACGCCATCCCGCGTCCCCGGATCGAGCCAACGGTGCGCGTGCCCCGCGCCGAGCGCCTGCAACGCGCGATTGAAGGGCGTGACCGAGGCGCCGATCATCTCGTGCATCGCCTGCGAATTATGCGCCAGCAGCGACGAAAACACCGACACGCCGATCGCCGCGCCGAGGTTGCGCAGCAGGCTGAACAGCGACGCGCCCTCGGTCCGCATCGATTGCGGCAACGTGACGAAGGCCAGCACCGAAAGCGGACTGAACACCAGCCCCATCGCGGCGCCCTGAATGACGATGGCGATGACGATCTCACGCTCCGATACGTCGGGAGTCCAGCGCGTCATCAGCCAGAACGTGTAGGAGAGCATCAGCAACCCGCTGCCGACCAGCAGCCGGGCATCCACCCGCTCCGACAGGCGGCCGCCCAGCATGGTGGTGACCAGGCTGCCGAAGCCGCGCGGGGCCATGATGAGGCCGGCGGTCTCCACCGGATAGTTGCTCAGGACCTGCAGCCACGGCGTCATCAGCGCCAGGCTCGACACCATGAGCGTGCCGACCATGAACATCAGCGCCAGGCCCGACGAAAAGTTGACGTCTTTGAACAACGCCGGCCGGATCAGCGGCTCACGCGCCGACAGGATGTGGACCAGGAACAAATACAGCCCAAGGCCGGCGAGCACCGCCTCGGTGACGATCTCGCGGGAGGTGAACCAGTCCTGGTCCTGGCCGCGATCGAGCATCAGTTGCATGGCGCCGATCGCCAGTGTCAGCACGCCGAAGCCAAGCCAGTCGAAGCGCAGTTTCCCCTGGCCGCTGCTGGACGGCAGGAAAATCATCAGGCCGGTGGCGGCGAGCAGGCCGAACGGCAGATTGATGTAGAAGACAAAGCGCCAACTGTAGTGCTCGGTCAGCCAGCCGCCGACGGTCGGGCCCATGATCGGGCCGAGCATCACGCCGACGCCCCAGATCGCCATCGCGAAGCCGCGCCGCTCGTATGGGTAGATATCGAGCAGGGTGGCCTGCGACAACGGCACCAGGGCGGCGCCGAACATGCCCTGAAACACCCGGAACACCACGATCTGGCCCAGCGACTGCGCCGCGCCGCAGAGCATCGAGGTGATGGTGAATCCGATGATGCAGCCGACGTAAAGCGGCTTGCGTCCAAAGCGCACCGCCAGCCAGCCGACCGGCGCGGTCATGATCGCCGACGCGGTGATGTAGGACGTCAGGACCCACAGGATCTCGTCGAAGCTGGCGGAGAAGCTGCCCTGCATATACGGCAGCGCGACGTTGGCGATGGTCTGGTCGAGCAGTTGCAACACCGTGGCGCCGATCGCGCACGCCGTGATCATCGCCCGATGGGGTTCGGCCCCCTGGGCGGGCGCATCCTGCTGGACCGTCTCTCCCGGCATGGCGGCGACCTTGTCGTCATCCTGTCGCTCGAAGCATGCGGACATCCGCCGTCCGCCGTCAAACGGCCCGAGCGTGTATTCGAGACCGGTCCTCGCGACGGTCCGGAACCGCGCTGACCCGGCGCGAGACACGCCTGCGCGGATTTCGGCTTCCGGAGATTGCCAGGCGACGGCATTTCGCCGACATTATCAGTTCCTGAAACGGCCACCCCGGTGGTTTGCCAAAGGAGACCGGCATGCCCGTCGTCACCGACTACACCGCGCTGCTCAGCGGAAAATACTGGAATGGCATCGAGGTGACGGGACATCCCGTCATCGTGACCTTCTCGTTTCCAACCTCGATCCCGGCCTACGATGCCTCGGCGACAGGATTCACCCCGGCGACGTTGAGCAGCTTCGTGCCGTTCTCCGCGGCGGAGCAGACCCAGGCGCTGGCCGCGCTGGGCGAGTGGGCCGCGGCATCCGGTCTGGTATTCCTCCAGGTCGCGCCCGGACAGGGCGACATCAATTTCTCAAACGTCGACCTGAGCACGACGACCAGTTCGATCGACCCCGGGGGAGAAGCCTTCTACCCGTTCGGGACGTGGGACAATTTCACCTACCCGAATTTCGCCGGCGACCTGAGCTCGTCCGGCGACGTTTTCATGAATTCGCAATATCAGAACCCGGATGGCACGGTCGATTACGGCACTCTGCTGCACGAGATCGGCCATGCCATAGGCCTGAAGCACCCGACCGAGGATGTGATCGATGACGCCGCCGAACCCACGCCGGTCGATCACGATCAGGTGCTGGCGTCGGACACGGCCGAGGATCCCGCGCCGACGATCATGTCGACCGTCGGCGGCGCGATGCATCTGCAGCCCCTGGACACGGCCGCGGCGGCTTTTCTGTACAGACCCGCGGGCACGGGCGGGGTGTATACCGTCGCGGGGTCGGGCACCGATTCCGTTTCGAGCTGGAGCTGGGATCCGGTCAGCCAAACGCTGACCCAGACGGCGACGTCGTTCAACGACACGATCCGGGGGTCGTCGGTCAACGACATCATCTACGGCTCCGACGGTTCGGACCAACTGAGCGCGCTCGCGGGCGACGACATCCTCTACGCCGGCAACGGCCAGGACACGTTGTTTGGCGGGATCGGCAACGACACGCTGGTGGGTGGCGGCGGCACCACCGAATTCTATGTGCAAAGCACGACGACGCAGGTGATCGAGACGGTCTCGGGCGGCACCGGCAACATTATTTCCACCGTCAGTTTCACCGCCCCGGCGAACGTGACCCAGTTGCAGGTGTCCGGACCGGGACTGACCGCGACGGATGGGCATTCCGGGGTCACTCTGTTCGGTGACGGAACGTACGGCACGGTGCTGAATGGCACCCAGGGCGGGGACTACATTGTCGGCGGGGCGGGCAACGATACGATCGTGGGCGGTGCCGGCGATCTGATGTACGGCGAGGGCGGCGCCGATCTGTTCGCGTTCCACACTCTGGACAGCCTCCCGGTTGGCGCAACGCTCACCACGATCGGGGATTTCACTCCAGGCAGCGATAAAATCGATCTGTCTCACATCGCCAGTTCGATCGGTACGGCGCTGACGTTCATCGGCTCGGGCCCCTTCACCGATGTCGCCGGTCAGGTGCGCACCGAATCCGTCGATTCCGGCACGGACACCCTGGTGGAAGGCGACACGGCGGGCGCGGGAACAGCGGATTTCCAGTTGTTGCTGTACGGCAACCAAACGCTGCAATCGAGCGACCTCGTTCTCTCGCCCGCGTGCTTCCTGGCCGGCACACGGATCCGGACCGCGCGCGGCGAGATCGCGGTGGAGGACCTGGCGGTCGGCGATGCGATCGCGACGCTGTCCGGTGACCTACGCCCGGTGCGATGGATCGGCCGGCGGCGGATCGACTGCAGCCGGCATCCGGATCCGGAACTGGTATGGCCCGTGCGCGTGCGTGCCGGCGCGTTCGGCCCCGGCATCCCGTCCCGCGATCTGTTTCTCTCGCCGGAGCACGCGGTGTTCGCCGATGGCGTCCTGATCCCCATCCGCTTGCTGATCAACGGCCGTTCGATCACCCAGGTCGAGCGCCCGGCCGCGCTCTATTTTCACGTCGAACTTCCGCACCACGACATCCTGCTGGCGGAGGGATTGCCGGCGGAGTCGTATCTCGACACCGGCAATCGCGGCAGTTTCGAAGGCGGCGACACGATCGTTCTGCATCCGAACTTCGCCGGTCCCGATGCCTGGCACACCGACGCCGCCGCGGCACCGCTCGCGCTCGATGAGGCGCGCGTGCGGCCGGTCTGGGACTCGCTGACCGCGCGATTCGGCGGCCCTGGACGATCGTTCATCGACGATCCGGCCCCGCATCTTCGGATCGACGGCCGCGTGGTGCGGCCGATCGTGTCGGATTGCGATCGATACTGCTTTCCCCTTGGGCGCGGCCCCTTTGGGCGCGGAAACGAGAGCGTGCGGTTGATTTCACGCACCGCTCGTCCGGTCGATGAGCGCCCCTGGATCGGCGACCGCCGTCAACTGGGCCTTTGCGTCAGCCGCCTGGTCGTATTCACCGGCACGACATCGGTCGAGTTGCCGTTGGACCATCCGGCGCTGAGCGACGGCTGGTGGGCGGTCGAGCATGCGAACGGGCGCTTCCACCGCTGGACAGACGGCGACGCGGCGCTGCCGGTCCGTCACGACACGGGAATGCTGGAGCTGCGCGTGACGCGAGCGCTGCGCTATCCCCTCGATGGCCGCGAACCGCTGAGTGGACCCGAAGTCGCGAGGCGCGGCGCGGATACGAGCGCGTAACGTTTTTGCATCACCGGCCCCCACGCCACGTCATCGCCGGGCACCGACCCGGTGACCTGCCGCGGCACGGCGTTGGGAGGGATGGCATGCCTCGGTAACGTCTCATGACCGGGTAACCGTTCGCGCGAAAAGTCAGCCGTTTTGGGAGCCCGCTACAACCTGACGCCGCGAGCCTTAACGCGCACCCCGCAAGCCGGCGAGTTTGCCGCGCATGGCCGCCACCGTCTCCCGGCTCACGTCAAATCGAGAATAATACGCCGCCGTATCGTCCGCGGCCGCGCCCGACGGGTCCTTGCTCTCCAGCATCCAGGCCAGTTGGGCATCGACCTCGGCGAGCCGTCCGTCGAGATCGCAATGTCCTTCGCGCAACCACCGCAGGTTCGGGAATTGCGCGTCGAGCAGATCCAGATACGCCGAGCCGCGGTAGCTCCCGGCCCGGCCGAATGTCGCCGCCAGCGCGGGGCCATAGGCGTCACACAGCGCCGGCGACGGTCGCAGATCGAGTTGCCAAAGGTCGTTCAGGTCCAGGATCATCCCGTCCTTCAGCATGGCAACCGCATCGCTCTGCCGGCTTTTGACCAGGCGAGCGCCACCCAGAATGTCCACGCCGCTGAGATACCACTGCCGCGCCTCGATGTAGTCGCGCAACGAAGAGTCCGGGCCGAGGCGCGCGAACTTTTCCCGCAGCGCCCGTTCCTCCTGCTCCCCGGCCGCCTTGGCGGCGGCATCGGCGGCGGCCATTTCGGCACGATGGCGGTCCAGCCGTCGCGGCCAGGAGGCGTCGTCGATGATCCCGAGCGGGATGGCGGCCAGCGTCAGGGCGGCGATCAACCCGATCGCGACGCCATCGATCCGCGGTCTTGCCAGGCTGTCCGGCAGCCATCGCGACAGCACCGGGAGACAGCCCCAAAGCGCATACGCGGCGATCGCCGGCGGCAGCACGGTCGGAACAAGAGGCAGCAACGGACCGGGCTGATCGAAACTCTGGGCCATGGCGAAGGTCATCGCCGCGCCGGCCGCCGGAACCAGCAGGGGAATTGTACGCCGTGCCCATCCCGAGATCCCGCCCGAGCGCGCCGCGCGCCACAGTGCGAGCCAGAGCAGCAGCACGGTCGCGCCACAGGCCACGTAGGCCCATAATTCCTGAAATCCCCGGCCGATCCGGGCTTCGCCCCCGCCCTCGCCGGGAAAGTCGTTGGGATCGGGTAACATCGCGACCAGCAAGACATAGGGAAGGCAGGCGAGCAGCAGCAGCATTGCCCCGCCCGGAGAGGACACCGCGGTTCGCGCCGCCGGCGCGTTGGCCCGCCGGGCGTCGGAAGAAGCGCGAGGCATCACGCGCCAGCCGCCGCCCGCCCGTGCCCGGTGGCCATGTCGGCAAGCGCGCGCGGGTCCGGCGGCGCCGTATCGCCGCGCCAGGCGATATGCAGGTCCGGCCGCAACAGGAACACCGACGCGCCGTAGACCTCCCGCACCCGCGGCTCGTCCAGATGCAGCACGTCCAGCGGCGCACCCAGTGCGCGGAACGCGGCGAGCAAGCGGCGCGGCATCGCAATCGCCGCGCAGGTCGAGCAACGTGTAATCGTCCCCCAGAACATCCTGCAACGCCCGGCCATCCGTCAGCCACATATGCGGAATGCGCACCCCTGGGCGGGCATGCGGCTCGTAGCGGCTGGTCTCCCATTCGGCGACATTGCCGGGCTCGTCAGCGATCAGTGGCGAGCCGGCGTAGGAATAGTTCGATTCCACCCCGACCATGCCATGCATGCGGCGATGGTTGACGTCGAAGGATGCCGCCAGCGCCGCGCGGACCGCATCGCCTTCGGGCGTCGCATCGTAGACCGCCGGCGTGACCAGCGCGCGCCAGATCGGCACGCCCGCCGCGGCCCAGCCCGCCGCCGCGACATTGCGGATGCCGATCGGCCGGCGCTCCTGCTCATAGCCGTCGAGCAAGCCTGGACCCGCCCCACCCGTGGATCACGCCCGCGAGCTTCCAGGACAGGTCGAAGGCGTCGCCCACGCCGGTGTTCATGCCCGAGACCGCCGGTCGGGATGACCAGATGCACCGCGTCGCCGGCGAGGAAGACGCGACCGTCCCGGTAGCGCTCGGCGACCAGCAGATGGTGACTCCAGGGAATGACGTGGCGGACCTCGAAGTCGCAGGGGAAGCCGATCAGGTCGCGGATGATCGGGACGAAATCGGTGTCGGCCGGCAACGTCGAATGCAGCGTGAACTCCTTGCGGTCGCCTTGCGCGATCATGCTGGAGCCGTTGGCGTCGGCGAACTGATAGTGGCGGCCTTTGCCGGTGACGATGCGCTCGTACAGGTGCTCGGAATGGAAGATCACCTGGACGAGATCGCGGATGCGGCCGCGGCCCTCCAGACGAATGCCCAGTTGCTTGCGCACGGTGGAGGTGCCGCCGTCGGTGCCGGCGAGGTAGTCGCAGCGGAGTGTTTCGGATTGGCCGGCGGTCGGTTTGGGCGTGCACCGTGACGCCGGCGGCGTTTTGCGTGAAGTCGGGTCAGTTCGAGGCCGTAGCGGACGGTGACATTCGGCGTTGCCTCGGCGACTTCCTTCAGCAGTGGCTCAAGCTTGTTCTGGGAGACGAGTTGATAGGGTTCCAGGAGCCAGGCGCCGTTCGGTGACCCGGCGATCTGTTTCCGGCGCTCGGCGACCGAGGGATATTTCAGCACCGCGATGGGCTTGTCGGCTGAGGCGCGTGGTCAGAAAGACGTCCATCGGGTTGTCGGGCGGATAGCCGAGGGCGCGCACCCGATCGACGATGCCGATGCGGCGGTAGAACTCCATGGTGCGGGCGTTGGAGCGGTCCATCTTCGGCCACGGCAGGGTGGTCGGGTGCCGCTCCATGATCAGGCAGCGCACGCCTCGGCGGCCGAGGTCGATGGCCAGGGTCAGCCCGACCGGGCCGGCTCCGGCGATGATGACGGAGAATGGGGTGTCGGGAGCGGGTTCCATCGCGCGATCCTTCCGGTGGCGTGCATGCTTAGCAGATTTCACGCGCGGGCGGCGGCGGCGCGGCTCGGAGATGGCGGGATGTCATATCGACCAGCCAACCCATTGACGCACATTGTCACGACCGGCCACCGAGCCGGTCATCTGTCGCCGCGCGTGCCGATCGAAATGACCGACCCGGTGGCCGGTCATGACGGTGCGCGCGTTCAGAACCGGAGGGCCGCGCGGCGGTTTTCGCGACGCCGATGTTCCGGCGCGATCGATTTCGTCGAACGCCCCGACCTTGGCGACCACCCATGATATCGGTTCCGCTACGATCCGAACACGCGGCCGTGTCGAGCATGGCCCTGACGCCGAGTACCGTCGAATTCGATCACGGGTCGCGACGTCGTGTCGCGCCGTCGCCTGGCGCAAGTCGCGAATTATTCATGTCGGTAATGTCGTAGTTCTGGTAATACTCGGCAAAGGCCGGGGCGTCGAATGCCACCAGGCCCAAAATGGAAATCCAAAAAGGAGAAAACCCGTGACCACTTCCCATCGTCTGGCCGCCGAATGCTTCGGCACGTTTTGGCTAACCTTCGGTGGCTGCGGCAGTGCGGTCATCGCGGCCGGCTACCCGTCTCTGGGCATCGGCTTTCTCGGCGTCGCGTTCGCTTTCGGCTTGTCCGTGCTGACCATGGCTTACGCGGTCGGCCATATTTCAGGCGGGCATTTCAACCCGGCGGTCACGGTCGGATTGTGGACCAGTGGCCGGTTCAAATCGACCGAGGTCATCCCTTACATCCTGGCCCAGGTGGTCGGTGCCATCGCCGCGGCGGCGGTGCTGTTCCTGATCGCTTCCGGCAAGCCTGGATGGGTTCCGGGAGGCTTCGCCTCGAACGGCTACGGCGCGCTCAGTCCCGGCCAGTATAGCCTCGGCGCGTGCTTTGTCACGGAAGTGGTGCTGACCTTCTTCTTCCTGACGATCATCACAGGCTGCACCTCGAAGGGTGCGGCGGCCGGCTTCGCCGGCATCCCGATCGGGCTGGCGCTGACGCTGATTCACCTGGTGTCGATCCCGATCACGAACACGTCGGTCAATCCGGCCCGCAGTACTGGCCCGGCGCTGTTCGCGGGCGGCGCCTATATCGGCCAGCTCTGGCTGTTCTGGGTCGCCCCGTTGATCGGTGCCGCGATCGCCGGCCTGATCGCGCGCTGGCTCTACGAGCCTGTGGAGATGACCGAGAGCGTGCTGGTGGTCGAGGCTGAAACGCTGTCCGCATAAGCCGGGCCACACTGGTTCGGTCATCGGCACGCGGCCACGCATGACGCCGGTCCACGCGGCCCACCGCCGCGCCGCGCCCATGGCCCAACCGCGCGAACCATTGACCGGCGGACCCGCTCGGCTGGCTGGAACGAGCCAATCGCGGTTACTCTGATCATGGCCAGCGCGGTCCGTCGTCAACGTCCCGCCTCGCCTCACCCATCGAGGAGAACGGTCCATGCGTGTCATTGCTTTGGAGGAACATTTCGCCGCCCCGGCCATCGCCGGCCGCATCGATCGGGAGGCGATCAGCCGTCGCGGCTACCGCCCGCGCCGCTCCGCGCCCAACGAACCCAGTCCGCAGGAGTTGCTGCCGGAGATCGGTCCCGGACGCCTGCGCCTGATGGACGAGTCCGGCATCTCCTTCCAGGTTCTCTCCAACAGCGGGCCTGGGCCGGACCTCGTGCCCGGCACCGAGGGCGTCTCGATCGCCAAAGCGATGAACGATCATCTGGCCGAGGCGGTCGCGCGGCATCCCGACCGGTTCGCGGGGTTCGCCGTGCTGCCGATGCAAAGTCCGGACGAGGCAGCCCAGGAACTGGGGCGAGCGGTGAAGGAACTGGGGTTTTTGGGAGCGCTGATCAACGGAACGACCGAGGGACGTTTTCTCGATCATCCGGCGTATGACGGGATTTTGGCGCAGGCGGTGGCACTGGACGTGCCGATCTACATCCATCCGCATCTGGCACCCGATGTCGTACGGGAGGCGTATTATTCCGGACTCGAACCGGGTGCCGGCCGGGTGCTGGAGGCCGCCGGATGGGGCTGGCACTCGGAGACGGCGTTGCATGTGCTGCGCCTCGTACTGTCCGGCGCGCTGGATCGGCATCCGAAATTGAAGCTCATCATCGGCCACATGGGCGAGATGCTGCCGATGATGATGGCGCGCGCCGACGACGTGTTCCGGCTCGATATCGAGCATCTGAGCCGGCCAATCAGCCAGGCGATCCTCGATCAGGTGTGGGTCACCACCAGCGGGATTTTCACCGATCCGCCGTTCCTCGCCGCGCTGCTGACGTTCGGCATCGATCGGCTGATGTTCTCCGTGGACTATCCCTATGCGACGAACGCGCAGGGGCGCGCGTTCCTGGATCGGATTTCGTTGTCTCCGGCGGACATGGCGAAACTGACACACGGCAACGCCGAGGCATTGCTGAAGTTGAAGGCGGGATAAGCAGACTCCGCGTTGCTCCCACGCGGCGCGGCCGATCCGCCGGATGCGAAATCCGATCGGTCCGTCAGGTGGGTCACCTGACGGCGGCGCGCGCCGCCGTCAGAGCGTCGCCCGTCAGCACCAACGGCGCGGCGCCTCTCATCTGCCACGCCGCGACGGCCGCCGGACCCGGTTGAGCCGCGCGGTCGGGAAACAGCCGGAATATTCCGGCGACATCACGGAAATCTGCGCGGTCCCCGGTATCAAGGTAACTCTCCACCGCCAGACCCTCGGCGAGGATAATCGCATGGTGCGGTAATTCCACATGAAAGTATCGCACCCTGGCCTGTTCAACCTGCGTGATGCTCGTGCCGTTGATCAGCAGCCACGCGGGAATTAGCGCGTCGTTCACGAATACGGCGTGGTTGGGCGAAAGATACAGATCCCGTATCGGAACGTTCTCGCCGAACGCGCCAGCCTCGATGCACACTGGCCACACAGTCTCCGGCTTCGGATGTCGTTCGCAGTTCACCGCTCGATGCCCAATCCAGACGACCGGCGCGTATCTCCCGGCATCGCACGCGGCCGTCACGCGTGCATTGAACGATGGGATCGCGGTGACGACCTCGTCACCGACCCGCAGATCCTCGACCCGTACCAATCCGTCCACCGTCGCGATCCGGGTCCCCTCGGCGAAGCACTGGATCTGCGCCGCCGCCGCGACAGCGCCCGCATCGGAGGCCTTCGATCCGGACTTCGTGAAAAACGCCAGCGCGCCCAGTGAAACGTCGCCGGGCCCGAACAAATCCACCGTGTTGCCGTTCACCACGCTCGCCGACGACACGGTCATGTTGGCGAAGTCGATGTTGTCGCCGGTCTGATAGCCCCAGATCTCGGCGGCGAACCCGCCCGCCTGCAACAGGTTCTCCGCCCCCGGCTCGACCACCGGCGCGGTGCCGCTCACCCCGGCCGCGCCGTTGTTGACGATCTGACCGATCACCAACGTATCCGTCGCGTCCTCGAACACGATCGCCTGGCCGCTATCGACCGTGTTGGCGTTGACGATCAGCGTGCCGCCGGAACTGAGCTGCCACTCGCCCTGATCGCCGTTGACGTCGATGTTGTTCTGCGCGTCCGAAACCGATGTGCCGGTCAGCAGCATCGGCGTGTCCCACGTGCCGGTGCCGGACACGATCTGCACCGCGCCGATGTTCTCGACGTAGAGGTCGTACAAATTCGATCCGAGACCGGAGTTGCTCTGCGTCGTCAGATCGACGAACGGCGGATCGACCACGCCGCCGAAGTTGTTGAACGACGCGCGACCCGCCTCGACCACTCCCGCCGCCGAATGCAGCGTGGCGCCCACCCCGATCGTCAACGCGCCGCTGCCGCCGTTCAGGACACCGATGTTCAGCACACCGCCGGCGCCAACCTGCAATCGACTGCCCGCGCCCTCTACGTCGATGTTGCCCGAGGACGCCGCGCTGGCGGAGCCCAGAGTGACATCCAGCGCGGACACGATCGCGCCGTTGAGGATCGACACCTCACCGGTCGCCAGGGCGCCGACGGTCAAACTGCCGGTCAGGGTCAGCGCCGAGCCCGTCCCGGCCACCGAAATCACGCCGTCGCTGCCGGCCGCGGACGCTGCGTCGATGCTGGCGGCGGTGACGACGCCACCCTGACACACCGACAGCGAACCGTAGCCGGCCGCGCCGACAACCAGCGTGCCGGCAACGCCCAGATTGGAGCCCGCGCCCGAAACGTTGACCGAAGAGCCCGACGCGAACGCTGAATTGGCGATCGACAGCCCGGTCAGGCCGGGAGCCGTCCCTGGCCCCGTGATCACCGTGGCACCGGATTCGATCGCGAGTTGACCGAAACCGAAATCACCGACCACGAACGCGCCGGTATTACTGAGCAAAGATCGTGTGCCGGATACGGTGATACCGCCGATTCCGCCACTATCTTCGGCGACATCGATGCCTTGCGCGGGAAATGCCGTCGAACCGCCGGTGATCACCGTGCCGCTGTTGCTGATCAGCAATGATCCACCGCCCGCCTGTCCCACCGCCACCTGCCCGACCAGCGACGCCCGTCCGCCGGCCACGGAGAGTGTGCCGGTCCCTCCCTCGCCGACACCCAGCACCATCGCGGGGTTAGCGCCCTGCGCCGCCGCGGCGAACGTGGCGGCGTTGCTGACGGTGAGAGCACCGGCGCCCAGGTACACCGACGATCAACTCGCCCGCCGACGACCATGTGGCCGCTTCCCCGTCCACCGTGACGGACGCGGATTGGGCGGGGTTGCCGGAGATCGTGTCCTCCGATCCCAGGCTGTCGATTTGGGCCCCACCATTGATCAAGAGGGAGCCCGCGCCGCCCGCGCCAACCGTCACCCCGGACGTCGCGCTCAGGCTCGCGCCGGAGGCTACGTCCCAGGAGAGACTTCCACCGAACCCCAGTGTCGCCGCGGTGCCGTTACCGGTGATCGTGCCCCCGCCGCTCAGGAATTGCGCCGCGTCTGACGAATTCGGCGCCAGCGGAGCCGGGTTCAGATTGGTTGTCGTATCGTTCCAGTCCGTTGCGTTGCCGAAGTTCGTGTCCTGAGCACCGGTCCAGATCAGCGTTCGCGGCAACAGCTCGTTGATGACGCCGACGTCGGTGCCGCCTGTCCCGTCGGGACTCAGCCAGAAATAATCGTGATTTAGAGCCTCGCCGGGCGACAGCCGCAGGTCGTACGGTCCCGCGCTCGTGGTCACTCGCAGCGTGCCGCCGGAGAGCAAATCGGCCTGGTCGCCGCCGGCATGTGGGACGGCGGTCAGATCGATCCAGTCGCCTTCCGCGAAGCCGGCTATCGAGGCGGCGGGCATCGTCGTGTCGTCGATTTCCAGGGTGCCCCCGGCGGCGCCAAAAGCGATCGTGCCGCTCGCCTCGCTGTCCGGGATCAGATCCAACAGGCCGCCATCGATGGTAACGCTGCCGGCGACCGTACCGCCGCTCTCGATCGTCAGGACGCCACCACTGTTGACGGTTCCGCCGTTGACTGCTCCGCCGTCCTGGACGTCCACCTGGCCGCCGGACGCCACCACCACGTCGTACGCGGTCTGCCCGGCCGGAACCGGGGCGTAAAAATCGATCGCGGGCTGCGTTTCCATGAGCGCGGTGCCGATCGTGGCGTCCGGGACGGCCAGGAAGGTGGGCGTCGTCAGAAAAATCTGCGCGGGATCGAGTTGCAGGGTGAAAGTTCCGCTGTTTTCCGTGACCGTCAGCAGATTATCGACGCCGAGGCTCGGAACCGCGCTCACGTCATAGGCCGCGCCGCTCAGATCGATCGTGTCCGGCGGCGCGAAGCCGGAAATCGTCCCGGCCATCTCGGCCGGATCGCTCAAACGCAACACGCCGCCGTCGTTCAGAAACGCGATCGTTTGCGCGGCGGCGACCGCACCGCTCACGGTCAGCGTGATGCCGCCCTCGATCGTGAGCGGTGCGGCGCCGGTCAGGCTCGCGACGCCAATGCCACTCACCCCCACCGCCGCCAGCGTGTCGATCTGGGCTGGGGTCAGCGTGTCGATCGCGGTTTCGCTATCGACGATCGTGACCGTCTGACCCGCCGGCGCCGAGATCGCGATCGGATCTTCCAATGCCAGCGCCTGCGCGACGGTGAGCACGACCGAAGTATCCGTCGCGACGATTTCGGTGAAGCCGATCGGTGCCAGCGCGGCGATCTGCGCCGGGGTCAGCGCCTCGATGTTCGCCGCGGTATCGGTCAGCGCGACCTGATGACCGGCGGGCGCACCAACGGCGACCGTGGCGGCCTCCAGCAACAGAGCTTCCGCCGCCGTCAGCGTCACCGACGTGTCGCTCGCCGCCATGTTCGTGACGTGCGCGAAATGGAGGACGCTGACGGCGTAACCCAGCAGGACCAAATTCTCGATGGCGGCGGCGGTGTCCGCGATGGTCACCGTGTCGTCCACCGGCGCCGACACGTACACCCGGGACACGATGGCCTCCGCCTGAGCGGCGGTGAACACGATCGACGCATCGGTCGCCCTGATCGCGGTCACGCTCAGTGTCTGGATTTGCAGGGGCGTCAGCGTTTCGATCGCGGCGGCGCGGTCCGCGATGGTCACGCTGTCTCCGACCGGAGCGACGACGCCGAGCGAGCGTTCGCCCGGACCACCTTCCAGTGCCACGGCCTGCGCGACGGTCAACACGACCGGCGCATCGGTGGCCTCGATGGCACTGACGGTGAACCCCGGCGAGCCCACGGGCGAGAGAAGCGCGGTGATCTCGGGCGCGGTGAGCGTCTCGATGCCGGCGGCGGTGTCGGCGATGCTTACCGTGTCGCCGTAGGGGACCGCGAGTGCGATGCCGACGTCCAGCAACGTGACCACCTGAGCGGCCGTCAGTGCGACCGAGCCGTCGGTCGCGGTGATCCCGCTCAAAATCCCGGGCACGTTCGCGGTGAGGGACGGAAGGTGGGACAACTCGGCCGCGGTCAACGCCTCGATATCAGCCGCCGTGTCGCTGATGACGAGAGACAGGCTGGGAGCACGCGGCGTCGCGGTCACCGAGACCGAGGCATTCTGCAACGCCACCGCCTGGGCTACGGAAATCGCCAAATACCCGTAGGTTTGGATCGCGGTCACCCCGAGCGCCGGCAGCGCCGCGATCTGGGCCGGTGTGAGCCCCGCGACCGCGGCTGCATTGCCGGCCACAAGCACCGTATCGCCCTCGGGCGCGGTCAAACCGAACGCCACGCCGGACAACAGCACGGCCTCGGCCACGGACAGTACGATCGAGGTGTCGGTCGCGGCGATCGCGGTCACGTTGTAGGCGCGCAACGTGACGATCTGCGACGCCTCCAGCGCCGCGATGTCGGCCGCGGTGTCCGCGATGGACAGGGAAGCCCCGGCCGGCATGGTCAACGCGATCCCGTTCAACGCCATCGCCTGCGCGATGCTGAAAACGACTGCCGCGTCGGTCGCCGCGATCGCCGTCACGCCCGCCGCCGGCAGCGTCGCGATCTGGCTCGCGGTCAACTTTTCGATCTGCGCCGCGATGTCGGCGATGCTGACCGTATCGCCGCTCGGAACACTGATCGCCAGGCCAGCGCTCTCCAGTGCGCTGGCCTGGGCGACGGTCAGCACGACCGAGGCGTCCGTCGCCGTGATACCGGTAAAGCCGATCACCGGCAGTTCGGCTATCTGCGCCGCGGTCAGGGTCTCGATCGCGCCCGCCGTGTCCGAGACCGTCACCGTGTCTCCGGCGGGCACCGTCAGGGTGATCGGTTCCTCCAGTGCCAGAGCCTGGAGCACGCTGAAGACCAGCGAACCGTCGGCGACGATATCGCTCACGCCGATCGATGCGAAGCCACCGAGTTGTACCGCTGTCGCTGCTTCGATGTTGGCCGAGGTGTCCTGGATCACGTAAGGCAGAACTCTCGGACGGCGGGGTGGTCAGAAAGCCGATCGCCTCCCCGATATCGAGGAAGTTGATCTGCGCCACCGTCAAATCGGTCGGATTAACCCCGGTCGCATCGGCGCCGGTGGGGAAGAGCTCATAGCCCAACGCGTTGAGGTAAACACCTTGCGGGTTGAAGACGGGCCCCAGTTGCAGCGCGATAGATGGGGAAAAGAACGGGCTGGTGCCGAATGCCTGGGGGTTGAGAAGCCAAAGTCCTTCGTCGCCGGCCGCATCGAAGCCGTTGAAATAGACCTCGCTGTTCATGACCTTCATGTCCGAAGGATTGAGGCCGACACCCTGTCCGCCGGCCAGCGTTCCAGTGAACACGACATCCTGCACGAGGACGCCCGCGGACTTGTAGGTCGCGTCGTTGAGATCGAGCAGGAAAGCGGGCGTCCCATTGGCCACCGCCGGGTCGTAAAACGCCAGATACAGATCCCGGGCGTTGCCAGGCCCGGTGCCGTTGAACAACAAGTAACCCTCGGCGGCCATGATGTCGGTCGGGTCGAGGGTTTGCGCCTCATACTGCGAGCCGCTGATCTCCAGTGTGTTCGCGGCCGTGCCGTCGGTGGCCCATAACGCGCCGTCACCCTGGTAAATCCGTCATTCACCCAACCGGCCGGCGTGAAATTGAAGATCGGGCCGGGCGCCCAGAACACAGCGCCGAGATGAGTTGGCTGGTAGATACCGGCGGGCTCTATCGGGTTAAGCAACTGCAACGTCGAACCGGAGATTTCGAACAGACCCGTGGTCGTGGCGGTGCTGGTGACGCCTGATTGCGTGTAGGTGTATTGGTAAGAACCGCCGAACAGCAGATTCCCGTTCAGCGCGTCCAGGCCGTAAGGTTGCAGGCCGCCCGGGGGCGCGGTCAGCGTGTAGGTCGCCGAACCGAATACCGCCGTGCCGAGCGGCGTGCCGGCCGTGCCCGGGATGACTTCCGTCGCGCCCGCGGTGCTGGCCACCCACAGGCCGCCATCCACGCCGCTGAACCATGCCCCGTTATCGAGCACTGTCAGGCCGCTGCCGTTGACCCCGGCCTCGATCTCCTTGGTTCCCGCCGCGGTGCCGTCGGTTTCCCAAAGGCCGCGCTGCCCGCTGCCATCGGTACCAAAGAACAACACCTCGTTGCCGAAGACCGTCAGGTCCGAGGGATCGAGGCCGCTGGTGCCGGCCAGTTCCTTGGTCCCGCCCGCGAAGCCGTCGCTCGTCCACAACCCTCCCCGACCGGAGGCGTCGACGCCGGCGAACAGGACTTCTCCATTGAACACGGTTATGTTGCTGGGATCGATGCCCCCGGCGTACGCGCCGACGATGCCGATGATTTCATGCGTGCCGTCGCCGCCATTCCCATCGGAGATCCAGAGGCCCTGCTGGCCCTTGGTGTTATAGCCGTTGAAGAACAGATAATCGCTCGATCCTGACATGAAATCGCCCACTTCGATTCATGCGCGCGGAACAACAGCCAGTCGATGACCGGTGCCTCGGCGCGCCAATTCGGACGCTATTTCCTGGCTCGCTCTCCTGGTTCGCGCTGAGCGCGGGACGGCTTCGCCTGTCCGGTTTCTGATGTGTCGCGGGAAACCTCCCGCTCCGACAGGCAACGCATGGCCATGTCGCGATCGCATTGAAGTCAGGCGCGCGGCCAGGCGACAATGACTGATGGGTCACGGGTTCGATCCGAACCGGCGCGCCGTTTCGGTTGTCTTCGTGACAGATTCCAAACGTCGGGTCGTTGACGCAGATCAACCGCGATGCGGTTCAGACCGCGGTGACGGCCAACCCGATGCGCGCGATCGCGTCCGGTCAGGATCGACACGGGCCACTGCCATGCGACCGCCACGCGCGGGAGCGTCGGTGTCACGCCGCCGCGGCACAAACTTTACCGGCCGTCCTCTGGCGGATACCCTCGACCGAAACCAGCACGAGGAGGCAGTCGTCATGAAGGTCGTCACACTCAAGGACGTTCCCAATGTTCCGGTGGAAGGCGCCGATCGGATCGAGGGCTGGAGCGGGCCGGTGTCGCGCTCGCGCCAGACCATCATCAACCCCGGCGATTCGCAGAATTATAACTGCAGCGTGGTGAATTTCAGCCAGGGCTGCACCACCGGATGGCACACGCACACCTGCGACCAGTTGCTGATCGTGACCTCGGGGTCCGGCATGGTGGCGAACGAGAACGAACAACGCGAAATCAACGTCGGCGATGTCGTGCATATCAAGGCCGGTGAGCGGCACTGGCACGGCGCCAAGGCGGACACGACGATGGGTCACATCACGATCACGCTCGTTGGCGGTCAGGCCGCCTGGGGATAGTCTGCCGCTCGCGACATTTCGAGCCACGTCCGCCAGGAGGGTCCCGCCGATGGACAGAATTGACACCCGGCCGACTGTTAAAGATGAGATCAAGGTTGAACGGCCGCGGCTGCACAAGGTCATTCTGGTCAACGACGACTACACGCCGCGGGAATTCGTCGTCACGGTGCTGAAGGGGGTCTTCCGCATGAACGAGGATCAGGCCGCGCGGGTCATGATGACGGCGCATCGGCGCGGCACGTGTGTCGTCGCTGTCTACACCAAGGATGTCGCGGAGACGAAGGCCACCGACGCGACGGACGCGGGCCGGCGCAAGGGCTATCCGTTGCTGTTCACCACCGAACCGGAGGAATGACCGCGAACCGGGACGCCGAGGCGCTTACGACCGCGGCCGCCGGATACTCGCCCCCAATCCATCGTTACCCGCGTCGACATTCGTCATCACCGGGCACCGACCCGGTGATCTGTCGCGGCACGATGCCGGGAGTGACGGGGTAAGCGTTCCTGCGTCCGGTCAGCCGTTCGGACCTTGGCGATTACGCCGGCGGCGCGATCAGGAACGTCTTCGACGAATTGAAGATCCACGTATCGACGAACCCGGTCTGTTTCGGCTTCCGATCGAGTTCGCTCAGCGCGCCGGCGAGGCACATCCAATTGAGGATTTCCTGCTGGCCGCTGTCCTCGACCGCCTGTCCGGCGTATCCGCGCCATGCGTTATAATCGCCTGACCGCAACGAGTCATACATCGCCCGGTCGGCCGGAGTATCCGGCCAAAGGAAGTGGTTCTTCGCGGTCAGGAACGCATGCGACCAACCCGAGGACGCCAGCAACGCGACCCGATACGGCGACTCGGCCAGAATGCGCGCGGTGGCGGCGCCGAGATCGAACAGCCGCCATGGGGCCGGAGCCGGAGGATCCAGTTCGGCGGTGCCGGGCCGGTCGAAATTCGGCACGCCGCCGCGTTGCGAAACCACTTTGCGACCGTAACAATTGATCGCGAACGGCACGATCGGATACGGAAATCCGCGACGCGCGTAATCCAGATAGAACACCGCGTTGGTGAACGCGTGACCCAGCGGATGATGCAGCGGCTTGTAGGCGTACGCCGTATCGAATCCCGTCTCCAGCAACCTTGTCGCCAGCAGCTTCGCCGCCGCGCGATGTCCGGGCAGCTCGTAACGCTTGTCATCGTCGCCCCAGACATTGCCGGGCGGCGGAGCGAACGAAAAGTTTTCGTACGCGCTGATGCAGTACGGCGGGATGATGTCCTCGCGAAAGTTCTCGTACTGGTCGTCGCCCCAGATCAGCACGAAGTCCGGATTGAAATCGTCCAGCGCCGCGCGGGTCTTTTCCATCCAGCCGACCAGGGCGGCGCGATGCCGGGCCGCGGATGTGGTACCCTCGTCGTCGCCCCATTCGGCGCGCATGGCGGCGGGCCAGCCTTCCGGCGTGCGCAGGTGCTCCGGCAGCGCCGGATTCCGCAGCATGCGTTTGAGGATGCCGCACATGCGGTCGTCGGGTCCGGCCAGAGGCGGATAATGCGAAATTCCCAGAGCCAAAATCTCGGCCATGTTTTCCTCCTTGGCGCTGTCGGCGAGCGTTCTCCCGGCACTCTATGCCCGCGCACGCCGGCATTCCAACAGGAATGCGATCGGCAAGCGACAATCGGCATGGGCGCGCGGCGAGGTCGCGGGACGCCGGCGCTCCACGCGGATGACGCGAGCCGGTGTGCAACGGATCAAAATGAGTTTGGATGATCGGCCGGCGACGGACACGACCGGCGGGCCTGGATCCGTCCGCTCACCACTCCGCCAGACCGGCGCGGCGCAGCCCTTCGGCGTACCGCTCGATATCCGAGCCCAGCCCGATCGGGGAGCGGGCGATCGCGTCGCGCACGGTGAAGTCGGGCTCCAACCGCAACAGGCGCGCCATCACGCTGGCGGCCTCCTTGACCCGCCCCAGATGGCCCAGCGCCGCGAGCAACCCCTTGAACGACGACGAGAACCACGGGTTGAGTTCGATCGCCTTCCGCCCGGCGGCGGCGGCTTCCTCATACTCGCCAAGCAACAGAAGCGGCATGATGACCGCGGCCTGAAAGAAGAACAGATGCGGATCGGAGGGCGACAGCTCGATCGCCTTGTTCATGCGGTCCAACGCGATCGCGTGCTCGCCCAGATAACTGAGGGTGAAACCGGAAAAGCACCAGGCGATGGCGAGGTTGGGGTTCAGCGAGATCGCGCGCTCATGCAGCACGGCGGCCTCGGAGGGCCGGCGCAGCAGGAACCCGCGCACGTGGCCCGCCAAGGTCAGCGCGCGGGCGTCGTTGGGGTCCATCGCGACGGCGGTATCGGCGAGTTCGCCGGCCCGCCGCGTCGCGGCGTCCGGGTCATCGGCCCATCCCTGACCGACCAGGAACAGATGCCAGTAGGCGTACCAGGCGAGCGCGTCGGTGTTGCCGGGCTCGACACGCAACGCCGCCTCCAGCAGTTCGCCGGCGGCATGGAACGACAGACGGTCCATGCGGTAGATCGCCGGCACCGCCCGCAATACCAGGTCACGCGCCGAGATGCCGCGTGGATCGCGGTTCGCCGCCCGCTCGCCCTCTCGCATCAACAGTAACGGATCCACCTGAGCAACGATCGCCGCCGCCACCTTGTCCTGCACGGTCAGGATGTCGGAGGCATCGTGGTCGAACCGATTGGCCCAGATCACCGCCTCGCCGGCGCGCATGTCGAGCAGGCGGACGGTGATGCGCACCCGGTCGCCGCCGCGCTGGATGGTGCCGTCGAGCAGCAGATCGAGGTCCAGCTCGGGCCAGCGCACGTTGAGTTCGCCGGTCTCGCCGGCGATGGCGGCAAGCGAGCTGCCCGACACGCAGGAAATCCAGCGGAAGCGTGAGAGAGCGGTGGTGACCTCCTCCGCGAGGCCCGCCGACAGCGCCTGATCGACGTTCGATCCAATCACCCGCATTTCCCGAATGCCGAGGCGGAGGCTGGACTGCTTGTGCGCGATGCCGCTCCAGGGCGCGGTCGCGGTGTCCCAGGCCGGAGGCGCGGCCGGCGCTGCCCCGGCGTCGTCCCGGCTGACCGCGTTGGAGGCGCTTCCGCCCGGCATTCCACGACGCCCGGCGTTCGTGCGAGGCCTGCCATGCCCCGTCGCTCCCCCATACGGCATGTATCCGCGTGGATTGTCGGGGCGCGGATTGTCGGGGCGCGGATTGTCGGGGCGCGGGCTGTCGGAAGGCGGATGGTCCGGGCCCGGCACCCACTGGAACGCGCCGTCCGCGAGCGGGAGGCCGCGGGCGCCGTCCGGCGGGGCGCGATCCGGGACGAACATCTGGTCCATCACGCCGTTCGTCACGCCCTCGAGGTTCACGTCCTCGGGGTTCACGTCCTCGGGGTTATCGACCGTTGGCCCATCGCCCGGATTGGCCGGGTCCGATTGGAGGCCGTTCGGCATGAGCCGGCCAGGCATGGCGGGAACGATCGTGTCCTCCGAGACCTCCGGCGGCGCGATCGCGTCCTCCGGCGTTCGGTCGCGGGTCGCGCCGCCGGGCATGGTCCTGGACGGCAGCGGGCCATGCCGGACCATGCCGCCGGGCGGCCCGGTTTCCGGCAATACGACATCCTCGCTCACCGGGACCCCGAACGCTTCCCGCCGGCCGGCGTCGTTGAACATGGCGCCATTCGGCATGGCGCCATTCGGCACGGCGATGTCCGGTGGCGGCCATTCGTGTGGCGCCGCTCCCGGCTGGTCTTCCTCGGACAGGACGCGCACCGGTGCGCCCAGGTCTTGCGTGGGACCATCCGGCAGGACGCGGCCCGGGGTAACGCGGTCCGCCAACACACCGGCTGGCACCATCCAGCGCGGCACATCGTCAGGCGGCGACGCACCGGGCTCCGGCCGTGCGGCCGCGGTCTCGATGGACGGGGCACGATCCGGATCGGGACCCGGCGGGCGGTAGTCCGATCCGAAGCGGATCCGGGCGAGAAACGTGGCGAGCTCGGCCGAGGGCGTGTCATCCGGACCGAGGCCCATCGCCTCGCCCCACTGCTCGCAGGCGAAACGGGCCGCCGCGCGATCGCTGGCCTGGATATGCGCCTCGATCAGTGCGCGCCAGGCGCCGTCATTCACCGGATCGAGGCGCAGCAACGAGCGCGCGGCGAGAATGATCGCCTCGCGCGGATGCGGCTCCTCCAGAAAGGCCTGCGCGCCGGTGCGGGTCAGTCCCACCATCCGCCGCCGTTCCTTCGCCAGCCAGATGTCGAACGCGGGATCGAGGCCGCCCAGGTCCTCCAGGAACCCGGTTTCGAACAATGTCAGCAAAGCGGTGTTGGGTGCCGCCGGGTCGGCCGCCTCGATCGCATCGACAGCGACATCGCGCAGATCGATCGACAGGCAGTGGCGCTCCGCCACCAGGATGGAGCTCCAGGCGGCCCCCAGTGTCCATTGGAGTTCGTGGACGGCCTGGCGCAGCGAGGCGCGGCCTTGTTGGGTGCCGCGCTGGCTCCAGAGCAGCGTGGTCAGTTGGCTTCGCGGGATCGGCTTTGGCGCGATCTGAATGAGAAACGCAACGATCGCGCGGGTTTTGCGGGAGCGCGGGAGGTAATCGGTGCCGGCCGCGTCCCGGATCGCCATCCCGCCGAACAACCGGATCGTCAAACCTGACCTTGGGCTGGACTCCAGGCTGGGTTTGTCGTGCTGCATATGCCCGTGAAGCCTCACGATCCGGCGGATGCTCCGTCCGGGAGCCTTGACACACGGGCCGCGGAGCATTTCTCACGATCCCGTAGACAGGAATTATTAATATTCGGTGGCGAAACAGGATCATCTGACCGTTAATTCGGCGGCGATACGGTGTTTCCCGGACCGCCGCCGGGATATATTCTCCGCATGGCGGCGACCGAGTTATTCCAGGTGCTGGCGGACGTCAGCTTGCGCGGCGGGGCGATGGCGCTGCTTTGCCTGCTCGCCATCAGCGGCCTGACAGGGTCCGATCGCCGTCCGGTCGATCGTTACGCGGTGGCATTCGATTTCTGCGCCATCGCATGGCTGGTCGAAACGGCGCCCGGCCTGCGCGACAGCCATGTCTGGTGGCTGGCGCCGGTCCGGCTCGTCAGCATGACCACGCCGGCGGTGTTTCTGGTGTGGTCCCAGGCGGCCTTCTCCGACTCCTTCGTCCCACGCTGGTGGCGGTGGCTGCCGTTCGGCGGCATGCTCATCCTCGGCGCATGGGCGATCGCGTCCGATGCGTGGCTGGCCTGGCGCATGGCCGAGATCGCGGCGTTGCTCCTGGCGGCCGGCGGCATCCATCAGGCGCTTTCCGGCCGCGGTGCCGATCTTGTCGAGGCGCGGCGAAGATCGCGGCTGGTGTTCGCCTGCGGGCTCGGGTCCTGCATCGCGGTGACGACCCTGCTCAGCGCGGCCAGGCTTTCGGCGGTGCCAGGGGTTTCGTTCGCCCTTGGCATCGTGCTGACCGCCGCGCTCCTGCGGCTGCGTGCCGAGCGCGCGGCGGATGCCGCGGCGTCAGCGGCCGCTGTCGCGCCCGGAGCTGGTCTCGAAGCGCCCTGTCTCGCGCCGCCATTCGCCGCTCCACACGCCCTGGGATTGCCCCGTCGCGTGGCGCCGGCGCCGGGCGTCGAGGCTCCGAACCGCGCGGTTCCCGGCCACGCACCGCCGAAACAGGGGCTCCCGCCTCCGGACCTCGCGGCCCCCAATCGCGCGCCACCGGGGGCTGGCCTCGAAACGCCCGGCCTCGCCTCACCTGGCATCCCGGCTTCGCCGCCGCTCCTCGCGCCCCCCAATCGCGGGGCGCCCCCCGATCGCGTGGCGCCAGCCGAGGATGGGACGGCCGAGGAACGGGGTCTTCAGAGGCGGCTGCGGGCGGCCATGGAGCAAGAGCGGGCCTACCGCGAGGGCGGCCTCACCGTCGCCTCGTTGGCGGACCGGCTGGGCGTGCCGGAATACCGGCTACGGCGCCTTATCAACCAACGGCTCGGGTTCCGCAACTTCGTCAGTTACGTGAACGGCTACCGTCTCGCCGAGGCGATGTCGGCGCTGGCCGACCCGGACCAGGCGCGAGTTCCCGGTACTGACGATCGCGCTCGATTCCGGATTCCAATCGATCGGACCGTTCAACCGCGCCTTCAAGGCGCACACCGGCGAGACACCGACCGAGTTCCGGACTCGCCGCCTCTCACGCGAGGGCGCCACGGCAGCCGACTGAGCGGCCGATTTCGAAATCGGCCAAACTTCGCCTGAAACGGCCAGCGTCTGCCCGAAACGGCGAGGCGCCGGACCGACATCGGCGAGACACCGTACCCGATCGCCGCGAACCTTCGGCCCGGCCAACGCCACGGCATGGCCATCAACCAGGAGGTTCAAATGTCCGACAGCACGCGGCCGAGGCAGCGCCTCGCCTTCATCGACAATCTCAGGTGGTCGGCGATCTCGATGGTGGTGGTCATGCACGCCGCCGTGACCTATTCGCCGTTCGGGAGCTGGTATTACCGGGAACGTCCGGAGCTGAGCCTCCCCGCGATGGTCGCCTTCGCCACCTACCAGGCGTTCCAGCATGCCGTCTCGATGGGACTGCTGTTCGGCATCGCCGGCTATTTCGCCGCCGCCTCCCTGGCACGCAAAGGAGCGGCCGGCTTTCTGCGCGAGCGCGCCTTTCGCCTGGGTGTTCCCCTGCTGCTCTTCATGTTTGTGGTCGGCCCGTTGACGGAGTATTTCATCGCCGGTTCCTGGCGGTCCTACCCACCGCGTTCCTTCGCGGCGGACTGGGTGCACCATGTTACCGACGGCGAGATCCTCGGCGGCTCCGGTCCGCTCTGGTTCTGCTCGGTGCTGATCGTGTTCAGCTTCTGCTTCGCGGGGGTCCGCGCATTCATCCCGATCAAACAACAAAATGAGGCGCCGCCGGTCCCTGGCATCGTATCGGTATCGGGCTATGCCATCGCGATGGCCGCGATCACCTTCGGCGTCGGCATGATCGCACCCGGCGGCGGCACGGTGCTCAACGTGGACGTGCACGATTTTCCGCAATATCCGCTCATGTTCGCCGCCGGAGTCATGGCCTGGATGTACGACTGGCCTTCGCGCATTCCGGCGCGCATGGGCCCTCGCTGGCTGCTGGGCGGTCTTCTGGTCAGCGCGACACTCTGGGTGGCGCTCGTCGTGCGAGGCGGCGCGCTCGATGGACACCTGCGTGCCTATCGTGGCGGCTGGCACTGGCAGGCGGCCGGGATGGATCTGTGGCGGTCCCTGACCTGTCTCTCGCTCAGTCTCGGCCTGGTGACGCTGTATCGCGATCACTGCGACGGCCGAGGCCCGGTCGCGCAATTCCTCACCAGGAACGCGTTCGGCGTGTATGTGTTTCACGCGCCGATCCTGGTCCTGGTGACGCGCGTGCTGCATGACCTGCCCGCCGACACGGCCGCGAAGTTCCTGATCGCCAGTATCGCGGGGATTGCCGCGAGCTTCCTGTTTGTCGGTCTTATCGCGCAACGAACGCCTGGGCTGCGCGCGGTCCTCTGACCTCGTGCGTCCGCTGCCGGCCCGGCGCCGGTCGGCCCGCGCCACGCCGGATAACGCTTCATGCCGCCCCACGTTTTCCCGCGGCGTTGTCCGGCGAGGCAAGCTCCAGCTTGTGCGATGCCGCCGGGCGCGCCAAAATTCCCTCAGCTTACCGGGCCTCGCGCCCGAGGGAGGACCGGATGACCATGCCGCCAACCATTGCCGTCGTACCGCGAGGCCGCACCTTGCCCGGATGGGCGAAGCTGCTTCCCGGTATGGCGCTGTGCGTGGCCATCGCCTGCGTCGCGCTGCTGGCCGGTGACGCGGTACCGCTGGTCGGCGCGCCGCTGTTCGCGATCGCGATCGGCGTGCTGGTGGCCAATACGTTGCGCGATACGCTGAAGCTCGCGACATTGAAGATCAGCGACATCAGCAAGCTCTGTTTGAAGACCGGCATCGTTGTGCTGGGCGCGAGCCTCAATCTTGGCGACATCGCCCATACCGGCGGCAACTCGCTGGCGTTTCTCGCGATCACCGTGGTCGCGGGCCTGGGCACGGCACTGGTGCTGGGGAAGTTGCTCGGGTTGGACTGGCGCATGCGGTGCCTGATCGGAATGGGCACGACGATCTGCGGCGCCTCGGCGATCGCGGCGCTGGCTCCGGTGATCCGCGCCAAGGGCGAGGAGATCGCCTACGCGGTCACCGTGGTGTTCTTCTTCAATATGATCGCCGTATTTCTGTTTCCGACGCTGGGACATTTGATCGGGCTGTCGGACAACGGGTTCGGCATCTGGACCGGAACGGCGGTGAACGACACCTCGGCCGTGGTCGCGGCGGGGTTCGCCTACAGCAACGCCGCCGGCGCGATCGCCACCATCGTGAAGCTGACCCGGACGACGCTGATCATTCCGTTGGTGATCGGATTCGGCCTGGCGCTGCCGTGGCTGGACCCGGACGCGCCGAAGCAGAGCGTGTCGCTGCTCCGGCGGGTGTATGATCTGTTTCCGGTGTTCATCCTGCTGTTCCTGCTGGCGTCGGTCGCGCGGACCGTGGGGCTGACCGGCGGACACGCGGCCGAGATCCAGATGCTGGGCCGGTGGGTGCTGGTCATCGCGTTGGCGGCCGTCGGACTGCTTGGCCATTGGCGCGCATTCGCGGGAGCGGGCGCCCGGCCGCTGCTGTTGGGTGGGATCACGTGGTTCGCGGTCGCGGCCGCCAGCCTGGTGATGCAGACGCTGACGCAACAGTTGTAACGGCGGCCCTGGGCCGGAGCGCTCCGGCGCTCGCCGGGGATCTGGCGCTTCCGAGCCGCACCCTTCGCTGAATTCGGCGCCGGATCGCTGGCGTCGGGGTGACCGCCGAACGCGGGGGCCCAGTACCGTCCGTTCGCGATCGGAAACGTCGCGCCGCGCGGCATGATCGCCCGATCCACGCCGGCGAACCCACGCCGAGGCGTTGATGCGCGTTGATCCAGATCAAGTGCCGATCGCGTCAGAGCGTCCACTACCGCGCCGTGCGAACAAACTTCAATGGATCCAGGTGATGCGGTGGGCAACCAAAGGCTTGTTGGCCGGCGCCGCCGCGTGCCTGGTGGCGCTCGGCGTGGCCTATGGCGCGTCGCAGATGTTGCTGCACCGATCGGCCGACGCTCTCCCCGCCGCGGCGACGGCACCCGACCCGGCTCTGGTGGCGCGGGGACGGTATCTCGCCCGCGCCGGTGACTGCGTCGCCTGCCACACCGGGCCGGGCGGCGCGGAATTCGCCGGCGGACTGGCGATGGCGACCCCCATGGGATTGCTCTACTCGACCAACATCACGCCCGATCCACAAACCGGCATCGGCCACGACAGCTACGCCGATTTCGCGCGAGCGGTGCGGCACGGCGTCAGCCGCGACGGCAGGCCGCTGTACCCGGCCATGCCGTTCCCGTCCTATGCCATCGTCACCGAGCCGGACATGCGGGCGCTCTACGCCTACTTCATGTCCGAGGTGAAGCCGGTCGTCCGCCAGAACACCGCGAGCACCATTCCCTGGCCGCTCAGCATCCGCTGGCCGCTGGCGTTCTGGCCCTATGCCTTCGCGCGTCAGGCCGCGTTCGCGCCGCGCGCCAACCAGAGCGATGCGTGGAATCGCGGCGCCTATCTGGTCGAGGGGCTGGCCCATTGCGGCGCGTGTCATACGCCGCGCGGCCTCGCGTTCGAGGAGACCGCGCTGAACGACGAGGACGGCAAAACCTTCCTGTCCGGCGCCATCATCGACGGCTGGCTGGCGAAAAGCCTCCGCGGCGAGGTGGGAGGCGGGCTGGGCCGCTGGAGCCCCGACGACATCGTGAAATTCCTCAAGACCGGCCGCACCGACCGCGCGGCGGCCTTCGGCGGCATGGCCGACGTGATCCACAACAGCACGCAATATCTCACCGACCCGGACCTGATGGCGATCGCGGTGTATGTGAAATCGTTGCCGGCCGCCGGCGTCGCGTCGTATCCGGTCGGTGACGCCGATCTGACCTATGAGGAGCTGCGCTCGGGCAATTACCGCTCGCCCGGAGCCGCCATCTACGTGGAGTCCTGCGCCACCTGCCATCGTTTCGACGGCGACGGCTATAAGGAAACCTTTCCGGCCCTCGCGCAGAACCCGGTTGTCCTGTCGCCACAGGTCGATTCACTGATCCACATCGTGCTGGAAGGCGCCCGCATGCCACAAACCTATGGCGCCGCCTCGCGCTTCGCCATGCCGGGCTTCGCGCGACTGAACGATCAGGACATCGCAGACGTGCTGAGTTTCATCCGCGGCAGTTGGGGCAACGGCGCGCCTCCGGTCATGCCGCGGGACGTGGCGCGCATGCGCCGTGACATCGTGCCCGCGGGCGGAACGCCGGCGACGGGAGCCCATCCATGAAACGCACGCACGCCGCGCTGGCCGCGTTGGTTCTTCTGCTGCTCGGCGGTGCGCCGCTGTCGGCCCAGGATGGGCGGAAGCCGCTGGCGGCGCCGTCCGATACGGCCATCGCGGCCGCCGCCAACAGCGCGCAGATCACTCTGGGCAAGCGGCTGTTGAGCGAGACGAAGCATTTGCTGCCGCAACACGTCGGCGCGTCGTTGAATTGCACGAGTTGCCACCTCTACGAGGGGAAACTGGCGTTCGGCTCACCGTTCACCAACGCCACCCGGCATTATCCGTCGTACAACGCCCGCGCCGGCCGCGTCGTGTCCCTGGCGGAGCGCATCAACGGTTGTTTCCTGCGTTCGATGAACGGGACCGCGGTTCCGGAGGACAGCGCCGAGATGCGGGCCATGCTCGCCTACATGGCCTGGCTCGACCATGATGTGCCGGCCGGCGCGCTGGTCGCCGGAGACGGTCTGGGGAAGGTGGATACCAGTCTCAAACCGAATCCCGGGCATGGATCCGCGGTGTACGCGGAGCAGTGCGCGAGCTGTCATGGCGGCCAGGGCGAGGGCATCAAGGATCGGCACGGCGACTACATTTTTCCGCCGCTCTGGGGGCCCAACTCGTTCAATTTGGGCGCCGGCATGGCCCGCACCATGACGGCCGCGGCGTTCGTCAAACAGAACATGCCCATCGGATTTGGTGTGAACCCCCCGCTGGGCCAGGGCGAGGCTCTGTCGGATCAGGACGCGGTGGATGTCGCCGCGTTTTTCACGCATCAGCCGAGGCCGGATTTTCCTGGCAAGGAGAATGATTGGCCGAAGGGCGCCAGGCCAAAGGATGCGCGTTACTGACCGCGGCGCCACACCGGGCGGTACGGGGTTGTCGCCGGCGCCGGCGCTCTGAGCCTTGTCGCCGACCGGTGGCTCGTTGCCCGGGCCAGCGACCCGGCCCCGATGTTCCGTGCCGGACAATCGGGGCGATGGCTTAGACGCGTACGCCGCGTCGCGGGACGCCGTCCGGCGTCCTCTCATCGCTTTGGTCTGTCTTTGACCCGCGGGAAGAGGGCCCTGGAACGGTCGAATCCATCTCGGAATGGTATTTTATCCTTGCAGCGCCCCAGCGCGCCGAATTTCTAGGATATTTATCTTGACACCCTTTGTTAGCAACGTTAGTTAGTGAAGGACGGAGCGGGTCGGCGTTACCTCAGTGAACCCTGAGAATGACAAGGACCAAACCGGCCGCTCCGTCGGTGCCTTGGATCGCGTCCATCGAAGCGTAGAAGACCGGCGGGCGCGGTCCGTTCCGCAACTGGATCATCCTCGATAATACATCGAGATTGGAGTCTTCCATGAACACCTCGACAACGGACGGCGGACGTATCCGCCTGGGCGGCGGATTTCGCCTCCCGACGACCAGCAAGATCACTCTGGGCGGCGGATTCCGGCTGCCGGCCGCGAGGCCGGTGAACGGAAAGATCACTCTGGGCGGTGGGTTCCGGCTGCCGGTCGCGCGCTAACACGTAACCGGTGACGACGGCCCCTCGCGGCGTCCGGGCCGCGAGGGGTTGCCCGGCCGATCACGGGGAACAGGCAGACGGTCGCGGCCTGACCCAATCCACGATGTGAAGGAATTCCTTATCATGTCAGACCCGACACCCCCCATCGCCCGCTTCTACCGGCTCATGGAAGAGGCCCGGCCGCCGATGCGCGCCGACCGCTCCGGCGCCGGAACGTTGCCGACCCGCGCTTACCGGTTCTGTGAGGCGGTGACCGCGGCGGCCAGTTACGGCTGGTGGGCCTTCCCGCCCATGGGACTTCGCTTCATCTGGGATGGCGAGGACATCTTCTGGACCTGCGACGCCCTGAACGACTGGGAGCCGTTGAGCCCGTCCGCGCAGGCGCCCGGCTTTTCGGATGCGTTCGACGCGGCGGCGCCCGAGGTCCTGCGAGGCTGCGCGCCGCCCATGCTGACCCGGTTGCCGGAGCCCGGCACGCTGCAAATCTGGACCGGGCTGATGGTGCGCACGCAGCCGGGCTGGCATCTGCTGGTCCGCGCGCCGGCGAACCTGCCATCCACCGGAGGGTTCGTGCTGTATGAAGGGATCGTCGAGGCGGATAGCTGGTTCGGACCGCTGTTCACCAACCTGCGCTTCACCCGCACCCATAGCCCCGTCACGCTGCGGCCCGATTACCCGCTGCTGCAATTACAGCCGGTGCGGGCCTCGACGTATCGCGACGACGTGCTTGAACGCGACGGACCTTGTGCCGTCGATGAATGGCCTGACCGCGGAGGACTGGGACGGCTACCACCGGACCATCGTCATTCCGAACGAGGATCCCGATCGGCCGTTCGGTGCCTATGCGAAACAGGCACGGCGCCGCCGCAAAATGAGCGAAGGATCAGCCTGCCCGATGCATTCGGTCACACCGGGGCGCCCTCCCGGCGCATGACAACGGCGCGCGATGCTAAGCCCGCATCATGCGGGAGCGGCCGGCATCGCGCGCGGCGTGGCAAATGAAATCCACCAGCGGACCCATGCCGCATGTCTCGTGCGCGGTCGCCACGTTGCTCAGGCCGAAGACCTCGCGCACCGCGTCCACCGCGCCAAGCATCGACGGGTCGTTTCTGGTCAACAACAGTACCGGGAGCGCGACGTCGTATTCCGCCGCTCATTTTCATGACATGAAATCCGTCCTGCACATCACCGTCCAGATCGGTGATCACCGCCATCGGACGCAGCACGGGCAGCATCGCGCGCAGATCGTCCTCGGTCGTGGCATGCTCCACCGCGATATCGAGAAATTCGCACACCGTCTTTAGATAGTCGCTGTCCTTGTCCTGATCACGAACAATCAATACGGAGTAACGGGACGGGACCGCGTTGTCCTCCATCGTGGACACACCCCAGACCCGGTCGATGACGTCCGTCGTTCCGATATGTACCATAAATCCTCCGGTCGATCCCGCGATGGAAACCGCGTTGGTCCCAGTGATCCGCGACGGAGTTACTTTGCGGCAACATGACTTTTGGTGGAACCCCATCAGACGTTAGTACAACGTCGCACAACGATAATTTATCGTGATCGAGCGTGAATTCATGGCTTTCGAGCATGCGATCGCAACGCCGTCTCGCGATCGATGGCTTCCTGTATGCGAAGTTTGGCTTCGTCGGCATCGCCCCAGCCGGCCATCTTCACCCATTTGCCCGGTTCCAGATCTTTATAATGCTCAAAGAAATGCTGGATCTGCTCGAGCGTGATGCCGGGAAGATCGGTGTATTCCCGCACGCCGACATAGCGCTGCGTCAGTTTGTCGGAGGGCACGGCAATGATTTTCTCGTCGCCGCCGCTCTCGTCGGTCATTTTCAGTACGCCGACCGGGCGGACGTTGATGACCGCGCCGGGGAAGATCGGCCGTGTGTTGGCGATCAGCACATCGATGGGGTCGCCGTCCTCGGACAGCGTATGCGGCACGAAGCCGTAATTGCCCGGATAGCGCATCGGCGTATAGCAGGAAGCGATCCACCACCAGAGTGCCGGCTTCCTTATCCAGTTCGTATTTGATCGGCTCGCCGCCGATCGGCACCTCGACGATGACGTTGATATCGTGAGGCGGATTGTGGCCGATGGCGATGGCTTCGATGCGCATGAGCGGCCTCCTGGCGACGGGCACGGACGGTGAGACCGGAAGGACGTCGGGATCCTTCGGGCGGGCGATCTTACAGGCGGGGCCGGGCCATGACCATGCGAAACCCCGGTCCTGTCGTGCACACCTCACGAAAAGGTGGTAAAAGACGCCGCCAGAACCGCCACTCGCCAAAAGCGCTCAGCCGTCCAGAAGCGCACTCAGGAGAAGCCACCATGGATGCCACACCGGATATGACCCGCCGTCCGCGCGAAACCGTGAAGCCCGAGGCGATCCCGCCCGCCCTGTTCGCGCATTTCGTCGTGCGCACGTCGAACTTCGATGCGATGCGCGACTGGTATCAAACGGTACTGACCGCGCGGATCGTGCACGACGACGGCCGGCTGTGTTTCATGACCTACGATGACGAGCATCACCGCCTCGCCCTCGTCAACGTTCCTGGGCTGCGAAAGCCCGCCGAGGACAGTTGGGGGCTGAACCATCTGGCATACAGCTACAATTCGTTGCGGGACTTGCTCTCGACGTATGTCAGGTTGCGCGACCGCGGGATCGTGCCGTTCCGGCCGATCAACCATGGACCGACGGTGTCGATGTACTACCACGACCCGGACGGCACCGGGATCGAGCTGCAGGTGGACACCTTCCCGACCAAGCGGGAAGCCCAGGAGTGGTTTGGCCGGGAAGCGTTCCGGGAGAACCCGATCGGGGTGCTGTTCGACCCCGAGGAACTGCTGAAGGCCTTCGAAGCCGGCGTCCCGGAGGAGGAACTGCTGACCCGTCCGGCGGGAAGCGCCGCCCCCAGCCTCGCCGCGCGTGGGTGACGCGGGGCCCGGCGGTTCTTCCCGAGACTAAAACTCCCCCGCCCGCAGCAGCCGCGCCAGTTTGTCCAGCACGGCGTTCGCCAGCCCAGGTTCCGGTCCCGTGAAGAACCCGCGGGCGATGTCGAGATACTCGTTGATCACGACCTTCGCCGGCGCGCCCCGGTGGCCGCGAGTTCGGCGCCCGCCGCGCGCAGCAGCGACCGCAGCACAGGGTCGATCCGCGCCAGGGGCCAGTCCGCCGGCAGAGCCTCCGCCACCATCGCATCGATGGTGTCCTGCTGCCGCACCGCCGCGCGCACGATCTGGGCGAACAACGGCACCTCGGCGTCGGGGATCCGGCCTTCCTCGTAGCCGTGTTCGGCGGGCTGTCTCGCCCAACCGATGGCGCACGAACTGGTCGATCACGGTTTCGGGGTTTTCCTGCGCCTGCTCGCTCTGGAACAGCGCCTGCACCGCCGCGACGCGGGAGGCTGTCCGGGTCCGCGGCGCGCGGCCGGCGGTTTCACGCCGCGCCGAGGCGGCGGGCCGCGTTGATCTGTAACAGCGCCGCGGCGGCGGCTTCCGCGCCCTTGTTGAACCCATCCATGCTCGAACGGGCTTCCGCCTGCGCCAATGTGTCGCAGGTCAGCAATCCGGTGCCGACACACAGGCCGAACTGCAGCGATACGCTCATGACGCCTTCCATGGTGGCGCGGCAGATGAACTCGTAATGATCGGTCTCGCCGCGCACGATGCAACCCAGGGCGACGAAGCCGTCGAAGCGTTTGGCGCCGCGCACCGCGAGGCGGATCGCCTGCGGCAATTCGAAGGCGCCGGCGATGTCCAGTAACTCGCTGGTGGCGCCGGCCTCGTGGAGGATGCGTTCGGCGCCCGCCGTCAGGCCGTCCACGACGACTTTATAGTAGGGGGCGCGAATGATCAGCAGATGCGGCGCGGCGCCCTGGACCTTCGGCGCGGCGGGCAGCGGCGCGTCTTCGGTGCTCATGAGGGATGGCTTTCGGTGCCGGACGCCCGCGCCAGAGTGGCCGCGGGAGAATTTCCGCGGACGTGCGGCTCGAGATGGCCGGGTCGGGGCCCGGCCATGACGGAAAGAGGAGTCATGACGGAGAGAGTCATGACGGAAAGCGGGGGCAGGACCGAAAGCCCGGACATGACCGAAAGCCCGGGCACGGCGGAAAGCGGGGCCACGACGGAAAGAGGAGTCACGACCGAAAGCGGGGCCATCACGGGAGCGACGAGGGATCCGACCGAGGGAGGCATCATACCTCGTACCCTCCGCCGACGATGTTCGGGATGGTCCGCTGCTCGATAATGTTCAGGCCGTAGCCCTCCAGCCCAATCACCGTGCGCCGGCTGTTGGTCAGCAGGATCATGTTCTTCACGCCCAGGTCGAGCAGGATTTGCGCGCCGATGCCGTAATCGCGCAGTTCCCGCTGCGGCCGAGGCTGCGACGACAGCAGCCGCACCCGCTCGGCCAGCGCGGTCTTGCGATGTTCGCGGATCATCACGACGACGCCGCGCTCCGCCTTGCCGATCATGTGCATCGCATTGTGCACGGCGATCCAGTGCGGCTGTCCGGTCATGTCGTCCAGCAGATCGACCGCGTGCATCCGCACCATGACCGGCGCGCCGTCCGAGACGTCGCCTTTCACCAGCACCAGATGTTCCTGGTATTCCACCGTGTTGGCATAAACGATCGCGCGCCAGTCGCCGCCGGCGGCGTGCTTGAACACGCCTTCCTCGACCTTGCGCACCAGCCGCTCGGTCAGCCGGCGATGCGCGATCAGGTCGGCGATGGTGCCCAGCTTGAGGTTGTGCTTTTGCGCGAACGTCACGAGGTCGGGCAGCCGGGCCATCGTGCCGTCGTCGTTCATGATCTCACAGATCACCGCCGACGGGTTCAGTCCGGCCTTGCGGGCGATATCGACCGAGGCCTCGGTATGGCCGGCGCGCACCAGCGTCCCGCCCTCGCGCGCCACCAGCGGGAACACGTGGCCCGGCGTGGTGATGTCGTCGCGCGTGCTCTCGGACTGGATCGCCACCGCAATGGTCTTCGCGCGGTCGGCGGCGGAGATGCCGGTCGTCACCCCCTCCCGCGCCTCGATCGACACGGTGAACGCGGTCTGATGCCGGGTGCCGTTCTGCCGGCTCATCAGCGGCAGGCCGAGTTTCTCGACCCGCTGCTGGGTCAGCGCGAGGCAGATCAGCCCCCTCGCATGCCGCGCCATGAAATTAATCGCGTCCGGCGTCGCGAACTGGGCCGGCACGACGAGGTCGCCCTCGTTCTCCCGATCCTCGTCGTCCACCAGAATGAACATCCGGCCGTTGCGCGCTTCTTCGATCAGTTCCTCGGCGCTCGACAGGTACTTCGAGAGTTCGGCGTGAACGAGCGCTTCACGCAGGGCCAGGTTTTCCATCACGTCGTCTCCGCGAGCCGGGCCACGTAGCGTGCCAGCATGTCGATCTCGATATTCACCTTGTCGCCGGGCTTCATGGAGCCGAAGCCGGTCACCGAGGCGGTGTGCGGGATCACATTCACCCCGAACATATCGTCCTTCACCTCATTGACCGTCAACGATACGCCGTTCACGGCGACGCTCCCCTTCACCGCGATAAACCGCGCCAACGGTTTCGGCACCCGGAACATCCACCGCGTGGATCCGTTTTCCGCTGTCGCCGACACGGCTTCTCCCACGCCGTCGGCGTGGCCGGAAACCATGTGGCCGCCGAGTTCGTCGCCGATCTTCAATGACCTCTCGAGGTTGACGCGCGACCCGACCGTCCATGAGCCAAGCGTCGTGCACGCCAATGTCTCCGCCGAGGCATCGACGGCGAAGCTGTCCGGGCTCACCTCCACCGCCGTGAGGCAGCAGCCCGAGCAGGCGATCGAGGCGCCGAGCGCGATCGAGCCGGTGTCAGACCAGGGCGCCGCGATCACCAGGCGCATATCTTTGCCGTCGCCGATCGGCCGGATGGCGCGAATGGTGCCCAATGCGGTGACTATCCCGGTGAACATTCAGGTCGACCTTTTAAATTCGGTGAGCATATCGCCACCCAGAGGTGTGACGCGGTGGCGGACAAAGCGAGGCATCATAGCAAGTTTTTCGATCCCGAAACCCTGTACCCCCGGCCAGCCGTCGCTACCCATGATCGAGGGCGCGTGAAACCATGCGATCCGGTCGACAAAATCAGCGTGAACGAATGATGCCGCGACCTGCCCTCCGCCTTCCACCAGTACACGCGTCAGTCCCTCCTGAGCCAGTGCCGCCATCGCGTCGGCGAGGTCGATCCCAACGGCACCGGCGGTCACATCGATCACTTTGGCTCCCAGATCGATAAAGGCATCACGACGCGCCGGATCAACGCCATCTCGTACCAGGAACCACAGCGGAGCGAGCGCGGCGGTTTGCGCCAGCCGGCTGGTGAGCGGCGTACGCAGGTGACTGTCGACGATTACCCGCACCACGGGCGAGGCACGAAAGCCCTCTATCCGGCAGGTCAGCTCCGGATTGTCCGCCATGACGGTGCCGACACCGGCCAGCACCGCGTCGTGACGGCCGCGCAGGACATGCGCCACGTGGCGGGCCTCGGAGCCGGTGATCCACTGGCTTTCCCCGGCGGCGGTGGCGATCTTGCCGTCCAGCGTGGTGGCCAGCTTCAGCGTGACCAGCGGCCGTTCCTTGGTGACCCGCAGAAAGAAACCCTCCAGATCGTCCCGCGCCTCGGCTTCCAGCACGCCATGGTCCACGACGATCCCGGCGTCGCGCAACGCCGCCACGCCCTGGCTGTCGACGCGTTTATCGGGGTCGAGGGCGGCGATCACCACGCGCGCCACGCCGGCCTGGATCAGCGCGTCGGTGCATGGCGGGGTCTGGCCCCAATGGCAACACGGCTCCAGAGTGACGTAGGCGGTGGCACCTCGGGCGGCTTCCCCGGCTATGGATAAAGCTGTGGGTTCCGCGTGCGGACGTCCGCCATTGCCGGTATAACCTCGCCCGACCACGCGACCATCGCGAACCAATACACATCCAACCGATGGGTTAGGCCAGGTTGTCCCCAGCCCGCGACGGCCCAGAGCGAGGGCGGCACGCATGAAATTCAGGTCGTCTTCGGCGGGCTCCGGCATGCGGGATAAGCTCGCATATAGGTAAGATCCCCAGAATACACAGCGCCTACATCTCTCACACCCTCTTAGAATCTAATCTAAGATTAAAGGGAGAGTTCAGGCGCGGGGAGAACGGGACCAGCAGGCTGGCCCGGCTGGCCAGATTGCAAGGAGGTTTGGGGAGGCAGCTCCCTCAGCGCCCTGGACCTTGGCACACGGCGTGCCCCTGATCTCGTCAGGCTCGGGCGTGACCTGGGCATCGCGAGCCGTCACACCGCGCCTCTCCATTCCGCGCACGGTGCCTGTACCGGCTGATCCTCGGGTCAAGCCCGAGGATGACCGAATGGGCCAGAGTCATTGCCAATGCGGCCTGATATCAGCCTGACCCGACACCGCGCCGGAGGTGTATCGCGGCGTCACGATCGCCCGTATGATGCCGGATTAAATATCCCGCCGCGATGATGGCCACGCGCCACCGCGCCGCTTCCACCGGAGCAGTCCCAGGGCGGCGGCGAAGATCGCCAGACTGCCTGGTTCCGGCACGTCGCTCTGCCCGCTCTGGCTCAGGAAAACGCCTGAATCGGACGTGAACGTGACGTTGGAGGGCAACACCATCGAGATTGTGCCGGTGTCGTAGTAATCCGCCGAGCCGCCCAGACCGGCGTTCAGCAGCATGTCGGCGTCGATGGTGATGTCTGTCTCGCCCTCGGGTATCGCGTACAGGCCACTGAACGTCAGCACGCCAGGACTGTCGGGAGAGAACCCGTAGGAGACCCAGCCGCTCGCGCTGGTGCTGCCGACCTGGGGTTGGTAGGTGCCGCTGGTGTCGATGACGCTGTTATAGGACGCCCCACCAAACGTCAGAGCCGTCCCCACGGACGGTTGAATGTTCGGGATGGTTTGCCCCGCCGGCGTCAGCAGGCCCTCGGTGGTGAAGGTGATCCGGATATCGGCCGGAGCGCCGGCAGCGGTCATGTGGAGCGTGTCGGCGATGGCGGCCTGACTCTGGGTCGAGCCGCCGGTGGTGCCGTTGATGCTGCCGGTGCCTGAAACACCCAGCGTTCCGGTCGCGAGATTGGCTCGCGCGGCGCCGGACTGGGTCATGGCGGGATTATACGACCCGTTGTTGGCGAACTGGTTATAGGAACTGTACAACATCGTCGCGCCGGAGGAACTGGCTGTGAGATTGGTCGCCGCGCTCGTGGTTCCCGACACGCCGCCGGAGCATGTGTCGAGGGAGTAGCCGAGGCCGCAATTGAAATTACTATAGGCGCCGGTTGGGCCGAAGGTGCCGCCGAACTCGTTGAAATTATATGAGTTCGACCGCGCCGTCGCCCCCACCATAGTAGCCGATGGCGACAGACGTTCCGACCAGATAGCCGGCGTGCGCCGAGGTGACGACGCCAGCGGTCGGGACAGCCACGCTGGCGGCGATCAAGGCAAGGCGAATGGCCCAGGACGCCACGGGCCGTGTCGTCAGTCGTGTGGTGGGAATGAGAATGCTCATGCGAACGATCTCCGACGGATCGTCTGCTTTTGCACGCGGCGGATATACCGTCATCATTCGAATGAATGACAAAATGTCGCCAGAAAGAGAAAATGACCGGCCCGAGACGCATTATTGTCCCGTTTGGCGAGGGCTTCGCATGGCGGCGCGCAACGGTGTGCCCGAGGATGGCAACCGGAGCCGGAACAGTGATGGAAACGCGAACCCGCCGCGTTCAACCCGTGTGGCGTTGCGTCCTCGGGCGGTAATAGGGGGTCAATTTGGCTCGCTCAGGCGCGGCAAATTCCCCAGCATACGAAGTAACTCGCTCTGCCGGTTGACGTCGGTTTTCGCCATCAGTCTCGCCAACTGAGTTCGAATCGTCGTGATACTACGGCCGCGCCGCTCCGCGATCTCACGCAATTCCCCGCCGGCGAGGAGATCAGCCGCGAGCGCCGCCTCTGCCCCGGTCAGGCCAAACATTTCCGCCAGCCGGCGACCCGATGGCACGGAGCCGGCGTCTGGATCGGTCACACACAGCAAAACCGCGGGCTGGCGGGCGAGCGACCAATGCGCCTCGGTCCGGAACGGCATGACCAACACCGTGAGCGGCCGACGGTCCCCGGGCCTGGGCAGGCGTAAGGCGGCGGCGCGCACCGGCGTGCCGTTACCGCCCGCCGCACCCGCCAGCGCCGCCTGGAGCCGCGTGGTAAAGGACGGCGTCGCGGCTTGCAGCGTGCCGCGCATGACGCCAAGCCCGTCGCCCTTGGCAAGCAAGGCATCGCCGGCCGCGTTGGTGTGCAACACACGACCGTCCTGATCCAGCAGCACGATGGCGTGGCGCAACGCGTCCAGCGCGGTAAGGGCGGCGGCGGCCAGCATATCGACATGGTGGAGGCGCCGCCGCATTTCGACGGCACCTCGTAGATGCGGCATCAGCGCGCGAGCCAGCCCCACCTCGGTGTCCTCGAACGCGCCGCCTGACCCGGAGCGCAGCAGGTTGACGCCGTGATACACACCGTTCGGAGTCGACCAAAATCGTCAGGCGAAGTCCCTCCGACAGGCCGCGCGGGCGCCAGGTCCTGCTCGTACATGTCGGAGCGATGGAATATCGCGTTGGGGACCATCTCGGCCGTTCGTATGACCTGACCGGTCCGCCAGCCCTCGCCGCGCCCGAAAAAGACGCTGCTTCGGAGCAGTCCATTGACGTTGGCCGCTGACCGTCGGGGTCGAATTCAGCCGCGACGCGGTCGATCCGGGTGCGGTCGGCGGAATGGACCAGGTAAACCGTGGACCCGAGAGCGAACATTTCCCGGAGTTGCCTGAGCGCCGCCGGCCAACGATCCGGTGTCGACCGCCGCCTCATAAATCGCCGCGATGCTTCGGGAGAGGGATACCTCGGTTGTTTGGACCGGACCTGTTCCCATTCGCTAAAATCTCCGGCTTCATCGCCTGGATCAGTGGCGTGGATGTTTCTGCTGTTGGAAGAGCGTGAAATATACCGCAAATCTTTGATCCGTAGAATATGCCATGCACGGGCGGCGCGTCCGCCTGTGTGCGTGCGCTTGGCCGCGTATTGACTGCCTACCGGAACGCAACCTATTGTCGCCGGCAAGACATGCGGCGCCTGGACGGCCCGCCAATAAGGGAGGCCGCCCTCGGTGGAAGACGCCGCGCGTCTGCTGCAGCTTGTCGTCAATGGGGCGGCGGCTGGTTGCATTTACGGATTGATCGCCCTCGGGTTCGTCTTGATCTACAAGGCGACCGAGATGGTGAATTTCGCCCAGGGCGACATCATGATGCTGGGCGGGTTCGTCGCGTACAGCGCGATCGCGCATTGGGGCGTCAATTATTGGGTCGGCGGCCTGATCGCCATCGCGGTGACCGCCGCGTTCGGTTACGCGCTCGACGCCATCGTGTTGCGACGGGTCATCGGCCAACCGCAATTCGCCGTCGTGATGCTGACACTGGGACTTGGTTTTATTTTCCGGGCCGGCGCGGGCATCGTCTGGGGTTACGATTCCGTCGGGTTCGATACGCCGTTCACCAACAAGACGATGAAGATCGGTGGCCTGGTGCTCGGCGACGACAATCTTTCCATCATCGCGGGCACGGTCATCCTCTGCGGCGTGCTGTACCTGTTTTTCGCCAAGACCCGGCTGGGGGTCGCGATGCAGGCATCGTCGCAAAACCAGTTGGCCGCGTATTACATGGGAATCCCGGTCCGTAACGTGTTCTCGATGATCTGGGCGATCAGCGCGGGCGTCGCGGCGGTGGCGGGCATCCTGCTGTCGCCGGTCTCGATGATCGACGTGAACATGGGCTTCCTCGGCATCAAGGCGTTCGCCGCCGCGGTGATCGGTGGGTTCGGCAGCATCCCGGGCTCGTTGATCGGCGGCGTGTTCGTCGGCATCGTCGAGCAACTCGCCGGGTATTACCTGCCGGCGGGATTTCAGGAGGTAACGTCGAATATCGTGCTTTTGGGCATGCTGTTCATCCGCCCGCAGGGCCTCTTCGCGGAACGCATGGGCAAGAGGGTCTGACGCGAATGCGCTATTTGTTCCGCACCAATTATCAGCAGGACATCCGGGCGTGGCGTCACGCCGGCGACGTGTTCTGGTACGGCCTGCTGATCGTCGTCATCCTGATCATCCCGTTCGTACTGGGCGAGTTTTACGTCGGCGAAATGGGCGGTGTGTTCATCTTCGCCATCGCCGGCGTCGGGCTGATGCTGCTGGTCGGCTACACCGGCCTGATCAGCCTGGGTCACGCGGCGTTCCTTGGCATCGGCGCCTACACGAACTCGGTGTTGTTGTCGCGCGGGGTCCCGTTCCTCATCACGTTGCCGGTTTCCGGCGTGTTCACCGCGCTGTGCGGCGCCGCGATCGGCCGGCCGACATTGCGCATGAGCGGGCTGTACCTTGCCATCGCCACGCTGTCGTTCGGCAGCATCGTCGGCACCGTGTTCCAGAAATGGACGGCGGTGACCGGCGGGTTCGACGGCTTCGCGGTGCCGACGCCGTATGTGTTCGGCATCTCGGTCGAGGAAGCGACCGGCGTCTATTACACTTCGTTCGCGGTGCTGCTGTTCGTGCTGTGGATGTCGATCAACCTGCTGCGCTCGCCGATCGGCCGCGCGATGGTGGCGATCCGCGACAGTGAGGTTTCGGCGCAAAGCATGGGGATCCATCTGGCGAAGTACAAGACCCTGGCGTTCGCGGTCAGTGCCGGAATCACCGGGCTCGCCGGCGCGCTGTTCGCGCATTACGTGCGATTTCTGGCCCCGGACGCGTTCGACGTGCTGCTGTCGGTGCAGTTCGTGACCATCGTGTTCGTCGGCGGCCTGGGATCGTTGCGCGGCGCGATCCTCGGCGCGATTTTCGTGCGCCTGTTGCCGCAGGCGATCGCCATCGTGCGCGATGACCTGCCGTTCGGGATCGGGCGCCTGCCAGGCCTGGAGCCGTCGTTGTTCGGCCTGATCCTGGTGTTGGTCATCCTGTTCCAGCCGGGCGGCATCAATGGATTGTGGCTGAAGACCAAACTCTGGTTCCAGGCCTATCCATTCAAGCGCCAGACCAGCGGCCGCCGGCAAAAATCCTATGCGCAGATCGGAGCGCCTGCGATGACTGCGCTGTTTCAGGCGAAGGAGATCTCGGTTCGGTTCGGCGGCATTCGCGCCGTCGATTCGGTCAGCTTCGACGTGCGAACAGGGCGAGATCTTCTCCATCATCGGCCCGAACGGTGCCGGCAAGACGACGATCTTCAATCTGATCAGCCGGATCTATAATACCACCGAGGGCGAGCTGCTGTTCGACGGCAAGGACTTCACCGCAGCCCGCCGCTACACCATCGCCGGCCTGGGCATCGCCCGCACATTTCAGAATATCGAACTGTTCGCCAATGCGACGTTGCTGCAAAATCTGCTGATCGGCCGGCATTGCCACTCGACGGTTGGGTTTTTGTCGCAGATCGCGTTCCTGCCCTCCACTCGGCGGGCGGAAATGCAGCACCGGGAGAAGGTCGAGGAAGTGATCGCATTCCTCGACCTGCAGCGCTATCGCGACCACCTTGATCGCCAATTTGCCGTATGGCGTGCGCAAGGTCGTCGAACTCGGCCGCGCGTTGTGCACCGAGCCGAAGCTGCTGCTGCTGGACGAACCGTCGTCCGGGACTGAACGTCGAAGAGACCGAGGGGATGGGATTCTGGATCGAGGACATCAAGAAGGATCTCGGCATCACCGTGATCATGGTCGAGCATGACATGGCGCTGGTTTCGCAGGTATCCGACCGCGTCATGGCGTTGAATTACGGCAAGGTGCTGGCGATGGGCACCCCGCACGAGGTGCAGACGCATCCCGAGGTCGTGCGCGCCTATATCGGTGGCGAGGTCGCCGATGTGGAGCACGGGGTGGACGCATGACCGAACCGTTGCTCCGCGTCGACGCGATCGAAACGTTTTACGGTCCGATCCAGGCCATCCGCGGCGTCTCGCTGGAAGTCGCGCCGCATCAGATCGTTACGGTTCTTGGTGCCAACGGCGCCGGCAAGACCACGGTGTTGCGCACGGTGTCCGGCATTCTCGATCCCGAGGGCGGCAAGGTGGTGTTCGAGGGTAAGGACATCGCCCACATGCCCCCGGATCAGGTCATGCGCATGGGGATCTGCCACGTGCCGGAAGGCCGCGAGGTGTTTCCGTTCCTGACGGTGCGGGAAAACCTGATGATGGGGTCCTACACAAGGCGGGACAGCGACGGCATCGCCAAAGACCTCGCGTTGTGCTTCGGCTATTTTCCGCGGCTGGAGGAACGGCAGCATCAGCGCGCCGGCCTGCTGTCGGGCGGCGAGCAGCAGATGCTGGCGATCAGCCGCGCGCTGATGGGCAGGCCAAAGCTGTTGCTGCTGGATGAACCGTCGCTCGGGCTGTCGCCGCTGCTGGTGCAGCAGATCTTCGGCATTATCCGCCGCATCAACCAGGAACAGGGGGTCGCCATCCTGCTGGTCGAGCAGAACGCGCACATCGCGTTGAAGACCGCCGACTACGGCTACGTGCTCGAAGTCGGGCGCATCGTCGCCGAAGATCAGTGCACGACGTTGCTGATGCGCGAGGACATCAAGGAATTCTACCTTGGCCAAAAGGAGACGGGCGTCCGCGGTCAGCGGCGATGGAAGAAGAGGCGGCTATGGAACTGAGCGCCACCATCCCCGCGCTGCTGAGCCAGCAGGTCGCGACGTTCGGGTCCGAAACGATCCTGCGCGTGAAATATCGCGGTATCTGGAGCGCCGTCAGTTGGTCGGATCTGGATGGCCGTGTGCGGGAGATCGGTCAGGGATTGCGTGCGGCGGGTCTCACGCATGGCGACGCCGTGGCGGTGCTGTCGGAGACGCGACCGGAATTCGCCTATGCCGATCTGGCGATACTCGGTTGCGGGGCGGCCAGCGTCGCGATCGATCCGGCCGAGGAAGCGCCGCGGGTCGGTGAGATCCTGCGTGAGACCGGCGCCATCTTCGCCATCGTCGAGGGCGAGGAACAACTCGATAAAGTGCTCGGTGTGCGCGCCGCGTGTCCGGTGCTGCGCGGCATTATCATCATCGACATGAAGGGCCTGCGCGATTTCCATGACCCGGCCTGCGTCAGCCTGGCCGACCTGATCGCCGGTGGTGGCGAACAGCCGGACTGGCGCACCGCCACGGCCTCGGTCGCGCCGGATCAGACAGCCGCGATTTTGGTCGCGGGCGACGCGCCATTGCGTCCGGTCACGCACGCCGAAATCATGCGGCTGATCGAGGAAACCGGCGCGAACTTCGGCGTGCGCGCCGCCGATGAGCGGCTGGTGGTGCTGCCGATGTGCGATCCGACGGAACGCGTGCTCGGCTTATACCTCGCGCTGAAACATCGGATCGTCAGCAATTATCTGGAGAATCCGGAAACCGCGACGGAAAACCTGCAAGAGGTGAAGCCAACCGTGTTCGGCGCCAACGCCGAGGCATGGGAACGCCTGCATGCCCGGATCACCGCCCAGTCGGAGGGCGCGATCGGGCTCCAGAAACATCTGTATCGCTGGGCTATCGGCGCGGGTGCCGCTGGCGGACTGTCCGGTTCCCTGGCGAATCTGCTGGTGTTGCCGGCGGTTCGTGGGCAACTTGGCTTCACCAGACTTCGGGTCGCGTATGTCGGGGATCGCGCGATACCTCCGGACATCGACACCTGGGCGCGCGCGCTCGGAATAAGGGTTCGGTTACTTCAATCCGTTCCAGAAGGGAGAGACGCATGCTTAAAAAACTGCTGGTCATGCTGTTCGGCGTGGCCATGGCGTTACCGGCCGCCGCGGAGACCCGAGGCGTGACCGATAATGAAATCCTGATCGGCACGTATACCGATTTGTCGGGCGTCACCGCGATGTGGGGCGTCAACAACACCAACGCCTGGCGCATGGTGTTCGATGACGTCAACAGCAAAGGCGGCATCGACGGGCGTAAGATCAAGTACATCGTCGAGGACAATCAGTACCAGATCCCTCGGTCGGTGCAGGCGGCGAACAAGCTGATCAACAAGGACGGCGTGTTCATGATGGTCGCCAACGGCGGCACGCCGATGAACAACGCGACGATGCCGGAACAGCTCGCCAAGGGCGTGCCGAACGTGTTTCCGCTGACCTCGGCGCGGTCGATGTATGAGCCGCTCAATCATCTGAAGTTCGGGCTCGCGTCATCGTATTACGATCAGATGCGCGCCGGCGTGAAACTGTTCGTGGAGCAGCATCACGCCAAGACCGTCTGCGCCATGTCGCAGGACACCGACTTCGGCCGCGACGTGATCGATGGCGCGCGCGACCAGTTGAAGGCGATGAACATGTCGCTGGCGGCGGAAACGTTGCACAAGCCGACGGACACCGACTTCAGCGCGGCCGCCGCGCGCTTGCATGACGCCAACTGCGATCTGATCGTTTTGGGCGGCATCGTGCGGGATTCGATCCAGGCCATCTCGGCGATCCGCAAGACCGGTTGGAAAGTCGATATGCTGGGTCAGGCGGCGAGCTACGATGAGGCGGTGGCGCAGGTTCCGGGCGGCGTGACGGAAGGCTTTTACTCGATGACGCCGGTCCTGTTCGTGGCGGCCGAGGCGAACCCCACCCCGCAGGTGAAGGCGTTCGCCGACAAGTACAAGAGCCTGTATGGCAAGGAGCCGAACTTCGCGGCGCAGATCGGCTACACCGCGGCGCAACTGGTCGTGCTCGCCTTGCAGAACGCGGGCAAGAATCTGACCACCGACAGCTTCGTCGGGGGTATGGAGAAGATCAAGGACTGGCACGACATCTTCGGCTCGCCGCCGATGAGCTTCTCACCGACGAAGCATCAGGGGTCGAACGAGTCGTTCCTGTGCGTCGTGAAGTCCGGTCAATGGGTGCCGGTCAGCACCACGCCGTACGGCTACTGAACCGGGCGAGGTCAGCGCCGCCCGCGAACGCGGCGCTGACGTTTTATGCGGGGCTGAACGGGGGGAACCGAATCCCCCCGTTTTCTCGTTGAGGGCCGGAGGAGGACGCCATGCTGGAAACCACGATCGCCGGGAGTTTGCCGAAGCCCGCGTGGCTCGCGGAGCCAAATAAACTGTGGCCGGACTGGCGGCAGAGCGGGGCCGCCCTCGACGACGCCAAACGCGACGCGACCGTGCTGGCGATCAAGGAACAGGAAGACGCCGGCATCGATATCGTCACGGATGGGGAACAGGCGCGGCAACACTTCGTGCATGGGTTCCTGGAGCGCATCGAAGGGATCGACTTCGCTCATAAGGTCGAAATGGGCATTCGCAACGATCGCTATAAGGCGATGGTGCCGGTGGTGACCGGACCGCTGCGGCTGACCGGCCGGGTGCACGGGATGGAAGCCCAGGCCGCGCGTGGCCATACGCGGCATAAATTGAAATTCACCCTGCCCGGACCGATGACCATCGTCGATACGATCGCCGACCGGCATTACGGCGATAAGGTCGCGCTGGCGCTGGCGTTCGCCGATCTGTTGAATCAGGAGGCGCGGGCGCTTCAGGCCGACGGCGTCGATGTGATCCAGTTCGATGAGCCAGCCTTCAATGTCTACATGGACGATGTCGCGGCCTGGGGCATCGACGCGTTGCATCGCGCGATCGACGGCCTGACCTGCACCACGGCGGTGCATATCTGTTATGGTTACGGCATCAAAGCGAACATCGACTGGAAGACCACTCTGGGCGGCGAATGGCGGCAGTACGAACAGACCTTTCCCGCCCTCGCGCGCAGCCGGATCGATCAGGTCTCGCTGGAATGCGCCAACGCGAAGGTGCCGCCTCGGTTGATGGGGCTGCTGGAGGGAAAGGACGTGCTGGTCGGGGTTATCGACGTTGCCTCCGACCGGATCGAAACGCCGGAGGAAGTGGCGGCGACGATCGTATCGGCCACGGCGTTTGTGCCGGTCGAGCGGCTGTTTCCCTGCACGAACTGCGGCATGGCGCCGATGCGCCGGGAGATCGCGACCGCGAAGCTGGTTGCCCTGGGGTCGGGTGCGGCACTCGCGCGGCGGGAGTTGAAGGTGTGATCCGACCGCTCAGGCGGCGCGCGCGATGGGGCAAGGCACCGTGAAACGGAACACGGCCCCGCCGCCGTTGCCGTCCTCGGCATGGATCGCGCCGCCATGCGCCTCGACGATGGTCCGGCAAAGCGACAGCCCTACGCCCATGCGGCCGGGCCGATTGGTCACGAACGGCTGAAACAACCGCCGGCGGATGTGCGGAGCCACGCCGGATCCGGTGTCCGCGACCTCGATCTCGATCATGTCGCCAACACGCGCGGCGCTGATGGTGACCTCGCGCCGGCGGCACGACGCCATCGCCTCGATCGCATTGCGGATCAGGTTCAGCAGGACCTGCTGGATCTGGTTCTTGTCGATCACGGCTTCGGTCGCGTTCTCGGCGATCCGGATGGTCACGCTCGCCGCGTGGTCGCACCGGGCCAACGCCAGGTCGCGCGCCTGAGCGAGCGTGTCGGACAGGTTCTCGACCCTCGGCGCGATGCCGCGCTGATCGCCGGCGGCGCGTAGATGCACGATCATCCGGGCGGCGCGCTCGGCGACCTCCACCAGCAGCGCCGACGCCAGGTCCGCATGGGCCCGATCGTTGCTGGTCGGCGCTGCCGCGGCGCTGAACTCGTCGATGATCGCCGCCAGCGGGCGGACCAGTGTCTGAATGAGCACCGTCGCGAGGTGGTCGATGTCCGCACCTGGCCGCACTGTCTCCAGTTCCGCGCACACGTGGTCGCGGTCGCGCCGGCGATCCGCGGTCACCGATGCGTCGCGGATCGCGGCGGTGAAAAGCTGTTCGCCGCGCAATCGCACCTGACGGATCGTGAGGCCCATTGGGAACGTCCCACCATCGCGGCGCCGCCCAACGGCGAGAAATTCGGCCGCGTCGAACGGCAGTCCGTCGGTCGCGGCGTGCTGGCCGAAGTCGCGCAAGTGCCGTTCGCGATCGGCGGTCGGCAACAGGCAGCCGATGTGGCGGCCGGCGATCTCAGGCTCCGGATAGCCGAACAATGTCTCGGCCTCTCGGCTGAAGTATTGGATGCGGCCGGCCGCGTCGATCACGATCACGCAGTCGGGTATCGGGTCGAACGCACGAATCGAGGCATGCGCCAGAGGCTGCGCCAGTCCGGTCACCGCCAGTCCGGTCGCCCCGGCCCGCCACCCGGCGTCCGACGGCCTTGTGTGCTGTTCGATGGTCGGCGATTGGGGAGCTTGCGCATGCCCGGACCCTCGCGGGACTGATCGTCAGGCGGAAAACGTTCCTGGCAGTCCCTCTCGTTGAACCGCTTGATCCGGCGAAATTTTACGCTCTCGGTCAGGACGACGTCTGTCGGGCTCCGGGCATAACGGGATATGTGGCGGAATATTCAGCGAGCCGCCAGAATCCGTGCTGGCCCACAGTTTCGGGCCCGCACGGGATTTAGGGGAGTTCACAGTGGAATCTCGCCATCGGCGAGCGCGCGCACCATGCCCCAACTTCCGGTTGTCCAATCGCGGATGCGGCCGGGCAGCCGCGCGCCAAAAGTGTGCCGGCACCAGACAATTATCCGCTGTTCGGACCGGCCCGATCGTCGTAAATCAGGCGTAATGGTTTGTTTACGGACGCAACATACTGAACCCATACCATATTTTTGATTGCGCCGCCCGACGCTTCACACCGGGGTTGTGTCGGGAAACAGGCAGACAGCCGTCACAATGCATATACATATACAACGAGCTTCAGGGGGGCGCGCAGGCGGAGCGCCAGATCAAACCAACTGCGGTTTTAAGCCCAACCGGCTGGGCAAAGGGAACCGTGGTGAATACGGAAGGCGTTGATCTATCGGCCAACCGCTTGTTGAGCATAATGCCCCAGGCGGATCTTGAGAGACTTGTTCCCTCGATCTCGATCGTTTCTCTCGAGCAAGGAACCGTGCTCAGTGAGCCGGGAGAGGAAGCGGACCGGGTCTGGTTTCCTCACACTGGAATGATTTCCCTGCTCGCGATCATGGCGGACGGCAAGGGCGTGGAAACCGCCACCGTCGGTCCCAGGGAGTCGTCGGCGCGATGGCCGGCCTGGGCGCGCATATTCCTCTGACCCGGGCGGTTGTACAGGTGCCGCTCGTCGCGGCCCGCATCTCGGCCGGGCCATTCCGCCGCGCTGTCCAGACCAGCGAGACGCTGCGCGAACTCATCGTGCGCTACAACGACCTGTTGCTCGGTCAGGTGCAGATTACGGCGGCATGCAACGCGCTGCACCCCATACAGAAGCGGTTGGCGCGCTGGATCCTGCAAACCAGAGACCGGATCGATACCGATATGGTGCCGCTGACCCAGGAACTGCTGTCGGAGATGCTCGGCGTGCGCCGCAGTTCGATCAGTGAGATCGCCAACCGCCTGCAATCCACCGGCCTCATCCGCTACAGTCGCGGCTCGATCGAGATCATGAACCGGCGCGCGCTCGAGGCGGCGGCCTGCGAATGCTATGGCCTGATCCGCGATCAGGGCAACCGGCTGGCGTCTTGATCCGGCAGGCGGCGCGTGGGGCGGCGGAACGACGTTCAGGGCAACGGCACCGTGTCCCGAGGCGGCCGTAGCTCAGCCGGCCGGTTCTCAGTCGAAGCGTTTGCCCGGATCGCGGCCGGGCATGCGCCGCAGCGTGCGGGAAACATCCTCCAACATGATCTGCTCGCGATGCGCCGCGTCGGCGTCTCGCGACGCGATGGCGGCCGCGAGCGCTTCCTCGGCGCTTGTCTCCGCGACCCGGCGTTGTGCCAGGACGGTCCGCGCCGTCGTGGTGCGTGCCTCGGCGTCGCGCAAGGCGTCGGCCAGTTGCGCGCGCTCCGCCCGCTTGCGGCCAAACCAGGCGATGAACGCATCCCGGTCGAATTCCCCCGGAAACTGACGAGCGGCGTCGATTTCAGTCCGCAGCCCGGCGTCCTGGTCCGTCAGCACGGTCTCGCGGGTCAATGCGTCGCCGAGGTCACGACGCGCGGCATCCGTCTCCACGTGCCGCAACCGGCGTAGCGCGGTCAGCGCGGCGAGTTCAGGATCGGCCATGGCACGGCGGTCGATCCGCGTGGTCCGGCGCGATGTGGGAAGGACCGGCGGCCCAGGATGAGCGTTCGCGCGAACGGTCGGCTGCCGTCAAACCCATTCGATCGCCCCCGTCACGAACTGGCGACGGCCGGGCCCGGTGCGGGGCCGGTCGAGGAGACGCCGGCGGGCGCCAGCACATCCCGCAACATCTGGAACGCCGCCAGCAGTTCGGTCTGCTCCGCGCGGTCCTGCCGCAACAATGCCTCGATCCGCGGGCCAAGCGCGCAACGCCTCGTCCACCGCCGGATCGGTGCCGGCGCGATAGGCGCCCATGCGCACCAGGTCGGCCATCTCCGTTTGCAACGCCACGATCCCGCGCGCGCGCCGGGTCAGAGCCATCTCCTCCTCCGTCAGACACCCTTGGGCCGCGCGGGACAGCGAGCGCAGCACGTCCACCGGAGGGTATCGGCCAGCCTCGGCGATGCGGCGATCCAGCAGCACGTGACCGTCCAGAATGCCGCGCACCGCGTCGGCGACCGGCTCGTTGGTATCGTCGCCCTCGACCAGCACGGTGAACAGCGCGGTGATGAAGCCGGTCGCGCCCGGACCCTTATCCTCTCCTGGGCCGGCGCGTTCCAGCAGCCGCGGCAATTCGGCGAACACGCTGGGCGGATAGCCGCGGGTCGACGGCGGCTCCCCGGCCGACAGCCCGATCTCCCGCGCCGCCAGGCAAAACCGCGTCACGCTGTCCATCATGAACAGCACGGACTTGCCCTGGTCGCGGAAATGCTCGGCGACGGTCATCGCGGTATACGCGGCGCGCCGTCGCAACACCGGGGGCGCGTCCGAGGTGGCGACGACGACGACCGAGCGGGCCAGTCCGTCCGGTCCCAGATCGTCTTCCAGAAATTCCCGCACCTCGCGCCCGCGCTCGCCAACCAGGGCAATGACCGCGACGTCGCAGACCGCCGCGCGCGCCAGCATGGCGAACAGCGTCGATTTCCCGACCCCGGAGCCGGAGAACAAGCCCAGCCGCTGGCCCAGCCGGCAGGTGGTGAACAGATCCAGGGCGCGCACGCCCAAGGGCGATGCGATCGCCGAGACGGGCGCGGCTCGTGGCCTCCGGCGGCACGGCGCCGATCGGGCGAGAGGAGGGCCCGATCGGCACCGGGCCTTTCCCGTCCATCGCGCGCCCCAGCGGATCCACCACCCGGCCCAAGCCAGCCATCCGACACCGCGAGCGATCCGGCGGTGCGCGACAACAGCGCGGCGGTTTGCCCAGGACCCGAGGCCGTCGAGGGGGCCGAAAGGCAGCGCCTGGGCGAGGCCGTCGCGGAAGCCGGCGACCTCGGCGCGGACCGACGCTCCGTCACGCCCGTCACAGCATGCAACTGGTCGCCGACAAATACCTGGCCGGAGAGTCCCGGCCACCTCCACCACCAGGCCGGAGACCGAGACGATGCGGCCGCTGATGGCGAGCGGTGTGATGCCGCGCAGCACGCCTGCCGCATGCTTCATCTTTTGCACGAGATTATTATGTCTCATAAAAACTCCCATGCTCCGGAATGCCGCATGTTTCTGGTTGTTCCGTAAGTCTCCAGGCCCAGACAAGAGATTTTTGAGAAATACACGCATGAGTAGTAGAAAAACCTTGGCCATACACACGCATAGGTGGTATATCCACAAGTGTCGTTAAGGAGTGGGCCACATGCGTGTTTTACTTGTGGAAGACGATCTGACAGCCGCACACGGGGTCTCCCTGATGCTGAAAGGCGCCGGCGCCGTCGTCGAGCACGCCGAAACCGGGGAGGAAGCGATCGAGCTGACCCGGCATTATGAATACGACATCGTATTGCTCGACGTGATCCTGCCGGATGTCGAGGGATATGAGGTGGTCCGGCGGATGCGGAGTCGCGCGCAACGACACGCCGGTGCTGATCCTGTCCGGGTTGTCGCGGCCGCAGGCGAAAGTAAAGGGCCTCGGTCTCGGCGCCGACGACTTCATCACCAAGCCGTTCGACAAGTCGGAACTGCTGGCGCGCATGCAGGCGATCACCCGGCGCAGCAAAGGGTTCAGCCAGCCGACGCTGCGGCTCGGCGCGATCGAACTGAACCTCGATAGCCGGGAGGTGACGGTCGATGGGCAGGAAGTGCATTTGACGGGCAAGGAATACTCGATCCTGGAGTTGCTGGTGCTCCGCAAGGGCATGGTGCTGACCAAGGAAGCGTTCCTGAACCATCTTTACGGCGGGATGGATGAACCGGAGATGAAGATCATCGATGTTTTCATCTGCAAGTTGCGGAAAAAGCTCGCGGTGGCGGGGGCGGATGATCTGATCGGCACCATTTGGGGCCGCGGCTACATGATCCGCGAACCGTCGGAGGACCACGTGGAGCACGTACCGGCGGAGCCGGCTCGGTTGATGCCGCGGCCGGTAGCCGCTTAGCGGCTTCCGCCTGGCAGGTTTCGGGCGGCGTGGGCGTCGCGCGTCGATCTTTGGCGACAACGATTTTGCCCAATGACCCAATCGAGGTCCGCTGCCATCGAAGACGGCCGCGACCTGGTTCGCGGCACTCCGGCCGGAGGCGCGGGCCCGGCTGACCGGCCTTCCGTCACGCCGCCCACAGGTGCCCGGCGCGCTCCGCCGCGGTCCGCATGTTCGTCGAGATCGTTTCGGTCACCGCACTCTGCTCCTCGACCGCCGACGCCGTCGAGGTCACGAACGTGCTGACTGAATTGATCGCCTCGCGGATCGCCGACAGCGCGGCCACGACATCGTGGGAAACGCCGCGAATGCCTTCGATTTCCTTGGTGATCTCCTCGGTGGCGCCTCTGGCCTGATTGGCGAGGCTCTTCACCTCGTTCGCCACCACCGCGAAGCCGCGCCCGGCGTCGCCGGCGCGGGCGGACTTGATCGTCGCGTTGAGCGCCAGCAGATTGATCTGCCGGGTGATGCTGGCGATCAGATCCACGACCCGGCCCATCGCCTGCGCGGCGGTGTTCAGCCGCTGGGTCGCGCTGTCGGCCGCCGCCACGCGCCGCACCGCGCTGCCCGCCGTCTCCTGCGAGCGGAGCATGGTCGATGAAATCTCGGTGATCGAGCCGCTGAGCTGGTGCGCGGCGGCGGCGACGCTGTCGATCAATTCGGTGAACTGCTCGCGCGCGACCACCTGCGGCGTCACGTCGGTGGCGAACTTGACCACCTTGAACGGCTTGCCGTTCAGATCGTAAATCGCGTTGTAGGTCGCGCGCAGCCAGACCTGGCCACCATCTTTCCTGATCCGCCGGAACTCGCCGGAGCGGAATTCGCCGGCCCGCAACGCGGTCCAGAAAGCCCGGTAGTCGGCGCTGTCCCGGACCCCCTCTTCCACGAACATCGCGTGATGGCGGCCGGTGATTTCGGCCAGCGTGTATCCCATCGTGCCGAGGAAGTTCTCGTTCGCGGTGATTACCGTGCCGTCCAAATCGAACTCGATGACCGCCTGGGAGCGGTGGATCGCCTGGATCTGGCCCTTGTTGTTGGCGCTCTCCCGCCGAGCCTCGGTGACGTCGGTGCCGAACTTCACCACCTTGAACGGCTTGCCGCTGGGGTCGAGGATAGGATTGTAGGTCGCCTGCAGCCAGACCTCGCGGCCGCCTTTCGCCAGCCGCCGGTATTCCGCCGCGCGATACTCGCCCAGCGCCAGGGCAGCCCAGAACTCCCGATAAGCCGGGGTGTCGCGCTCGCCCGGGGCCACGAAAATCGCGTGATGCTGTCCGACGATCTCCGGCAGGGTGTAGCCCATCGCGCGCAGGAAGTTTTCGTTGGCGTCCAGGATCGTTCCGTTCAGGTCGAACTCGATCACCGCCTGGGAGCGCCGGATCGCCCGCACCTGACCGATGTTCTCGGCGCTTTCGATCCGCGCCGCGGTCACGTCCGCCGCGACCTTGACGACCTTGCGGGTGTTGCCGGCGGCGTCGAGCACCGGATTGTAGGTGGCCTGCAGCCACACCTCGCGGCCTCCCTTGGCGATGCGGCGGAACAGCGCGGCGCGGAACTCGCCGCGGCCAAGGGCGGCCCAGAACTGGCGGTAAGCGTCGGTTTCCCGCTCGGCCGCTGGCATGAACAGCGCATGATGTTCGCCGACGAGTTCGCCGAGCGTGTAGCCCATCGTATGCAGGAAGTTCTCGTTGGCGGTGATGATGGTGCCTTCCGGTGTGAACTCGATCACCGCCTGGGAGCGGTTGATCGCCGCCAGTTCCGCTTCCAGCGCCTGGACGCGTTGCCTGGCATCGAACCCGAACATGGTGCACTCCTTGGCCGGACGTTCCGCTCGTCTTCAGCGGGCCCGGTACGCGTGGACGGGCTGGCTGACCATGCAAATCCTATCGGGCAGAGATTAAGCGGACGCTAACGCGCGCGGCGGAAACCCGCCGTGCCGGTTTCGGGCAGCGCGAAACCCTGGGCCCGGCGGATGCGGGGCCGGCGGATGCGGGGCCGGCGGATGCGGGGCCGGACGGCTCGACACTTCGCCCGCGGCCGAAGCGTTCGCCGCGGACAAAGCGTCCCGCGCGCCCCAGGTTCTGTCGCGAGACGAACCAAGGAGCGCGCGATGATCGCAACCGACCCGGCCGACCGGAAACCGGACGCGGCGAACCTCGACCCGGCCGAGCACCACGTCCGGATCGCCTCCCCCATCCCTGGGCGAACCTTATTCCTACGCTATCTGCCGCCGGCGCGGCCCAGCGCCGGGCCGGATCGCGTGGTGCTGTACGTGCACGGCGGTACCTTCGGTTCGGCGCTGTCGGTGGCCCACCGGTTCGGCGGGCTGTCGTGGCGCGACGCCCTGTGCGCCGCCGGTTTTCACGTCTGGGGCCTGGATTTCCACGGCTTCGACCGGTTCTCCGATCCGCTGCCCGGCATGGACCAACCGGCGGAGGGCCAGGCGCCGCTCGGCCGAACCGCGGACGCCAGCCTCCAACTGGAGCACGCGATGCGGTTCATTGGCGACCGGCATCGGGTGCCGCGCGTGTCGCTGATCGCGCATTCCTGGGGCTCGCTGGTGGCCGGGCATTTCGCCGGGCGCCGTCCGGACCTGGTCGATCGCATGGTGTTCTTCGGGCCCATCGCGCGCCGGCCGCCGAAGACGGACCCGGTGCGTTTGCCCGGCTGGCGGCTGATTACGCTCAAGGACCAATGGGACCGGTTCACCGAGACGGTCCCGGCCGGTTCGACGCCCGTCCTGTCGCGCCGCCACTTCGAGGCGTGGGGCGAACGCTATCTCGATTGCGACAGCCTCAGCCGGAGCCGTTCGCCGGCCTCCGTCAAAGTCCCGAGCGGCCCGTTTCAGGACATCTTCGACTGCTGGGCTGGTGCCTTTCCCTACGATCCTGAGCTGGTCCGGGCACCGGTCGCGATCGTGCGCGGCGAGTGGGACAACCTGTGCACGGATGCCGACGCGGCCTGGCTGTTCGACGCGCTGGCGGGGTCGCCCGAGCGGCGCGACATCAAAATCGGCCGGGCGACGCATCTGATGCATCTGGAAGCGAACCGGCACGCGCTGTACCGTGAGACGGAGACGTTCCTTCGCGGAGACGAAACCAACGCCTGCCGCGGCTGAGCCGCGCGCGGACGCAGCGGCGGATCGCGCCCGCCAACGGCAACCGCCAGACCAGATAGTTCAGGCGCCCATTGGCCAGGCGCCCATCGGCAATCGGAGGAAAGCGCATGTTCGCGGTCATATTCGAGGTCGAACCGAAGCCGGAACGCCGTGAGGACTATCTGGGTCTCGCCGCGTTCCTGAAGCCTCGGCTCGAGAAGATCGACGGGTTCCTCGACGTCGAGCGCTTCGCCGGCACGGCGAACCCGGCTCGGGTGCTGTCGCTGTCATTCTGGCGCGACGAAAAGGCGGTGATCCGGTGGCGCACGCTGGAGAGCCATCATGAGGTTCAGGCAAAGGGCCGTTCGGAGATCTTCCGCGACTACCACCTGCGGGTCGGCGAGGTGACGGCGGATACCGGGGCTGGCTCGGTCCTGACGCAAAGCCGGTTCGACGAAACGGAGACCGGGCTCGCGAAGGTCGTCACTCTCAGCGAGCTTCGGCCGCTCCAGGGGGCCACGGTGGGGGCGACGCCCGGGCAGAAGCCGGACGCCGGGCCTGGTGCCGATGCGCTGGCGGCGCTGGGCTTGCGCGAGACAACCGACGGTCTGGTCGATCGGGAGGTGTACGAGAGCATCTATAACCCGGGCAAGCTGCTGATCCTGGCATCATGGCGTGACGCGACGGCGGCGGGGGCATGGGCGCCCGGCCGGCTCGCTGGCGTGGATACGCGCCACCGGCAGGTGCGGGTGATCCGCGATTACGGGATGTTCGATCGGCGGGAGGCCCCGCAGTACTATCCCCCCGCGGGCAACGCGGCGGGGCCGCGCACCTGATCGCCCGGACCGGCAAGCCGTTCTCTCTCCGTCGCGGCCGGTAGCCGGAACCCTCCTGGCCGGTCATCTGGAGGCCCGGCCAGGATGGCTCGCCGGCGGGATGTCATTCCTTCGCCTGCGTCAGCGCGGGTCCGGATCGGCGCGGACGTGGATCACCAGCCCGTTGCTCTCCGTCAGCCGCCGCCAGCCGGGTTCGCGGTCCAGCAGCGACACAATCCGGTCGCCGGACGGGAAAATCGTCCAGCCGACCTTGTACGCCGCCAGCACCCGGTCGAGCGTTGCGCGGTCGGGCGACTCCAGTTGCCGGTACCTGGGTCAGAAACGCGTCGCCGTACAGATCGGCGCGGCTGTCGATGAACGGTCGCAGCCCCTGAAAGATCAGGTCGCCGCCGACGGCATACGCGTTCAACACAGGCGTCGCGCGGATCGCCGAGGGAACCCGATCGAGCGTTTCGGCGAACGCGGCGCCGGTGCGCTCCGGGCTGAGCGGCACGATCAGACGACCGCCCAGCCCGATGACGGCGAGGAGTATCGCGGCGCCGGCGAGGCCTCGCCACGCGGCCGTCAACGGAACGGCGGGCCCGCGCGCGAGACTGACGCCGAGCGGCTCGGCGAGGATCAGCACGCCCACGAGACCCAGAAGCTGTTCATTCCGGGAATGCGCCAGCGCGCCGTGGATCAAGCCGAGCAACAGCAGCAGCCGAACCGGCGGCAGGCGCACCTTGCCGGACAGTCCGAGGCCGAGACCGGCCAGGATCATGAGCTCCAACGGCTGGATACGGCTGAAATCGGTGGGCTCCCACTCGCCGATCCAGGTCAGGCTGTGCATGCCGAGCATGTGGAACGGGAACAGCGCGCCGGCGAGGAAATCCGGGTTCAGCAACGCCGTGGCGCACGATGCCGCCATGAACGCGGCCCATGCTCGTACCGAGCGACGATCGGTGGCCGGGTCGAACGCGGCCTCCAGCAGGAAAGCGGCGGGCAGCAGCAGGCCGACCATGAAGCTGCCGTGCAGATTGACCCACAGCAGCATCACCGGCAGCAACGCGAAGGACGGGGCGGCGCGCTTCGCCCGGGCGGCGATCAGGCCGCCGGTCCACAGCACGAGGCAGGGCCACGCCAGCAGATGCGGCCGCGCGAGCATCGACGGCGCGGCGTTGGCCAGCGCGACGATCAGCGCCAGGACGGCGTAAAGACCGGGGAGAAGCCGCCTCAGATGATGCAGCAGCACGGCGGCGGTCAATCCCGCGGCGGCGGCGGCGAGGACCATCACGCCCTGCATCCCGCCGCTCCGCCAGGCCAGCGCCATCAGGGTCTCGGCGAGCCACTCATGCGCGAACCACGGCCGGTCGCCGGCGGTGTAGGAAAACGGATCGATCGCCGGGATGGCATGATGGTCGAGGATCCAGCCGCCGGTGCGGATCTGCCAGAGCGTGTCGCCGTCGTTGAGGATCGGCGGCAGGCACAGCACGAGAACGAACGTCAGGCAGAACGCGATCACGACGGCGGGATCCAGGGCGCGCGCCGCCGCGCTCGTGGCTCCGGCGATGGGCGACGGGTCGCCGCGCCGGAGCGGCGATCTCAGCGCCGCGTCGCCGGGAATTCTGGGCTGATCGGGTGTACTGAGCTGCATGCCTCCGGCATACGCCGCGAATGTTCGCAGCATGCTTTCACCGGTGAAGCGATCGCCGGCGAAGCTCCGTCAGGCGAGGGTCGGCAGGAACTCCCCCAGCGCGCCGATGAAGCCGAGTGTGTTCTGGCCGTGCACGTTGTGGCCGCAGTTGGGCACGGTGATCAGGCGGCCGTTCGGGAGGGCATCGCGAAAGCGCTCCGCCGCGTCGGGAGCGAGGATGTTCGACCGTTCGCCGCGGATCAGCAGCACCGGCAGATGGAACGCGCCGGCGTCCTCGAGCGTGATGTTCTCCAGCGGACCCTGCCCGCGCACGATGCCGAGGCGCCGCGGGTTCGAGTCGCACTTGCTGACGAATTTGCCGTCGGCGCGTTGCAGCATGTTGTAGCGGACGGTCCGCTCGATATGTTCGCGCGGGCGGTACGGGTCGTATTTGCGCACGTTCTCGACGAAGTGTTCGAGGTTCTCGAACTCCTGATTCTCCTGCACGAATCCGGCGATCGCGGCGCGGCCGCGGTCGGACAGTTCGGGGCCGACATCGACGATCACCAGGGCACGCAGGCGCGACGGCTGCTGCCGCGTCAGCAGCATGCTGTTACGCCCGCCCATCGAATGTCCGATCAGGATCGGCTTCTCGAGTCCCATCGCGTCGAGGAACGCCAGCGCGTCCAGCGACATCGTGTGATTGGTATACTCGACATCGCGCGCCCACTCGCTGTCGCCATGGCCGCGCTGGTCCAGCGCCAGCACATGATAGCGTTGTGCCAGATGCAGACTGACGAGATCCCACGAGTGCGCCGATTGATGGCCGCCGTGCAGCAACACGATCGGCGGCGCGTCGCGGTCGCCCCACTCCAGGAAATGAAAGCGATGCCGGCGCAACACGATGTTGCTCGATCGGTATGAGATCGCGGGATCGTGGGGTATGCCCAGTTCGGCGGCGCTGGTGAGGAGGGAGCGAAATTCGTCCGTTGTGGTCATGTCCTCGGGTGTGGAACCCTCGGCGAATTTGTTGAGATACATGGGATGCCGCCTTAATCCAGTGCCACGAAGATCGAGCGGCGCATGGCCCCGCCGACAAACTTCGAGATGTGGCCTTTGCCGGTGGTGTCTTCGACGAGCACGACCTCGCCTGGTCCGATGAAGCGTGTCTCACCGTCGCCGGCGGTGATGTGCACCGATGCGTCGAGATTGATCACGTACTGGCGGCGCGGCGCGGGATGCCAATCGACCGTGTAGTCTTTGGTGGTCTCCCGGAACACGATGCCGGAGGCCGGCTGGCGCGCGGAGAATTTGTTGGACTGGCGCAACTCTTCCCACGCCACCTCGATATCGCGGAAATGCGAAACGCCGGCTTCGTCCTCGAACAGGTTATGAATCCGCATGCGGCGTCTCCCCTTTGGCGCTTTCGGCCCAACGGCAGGGGATCAGAGCGGCGGGAACGGGTCAAGGGCCGGGACACACGAAGCCCTTCAATACCCCGTGCGAGTTGCGGCGACCTGATAGTGCTTGCGCGGAAACTCTTCGGTGTAGCTGCGCAGCGCCTTGCCGGTGCGGGTGCCCATGTCGCGATACGGCCTGGCGCGCAACTTCGCCACGTCGATGTCGATCCCGTGTCCCGGCGTGGTCGGCAGTTCGACGAAGCTGTCCTTCACCGTCAACGGCTGGATGGCGATTTCGTCGCACGCGGGCTTGAGGTTGATGAAGCACTCGGCGAGCCAGAAGTTCGGGATCACCGCCGACAACTGCACCGTCGCCGCCAGCCCGACCAACGTCGAATTGTAGTTGTGCGGCGCCATCGCCACCGCGTGCGGCTGCGCCATCGCGGCGATATCCAGCATCGCCCCGATGCCGCCGCAGTTGCAAATATCCGGATTAATGATATCCGCCGCGCGCGCCGCCAACGCCTGGGTGAACGCCTCCTTCGAATAAATCGCCTCGCCGGTCACGATCGGCACGCCTGGCAGCGCGCGCCGTACTTCGGCGACCAGTTCGATGTTGTCGCAGAGGCACGGTTCCTCGTACCAGCCGATGTCGAACTCGGCGAGGCGTTGACCGATACGGACGGCGTGCATCGGCGCCAGCCGGCGGTGCACCTCGACCAGCAATCCGAAGTCCGGACCAAGGGTTTCCCGCATGCGGCGAACGTAACGAACGACGTGGTCCTCGTCCTCGCGGTGGATGAAGTTGCGCCATGGGCCGGGGAACGGGTCCCATTTCAGCGCGGTGAAGCCGGCCTCTTTGACTTTCAGCGCGCGCTCCAGATTTTCCTCGATGCTCGCGGTGCCGGAGGACCAGCCGTTTGCGTAGACTTTCGACTCGTTCGCGCGAGGGGCCGCCCAGAATGTTATACAGCGGTTGGCCGGCGGCCTTGGCGACGATGTCCCACATCGCGATTTCAATCGCGCTCCAGGCCGACAGCAAATCCAGCGACGCGCGCCGCATCGCGAAATCGTCGAAGATCACCTGCGCGCTGTGACGGATCGAATGCGCGCTCCGGCCGATCATGTATTTCGCCATGACCTGCAACAAATGCTCGATCACCTGTTCCTTGCCGGGCGTGACGTAGGCCTCGCCCCAGCCATGCACGCCGGACTTCGGTCTCGACGCGGCAGAACAGCAGGTTCTTCGCCAGGCCCGGGTCGAACAGGAACGTCTCGATGCGCGCGATTTTCATGAAAGTCCCTCCGGTCTCGTCACGCCTGGGTGCCGCACTCTTGCCCCCGGCGCGATCCTTGCCTCTGATCCAAACCAGCCCCCAAGCCTGGGCCAACGGAGGAAACAATGCAATTCGAGCAAATCGCCTATGAGGTCAAAGGCACCACCGCCATCGTGACCCTCAACCGGCCGGAGCGGCGCAATGCGCTCAGCGGCCTGCTGCTGCGCGAACTGAACGCCGCGCTGAAGGAGGCCGACGAACATAACCCCGTGCATTGCGTCGTGCTGCGCGGCGCCGGTCCGCATTTTTGCGCCGGCGCGGATCTGAACGAATTCTCCTCCGGGCGCGGTCCGGAGTATCGCGGACGCGCCGAGATCGACGACGACGTGTGGCGGCTGGAGCAGGGGCAGAAGCTGCGCGTCGAGCTGTTCGATATGCACAAGCCGGTGATCGCCCAGGTGCACGGGACGTGCATCGGCATCGGCACGGAACTGGCGTGGTTCTGTGACATGATCATCGTCGCCGACGACGCGCGCATCGGATTTCCGCCGGTGCGCGATCTGGGCACGCCGCCCGGCAGCATGTGGCTGTATCATTGCGGCCCGCAATGGGCGAAACGCCTGTTGCTGACAGGCGACAGCCTCACCGGCAAGGACGCGGCGGAGATCGGGCTGGCGTTGAAGTCGTATCCGGCGGAGCAACTGGAAACCGAGGTCATGCGGCTGGCCGATCGCATGGGCCTGGTGGATCCGCATCTGCTGTCCGCCAACAAGCGGCTGGTCAATCTGGGACTGGAACTGATGGGCGCGCGCACGCTGCAACGGATCGGCGCCGAGATCGACGCGCGCGGCCACCTGGCGCCCAAAGCGGTGGCGTTCAAGGCGCATATGCGCGAGCACGGGGTCAAGTCGGCGTTTCAGAAGCGGGATGCGGCGTTCGGCAGCGGCTACGCCGCCGTGCGCGGACGCGATCCGGACTGAGGGGCGGAAGCCGCAGGATCGATCGCGCCGGACCGGGCGGCCGCTGAGAGCGGTCGCCTGCTGGGCTGGCGGTTAATTGGGAAGCTTTTGCGTGATGACGTAGTGGGCCAGAATATCGACATTTTTCAGATTGCCCTGCGGCAATACGACGCTTTCGGTTTTTCCGCCCCGGTAGCCGACCCACGTCGCCCGGTTCAACATCGTGGCGGTATCGGCGGCATTCACCAGCGTGACGGTCCCGTCAGCGGCCTTGAACAGATTGATGGCGAAGCCCTCCTTCGAGTTGTCGGAGCCGAAATCTCCCGGTTCCATGGGATCGCCAATCTTCTCGGCGCTGGTTTTCGTCTGCACCGTGTATGACTTCGGACTCGAGGTCGATTTTCGCGGACCACAGGCCCGGCTGACCAATGGGCGACCGGCAGCACGTCCACATGACGTCGATGTGTTCCCGGCCAGGAATCTTTTCGAGGAGGAATTTAAGAATCGCGCTGAGCGTCACCGCGTTATTGGCACGTGGTTGCAGCAGCCAATAGGAGGCGGGCGGGAGAACCCGGGTGCCCTCATACCCCTGTTTGCCGGCCAGGGCGTTGACCAGGTCCCTCGCCTTCAAAACCATGTTTTCGGGGCCGTCGGGCACCAGCCAGTGCTCGTTGTACTTTTGACCACTGTTGGCGACGTCGGTCACGCCGCCGTTGCGTCCGGCGATCATGTTTCGGCTGATTCGTGGATTACTGCTGCATTTCGCGGGCACCGCCCAGGCGACGGAGATTTTGTCGGGAACGGTGATATCCGGGTCTCCCATGACCATCCGCCCATGCCCGGCGATAAAGACCAATGCCATCGCGTGTCCCTCCTCACGGAATTCGTCACATATGAAGCAACTTTGCACGGCTTTCCGGGACGTTAACCTGAATGAGCGGGTGCGACAACAATAACGGCGGTCCCCAAAACGTGGTCCCCGGCAGAACCTGCCGGGCAAAGCTTGCAGCGACGTCGGTACCGGCGCGCGTCACCGGCGGTAATCCATTGTTTCGCACGCACTTTCGCGTCGGCACGCGGTTTGCGTGGGAAGGGCCAGGCAGTCAGTCAGGAACCTCCCATGTCTTTGTTCGGCGCGATGAACAGCGCGATCAGCGGCCTTACCGCGCAATCGGACGCGTTCGGCGACATCAGCGATAACGTCGCCAACAGTCAGACGGTGGGCTTCAAGCGAGTCGATACGTCTTTCGTCGATTATCTCACCACCAGTACCGCGACCCGCAACGACCCGGGCGCGGTGGTGGCGCGGCCGAATTACGTCAACGACGTGCAGGGCACCATCACGCAAACCGACAGCCCGCTGAACGTCGCGATCGCGGGCCAGGGATTTTTCGCGGTATCGCAGGAGACCGGCATCGTCGCGGGCCAGCCGACGTTCAATCCGCAGCAATTCTATTCCCGCGCCGGCGACTTCACGCTGAACAATCAGGGTTACATGGTCAACAGCGCGGGCCAGTTCCTCAATGGCTGGGTGACCGATCCGGCGACCGGGATCATCGACCAGAACGCGCTGGTACCAATCCAGATCGCGCAAACCGCGCTCAATCCGGTGGCCACCTCGAACGTCGATCTGTCCGCCAATCTACCGGCCACGCCGGCCACCGGGACCGCCACCGCGGCGGCGCCGATCTCCTCCGACATCACGGTCTACGATGCGCTTGGCACGGCGCACACGGTCACTCTGGGCTGGTCGCAGAACGCCGCCAACGACTGGACCGTGACCGTCACCGCGCCCGACGCCGCGACGCCCGCGGTGGGCACCGCGGATGTCCAGTTTGGCCCGATCCTGACCGGCAACGCGGTGCCCGCCGGCACCATTGGCCAGATCGGCAGCGTGACCGGCAACATCACCACGAACGGATATTCCGCCGGATCGGCGGCGACGATGAGCATGGTGATGGACTTCGGCTCGGGCCCGCAAACCGTCAACCTGAATGTCGGCACATACGGCGGCGCCACCGGCGTCACGCAGTACGCCGGCACCACGTACAACCTTCGAGGGCCTCAGTCAGGACGGCGTGCCCCCCGGCAATTACGCCGGCGTGACGACGCAGGCCAACGGCAACATCGTGGTGAACTACAACAACGGCCAGACCCGGACGATCGGCCAGATCCCGCTGGTGACCTTCAACGCGCCGGACTCGTTGCAACGGCAGAATGGCCAGTCGTTCACCGCCACCACCGCGTCCGGCGATCCCCTGGCGGAACAGGTGAACACCAATGGCGCCGGCAGCCTCGTGGTCAGTTCGGTGGAAGGACTCCAATGTCGATATCGCCACCGAGTTCTCCCAGTTGATCGTCGCGCAACAGGCCTACTCTGCGAACACAAAAGTGATCACCACGGCGAACGACATGCTGCAGGCGACCATCGAGATGAAGCAATAAGCGGCGCGCGGGACCGGTAAGCCGGCATGGACCTGCAAGGCGCCCTGTCGATCGCCACCGGAGGCCTCGCCAACATCAATACCCAGTTGGGCCTGGTATCGAACAACGTCGCCAACGCGAGCACGCCGGACTACAGTCTGGAGACGCCGAACCAGGAAAGCCTGGTCGCCGGCTCGCAGGCGATGGGCGTGCGGACCGAGGCGGCGACGCGGGCGATCGATCTGGCTTTGCAACAAGCGGCGTTTCAGCAGGACACCACGGTGTCCGGCCTGACCACGACCACCACCAGCCTGCAGACGATCGACGCGCTGCAAGGCTCCCCCGGCGCGGGCAACGATCTCGGCAGCCTGCTCGGGCAGGTGCAGTCGGCGTTTTCCACCTTGTTGGGCGATCCCTCCAGCGCCGCGCAGCAATCCGCGGTGGTCTCGGCGGCGGGCAACCTGACCGGCGCCGTCAATGCCTTGAGCAACGGCTACACGCAACAGCGCCAGTCCGCGCAGAACGACATCGTCTCCGCCGTGACGAGCATGAACACCGACCTCAGCCAGATCGGTTCGTTAAGCGATCAAATCATCACCGCGCGGGTGCAAGGCCAGTCCTCGGCGGATCTGGAGAACCAGCGCGACCAGGCGGTGCACGCGCTCAGTCTGCTGGTCGGGATCAGGACGCTCGCGCAACCGAATGGCGACCTGATCGTGACCACCACCTCGGGCACCGCAGCTATCGACGCAACCCGGCGCCAACCCGGTGCAAACCAGCGGCGCGACGATCGGCGCGGGCGCTTCGTACGCGGGCGGCACGATCCCGGGGATCACGGTCGGCGGCATCGACGTCACCAACCAGTTGCAAGGCGGCCGGCTGGGCTCCGACATCGCGTTGCGCGACACCACCTTGCCGACCTTTCAGGGCGAACTCGACGAGTTTTCCGAATTCGCTCGCCACGCGGTTCGACGCGCAGGGGCTGACATTGTTCACCGATCCGAACGGCAACGTGCCGGCGGGCGGCGGGACGCCGGCGCAGTCGGGCTATGTCGGCTTCGCGTCGGAGATCCAGGTCAATCCGGCGGTCACCGCCAACGCTGGCGCTGGTGCGCGACGGCACCCAGGACATCGCGGGCTCACCCACCGGCGCGTCGGCGTTCACCGCCAACCCGGCGGGCGGTCCCGCCGGGTTCACCACGCTGATCAACCGCGTGCTCGACTTCGCGTTCGGCGCGCACGCCCAGACCGGAGTGCCCAGCCGGCCGGCGCACACCTCCGGGCCTTGGTCCCGACGGCACGCTGAGCGCCCCCTACGCCGCGCCGGCGACGCTGGCCGACAACGCCACCGCGGTGGTCTCCGCGCAGGCGGCGGTCAGCGCCGCCGCCACCGGTCAGTTGAGCACCGAGCAGGCGGTGCAGACCACGCTGAACGACAACCTCGCACAACGTCTCGGGCGTGAACATGGATACCGAGATGTCGATACATGATCGAGCTTGCAGAACGCCTATGGCGCCAACGCGAGAATCATCAGCCACGGTGCAGGCGATGTTCACGCAGTTGTAGCAGGTGGTGCAATGAGCGCGGACGGTATCCGGCATCGGATTTCCGGCGTTGGGCGAACTCACCGCCGGCCTGACCCAGATCAAGAAGAGTTTCGATACGCTCACCGAACAGGCCAGCAGCGGCCTGATCGCCAACACCTACGCCGGACTGACCGGCACCGCGCCGATCGCGCTGGAGTTGAGCCCGCAGATCGACGGTCTGCAGGTCGCGCAAAGCAACATCGCCGCCGCCAGCGGGCCGGCCAGCGTGACGCAAAACGCGATGACGCAGATCGGCTCGATCGCGGCGAATCTGGCTGGCGGAAATGCCCAACCTGCACCGGCCTCGATGCCGGCCGAGGTCGATACCGTGGCCGGCAACGCGCGTAGCGCTCTGGCGCCAGATCGGGGATTTGTTGGACACCCAGTACGGCGGCGTTTACGTGTTCGCCGGCCAGGACTCTGTCGAACCCGCCGGTACCCGACCCGGATCAAATCACGTCGTCCGGATTTCTACACGCAAATCTCCGCCGCGGTGGGCGGCCTGTACCGCCAACGGATGCGGCGGCGACCGTGGCGGCGACGTTGACGATCGCGAGCTCCAACGCCGCCGGCACCTCGCCGTTTTCGCCAGCTACCTGTCGCAGCCCACCGCGCGCTGTCGCCGCCTTCGGTCTCGACCGGCGACGGGCAGTCGCAAACCATCGGGTTGCTCGCGAGCGGCAATACCAGCGCGGTTTCGGTGGGAAGCTCGACGACCGGTTCATACATGCTCGATCTGATGCGCGCTTTGGCGACGGTCGGGTCGCTCAGCAGCACGCAGGCGAGCGATCCGAACTTCGCGGACTGGTCGCTGACACACAAACGAGTGTAACGGGCGCAATAACGGCGATGTCGACAGACGTCGGTATTTTGGGAGAGCAACAATCCAACCTGACCGCGCTCAGCACGACATTGAGCGATACGGCAGACCGTGCTGACCGGCCAATTGTCCAACGCGCAGGACGTCGACATGGCATCGACGTTGACCAACCTTTCACTCACGCAAACGCAATTGGAGGAATCGTATCAGTTGATTGGCGCGGCGGATGGCATGTCGCTGGCTAAATTTCTTCCGGTGGGTTGATAACGTCATGGGGGTTGTTCACGTTTTATTAAGGAGTTTACGGCATGGTCGTCGTCATTCCCCGGCAAAACCCGGGTACGACTGAACGCTCGACAAGGTAAGGTAACAAGCCATGCCCATGAACTCCGTTAATACCAACGAAAGCGCGATGATCGCGTTGCAATCGTTGGATGCCACCAACTCGCATGTTGAACTCTGTGCAAAAGCAGGTTTCGACAGGCTATCGCGTCGCCGACGCGGTCGATGACGGCGCCGCTTACGCGATCGCGCAGGGCATTCGCTCCACCGTCGGGCGCGCTGACCAGCGCCAATCAACAGCTGGGCAATTCGCAAGGTCTGTTGGCGACGACCATGTCCGGTCTGAACAACATTTCGAACACCATGACCAGCATGCGGGATGTGCTGGTGAAGTTGGCGCGACAGCAGCGTGACCGGCGCGGACCGGACCAATTACGTCGCGCAATACACGTCGATGCTGGCGAACGTGAAGACGTTCATTCAGGATGCGAACTATGACGGCAAGACCCTGGTCGGCGATCTGACCGGTAGCAACGGCACATTCGGCCGGGTCGCGGTCGCGCGGAATAAATCCGGATCGACATATGGCATCGCTACCTTCAGCGGATCGGCGATGTTCAATGCCATCAGTTTTACGGCGACGACCCTGTTGTCGGGTGCCGCGACGGTCGCGGCGCTGATCACCGCGACCGGAACGTTCCTCAATCAGTTCAACTCGGTCAGCGACGCGTTGAATACCGTGGGCTCGGAGACCAACTACGTCAACAACCAGGTCAGTTACAACAGCGACAAAATCGACGCGCTGAACACCGGCATCGGTTCGCTGGTGGACGCCGATCTGGCGCAGGAAGCCGCGCAGTTGCAGTCGCTGCAAATTCGCCAGCAACTTGGCACGCAATCGCTGTCGATCGCCAACCAGGCGCCGGCGGCGTTGTTGAACTTGTTCAAGTAATTCATCGATGGCCTTCATGGCGAGCGGGATGACGTCCCACTCGCCGGCGGCCCGAACGGAGCGGGAAATGCGCATGTCGGATTGGTTTTAGAGCTTCGCCCAGGTGAGGCGATGATCATCAATGGCGCCCTCGTGCGTTTCCGTACGCGGTCGCGGATTGAACTGGTGGCGAAGGCGCGGTTCATGTTCGGCAAGCAGATCATGACGCCGGAGCAGGCCGACACGCCGGCGCGGCGGATCTACTTCGCGCTGCAGACCGCTTATGTGGGCGAGGAAGAAGAGCGTCATGACGGACTCGATCGCCGCGCACGAATTGATCGTCGCGTTCAAGGCGGCGACGACCTCGGACCTGGCGCGGGAAATCCTGGACCGGGCGGAAGCGGCGGCGGCGGCGGACAATTGCTACCTCGCACTGAAACTCACGCGGCGGATCATCAATCACGAAGACACTGTACTCGGCCGATCGGTGCCGGCGCAGGCGGCCTTCGTGCCCTCGGTTTCATCTCGAACTTCCGAAAGGATCAGTGAAGCTCATGTCTAACCTGAATTTGGCGTCGCGCGCGTACGCGGTCGCCTCGGTCAACAGGACCGTACGTCAGCAAGAGGCTGATATCTTCCACCTCGTGATTGCCCGCCTGCAGGCGGCACGGCAAGGCGGTCCGATCGCGCGGGTCAGGGCGCTGGCGGATAACCGGCGGCTGTGGATGGCGGTCGCGGATTTGGTGCGCGACAGCGACAATCCGTTGCCCGCGGAGACCCGCGGCGGGCTGATTTCGATCGGCCGCACCGTGCAGCGGGAAATGGATTCCGACGAACCGAACTTCGACTTCCTGATCACGATCAACAAGCACATCGCCGAGGGTTTGTCCGGCAATCCGTGAAACGCGCTGCGCGACCAGCCAAAAAAGGCGACGAGGTCAATGGATCACACACACGAGAACATCGACGCCGACACCTTGATGAAACGTGTCGCGCAACTGATCGATCAGGGTCGTCCGGGTGCCGCGCGCCCCTTGCTGGCCGCCGCGCGCGGGCTGGCGCGCCCGTCTTCGGGCCTGTCGGTGCTCGCGGCCCGGCTGGCGCTGAGCGAAGGACATTTCGACGACGCGGAGAGGGATCTGGATCGCGCGGTCATCGCGGAGCCGGATCATTCCGGACTACGAAAATGTCGCGCCGAGTTGCGTGGCCGCACCGGCGATCTGGAGGGCGCGGTTCGTGACGCCGCCGAGGCCGTGGTGCTGGACCGCGACGACGCCGGCGCCAAGGCGGTACTGGGCGAACTGCTGCTGCGGCTCGGCCGGGTCGCCGACGCTGTCGCATGCCTGCGGGAAGCGGTCGCCGCGGCTCCGGGCGATGTCGCGTATCGCGAAATGCTCGGCCAATCGCTGATCGCGAGCGGGGACATGGAGGCGGCGCTGGCAACGCTGCTGGAGGGCATCGGGCTGGTGCCGGGAGCGGGGGCGCTACGGAACGCCGCCATCCTGCTTTGCATCCGCCGCCGCGACTTCGCGCGAGCCGATCGTATCGCGGAGGAGGCGCGCGTGGACGGCGTGGCGGACGCCAGCACTTTCGGCCTGAAAGGCCACGCGTTGTCCGGCCTGGGTCGGCACGATGACGCCGCGCTGGCCTACAAGGACGCGTTGAAGCTGGCGCCCGGCGACGCGCACATCCGGCATCTCGCCACCGCGACCGCCGCTGTCGCCCCCTCTGGTGTCGCTCCCTTTGGCGTCGCTCCCTCGCGTCGCTCCCTCTGGCACCCCCACCGGTGTCGGCCCCACCACGCCGAGCCAATCGAACGATTTCATCCGCACGCTGTTCGACGGCGACGCGGACCGGTTCGAAGCGCATATCATTGAGCTCGGGTATCGTATTCCCGGCCTGATCCGGCGTCACGTGATCGACTTCGCGGCGGCGGCCAACATCGGCCCGGTGCTCGATCTCGGATGCGGTACCGGGCTGGTCGCGCTCGCGCTGTCCGATCTGCCGATCGGTCCGTTCACCGGCCTCGACGTTTCACCGCGCATGCTGGAACAGGCGCGGGCCAAAGCACTGTACGCGACGTTGCGGGAAGCCCGCCTGCCCGCCGCGTTGCGCGACGACACTGTTCATTGGCGCCTGATCCTGGCCGCCGATCTGATGTGCTACTTCGGCCCGCTCGAGGAGATGTTGAGCGCGGTTCGCGAGCGTCTGCGACCCGGCGGCCGCTTCATCTTCTCCGTCGAGGAACTGCTCCCCGATCACGACGGCGTCGTTCCCGGCAACGGGTACTGGGCGCTCGGACGCCTGGGACGCCATGCCCATGCGGCGAGCCACATCGCCGCGACCGCCGACAATTTGGGCTTTCGCTGCCTGGCGCTGGATCGAGAAACACTGCGGTATGAGGCGGGCGGTCCGGTCGCCGGATTGATCGCCGTGCTGGAGCGTCCGCGCGACGATGCCTGACGGCGCAGCCGGTTCGCCGATGCCTGACGGCGTAGCCGGTTCGCCGATGCCCGACGGCGCAGCCGGTTCGCCGATGCCTGACGGCGGGGCCGGTTCGCCGATGCCCGACGGCGTAGCCGGTTCGCCGATGCCCGACGGCGTAGCCGGTTTGCCAATGCCTGACGGCGGGGCCGGTTTCGCGGCCGCGGTTTTGCCGGAGCCCTCGCCCGCGAGCCTGTTGAACCACGCGATCGACCTCGACCGCGCCGGGGAGACCGGGCGCGCACGGGATTTGATGCGGCGGCTCGCCGCGCGCCTGCCGGACTGGGATGAACCGCTGGCGCGGCTGGCCGAGAGCCTGCGTGCTCAGGGCGAGCGCGCGGCGGCGACCGAGGCGTATCGCGCCGTGCTGACGTTGAACCCGAACCGCCGGCCGGCGTTGCTCGCGCTCGGCGCTTTGCTGATCGAAACGGGCGCGCCGCTGGATGCAACGGCGCCGCTGCTGCGTTGCTGCGGACTGGCACCGGGCGATCCCGATGCGTGGTCCACCCTGGGCCGCGCCTATATGGACATGGCGCAGCCGGCACTGGCGCTCGCGGCCTTCACACGCGCGCGTTGCCTGGTCCCACGATCGCTCGCGCTGGTGCACCAGGTGGTCGCCGCCGCGCTCGCCGCCGGAAACGGGACGGAGGAAGTCGCGCGGCAGGAGGTGACGTCGGCGCGCGACCCGCTCGACCCGATGCCGCACATCGCCCGCGGCCTGATCCTCGATCGGCTGGGCTTGCTGGATCCGGCGATCGACGCGTTGGAGGCCGCGGTGGCGCTCGCCCCCGATGCGCCGGAGCCGATCCGGCTGCTGGCGAATGTGTTGACCCGCACCGCCCGCGTGGGAGCGGCCGACATCGCGCTGCGTCAGGCGCGGGCGCTCGATCCAACCGATCCGCGATTGATGAACGACCATGCCACCGTGTTGATGCGCATGCATCGCCACGCGGAAGCGGCGGCTCTGCTGCGGGACGTGCTGTATCGGCATGGCCCGCACGCGTCGATCGTCTGCAATCTCGCCAGTGCGACCGCGTGTCTGGGCTTGCAGGACGAAGCGGTCGAACTGACCCAGGCGGCGATCGCGCTGGAGCCCGAGGCGGTGCTGCCGCGGCGGGCGTTGGCGAACGCCATGCCGTATCGGGACGGCGTGACCGGGGCCGCGCTGTTGCGCATCGCGCGCGACTGCGCCGCGGTGTTGCCACGCGGATCGTTGCCGTTTCCCGCCAAAGCTCCGGGCCGCGACCGCGTGCTGACCGTCGGGCTGCTGTCGGGCACGTTGCGCACGCATCCGGTCGGCTGGCTGACGGTCGCGGGGATCGAGCATCTCGATCCGGCGGCGTTTCAGATTGTCTGTCTGTCGCGCGCCGCGGAGCCAGGCGATCCGATCGCCATGCGCTACCACACGGTGGCGCGCTCGTGGGAAAACGTGGCACCGCTCGACGACGCGGCGCTGGCGTCGCGGGCGCGCGAACTTGGCATCGACATCCTGATCGATCTGGGCGGCCATGGCGACGCGGCACGGATGGCGGCCTGCGCGCGACGGCTCGCGCCGGTGCAGATCAAGTGGGTCGGCATGCAGAACCATTCGTCGGGACTGCCCGAAATGGACTGGTTCCTGACCGACCGGTGGGAAACGCCGCCGGCTCTGGAGGCATTGTATTCCGAGCGGATGTTACGGATGCCGGATGGCTATGTCTGCTACAGTGCGCCGCCGCATGCGCCCGATGTGATGCCGCCGCCGATGCTGCGGAACGGGTACGTGACGTTCGGGTGCTTCAACAACATCGCGAAAATCACCATGCGGGCGATTGCGACGTGGTGCGGGATTTTGCGCGCGGTGCCGGGATCGCGGCTGATCCTGAAGACGCATCAGTTGGGCGATGCGCCGACGGCGGCTCGGTTTCTCGGGTCGTTCGGGCGATTTGGCATCGACCCGGCGCGGGTGGAGGTGCGCGGCTCGTCGCCGCACCGGTTGTTTCTCGCCAGCTATAACGAGATCGATCTCGTGCTCGACCCGTTTCCGTATTCCGGTGGGCTCACGACGTGCGAGGCGCTGTGGATGGGCGTGCCGACCGTGACGCTGCCGGGGGAGATTTTCGCCTCGCGCCATTCGGCCAGCCACCTGAGCAATGCCGGTTACGCGGACTGGGTCGCGCGCGACCTGGCGGATACGTGGATCTCGCGCTGAAATGGGCGCGGGACCCGGATGGTCTCGCACGGCTACGGGAGACGATGCGGGCGCGGGTGCGGGCGAGTCCGCTGTGCGATGCGCCGCGTTTCGGCGCCGCGCTGGGTCTGGCGCTGCGGCACGCGTGGCATGCGGCGTGAACCTCGCCGCGTACCCGTCCACGCGATCCATTGGCCGGAGGCCCGGAAAAGCACGAGGGCCGCGATCCCCGCCCCGCGCGCCGGGAAGCGCATCGGAAAACTCCGGGCTGTCGCCGCCTATTCGTCCCGGCGCGGCCGTGCCAGCAGCGCGACGATCGCCTCGTGCAGCGTCGTCCGTCCGGCCAGTAATGCCGCCACCGCCTCGCAGATCGGCATGTCCACGCCGGCGGCGCGGGCCAGCAAAGCGGGCGCTGTCGTCACGCCCTCGGTCACCGCGTGCCGTGCCCGCCAGGATCGTCGGCAAGGTCTCGCCGCGCCCCAATGCCAGGCCAAGGGAGAAATTGCGGCTGGCGGGACCGGTGCAGGTCAGCAACAAATCGCCAAGTCCGGACAATCCCATCACCGTCTCGGCGCGCCCGCCCAAAGCGACCGTCAGGCGGGCCAGTTCGGCCAGGCCGCGGGTGATCAGCGCGGCGCGCGCGTTCTCGCCAAGCCCGGCCCCGGTCACGGCGCCGGCGGCGATGGCGATGACGTTTTTCGCGGCGCCGCCGACCTGCGCGCCGATCGGATCGTCGCTGCCGTACAGCCGGAAGGACGGCGTGGCCAGGCGGCGCCATCACCGCCTCCCGCATCGGCCTGATCCAGGCTGGCGACGACCGCGGCGGCAGGCTGACCGGCGGCGATTTCGTGCGCGAAATTGGGACCGGTCAGCACGGCGGCGATCGCTTCCGGCCGCACCTCGGCGGCGATTTCCAGCGGCAGGCGTAACGTTCCGGTCTCGATGCCCTTTGGCGCAGATCACCAGTTCCGTCGCACATTGGCCAGCCGCCGCAGCACCGCCGCGCAACGCCTGGGTCGGCACCGCCGCGATCACCGTCCCGGGCAGCGCGGACAGATCGCCGGTGACACGCACCTGCTCGGGCAGGCGATGGCCCGGCAGCCGCGGCGACTCCCTGGCTCGCCGCGATGACCTCCGGCTCGCTGCGCGCCCACAGCACGACATCGTTGCCGGCGCGGGCGGCCTGGATCGCCAGCGCGATGCCCCAGGCGCCGGCGCCGAGGACGGCGATTTCACTCATCGGCCAGCCGCGTGACCAGAGCCGCCTCACCAGGTTCGCGGTGGCCCAGACGCTCCAGCAACGCATCCAGGATCGGCTGCGCCTGATCCTCGAACCGGTACGGCGGGTTGACGATGAGCAGCCCGCAGCCGTTCAGCCGCGCGGGGTCCAGCGGCTCGCGCAACAGCAACTCGGCGGCGATCACGTCGCGCAACGTGAGGGCATCGAAGAACTCCCGGACGGGCGCGCGATGCTTCACCGGATACCAGGCCGCCAGCACACCGGTCGGAAAGCGGCATGGGCGCCACCGCCAGACCGGCGGCAACCCGGGCAGAATTCTCCGCGGATCCTCGTAGGGCGGATCGATCAGCACCAGGCCGCGCTTTTGCAGTCGGTGGCAGCAGCGCCTTCAACGCCTCCCACGCGTCGCGCTGATGCACCGCGACCTGGCGATCGTGACGGAACAGCCGGCGGATCGCGGCGGCGTCTTCGGGATGCGCCTCGCAGCAGGCGAGCCGGTCGTCCGGCCGCAGCACCGCGCGGGCCAGCGACGGCGAGCCCGGATACAGCCCGAGGCGTCGCACGGTCGTCACGTAATCTTCCAACGCCGCGGGCACGTCATCCAGCAGCCGCAGTATCCCATCCGCGGCCTCATGGGTTCTCTGGGCTGGGGTCGCCGAGAGGTCGTAATGGCCGGCGCCCGCGTGGGTATCCAGCACGAACAGCGGCGCGGGCTTGCGCAGCAGGGCGCGCAGCAAGGCCAGCAGCAGGGCGTGCTTCATGCAGTCGCCGAAATTTCCGGCGTGGAAGGCATGGCGGTAATTCATGCGCCCAACGTCTCCAGCGGCCAGCGCGGGCGGGGCGCGAAATCGATGCCGTTGGTCAGGCCCAGCCGCAGTCGCTCCAGCCCGGCCCATGCCACCATGACGGCGTTGTCGGTGCAAAGGCGGACCGGCGGCGCGACCAACCGAAATCCCTGGGTTGCCGCCGCCTGGCCAAGGGCGGCGCGCACGGCCTGGTTGGCGGCGACCCCTCCCGCGACCACCAGCAGGGAGGCCGTGCCGCGCATCATCGCCATGGCATGGGAGACCCGGTCCGCCAGCACATCGGTCACCGCCGCCTGGAACCCCGCCGCGATGTCGGCCGCCACCTGGGCCGGCAGCGCGCCGGCGGGAAGCCGCGCGACCGTTTGCGCCACCGCGGTCTTCAGGCCGGAGAAGCTGAAATCGCAGCCGGCGCGGCCCAGCATGGGGCGCGGGAAGGCGTAAGCGGCGCGGATCGCCGCTGGCCGCCAGACGTTCCAGCGCCGGGTCCGCCCGGCCACCCGAGACCGAGCAGTTTGCCGACTTTATCGAACGCCTCGCCAGCCGCGTCATCCACCGTGGCGCCGAGCCGGCGATAGCTGCCCGACGCCCTCGACCGCGACGCATTGGCAGTGCCCGCCGGACACCAGCAGCAGGAGGTAGGGGAACGGCGCGCCGCCCTCGGTCAGGCCGGGCAGGCGCGGCGGTCAAAGCATGGGCCTCCAAATGATTGACGGCGACGTACGGCAGGCCGCGGGCGAGCGCGACCCCTTTGGCGAACTGGCTGCCGACGATCAGCCCGCCGATCAGACCGGGTCCGGCACTGGCGGCGATGGCGGCCAGGCCGCCGATGTCCACGCCGGCCCGCGTCAGCACGTCGCGCACCAGGGCAGGCAAATGGGCGAGGTGGGCACGCGCCGCGATTTCCGGCACCACGCCGCCGAAGGGTGCGTGGTCGGGTTGCTGCGACAGCACGATCTCCGCCAGGATGCGGCCGTCCTGGTCCAGCACCGCGGCGGCGGTTTCGTCGCAGGACGACTCGATCCCGAGGATCGGGCCTGCCGCGGGACCCTGGGCCGGCGCCAGATTTGCCGCGGAGTTGGTGCTGTTAACCGGTAATGGCATGTTGTCCTCAATGCACGGTGCTAATACGACTGCCAGATGAAAGCCGCCACGTGTCCGGTCTCAAATCGCGCGCTCCCGGCCGTCAGCGGCGCGGGCGGGCAACGCATGCGCGTGAAATTTCGGTGGCTCGGGTTGATCCAGAGCAATGCCGGACGTGAACGTCCTCTCGATTATGGCTCCGGGCCAGCCGGTGGCCTGGCCCCAGAGGGGTGCGTAACGAGGGAAAAAGTTGCCACGTGGACAGAGATCATGCGGCCTACGAAACCGGGGACGGCGTTCAGAGCCGGGCGCTCGATCGTCCGGACGGCGCGCGTTCCGACCTTCGTGGCGCCTTCGAACGAGCAAGTCCCGGCCGCGCCGCCGGCCCAATCTCCGACCGCCTTGCCGGCCACGTCAGCGCGCTCGAAGGCCCCTTCCCGGCCAGCCCGACCCTGGACAGTCCAGTCCCAGGCAGCCCAACTCCCGGCGACCCAACTCCCGGGTAATTCCACGCCAGGCGACCCGGTCCCAATCCGGCGCCCCGCCATCCGTCCGCGTTCCCTGGAGCGCGACCGTATGACCATTCGGCCGCATTCGCGTGCGTTGCCGCTGCGCGTCGGCACGCGCGGCTCGCCGCTGGCTTTGGTGCAGACGCGGTTCTTCCTGCACCTGCTGACGACATTCTGCCCGGTCCTGCGCGGCATGAGCGTGTTCGAGGAGCATGCCATCCGCACCACCGGCGATCGGGTGCAGGATCGGCCGCTCGCCGACATCGGCGGCAAGGGGCTGTTCGCCAAGGAAATTCACGAGGCGCTGGCCGATGGCCGGGTCGATTTCGCGGTCCACAGCCTGAAGGATCTGGAAACCGAGCTGCCGTCCGGGATCGTGCTCGCCTGCACGTTGAAGCGCGAGGATTCCCGGGACGCGCTGATCCTCGGACCGGGGTGCGGCACGCCCGATCCGGCGGCGCCGTTCGATTGCCTGCCGGCGGGCGCGCGGGTCGGCACCTCGTCGGTCCGGCGCCAGGCGCAGTTGCTGCACGCGCGGCCGGATCTGACGATCGCCGGCATCCGCGGCAATGTGCAGACGCGACTGGACAAGGTCGCGTTCGGGGAATGCGCGGCATCGCTGCTGGCGATGGCCGGGTTGAAGCGGCTTGGGCTGGCGGACAAAGCCTCGGTCGTGCTGGACCCGGAGGCGATGGTGCCTTCCGCCTGTCAGGGCATCGTCGGGATCACGGTGCGGGAAAGCGATACCGAATTGCGTGAGATGCTCGTCGCGATCGAGGATCCCGAGGCAAAGGCCGTCGCCACAGCCGAGCGCGCGATGCTGGCCGAACTCGACGGCTCCTGCCGGACGCCGATCGGTGGCCATGCGCGGCTGTTGCCCGACGGACAGTTGCACCTGACCGGGTTGGTGGCGCGCGCGGACGGATCGTTCCTGCTGAAGCGCGCGTCGCATGGCGCGGCGGCGGACGCGGCGCGCATCGGGGCGGATCTCGGCGCCAGCCTGCGCGCGGATTGTCCGCGCGATATCTTCGGGTAACGCCGCGCGACCAGCGGCTTATGCGGCGATCGGGTCGGGGTGAAATGGCCAGCGGACCCGCGCGAACAAGAGGATATCTGTTACCCTGGCACCGATCGGCTCGATCGCGGCCACGCCCGCGTGAGAGCGACCCAAACAGCCGGGGCGAGGTGCCATGCGGTCCGACACCGTCCTGATCACCCGGCCGGAGCCCGGCGCGAGCGGCACCGCCGCGCGCCTCGTCGCGATGGGACTCACCCCCGTCGTGGCGCCGGTACCTGGAAATCCGGCGCCACCCCCTGCGATACCCCGGCGCCCGCGTCGCCGCCGTGCTGTTGGCCAGCGGCAACGCGGTCGAGTCACTGCCGGCCTCGCTGCATGGCGTCCCGGCGCTGACCGTAGGGGCGGCCACCGCGCGGCGCGCGGAACAGGCGGGATTTTCTCGGGTCATAAGCGCCGATGGCGACGCCGTGGCGCTGGCGGCGCTCGTGCGGGAGCGGTATCGGCCGGACGCCGGGACATTGCTGCTGGCGGCCGGACGGGATCAGAGTCTGGCGCTCGCGGCCGACCTGCGTGGGTCCGGATATCGGGTCGTCCGCCGGGCCGTCTACGCCGCGATCCCGGTGGCGCGGCTGCCGGAGCCCGCCAAAGTCGCGCTGATGGCGGCGGGTCGGGCCACGGTACTCCTGTTCTCGACGGAAACCGCCCGGCACTTTCTGCGCCTGACCCGGCGGGCCGGCCTGGTCGAGGCGCTGGCCCGACACGAGGCCATCACTATCGGCCCTCAGGCCGCCATGGCATTAAGGGACGTGACCTGGGCGCGGATCCGCGTGGCCGCCAAACCAACCCAGGATGAGATGCTGGCGTTACTGCGATGACAGACGAACCGACACCCCCCACGCCTCCGCCACCCATGCCCCCGCAACCCGCGTCCCCCGCCGCGGAAGGCAGCGCCGCGCCGGGAGGTCTGCCGCCGAATTCCCGGGCCGCCCGGTCATTGACCGAGCGAGCGAAGGCCGAGGAGCCGCCCACGGACGAGCCCACGCCGGAACCCGAAATCGAGAGCGGGCCGCGCATGTGGCCGCGGGTCGCCGGTGTGCTGCTGCTGGTCGTGGTCGCGGGCGGCGTTTGGGTCTGGCAAAATCCCGGGTTCGTTGAAAATTCGGTGCATGCCGTGTTCCCAGGCCTCGCCGGGTCCGGGTCGGCTTCCGGCTCCTCCGGGCAAGGTTCCCCTCGGCCAGCCTCCGGCGGGCCGGCTTCCAGTGGGCAGGATGTCGCGGGTCCCGCGGGCGAGGAGTCCGAGATCAAGGCGCTCGACGCCCGGGTCACCCGGCTGGAGCAGCAGCAGCCCGACACCGCGGCCTTGTCGCAACGGCTGGACGCGCTTGAGCAACGCATGGCGTCAACCGGACCGGCGACGGACCAGCGTTCGCCCGATCTCCGCCCGCTGCTGGCGCGGCTGAACGCGCTTGAAGCGCGTTTGGCGGAAGTCAGGCCGAACGGCGCCGCGCCACAACCCGCGACGGGCGGGTCCGCCGGCCCGCCGGCCGCGACTCTGGTCCCGGTCGGTCCCGATCTGGCGCCGGTGCTGGCGCGGCTCGACGCGCTGGAGAAGAAACAGGCCCACGACACGGTCGATCCCGCGAAGCTCGACGCGCTGACGGCTCGGGTCGATAACCTGGCCGCGCGCGATCCCGCGGCCGAGGTTCGCGGCAAACTGGATACCGTGGAGCACCGGCTGAGCGAACTGGCCGACAATCAGACCAAATTGGCCAACACCTCCGATCGCGCCGCGCGGGTCGCGCGGTTGGAGGCGGCGAACATGGCGTTGGCGGCGGGCCGCCCGCTGGGGACGATCCCGGATGCGCCGCCCGCGCTGAGCCGCTTCGCCACCGCCGCTCCGCCGACCGTGCCCGCGTTGCGGCTGTCGTTCATCGCGGCCTCTCAGGCGGCGCTGAAGGTCAGTCGGCCCGACACCGAGGGTAAGCCGTTCCTCGACCGGGTCCTGGCGCGACTGCAGGATTTCCGGCTGATCACGGTGCGCGAGGGCGATCATGTCGTGGTCGGCAATTCGACGGCGGCCACCCTGGCCCGCGCCCGGGTGCTGTTGGACGCGGGCGATCTCGGCGGCGCGGTGCGGGAGGTCGGTTCGTTGACCGGACCATCGGCCGAGAAAATGGCGTCGTGGCTCGCCGATGCGAAAGCCCTGCTCGCCGCCCGCGAAGCGCTGGCGTCGCTGTCGGGGAGCGGCTGACATGGCTCGCGGTGTGACGCGTCGCTCGGCGCCCGCCATGGGCGGTCGGGTGGTGGACAGTCCGGCAACGGGGGCATCGCCCAGGGAGAGCGGCTGATGCATCGTATTCTCCGGACGCTGTTCTGGGGCGTCGTGGTGTTCGCCGCCGCCTGGCTGGTCGCCAGTTTGCCGGGCCGGATTTCGGTCGATGCCGGGCCTTATACCGTGGAGACCAGCGACTCGATCGCGCTGACCGTGCTGCTGCTGGTGTTCATCGTGCTGTATGTCGTGATCCGCCTGGTCATGCTGATCGTGCGGGTTCCTCGCGCGGGCTCATTGTGGCGTGGCGGACGGCGGCGGCGGGCCGGCGAAATGGCGGTAACCCGGGCCTTGGTGGCGCTCTCGGCCGGGGAAAAGGCCGACGCGCGGCGTGAGGCGAGCCGCGCGCGCGCGCTGCTGGGCGATACCCCCCAAACCTTGCTGCTGGCCGCCGAGGCCGGGCGGCTGGCCGGGCGAGACGATGAGGCAACGGCGGCGTTCCAGGCTCTCGCGGCCCGGCGCGACTTGGCGTTCCTTGGGTTGCGCGGCCTGTTGGCCAACGCGATAGCCCAACAGAAATGGACGGAAGCGGCGGCGCTCGCGCGGCAGGCGGAGGTGGCGCATCCCGGTGCGGCATGGCTGCGCCAGGAACGCGCCCAGCTCGCGATCCGCTCCGGCGACTGGGCGGAGGCCCTCACGTTAGCCAATTCCGGTGGGGCCAACTCCGGTGGGGTCGCGTCCGGTGCGGCCAGTTCCGCCGTTGCCGGCTCGCCGGTGCCCGCGCTCGCGGTCGGCGCGGCGCTCGCCGAGGCTGATCCCGATCGTGCCGAGCGTCTGGCGCGTCAGGCGCTGAAGGCCGATCCGTCGTTCACGCCGGCGGTGGTGGCACGCGCCGGCCATTTGCGCGCCCGAGGCCGCGAGAAAAGCGCGCAGGCGGTGCTCGCGGACGGTTGGAAGCGCGCGCCGCACCCGGATATCGCGGCGCTGGCTCTCGCACCGCTGACCGACAAGCTGGCGCGCGCCAAGGCGGCGCAACAGTTGACCGCGGGCGCGCCGGACCATCCGGAGACGCATTTGCTGCTGGCGCGCACCGCGTTGGACGCCGGCGTGCTGGGCGAGGCGCGCCGTCATCTGGAGGCCGCGCGCGCCGCCGGCCTCAATCAGCGGCGGGCCTGGCTGATGCAGGCCGAGCTGGAGGAAGAGGATCGCGGCGATACCGAAGCCGGAAGGCTGGCGCAGCGGGACGCGTTGCGGCGGGCGGCGGCGGCGGATCCGGATCCGGAATGGCGGTGCACGGTGTGCCATACGCCGCAGCCGGCATGGCGGGCCGCGTGTCCGGTGTGTTTGACTCCGGGCGGCCTGGTGTGGAGCCACGCGGATGGCGGACACGTCGGGACCGGGACCGGGATCATCACGCGGGCGGCCTGACCCGCGAGGCGGCCCGCGCCGCCTGGTGTTCCCGCTGACGTGCCGGGCCGGGTGGGGCAGGTCCGCGTCCGGACCGCGCGCGCGACATGCCTGGGTCGCGCATTGAAGCCGCGCCGGAGTCGGACCTTGCGCGTCGCACCAAACATCGGCATACCGCCGCGTCTGAAATTCGGCCCAAAGCGGCCATTGCCTCACGGGAAACCGTGACCATCTGACGTGTTGAGGGATTACCATGACCTACGTGGTCACCGAGAACTGCATCCGCTGCAAATACATGGACTGCGTGGAGGTATGCCCGGTCGATTGCTTCTACGTTGGCGAGAACATGCTGGTGATCCACCCCGACGAATGTATCGATTGCGGCGTGTGCGAACCGGAATGCCCGGCCGAGGCGATCGTGGCGGACAGCGACGACAAGGCCACGCCGTGGCTTGAACGGAACCGCACCTACGCGGCGGAATGGCCGAACATCACCCGGAAAGGTCCGCGCGCCGGACGACGCCGATGAGTGGAAAGATAAGCCCGGCAAGGAACAGTACTTTCTCGCCCAACCCCGGCAAGCCCTGACTGACGCGCTCCGGTCGCTGTCACCGGCCCGGAGGGTTGCCAGGCAAGCTTTGGCCGGTCAATTACGGCGCGCGCGGGGCCCGAGCGGTCTTCTCCGCATAGCTCCCGCCCTTATCAGTCGCGTCGGCAGCGTGACGACGAGATGGAACAACCAAACCAATGTCAGACGCCCCAGCGAATACCGTCGACCCGCAGGCTCCGGTCGCGCCGAAGGCCCGCGGCGCGCGCCACGATGAACCGGCCCTCGCATGGCGGACCGCAGCAGATCCCGCGCGCACCCGCCAAGGCGGAAGTGTTCGTGGAGGGCGATCATGTCGTCTATCCGACCCATGGCGTCGGCAAGGTGGAGCGCATCGCGACCGAGGAAATTGCCGGGCATCGGCTGGAACTGATCCACATCACGTTCGAAGAGAACCGCATGACGTTGCGGGTCCCGGTGGCCAAGGCCCGCACCGCCGGGCTGCGCAAGTTGGCGACCCGCAAGCAGTTCGACGATGCGCTGGCGGTGCTGAAGGGCCGCGCGCGGATCAAGCGCACGATGTGGTCGCGGCGCGCGCAGGAGTATGAGGCGAAGATCAATTCCGGTGATCCCGCTGGCGATCGCCGAGGTGGTGCGCGACCTGCACCGCAACTCCGGCCAGCCGGACCAGAGTTTCTCCGAGCGGCAGATTTACGAAGCGGCGCTGGACCGGCTGGCGGCTGAGCTGGCGGCGTTGGACAAGACCGACAAGCCGACGGCGGTGACCAAGCTGATCGAGTTCCTCAAGACCGCCTGAGGCCGGCGAGCGGCACGGATCTCTCAACTCGTCCCTTGTGGGTGCGGCCTTAACGCCCCGGGCTTCGGCGACGAGGTCGTTCGTCTTCGCGCGCCCCCGAGGTATCCTCGCGCCGGTCTCCGCGCGACGCCAAAATGTTGTTCACCTGCCTGCCTACCGGCGCGAGAATTTCTGGGCGTTCTCGCCGGGCCGGCGCATACTCGCGGCAGGTCGTTTACCCTCGATATCGATCGCGATGTGACCGGCCTCGAGACCGCGGCGAGGTTCCAAGACAGCGCGCCTGGTTACGATCGAAACAATCTGGCTGTGCGACCCGATCGCCGCCTTTCGGAAGGGTCAGACCACCGCTGACACCGGCGCGAACAAATCGACAGTTCCGAACATAAACGAAGTTTCATGAGACATGATCTTACGCGGCGGGCGCATAGATATTATTCATAACGCACCCGCCTTCTGGTTTCGCCATCCACACCCGACGAATGCGTCAAGGGTCTTCGGATGACGGGTCGGCTGTCCGGTCCGGAAACGCGACCGCGACGTGGCAGAGGCCGGCTGAAAACGGGCGATCAAACGAAAAACCTGGCGTTCCGGTGCCGGTCACCGCCGGAGAAAGCCGTGTTCAACCCTGTGTCTCCATGAGCGAGGCACGGGAATGAATGAGTCGCGCTGTTAGTATCGCTAAACAGAACCATATTGGCGTGCCGGGCCAGCCCACGACATTGTTGCTAAATCAAAACATAATGCAGGGAGCAACACCAATGACGATCTCCGTGGAAAGCTCACATGAGGTACCGTGGTGGAAGGAACCGACCAAGGACCAATGGTATGCCTTCGTCGCCGCGTGGCTGGGCTGGACCCTCGACGCGTTCGACTTCACCGTCTTTCTGCTGATCATGCATCCGATCGCGCAGACGTTCGGCGTTTCGATGACGGCCGTCACATTCGTCTTCACCATCACGCTGTGGATGCGGCTGGTGGGAGCGACCGCCTCGGGCTGGCTCGGCGATCGGGTCGGCCGCAAGGCACCGCTGATGATCGCGATCCTCGGCTACTCGTTGTGCAACTTCGCGGCTGGCTTCTCGCCCACCTTCTCGTTCCTGTTCGGGGCCCGCGCGATCCTTGGCCTGTTCATGGGCGCCGAATGGCCCGCCGGCGCCTCGCTGGCGATGGAGCACTGGCCGCAGCGCTCACGCGGGTTGATGAGTGGCGTATTGCAGGGGTCGTGGGGCCTCGGTTTCGTCCTGTCCTTCGCGATTTACGGGCTGTTCTACAATTCGATCGGCTGGCGCGGCATGCTGTGGATCGGGATCGTGCCCGCTCTGGCGGTCATCTATGTCCGCTACTTCGTCAAGGAGCCCGAGGTTTGGTTGGAAAACCGGCGCATCCAGCGCGTCGAAAAGCGTGAGGTCCGGGCGCCGCTGATCAGCATCTTCAAACGCGGCATGATCCTGAACACGCTGAACTGCTGCTGGTTCATGGCCAGCGGCTTCGTGCTCTACTACTGCATCAACGTGTTGTTCGTGACGCACCTCCAGGTGGACCTGAAGCTGGCGCCGGCTCAGATCGGCGAAATCGGCGTCGCCGCCAATCTGGTCGTCTTCCTGGCCAGCGTGAGTTGGGGCTGGGTGGCCGACCGCTACGGCCGCAAGGTCGCGCAGATCCTGCCCGCCGTGATCGCGATCCCGCTCGCACCGTTTTATTTGCTCACCGGCAACTTCACCCTGATCTGGTGGGCTTTCGTGCTCCAGGGCGCTTTCGGCAGCGGTGGCTTCGCCAGCCAGGCTCCGAGCTACCTCGCGGAGCGGTTCCCGACCGAGGTGCGCGCGACCGCGGCCGGCTTCTGCTACCATCAGGGCGCGGTCTGGGGCGGCCTGACCGCGCCGATCCTGGCTTATCTCGCGACCACGGCCGGCTATGGCTACGTGACGCCGATGCTGGTGGGAACCATCGCCGCGGCGACGAGCTTCGCGATCGCGATAGCGGTCGGTCCGGAGACCAAGGGCAAGGAACTCGCTGCCGATGTCGTCATCGCCTGATCGCGATCGATGGTATCGCTCCGCCGGCGCCAACGCCGGCGGAGCCGTGACCATCCTGTCGCGTGGCGGAAAGTGCGAGGCAGCGATCGCGCCTTAAAACCGCGCGTGGATTGCCGACCGACGAGGCCGCGCCTGATTCCTGCTCTGTCGCCGGGCTTCCTTCCGATAATCGGAAATCGAGGCCGGTCATGGCACCGGCGCGTCCGCTCGTAACAGCCCCTCATGCTTCAGTTCGGCCCAGAACGCCGCCGGGATTGGATGCCGAAACGCGGCGACGTCGCGGATGACGTGGTCCGGCGACAGCGCACCGGGGATCACCGCCGCGACCGACGGGTGGCCGAGCGGAAACTGCAACGCGGCGGCGGCCAGCGGCACGTGGTGGCGATCGCACACCGCCTCGATCCGTCGCACTTTCGACATGACCTCCGGCGTTGCCTCAGCGTAACGGTAGCGGGCGCCTCGCACCGCGCCGGTGGCGAGAATCCCCGACGCGAACGGCGCGCCGATGACGAAGCCCACGTCGCGCCCGGCGCAACGCGGAAATTCGCTGTCCAGCACATCGGTATCCAGCAACGTGTACGGCAGCGCGACCAAAAAGAAATCGATGTCCATCAGCTCGAGGAACCGCGGCATCATACCGATCTCGTTGATGCCGGCGCCGATGCCGCGGATCAGTCCGCTGTCCTTGAGTTCCGTCAGCGCGCGGAAACCGCCGTTGTGCAGCTCCGTCAGGTACGCGGTCACGCTCGCGCCGGTGCCGTGATGCGCGATGTCGAGGTCGTGGATCAGCAGCAGGTCGATACGCGGCAGGCCAAGGCGTTGGAGACTGTCCTCGAAGCCGCGCATCACGCCATCGTAGCTGTAATCGAAACGGTGCCGGAACTTCAGGCCGCCGCGCCAGAACCCATGCTCGAAATGTTCCGCGTCATGGAAAGCGCGAAACAGCCGGCCAACTTTCGTCGAGATGACGTAATCGGCGCGCGGCTGGCGGTACAGCGCGCGGCCGAAGCGGTGCTCGCTCTGCCCGCGACCGTACCAGGGCGACGTGTCGTAGTAGCGGATGCCGGCGTCCCACGCCGCGCTTAACGTCGCGCTGGCGTCGGCGTCATCGACGATTTCGAACAGGTCGCCCAGTCCGGCGCCGCCCAGACCGAGTTGCGTGAGTTCGACGTTGGTGCGGCCAAGTCTACGGCGGGCGATCGGGTCCATGAGGCGGCTTCCTCGGTGTGGTGTGGCGGGCCCGCCCAGGCTCCCAGCCCGCCCGCATGGGCGCAAGCTTGCGCGAACCGGGCGCGCGCCGTTATGACAACCGCCCCGCGATGATCCCGGTGACCGATCCCAACGAAAGCTTCCGCTGACGGGGGCATCATCGCCGGATCGTCGCTCAGCCCTCTACCGGATGGCGAGGCGTGCTCGAAACCAATGCCTCCGATCTCGCGGTGTATCGACCGCGCATCCTGGCCATCGCCAACCAAAAGGGGGGCGTGGGCAAGACAACCACGGCCGTCAACCTGGCGGCGGCGCTGGCGGCGGCGGGCGTGGCGGTGCTGCTGATCGATTTCGACCCGCAGGGCAACGCCTCCACCGGGTTTGGCATCGCGGCGCAGGACCGCGGCCGCGGCAGCTATCAGCTCATCGATGAGGGCGTGCCGAACGACCTCGAGGCTTACCGCACGAAATACGACAATCTGTGGCTGATCCCGGCCGGTCCCGACCTGGTCGGCGCCGAGGTCGAGCTCGCCGGTAAGGACCGCCGCGAGTTCCGCTTGCGCGACGCGCTCGCGGCCTGGCGTGACGCCGCGCCGTTTCGCTACATCCTGATCGACTGTCCGCCGAGCCTCGGTTTGTTGACGTTGAACGCGCTGGTGGCGGCCGACGGCGTGCTGGTGCCGCTGCAATGCGAGTTCTACGCGCTGGAAGGGATCAGCGGCCTGACCCGCACCATCGAAACGGTCCGCCGCCGGCTCAATCCGGCGCTGCGCCTGGGTGGCGTCGTACTGACCATGTATGATAAGCGCAACAATCTGTCGGATCTGGTCGCCGACGATGCGCGTGGCTTCTTTGGGGAGTGGGTGTACGAGACAGTGATCCCTCGCAATGTTCGCCTCTCGGAAGCGCCGAGCCACGGCGTCCCGGTGTTCGAATACGACGCGCGTTCGGCGGGCGCGCTCGCGTATACCCAACTGGCCGAGGAATTGTTGCGCCGTGACAGCGTCGGCGCGACTGAAGCGGCCGCGCCATGAACGCCAAACCCACACCGCCCCGTTTGGGTCGCGGACTCGCCGCGCTGTTCGGCGACATGCCGGCCCGGAGCGATGCCGAGACGGCCGCGGATGACATCAGGCGGCTGCCGATCGACCTGCTCGATCCCAACCCGTTCCAGCCGCGGATGAATTTCGATGAGGAGATGCTGCGCGACCTCGCGGAGTCGATCCGCACGCAGGGCGTGCTGCAGCCGATTTTGGTCCGGCCGCATCCCGAGGTGCCGGCGCGGTATCAGATCATCGCCGGCGAGCGGCGCTGGCGTGCCGCGGGGATGTCCGGCCTGCACGAAATCCCGGTGGTGTGCCGCGAACTCAGCGACGTGGAGTCGGCCGCCGCCGCGCTGATCGAGAATCTGCAGCGGGAAAACCTGAACCCGATCGAAGAGGCCGAGGGTTACCAGCGCCTCATCCAGAACTTCGGTCTCACGCACGAGGCCCTCGGCACGGCGGTCAGCAAGTCGCGTGCGCATGTCGGCAATATCGTGCGATTGCTGACGTTGCCCGAGCCGGTGCGCGATGAAGTGCGCAAGGGGACGCTTTCGCTCGGCCACGCGCGGGCCATGCTGACCTTGCCGGATCCCGCCCGCATCATGACCGAGGTGGTCAAAAAGGGCCTGTCGGTCCGGCAGACCGAGCGGCTGGTCCAGCGCACGGTGACCGCAAGGCCGCCGGCGAAGGCGACGCCGGACACCGCGCGCGTCGAGAGCGAACTCGCCGCGCAGATCGGTTACCGGGTCAAAGTGACGGCCTCGCCGCGGGGCGACGGGACGTTGACGATCTGGTTCAACGATTTGTTCCAACTGGACGACCTGATCACGCGGTTGACGGCGGGGACCGAGGAACGGGCCAAAGACGACGAATGAGCGCGGCTCGCGCGGAGCCCTCTCGAAAGCGGCCTCGAACTCGGGCATGATCGGGCCATGGATCAACTCACCGCGCGCCTCAATCCGGCGAAATTTCGCGACCCTCGCGCCACCGTCACGGGCGAGACCCGCGCGAGCGTGCCGCTCCGGCGCCTCGACACGCTGTGGTTCAATACCGGCACGCTCTGCAATCTGACCTGCGCCAATTGCTACATCGAATCGTCGCCGCGCAACGATCGGCTGGACTGGTTGAGCGTGGACGAGGTGCGCGCGTACCTCGATGAGATCGCCAGCCAGGATCTGCCGACCCGCCTGATCGGCTTCACCGGCGGCGAGCCGTTCATGAACCGCGACATCATCGCGATGCTGGAGCTGACGCTGTCTCGCGGCCTGCGCGCCCTGGTACTGACCAACGCGATGCTGCCGATGCGCAAGCTGCGCGCGGCGTTGCTGGACCTGCGGGATCGTTACGGCGACAATCTGAGCATCCGGGTCTCGCTCGACCATCACACCCAGGCGATCCATGAAGCCGAGCGAGGCCGCCGTTCGTGGGCGCCGACGATCGACGGTCTGGTCTGGCTGGCGAAGCACGGGTTCTCGCTCGACGTCGCCGGCCGCCGCTTCACCGCGGAAACGGAGGACGCGTTGCGCGCCGGATACGCGCGCCTTTTCGCGGCGTTGAACATCACCGTGGACGCGCATGATCCGGTGCGCCTGATGTTGTTCCCGGAGATGGATCCCGGCCGCGACGTGCCCGAAATCACCACCGCATGCTGGGGCATCCTGCACAAGTCGCCCGACGACGTGATGTGCGCCTCGGCGCGCATGGTGGTGAAGCGCAAGGACGCCGCCGCGCCGGCGGTCCTGGCCTGCACGCTGATCCCCTACGACCCGCGTTTCGAACTGGGCCGGACGCTGACCGAGGCATCGGGCGCGGTCCCGTTGAACCATCCATACTGTGCCTCGTTCTGCGTGTTGGGCGGCGCCGCCTGTAGCCGCTGAACGCAGCCGGCCCTCGCCGGAGGCGAGACCAGGCCCGCGCCGGAGGCGAGACCAGGCCCCCCGCCGGAGGCGAGACCAAGGCCCGCGGTGGGGTCGCGTCGAGGCCCGGCCGCGGAGAGGCTGCGAGACAATCACCAAGCGCCGCGCTGAACAACGCGGCGCCGCGCGGGTTGAGATGCGCGAAACCGTCGCCGAACAGCGTGTCCGGCCAATGCGGCATCACGTCGCCCGCGACATGGAACAGCGGATACCGCGCTTCGTACGTCGCCAGCCAGTCCCGGAACGCCGAACGCACCCCCGGTGCCAGTGTCCGGGCGGTCGCGTCGTTCATCGGCACCGCGATGAAGTCGGACGGGATGCCGTGCGCCTCCAGTTCGCTCAGAATCCGATCGAAATACCACGCCAGCACCGGCAGCGGCCGGAATGCGCGCATGTGACCCTCGGCGGCCACGACGTCGGAGCCGGATGCGGTGCCGAAGAAATACTGCCCGCGTGCGGCCAGGGACTCGGTGAGCAGCGCGCGGTTGCGCGGCCACCGCAGCGCAATGCCGCCCTTGGCCAGGCTGGTGAGGTAAAGCGACGGAAACCGGGCCTCGGCCATCGCATCGCGCAGCCAGGATGGCAGGCCGTCGGTGTGTCGCACCTCATAGACCGAGGAGTCGCCAAGCCGGTGCGAGACGTCGCGCAACGTGGCGATCTCGGAGGCATCGACGAAGCCGAACCGCGCGGTTCGTTCCCAGAACAGGTCCGGCTCCGTGAAGTGCACCGCGTCGAGCGAGAGTATGACGCGCCTCGGCGAGACCTTGCAGCGCAACGCGCGATCGAGCGCGGCCAGCGCCTCGATCGGCTCGCCGCCGCCGACGGCGAGATTGGTGGCTCGCACACGCCAGCCGGCCGGCATGATGCCGGCGGCGGCGCGCGAATCACCCAGCACCAGGATGTCGCCGAGATCGCAGTTGGCCAGCAGGATTTGTTTGGCGCGCCAGGATGCGTATTCCGGGTCGAGGAACGCCAGCGGCATGGCCAGGATCCACAGCCACACCAGACCGAACAGCAGCGCGGCGCTGCCTCCCATCATCGCCAGGAACCGGCCGGGCGCCATGTCGTGGTGCAACCAGACTCTGCAGGGCGAGGACCCCCCGCGAGCCAGCCCCAGCGGCCGCGGCCCTGCGTCGCGGCGCGGGGTGCGGCTGATCGGCATCGCGGCGGGACGGAGCGTGCTCGCTCATGCGTGGATCGACCGCGGTCCCGCACCCCGAAAGCCCAGCGGCGACGGCGCTCTGGAACGCGCGGCCCAGACACGAGGCAAGAGTTTTCTCCGTCGTCGTTACCGCATCCAGGTTGCGCCCGAATTGGCTGACAAGCGGTTAATGGCGCCCGCCGGTCGGTCGCGGCCGGGTCGTCCCGTCGCGGGTTGTCCGCGAGGCGCGGTGGTGGCATGCCACGCCGGATCGGACGGACCGGACGGAGAGTTTCGCCATGCGGATCACAGCGACCACCGACTCATTGGGTGCCCGGATCGAAGGGATCGACCTGAACGAACCGCTGTCCGCCGACGCGTTTCGCACCGTCTTACGGGCGCTGGGTCAGTACGGCGTCCTGTGTTTTCCGAACCAGGACCTGACGCCCGACACGCAGGCGGCGTTCGGCGCGCGCTTCGGAGAACTGGAGGTGAACGTCGCCGCGGCCGCGTTTCACGAGCCGGGTCACCCCGAGATGATGATCCTTTCGAACATCAAACAGAACGGCAAGCCGATCGGCCTGCATGACGCCGGTCAGGACTGGCACACCGATATGTCCTACTCGAAGGACGTCGCGCTGGCGAACATCCTGCACGCGCGCCAGGTTCCTGCGCGCAACGGCAAGCCGCTGGGGGAAACCCAGTTTCGCGACATGCACCGCGCGTACGACGAGCTTCCCGAAACGCTGAAGACGCAACTCGCCGGACGGACCGCGACGCATGACTTCAACAAGTACTGGGAGCTCGCCTTGCAGCGCCCCGGAACCGGCCGCAAACCGCTGACCGAGGCGCAGCGCCGCGCGAAGCCGCCCGTCTCGCAGCCGATTTTCCGCACCCACCCGATCACCGGCCGTAAGGTGCTCTATGCCAATCCTGGCTACACCGTCTCGATCGACGGCATGGACCGGGAGGAGAGCGACAGCATCCTCGATTTCCTGTTCCGCCATCAAACTCGCGCCGACTATTTCCACGCCCACCATTGGGCGGTCGGCGACGTTCTGATGTGGGACAATATCGGGACGGTCCACAACGCGGTGGCCGATTACACGATGGACGAGCCGCGCTACATGCGGCGGCTGCAGGTCATGGCGACGCGGGATTATGCCGCTTTGGCGGCCTGACCTGACCGCGGACCCGCGCCTCGGCGTCGATCAGGCGTGGCCCGCCGCGTCGGAGAGCAACAGCGGATCGACATGCAGCTTGGCGAACGCCCGCCGCCATTTTGTGTCGTGGTCCGAGTCGAACAGCAACGACTCGTCCGCCGGCCCGGACAACCACGCATTCGCCTGGATCTCCTGGTCGAGTTGACCCGGTCCCCAGCCGGCATAGCCCAGCGCGAGGACGCATTCGCGGGGTCCGCCGCCCTCTGCGATGACCTGCAACACGTCCAGACTGGCGGTCAGCGCGAGTTCCTGGTTCACCCGAAGGCTGCCCTCTCCGGTCCAGTCGATCGTATGCAGGACAAAGCCGCGGGCGTTCTCCACCGGACCTCCCGCGCACAACCTGATCTGCCGAGCGGGCGGATGCGGCGCCACTTTCAACTGCTTCAGCAGATCGTCGAAGGTCGGTTTGACGACCGGACGGTTGATCACAAGGCCCATCGCGCCTTCCGGCGTATGGGCGCACACATAGATGACGCTTTGTGAAAAGCGTGGATCGGCCATCGCGGGCATCGCGATCAGCAATTGCCCGGTCAGGAAACCCTCTTGGGGCGGGGAAGGAGTTTTACGCGCGGCCATCCCATGAATGTGGTCGCTTCCCTGGCCGCTCGCAACTTTTTTGTCCGATCGCGGATGGGGTGCACGGACCGTGCCGAAGGTCACGCATGCCGCGGCGCGCCGCTGTCAAACCGCCAGTCCGGGCTCGCTGGCGGGACCCGTTTGGGCCCGCGTCCGCCTTCCGGTTTGCCCTCGGTGGCCGGTCGGCCCCCGGTCGGCCCTCGCGTCCGCCTTCCGGTTTGCCCCCGGGTCGGCCCTCGGGTCGGCCCTCGGTTGCCCTCGGGTCGGCCCCCGGTCGGCGTTGACCTGCCGGAGGCCCGCGCTTAGCGTGCCGCCCTCGTCACCCCCATCGCGGCAACCCCTTCGGGACGTCCCCATTGGGACAAGCCCCGTTTGGACAATCAAGGAAGCGTTTCCATGGCAAACAACCTCAAGGCGCGGATCGCCGCGGGCAAGGCCTGCGTCAACGGCTGGCTCGCGATTCCGTCCGGCTTCGCGGCTGAAGTAATGGCCGGCTGCGGCTGGGACAGCGTCACCGTCGACATGCAGCACGGCGTGCAGGACTATCAGTCGATGGTCCAGTGCTTTCAGGCGATGGACAAGCACCCGATCACGCCGCTGGTGCGCGTGCCGTGGAATGAACCGGGCATCATCGGCAAAGCGCTCGACGGCGGCGCGTGGGGCATCATCTGCCCGATGTGCAACAACGCGGCCGAGGCCAAGGCTCTGGCCGACGCCATGCCTGTATCCGCCGATCGGCAAGCGCAGCAACGGTCCGATCCGCGCCGCCGCCTATGGCGTGGCGAGCAGCTACCAGTCGACCGCCAACGATGAGGTCCTGGTCATCCCGATGATCGAGACCCGCGAAGGCATCGACAACATCGATGAGATCCTCAGCGTGCCCGGGATCAGCGGCATCTACATCGGTCCGTCCGACATGGGCCTGTCGCTCGGCATGATCCCGATCCTCGACCGCGAGGAGCCGGTCATCCTGGAGATCTACGAGAAGCTGATCGCGTCGTGCAAAAAGCATGGCAAGTTCGCGGGCCTGCACAACGGCTCCGCCAGCTATGCCGCCAGGATGATCAAGATGGGCTTCCAGTTGTGCACCATCCAGAACGACTCCGGACTGATGGCGAAGGCGGCGAAAGAGGCGGTGACGCAGTTCCGCAAGGAAGGCGGCAACATCGCCGGGTGAACGCACGACGAAACGCGAGGGTGCCCGATCGTTCCGTGAATGGCGCGGTCCGGGTTGCCCTCGTGACGTTTCCCCGGCCGGGAATCTCAGAGCGGCGTCCGATGAAGTGGCGTCTGACACGACCCGCCTCGCCGTCGGCACAAGCCGGATGGCCAGGAGCATACAGGCCATCGCGGTCCTGAACGAACGCCATCCCGTCCACATGCGGGATGGCCCGGCCCAACCAACCGGCCCGCAATCGAGGAGCGACCCATGGCACCTCCCCCCGTGATCCGCCTGCACCCGGACGACAACGTCGTGATCGCCCGCGTCACGCTGCTGCCCGGCACGCCGCTGGCCGACAACGCCGCGGCCACGCAACGCATCCCGTCCGGCCACAAGGCCTCGATCCGCCCGATCGCGCGCGGCGAGGCGATCCGCCGCTACGGCCAGATCATCGGGTTCGCCTCCGCCGACATCGCCTCCGGCCAGCACGTGCACGTACACAATTGCGAAATGGGCGACTTCGCCAAGGACTACGCGTATGGCGTCGACGCCAAACCCACCGAGTATGCCAACCCGCCCGCGACGTTCCAGGGCATCCGCCGCCCCGACGGCAAGGTCGCCACGCGCAACTACATCGGCATCCTGACCAGCGTGAACTGTTCGGCCCATGTCGCCGGGCTCGTCGCCAACATGTTCCAGCGCAACCCGTTCACCGGCGACGACCCGCTGGCGGATTACCCCAACGTCGATGGCGTCGTCGCGCTGACCCACAAGACCGGCTGCGGCATGACCCAGGACGAGCCGTTGCGCGTGCTGCGCCGCACGCTCGCCGGCTACGCGCGCCACCCCAACTTCTCCCACGTCATCGTTCTCGGACTGGGCTGCGAGGTGAACCAGATCGGCGGCCTGATGGAGGAGCAAAGCTTCGCCGGCCGGCTGCGTTCGCTGGACATCCAGACCGTCGGCGGCACCCGCAAGACCGTCGCCGCCGGCGTCGATTTCGTGCGCGAGGTGCTGGCGGAATCCAACGCCGCCACCCGGGAAACGGTGCCGGTCAGCGCCCTGACCGTGGCGCTGCAATGCGGCGGCTCCGACGGCTATTCCGGCGTCTCCGCGAACCCCGCTCTGGGCTTACGCCAGCGACCTGGTCGTGCGCCACGGCGGCTCCGTCATTCTGTCGGAAACGCCGGAAACCTACGGCGCCGAACACCTGCTGACCCGCCGCGCGGTGTCGCGGGAGGTGGGCGAGAAACTCGTCGGCCTGATGCACTGGTGGGAAGACTACACCAAACGCGAGAACGCCGAGATGAACGCCAATCCCTCGCCCGGCAACAAGGCCGGCGGGTTGACGACCATTCTGGAAAAGTCGCTCGGCGCGATGGCCAAGGCGGGCAGCACCAACCTCGTCGATGTCGTGCAATACGCCGAGGAAGTGAAAGCCCGCGGCTTCGTGTTCATGGACACGCCCGGCTACGACCCGGTCTCCGCGACCGGGCAGGTGGCGGGCGGCGCCAACCTGGTGTGTTTCACCACCGGCCGGGGCTCCGTGTTCGGCTGCAAACCCGCGCCGTCGATCAAGCTCGCGACCAACTCGGCGATGTTCCGCCATATCGAGGACGATATGGACGTGAATTGCGGCACCATCCTGGACGGCGACGACATCGGTCCAGGAATGCGGCCAGCGGATTTTCGACCTGATCCTGCGCGTCGCCTCGGGCGAGGCGACCAAAAGCGAGGCGTTCGACTTCGGTGCCGCGGAATTCGCGCCCTGGGTGCTCGGCGCGACGATGTGAGCGGCCGGTCGACCCGGTCTCGCTAATCCACGTAAACGACCGCGCGTTCGGCCACCAGGCGTTCGATCAGCCCAGGTGCCGCGTGGTCCGCGGGCAACGCGGTCCACAACGCCGCTTCTTCGGGTGTGGCGGGACGCCAGAAGTTGGCCAGGCCCGGCGCGAACAGCAGCGGATATTCCGGTTCGCCGACCGGCGGCGGTGGGGCGCCGTGCAACGCCCCCATCACGGCGTCGGGGTCGGCGTGAAACCATACCAGCGCCGCGTGCTGCCCGCGTGCGACCCGACCACGCGCCGCGCGCTCCAGACACAGCCACGCCTCCCGTTCGACGCGGGCCCGCCGTTCGCGCGCGATATGCGCCCGCACCTCGGGCTCGACGCGGCTCGGAATCCCCTGCTTCCAGGCAAGCCCAGGCGACGTGATCGATACGGTCGCGGTTGGTTTGCCGTGGCCGTTCCGATCGACCACCCCCCAGGTCCGCCCCGGACTGCGCCCGGTTCAACGCCTGGGCCATGTGGCACAGCGTCAGCGCGTGCGAAGGATATGGCAGCCGCGCCGCGAGGAACGCCAGAAATGCCTCCGATTCGGTTTGCCGGAACATCGCCAGACCACCGCCACGATCGACGTAGTCGGCCACCAGGCGCCGCCGTTCGGCGTCCGGAACCAGGGTCAGGACCGTCCGGGCGGCGATCATCGTCCGGCCTTCGCACCATGATCGCCGCACCGTCGCCGTAAACCGGAAACCCGGCGACCCGGGGTCGATCGGACAGGTCTCCTCGCCCGTCAGAGCGCGCCCAAGCCGAGACTGAAACACGGAAAGCGACTGTGTCATGCGGCGATGTCCCGCGCGGGGTGATGGCGCCGCCAGATCAGGCGCGCCGTTTCAAGCTCACGCGCGATCCCGTCAGCGCCCAGACGATCCAGGAACTCGTCCAGGATCTCGAACACGACGCCGGTGATCCAGGGCGCCCGAGCCAGCGTGATGTCCAGGAGTTCCCAGACCGGCTCGGGAACCTTGCCATTGTGGCCATCCATGTAGAAGCCATCGCTCCAGGATCCGCCGGCGACGTGGAGCTCGCCGACCTGATCCAGCGCGATCCGGTTCAGGGCCTGCTTCGGATCGAAGCCGAAATTGATCGCGTTACAATACAGGTTGTGCAAATCGAGCAATTGCCCGCAACCGGAGAGCGTAACGATCCGCCGCATCAGGCCGAATTCGTCGCCGATCTCAGCGTCGCCCGGCAGATCGGACAAATAATGGGCGGGATTCTCCAGCAGGAAGGGAACGCCATACCGGCGCTGGATCGCGGCCGCGCGGCCGGCGACGAGGCTCGCGGCTTCCACGGTCGCGGGGAGGGGAAGCGGAACACCGGTATTGGCCACCACGCCGTTCCGATCGACGAACGACTGAAAATGCAGATGCTCGCTGTACCAAAGGAACGGCCACTCGGCCTGGAGCCGATCCATCATGCGCAGGCAAGGTTCGAACAATCCGTGCGCGGAGCCGATGGACAGTTCCACGCCATGTACCGCGATCGGCAGCGTGCCGCACCGGCGCCGCGCGGCATCGTACAGCCTCGGCTCGGGTCGCAGGTCGATGCGCCCGTCGGCGGTCACCTCACGATGGAAGATTTCCGGCGTGAGTTCGACGAAGTCCAGCAGATCGGCGGTGTACAACGACTCCGGCAAGGCCGTGACGCATCCGAATCCGATCCCGATCGGGGCGGGCATCGTCGGCCCCAAGGTCATTGGGGCCGCCGGCGTTTCAGGGTAGGCGCACGACATCGATCAGCCTTCGGTGGCGGAGATCACGCCGGATTCGCTGGCCTCCGGTCCCGGATCGCTGCCGAATTCCACATCCAGCCTGATCATCCGGCCGCAGTGTTGGCAGCCGGCGAGACCCAGCAGGGCGCTCATCACCTCCTGCAATTTGTCCGACGTCTGGCCACGGGGGTTCAGGAGGACTTGCACGGCCTTACGGCCGCCGGGCTTGAGGTTCATCGCTGCTCTCCCACGTATGCGGTCCCGCGCGACCGACGATCGGACCGTGCCGCCGCGACGCGGGTTCTGATACCGATTGGAGGAACGGCGTTATGAGCGACATCACAGGTCGGGGTTTTTGATCGGCTCTCACCCGGGAGCGCGATCGAGCGATGGGAGATCCACGCGGGCGGGACGCGCGATCCTGTGATCGTTGTTACTGGATTCAGTCGGGATGTAAAATAATGCAACCGGTCCGATCGGCTTGTCGAAAGGAAAGTCGATGCATCGGACGCGGATCGCAAAAGAAACTGCCGGCACGAAGGCCGGCAGGGACTTCAGTCAGGATGTTTCAGGAAGCGGGCCGCCGGTTCATCCCAACATAGTGAACCGGCGAGCCGGCCGATGCTCTTCAGGCGGCCGCGCGGCGCCCTTCTTTCGACGACTTCTTCGGGTTGACCGATTCGCCAATGATCTTGTGCACATCGCGCAAGAACGCGGAGCCTTTCGGCGTACGCTGCACCAGCACGCTGCGGCGGTCCAGCGGATCAACCTTGCGACGAGCGAGATCGAGTTCGCCCAGCCGATCCAGCGCGCGGGTGATCGCGGGCTTCGAAACATTCAACTCGGCCGCCAGACCGCGCACCGTGTGGCCGCCATCACGGAGATAGCAGGTCAGGAACACACCCAGTTGTCTTGACGAAAGATCGACCCCGTCCCGGCGGACCAATCCGACGATCGTGTCACGGAGAACAGCGATCAGTTGATCCGAATTCGATGCGGCTACAGCCATTTCTCATCCTTTCTTTTTTAGCGCCAAAGCGAAACGGTGGCGCGGACCGCGAGCGATATAATTCCACCCGTTCTTACTGTCAAGCTTCATTACAATTCAAATTCCTTTTATCAAATTGACCGCAAAACTTTCCGATTGTTCATCGACTGGACATCTCGGCATCACCAAACTTCTCACGCAAAGCCGCGAAAACCGCGCGCATTGACTGCGCTTCACCGCCTTCGGGGCGACCCGGACGCGTCTGATCGTTCCATGCATAAAGGTCGATATGCGCGTAAGTGATTCCCGGCGTAACAAATCGTTTCAAGAACAAAGCGGCAACGATGGCGCCCGCCAGAGGCCTGGATGAGACATTGTTAAGGTCGGCGACGGGACTCGTTAACCAATCATCATATCCGCTCCACATCGGCAGCCGCCACAAGGGATCGAAAACCGCCATACCAGCACGTGCAAGTGTCGCCGCCCATGCGTCATCGTCACAAAAAAGTGCCGGAAGATCAGGGCCGAGAGCAACGCGCGCCGCACCGGTCAAAGTTGCGAAATCAAATAAAACGGATGGTTTCTCAGTCGAAGCGTCCGCCAGCAAATCGCACAGCACCAACCGGCCCTCGGCGTCCGTGTTGCCGACTTCAACACTCAGGCCGCCGCGGGTGCGAATCACATCCGACGGACGCATCGCTGTTCCGGACACGGAGTTTTCAACACAGCCGATGCGGGTGACGAGCCTGACCGGCAGATCCGCCTCCATCGCCAGCCGCGCGACCCCAAGCGCCACGGCGGCGCCGCCCATGTCCTTTTTCATGCGCAGCATACCGGCGGAAGGCTTCAGATCGTAACCACCGGTATCGAAACAAACGCCCTTGCCGCAGAGCGATACCAAAGGCGATGCGTCGTTCGCCTGACTGCCGCGCCAGCGGATCGTCACCACGCGCGGTGGCCGGGTGGAGCCTCGACCGACCGCCGCGACGGTCGGGTAGCCTTCGTCGAGCGCCGCGCCTTCGACAATTTCCACCGTCGCGCCGTATCGCGTTCCAAGTTCATGCGCCGCCCGCGCCAGTTCCACCGGGCCAAGCAGATTCGGTGGCGTATTGATCAGGTCGCGCACCATCCAGGCCGCCGCCGCCTGCGACCTGGCATCGGTCTGCTCGGCGCCGGCGACGAGTCGCGCGAGCCCGCGTTCCGGCGATTTAACTCCGGTGTAACGATAAGATCCCAAAGCGAAACCAAGCGTGGCGGCGGACACGTCATGATCGCCGGACGCCAGCTGCCAGACCGAACCCTCGGGCAACTCCCGCGGCAAGGCGCCGAACAGGTGCGGCGATTTGTCGTCGCCGAGCCCGAGCACCGCCCCGCTCAAACCGTCCGGGCCAGGCAGCAGACGCAGCTCTCCCGGTTTGGCCACGAAGCCCGTCGCGCGCAACCAGGACGCCTGACCCTCCGGCAGCCCGCCGAGGAAGTCCGCCAGCGCATCGGGGCGAACGGTATGCAGCGGCAACGCGCCCGCATCCGGTCCGGTCAGGCAGTCGAGTGTTTGGTCGATCATGTTCGTGGGCTCCTCGGTCCCGGTTTCCGCGAAAGTTCACGCATGATACGTCCTGTCGTCGTCAGAATGGGAGACGGCCCAATTGGAGACGAGCATGGATCGAGACCTGGTGGCGCTGATCGAGGATATCCTCGAGGGCAAGGGACATCGGCTATACGGTCTCTCGGCGATCAATCAGCGGGCGCACGCGCTGCAGGCGGCATGGCTCGCCGAGCAGGCCGGCTGCGACGCCGCGTTGATCACGGCGTGCCTGCTGCACGACATCGGCCACATGGTCCACGATCTGGGCGAGGATCCGGCCAAGGACGGCATTGACGACCAGCATGAGGAACTCGGCCGGCTGTGGCTCACGCGCTGGTTCGGCGCGGAGGTGACCGAACCGGTGCGGCTGCATGTCGCCGCCAAGCGCTATCTTTGCGCGGCGGAGCCCGACTATTTCTCAAAGCTGTCCAGCGACAGCGTCCGCAGCCTGGCGCTCCAGGGCGGCCCGATGTCGGAGACGGAACTGGCGGCGTATCGCGCCAGCCCATTCGCCGAGGCTGCCACGCAACTGCGCCGGTTCGACGAAAGCGCGAAGGTGAGGGACCTCGTCACGCCGCCGGTGGCGCACTTTCTGCCGTTCGTCGCGGCCTGCGCGAAGCCGGCCGCTGACTGACAGCCGGGTCAGCCAGCCTTCGGCCCTGCGATCCCAGGCGCCGGGTCGTCGGCCATGACCGGGAACGCCGTGTCGCGTTTGCGCGATTCCGGCTATTGTCCAGCCAGACTTCCCGCCAGCAGCGTGCTGACCCGCCGCGCGAAATCCGGCCGCGTCCTTCAAGGGCTCGCCTTCCTGCACTTTCGCGAGATCCAGTAGCGTTTCGGCGACGGTCTTCACGAGGTCCTTGTCGTCCTGCTTCGCCACCAGGTCCTCGATCAGCTTGTGCCGCGGATTGACCTCCAGGATCGGCCGGGCGGGCATCATGGCGCGGCCGGCGCGGCGCATCAGACGTTGCACCTGCAAATCCGGCCCTTTGTCATCCGCCGCGAGCACGACCGCGCTGTCGGTCAGCCGCCCCGTCGCCCGCACGTCGGCCACGTCCTCACCCAAAGCCTCCTTCAGCGCGGCGAGCAGCACCGAGATATCGGGCAGCGACTCGTCCTTGCCGAACTCGCCCGCCGCCTGGGTGACCGCGAGCAGCTTCTTGTCCTCGAAGCCGTCAATTCGTTCCGGCCAGAAGTTATCGATCGCATCGGACATCAGCAGCACTTCGATGCCCTTGGCGCGGAAGCCCTCCAGTTGCGGCGATGCCTTCATCGCGTCGATGTTGTCGCCGGTCAGGTAATAGATCGCGTCCTGACCGGGTCGCAGCCGCGACACATAATCCGTCAGCGAAACAAGCCCCTCGTGCGTCGACGAGTGAAAACGCGCGAGCGGCAAAATCTCATTGCGATGCTCGGCGTCCTCCCACAGGCCTTCCTTCAGAACCGCGCCGAAATTGTCCCAGAACTTCGTGTAATCCTCAACGTCCTTGGCGCGGTTCTTCAACTCGCCCAACACGCGGCTGATCAACGCCTTGCGAATGCGGCCGAGGATCGGCGTCGTCTGCAACATCTCGCGCGAGACATTCAGCGGCAGATCTTCGGTGTCCACCACGCCGCTGACGAAACGCAACCAATGCGGCAGCAGATCGGCTTTGTCGGTGATGAACATGCGCCGGACATGCAACCGGATGTGCGAGTCGCGATCGCCCTCGACGACGTCGAACGGTTTCATTCCGGGAATGAACAGCAGACAGAAGTATTCCAGTGTCCCCTCGGCGCGCCAGTGCAGCGAGGCCCATGGTTCGTCGAAGAAATGACCGAGGTGACGATAAAACTCCTTCAGGTTCTGCTCCGACACGTCCGCCCTGGACTTGCGCCAAAGCGCGGTGCCTTCGTTGGCGGTCTGGTCTTTGCCGTCGCGCGCCACCGTGATGGGCAACGTGACATGATCGGCCCATTTCCGCACGATCGTTTCGAGCCGCATCGGCTCCAGATATTCCTCGGCGTCGGCCTTGACGTGCAGCACCACGTCGGTGCCCGGCATGTCTCGTTCCGCCGGTGACAGGGTGAACTCGCCCGCGCCTTCGGACGCCCAGGTGAATGCCTCATCGGACCCGGCCTTGCGGGAGGTGACCTCGACCCGGTCGGCGATCATGAACGCGGAATAAAATCCGACGCCGAATTGGCCAATCAGGCTCGGCCGATCCTCGGGTTTCGTGCTGGCGAGTTTCTCGCCGAACGCTTTGGTGCCGGAGCGGGCGATGGTGCCCAGATTGTCGATGAGTTCCTGACGCGACATGCCGATGCCGTCATCGGCGATCAGCAAGGTGCGCGCCTGCTTGTCCGGCACGATGCGGATCTTCGCCTCGGCCGGCGGCGCGAGCTTTGGATCGGTCAGCGCCTCGAACCGGCGGCGATCGCTGGCGTCCGCCGCGTTGGCGACCAACTCGCGCAGAAAGATCTCGCGCTCCGAATACAGCGAATGGACGACGAGGTCCAAGAGGCGCCCGACCTCGGCGCCAAAACTGTGTTTTTCCAGGACGGTATCGTTCATCGGGGCCCTCCATGCCGCGGCCCGATATGCGCATGCTGGCCGCGGGATTCAATAGCGAACCGGTCAGCGCGCGACGCCGCGACCACGAGATGCTTGCGGGTGGTAACCAAATCCTGAATGACATCGTCTCGCCATGGAGCCGATCGCCCGCCGAACCGAACGAGGAGGGGTCATGTATCGACAGTTCAGCATCACCGAAGCCGAGGACATTCTCCGTAGCTCAGAGGGGTCGCCGACCGGGTATCGCGGGACCGGCGCGCCGGGCCATCCCGGCTCCCGGCACCTGCTGCTGTCGAACGCCGGCCTGCTGGCGCGCTACGAACGAATGTCGGACCAAATGGTGTGGCGCAACGGACGTCTGCGTCACCGGGAGTTCATGCTGGTGACGGCGTTCTGCACGCTGGAGGACATGATCGACGCCGCCTGGAACATTCTCAACGCACCGCAGACGCAGGCGGCGCTGGCGGATTTCTTCCGGAACACGCCACGCTCTCCGGGCATGCGGGCGGAGATCGCGTATCGCAGCGCCGCCCCCTACAACATGCGTTACGCGCAGGGTGCGACGATCGTCCGGGTGATGCCGGTGAGCGATTTGCTCATGGTCCTCGATCGTGTCGATAGCCGGCCGTTTCAATTGCAGATCCAAACCTTGTTCGGCACCCTCTCGGAGCAGTCGCGCAACTCCGCCACCGTGTCCAACGCCGCCGGACAGCCGTTACACTCGCACTTCTGCCCCTGACCCTACCATTGCTGGCGGCGTCGCCAGCAGCGCGGCCAACATGCTGAGGCCGGACAGCACGGCGAAACAGGCGAGCGATGTCTCATAGCCGCCGGTCGCGTCCCGCAGCACGCCGGACAACAGCGGACCGGCGGCCTGCGCCAATACCTGTCCGGTCAACGCGACACCGCGGATCGCGCCGTAATTGCCGCGGCCGAAGTAATCCGCCCAGGCGATCGGCAGCATCACCAGGAGGCCGCCCACGCCGGAGCCGAAGAACGTCGCCGCGACATAGCCGGCGGCGACCCCGTGCACGAACTGATACAGGGTCGCCCCGCAGCCCAGAAGCAACCCGGTCAACGCCAGTTTCCAGCGCGCGGACAGACGCCTCGGCAGCACGCCGAACGCAAAGCTGGCGATTCCGGACATCAGCGAAAAAAAGCTGACGACTGACGCGGCGACCGGAGGGCTCAGGCCGCGCTCGATCAGGAAGGGTGCCTGATGCAGGCTGACCCCGGCCTGCACCGGATAAGCCAGTAACGTGAACAGCGACAAGAACCAAAAGCTTCTCGTCCGCATCGCCTGGGCGCGCGTGAAAACGGGCTCGGGCCTGAACGCATGCGCGGCTGTATCGCTTCTGACGGGCCGCGCGCCGTCGGGCACCAGACCGACATCCTCCGGCGCGCGGACCATTAGCAAGAAAGCCGGAACGAATCCGACGACCAGGACCGTGATGCCAATCGCGAGCCATCCGGCCCGCCAGCCGCCCGACAGCATCGCCAGCGACCCGATCATCGGTAACACCACCAGCCCGGTCATCTGGCCGACCGAGGCGACGGCGTTCGCGAACGACCGCCGGGCAATGAACCAACTGTTGACCGCGCCATAGATGCCAAGGTCGAACGGTCCCGCGAAGTTCATCCGCGCCACGCAAAACAGAAGATAGAACATCGGCAACGAAACGGTCAGCGACAGCGTCATGTTGGCGATCCCGGTGGTCAGCACCGCGACCCACAGCACGACGCGCGCGCCCTCGCGGTCCAGCAGCCGCCCGAGCCGAGGCGCCGCGATCGCCGCGAGAATACCGCCCAATGACACCGCGCCGGAGATGGCGGTGCGCGACCAGTGGAACTCGTTGGTCATCGGGGCGACGAATACCGACAGCGTGGCGACCGCCCCGCCCTGCCGTGAGATTCCCGGCGCAGCAGGCGCAGCCGAGAATGACCCAGCCATAGAAAAACGGCAGGCGCGGAATGAGCCAGCGAGGCAATGATGGGGCATGCATGGTTGATCAGCCATACAGGGCCCGGACCCAGTTGTCGTGTTACCAGGAGCCATTCAGGCCGGAGTCCCGCCAATCCTTCACGAAATCCGCCTGTCGCGAACCTCGGGAATTACGCGGCATGGCCGCGGCGAACGGAACTCCGTCGTTTTGCGCGTCACGAAAATGCGTCGCGAAAGTCCAGCGTGTCGCGACGCATTCCGTTACGGACCATTCCGGTTGATTGCACACTTCGTGACATGACAGTTGTTGGGTCCAGGCCCGATTGCCGTGACAATGCCCTGTCAGCCGCCGAACGGATCGATCCCCGACCAGTCCGTGGACAACACCGCCTGCCAGCAGGTGTTCTTGCCGTGAGCGCCGGTGCTGCTGGCGGCCGGCAGATCGACGACCATGCCGACGTGCTCACCCGCGATCCCTTCCATGCTGACCATGTCGTTGCGCACCACGCCGTCGCTGCTCATGCCGCGGATGCGGAAATTGACGCCAACGCTCTCGTCCGGGCTTTTCGCCTTAAGCGTACGGATCATCATCATTGGCTTGAACACGTTGATGTTGGCGGCGCGGATCACGTCCTTCATCGCCGGCGCGTTGAAGGTGACGAACGGCACCTGCTCCCACACACCCATCACCTGCGACAAACCGCCGCCCAGGGAGTGGCCGGTGACGGAGACGCGACGATTGCCGGCGATCTCTTTCGCTTTGACAACCATCTGGCGCGCCGAGCTGCACTGATTGGGCAGGATACGCAGACCGATCTTGGCGTCGGCGCCGAGGCCGCTGACCAGCGTGCCCTTCTGCCCGGGATTGGTGCCGCAGCAGCCGACCACGACGTCGGTCTTCGACTGCCAGATGCCACCCTGAAATCCGTCGCCGAACAGAGTGCCGGTCTCCCAGTGCTGCACGGTCCAGTCGTCGACCATATGGCCCGAGGGATCCTCGTAATATTGGCTGACGCCGGTAAAGTAGGCGGCGAAGGCGATCTTGGCGTAGTCGAGACAGTTGGCCATTGGATTTCTCCCGTTTCACCGCTACCCACCGAGCGGCTGACGGCGCCGGGTGTAATCGGGATGGTTCCAACCGCATGTTGATAGACTCACACTTCGCGTCAGTTTTGTCGCGACGACCTTAAGCCGCCCAGGCCAGGCTTCCACATGAGCTTTCGGCTGGCATGCGGTTTTGAACAAATCGGCGGGTGACCCCGGAATGGCCCCTGGTGACACGAATGCCAGGTCCAGCCCCACAAGCGGCGTGCCGCGTGTCGCCCCTTGACGCGTTGACCTGCTGGCCGGGCAGTCAGAACTCCCCGTAGCCGCGTGCCATCGCCGCGGCGAATGCGAGCACGAAAGCGAACAGCAGGACCGGCACCCGCGGCAACCGGCGCACGGACGGGATGTCCACGTCATCCGGAACGCCGGCGCGCTGCCAACGCATGAAGCGAAGATTGGTCAGCCACCGACCGGCGCGTTCGCGGCCCTGCGATTGAGGTCCCCCCTGTCGCCAGTCCGCCGCGCGCGCTTTATAACCCGGCCAACAGAGGAGGCCAGGATGGCATTACCGCATCGCGCGCTGGGAACCGGCGGACTTTCCGTCTCCACCATCGGACTGGGCTGCATGTCCTTGTCCGGCGTATATGGGGAAGCGGACGACGCGAAATCCGAGGAACTGATCCGTTACGCGATCGACCTCGGCGTCGATCATCTCGACTCGTCCGACATGTACGGATGGGGCCACAACGAACTGGTCATCGGCCGCGCCATCAAAGGCCGGCGCGACAAGGTCGTGCTGGCGACCAAGTTCGGCCAGGTGCAGCGCCCAGGCCAATCGAACGGCGTGAACGGGCGGCCGGAATATGTTCAGCAGGCCTGCGAGGCGAGCCTCAAACGTCTGAACGAGGACGTTATCGATCTCTACTACCAGCACCGCGTCGATCCGAACGTCCCGGTCGAAGAAACCGTCGGGGCGATGAAACGCCTGGTCGAGCAGGGCAAGGTGCGCTTCCTCGGCCTGTCCGAGGCGGCTCCGGATCGTGTGCGCCGCGCCAACGCGGTGCATCCGATCGCGGCGGTGCAGACGGAATACTCGTTGCTGTACCGGACAGAGGCCGAAGCGACCCGCGAAGTGACACGGTCTCTGGGCATTGGTTTCGTCGCATATGCGCCTTTGGGCCGCGGCTTCCTGACCGGCGCGATCAAAACCTTCGACGACGTCGATGGCCGGCGCGCCGCGCATCCTCGGTTCCAGAAGGAAAACTTCGACCAGAACCGCGCGCTGGTCGCGAAGATCGAAGCGATCGCGGCCGAGAAAAAGTGCACGCCGGCGCAACTGGTCCTCGCCTGGTTGTTGGCGCGAGGTGACGACGTGACCGCCATTCCCGGCACGCGTTATCCCGCGCGGCTCGATGAGAACCTGGGCGCGTTAAAGGTGAACCTTTCCGCGGAGGATGTCGCGCGCATCGACGCCGCGGTACCTCAGGGCGCGGCCGCGGGGACCCGCTACCCGGCGGGCGGCATGGGCGGCGTTTTCATCTGAGGGTCCGCGTCGCGAACGGCGCTGATCGTCACCGTCCTCGGCCGCTTCCGATCGCGATGCGCCTTACCAGGGTAGCGGTCGAGCTACCAATGAGTATACTGGCCGAGAGCCAACCGGTCAGCCGCCGATAAGGCAGGCAAGGGAGTGAAGCATGAGTTTGAAGGGTGCGGGATATATCGTGGGTGCCTGGGAGCACCCCACACGCAAGGCCACCGACAAATCGGTCACCTTGTTGCATGCGGAGTGTGCCAAGGGTGCGCTGGACGACGCGGGCCTGACCAAGGACGACGTCGACGCGTATTATTGCGCCGGTGATGCGCCGGGCCTCGGCCCAATGTCGATGATCGACTACATGGGCCTGAAGGTCCGGCATTTGGACTCGACCGACGTGGGCGGCTCATCCTACCAGGTCGCGGTCGGTCACGCGTTGCAGGCCATCGCCACCGGCCGCGCCAATGTCTGCCTGATCACGCTGGCGGGCCGTCCTCGCTCAGAGGGCATGGCGACCGGCACCGCCCCGCGCGCGGGCAGTCCCGCTCAGCCGGAAATGCAGTTCGAGTATCCGTATGGCCCGGCGACCGCGAACATGTACGCGATGTGCGCGACGCGTCATATGCACGAATACGGCACGACCAGCGAGCAGCTTGCCTGGATCAAGGTCGCCGCCTCGCATCATGCGCAACACAACCCGCATGCGATGCTGCGCGACGTCGTCACGGTCGAGGACGTGGTGAACTCGCCGATGGTGGCGAGCCCGCTGCATCGCCTGGATTGCTGCGTCATCAGCGACGGCGGCGGCGCGTTGATCGTGACCAAACCGGAAATCGCCAAAAGCCTGAAGCGGCCGCTGGTCAAAGTCATCGGCGTCGGTGAGGCGCCGAAGAACCAGATGGGCGGCGCAGGTCGATCTGGTCTACTCCGCCGCGCGCTGGTCCGGTCCGCCGGCCTGGGAGATGTCGGGCATCAAGCCGGCCGACATCAAGTACGCCTCGATCTACGACAGCTTCACCATCACGGTGCTGATGCAGTTGGAAGATCTCGGCTTCTGCGAGAAGGGCCAGGGCGGCAAGTTCGTCGCCGACGGCAACCTGATCTCCGGCGTCGGCAAGCTGCCGTTCAACACCGATGGCGGCGGATTGTGCTCCAACCATCCGGCGAACCGCGGCGGCATCACGAAAATCATCGAGGCGGTGCGTCAGTTGCGCGGCGAAGCGCATCCGGCGGTGCAGGTCAAGAACTGCGACCTCGCCATGGCACACGGGACAGGCGGCTCGCTCGGCACGCGTCACGTCGGCAGCACTGTCATTCTGGAGCGGGAGTAATCGACATGGCCATCGCCGCACAAAGAAAGATTCCGTTCGTCGGCACCGTCGACACCAATCCGGAAACGAAGCCCTTCTTCGATGGTTGCGCAGCCGGTAAACTGGTGCTGCCGCAATGCGTCGCGACCAAGAAATTCATTTGGTACCCGCGCGCGATCTCGCCCTTCACGCTCGGCCCGGTCGAGTGGAAGGAAGTCTCCGGCAAAGGCAAAATCTACACCTACAGTGTGATGGAGCGTGCCAATCCGCCCTATTGCATCGCCTACGTCGAACTGGCCGAGGGGCCGAAGATGATGACCAACATCGTCGATATCGACTTCAAGGACGTGAAGATCGGCATGGATGTGAAGCTCAAATTCATCCAGACCGAAGGTGACGGTCCGCCGATGCCGTTCTTCGCACCGGCCTGACGAAAACGGCGATCGCGGCGCCTCCTCCCCGCGATCGCCGATAGTCCGGCCGGACCGCTCTCCGGGCCGCCGGAACATGAGGGAAAGATCCGAGGCCCGGCACACGAACGGTTGACCCGCCGCTCGTGTGCCGGGCCGTCGGTTGCTCGCGGACGGCGAACACGTGCTCCGCCAGGCCCGGCATCATTCCCTGGCCTTTCCCGCCGCGAACAGGCATATGCCCGAAGCCGTGAACCCGCCGAACCCGGAGGACAGCATGCCGCGCCAATCCGTTCTTCGCTCCAGCCTCCTCACGGGCGCGGCGGTGGCGCTGTTGTTCGCGCCGTTGCTGCTGCCGGCGATCCTGCTTCCCACGTTGCTGCTCCCCACGTCTGGCTTCGCGCAAATCCCGGCGGCGCCCGCCAATACGCCGCGCGATTCGTCCAACACCTCGCCGCTACGCGCGCCGGTCACCGCGGGCGCCGATCCGGTTGTCGGCAGCGTGGACGGCAAACTGATCTACCTGAGCGACCTGACCCGCGTGACCAACACCCTACCGGAGCAAACGCGCGCGCTGCCGTTCGACGCCGTAATGCCAGTGCTGCTGGACCGGATGATCGACCACCAGGCGTTGACCATGACCGCGCGCCGCGCCGGCCTGGACAAGAAGCCGGAGATCCAGCGTGAGATGCAGGCCGCCGCCGACCTCGTGTTGGAACGCGCGTGGCTTGCCGAGGTCACGCCAGGCAAGGTGACCGAGGCCGCGATCGTCGCGCGCTACAACCGGGAATACGCCAATCGGCCGGCGACCGATGAGGTGAGGGCACGACACATTCTGGTTGGGACCGAGGCCGAGGCGCGCTCGGTGATACAGGAGTTGAAGGGCGGGGCCGACTTCGCGTCGGTCGCGCGCGTCGTCAGCAAGGATCCCGACGGCAAACAAGGCGGCGACCTGGGATTTTTCCGGCGGGACCAGGTCTGGCCCGGCTTCGCCGACGTTGCCTTTTCCCTGCAGCCTGGGCAGATCGGCCCAGACCCAATCCATAACGAATTCGGCTGGCATGTCGTGAAGGTCGAGGAACGCCGCCTCGTCGCGCCGCCCACCTTGTCCGAGGTGCACGACAAAATCCGCGATGAACTCATGGCGCAGGCGGTAAAAGAAGCGATAGCGGACGCCAGAAGTCAGATGATCATCCACAAGTTCAATCTGGACGGCTCGGAGATCGACAGCGACCCGCGGATCACCCGCACGGGTCAGTGACCGGCGCCGAAACACAGGAGCACCGCATGGTTCAGGACCCCGCGTTCGCGCTGGCCGCGCATGTCACGCGCACCGGCTACGATGACTTGCCCGAAGCGACGGTGGCGGCCACGAAGCGCGATATCCTGGACACTTTCGGCTGCATTCTGGGCGGCAGTGGGGCACCGGGGATCGACGCGCTGTATGAGCTGGAGGACCACTGGGGTGGGCGCGAGGAGAGCGTCGTTCTGCTGCGCCGGCGCCGGTTGCCAGCCCCTCGGGCGGCGTTGTTGAACGCGAGTATGGGCCACGCGTTGGACTTCGATGACACCTACGACACGGCGGGCTCGATCCATCCGGGGGTTTCCGTGCTCGCGGCGGGGCTCGCGGTGGTGGACACGCTCGGGGCCGTGGATGGTAGGCGCTTCATTCGGGCGATCGCGCTGGGGTTGGACGTGTCCTGCCGAATTGCTCTGGCCTCCACGGTGGACCGCGGGTGGCATCGCACCGCGTGCATTGGCGTGTTTGGCGCGACGGTGACCTCCGGCGTGCTGCTCGGGTTGAACGAGGAGCAAATGCGCCACGCTCTCGGCGTCGCCTACAGCCACGCGGCGGGCAACCGGCAGTGCATTTTGGATGGTGCGCTGACCAAGCGGCTTCAGGCGGGGCAGGCCGCGAGCGCGGGCGTTTTTTCGGCGGTGCTGGCGCGTAAGGACTTCACCGGGGCGCATAATATTTTCGCGGGGAAATATGGGTTCCTTGAACTCTATCAGCCAAATGGCGCCGACGCCTCGTTGCTGCTGCGCGATCTGGGACAGGCGTTTCGCGGCGACGGGCTGAGCTTCAAACCCTACCCCTGCGGGCGGCCGTTGCACGCCGGCATCGACGCGGCGCTGGCGGCGCGCGCGGGGCTCGGGCTGAGCGATGCCGGTCGGATCGAGGCGGTCACGATGACCATGGACGCCGCCGGTCACGGCGACCAGTTCGGAAGTGGGCCGATCAAACGCCGGCCAACCCAGGTGGTGGAGGCGCAATTCGCGCTGCCGTTTCTGGTGGCGACCGCGCTGGTGCACGGCCGGGTCGGCATCGGTGAGGTCGCGGGCCTCGGCGATGCGACGACTTTGGCCCTCGCGGACCGCATCGAGGGGCAAATCATCGAAGGCTCTCGTCCGCGCGGTTGGCTGACGCTGACGGTGCGCCTGACCAACGGACAGACGGTCAGCATCGAGGCATCGGACCCGATCGGCTCACCTGACAAGCCGCTGACGCCGGCACTGCTGCGCGCCAAATTCGAGGACAATGCGGCCAACGCCGTGCGTCCGATCGCGAAGGAGGCCGTGACGCAAGCCGTGGCGACGCTGGAGGGGCTGGAAAACGTGGTGGACGTCGGCGCTCTGACCCGGACGTTTGTGTAGCGGATCGTTACGTTATCAGTTTCGTGCCAGCTTCTCCGGCAGCCGGGTTTGCGATACGTTCGGCCTCGTGCCATTCCGGCGCGGGAGCGTTCCGTTGATCTCCCTGCGGATCCACCACAAAACAATCTACCAGTATGCCCTGCCGGTCGGCCTCGGCCCGCACCGCCTGTTGCTGCGGCCGCGCGAGAGCCGCGAACTGCGTTTGATATCCAGCACTGTCACGGTTACGCCCGCCGCCTCCGTGACCTGGGCGCAAGACGTGTTCGGCAACGCCGTCGCGACGGCGGTTTTTCAGGCAATGAGCGACAGCCTTGTGATCGACAGCAGGATGAACCTTGAACTGGATGCGGTCGCCTGGCCGATTTTCGACGTTGCCGCCTCGGCCATCGATTATCCGTTTCAGTATTCCGCTGACGAATGGACCGATCTCGGCGCGCTGACGGTCCAACAATATCCCGACACCACCGGCAGACTGCGCGACTGGTCACGCGCGTTCGTTCGCGGCAACCCGACGGATACGTTGTCGCTGCTGAAGGATCTCAGCGCGGGCGTGGCGGGACGCATCCTGTATCAGATCCGGGACGATGAGGGTACTCAATCGCCGGTCCAGACCTTGGAGCGCGGTTGGGGGTCGTGCCGTGACATGGCTGTTCTGCTCGCCGAGGCCGCCCGCGGTCTGGGCTTTGGAGCGAGGATCGTCTCCGGCTATCTCTTTCTGCCGGACTCCGGCACGGCGTCGGTCCCCGACCCGGGATCCACGCACGCCTGGGCCGAGATTTATGTGCCGGGGGCCGGGTGGATCACGTTCGATCCCACCAATCGCGGCGTCGGTGGGTTCAATCTGATCCCGGTGGCGGTGGCGCGCGACATCAGGCAGGTCGTTCCGGTCGCCGGCAGTTTCGTGGGTCCGTCCAACGCATTCGAAGGAATGACGGTGGAGGTCTCGGTCACAGCGTAGACAAGGCGCCGCGGCATCGACGACCGGGACAGCCGCTTAATTCAGCCGCCCGTGACAGTACTTATATTTCTTTCCCGATCCGCAGGGACACGCCGCGTTCCGACCGACCGAGCCCCAGGTCGAAGGATTGTTCGGATCGATCGCCTCGGCGGTCAAACGCGAACCACCAACCATGACCGCCTGATCCGACCACGCCGGCTCCAACTCCCGCACATCGCCTTGCTCGTAGCCAAGGCCAGGCGCCGCGGCGTGAACTTCATGCAGGGCGGTCTCGAACGGCCGCTGAATTGGGGGCGGTGCCTCGGCGATCTCCACGCGGGACAGCATCGTCGTGGTCCGTTCCTTCAACTCATCCAACATGAAGTTGAACAGAACGAACGCCTCGGACTTGTATTCGTTCAGCGGATCGCGCTGACCGTAAGCGCGTAGTCCGATCCCCTGACGCAGATGATCGAGCGCGTACAGATGCTCTTTCCACACCGTATCGAGTAACTGGATCAATACGCTCTTCTCGATGAAGTACATCGTCTCGCGGCCGAAACGCTGCTCCTTCTCGGCGACCATCTGGTCGGCCGCATGCTGAATACGCTCCTCGAGAGCGGTCTCATCGACGCCATCCTCACGGCCCCATTCCTCGACCGGCAAATCAACGCCAAGGACACGTTTCAGGTCCGCCGCGAGTTCGGTCAGTTGCCAGTTCTCGGCGAGACCTTTCTCAGGCACCCGCAGCCGGACCATGTTGGAGAGAATCTCCGAACGCATGTCGGCGATGGTTTCCGACACATCCTCGGTCCGCATGAACTCCTTGCGCTGCGCATAGACCTCCTTGCGCTGCGCGTTCATCACGTCGTCGTATTTCAGCACGTTCTTGCGCATGTCGAAGTTGCGCGCCTCGACTTTCTTCTGCGCTTTCTCCAGAGCCTTGTTGATCCAGGGATGCACGATCGCCTCGCCCTGCTGCAAGCCCAGTCGCTGCAGCATGCCACCCATGCGATCGGACCCGAAGATGCGCATCAAATCGTCTTCCAGCGACAGAAAGAAGCGCGACTGACCCGGGTCGCCCTGCCGGCCCGAGCGGCCACGCAACTGGTTATCGACGCGACGGCTTTCATGGCGTTCGGTGCCGATCACCAGCAGTCCGCCGGCCTGCTTCACGACGTCATGCGCGGCGGCGATCTCGGTCCGCGCGCGTTCCTCGATAGCCTGTCGTTTCGCCTCGTCGGTGACGCCGTCGAGGTCTTTCTTCAATCGCATCTCGAGATTGCCGCCCAACTTGATGTCGGTGCCGCGACCGGCCATGTTGGTCGCGATCGTCACCGCGCCCGGCGCGCCCGCCTGGGCGACAATCTCCGACTCCTGCTCGTGATAGCGCGCGTTCAGCACGGCGTGTGGCACGCGTTTTTGCTTCAACAAATCGCTGATGATTTCGCTTTTCTCGATCGACGTGGTGCCGACCAGCACCGGCTGCTTCCGTTGCCGCGCCTCGTCGATCAGTTTCGCCACCGCCTCGTATTTTTCCTCGGCGGTGCGATAGACCTCGTCGTGCTCGTCATTGCGGATGACCGGCACGTTGGTGGGAATTTCGATGACCTCGAGCTTGTAGATTTCCGCGAACTCGTCCGCCTCGGTCATCGCGGTGCCGGTCATACCGGCGAGCTTCGGATAAAGCCGGAAATAGTTTTGAAACGTGATCGAGGCCAGCGTCTGGTTTTCCGGCTGGACGGTGACGTGTTCTTTCGCCTCCAGCGCCTGATGCAGGCCTTCCGAGAACCGGCGTCCGTGCATCATACGGCCGGTGAACTCGTCGATCAGGATGACCTCGCCGTTGCGCACGATGTAGTCGACATCGCGAGCATACAGCGTGTGCGCGCGCAGCGATTGTTGCGCGTGATGCACCAGCGAAACGTTGAAGATGTCATACAGGTTGCCCTCGCTCAGTACGCCGGCGGAGCGCAACATGTCCTCTACCCGCTCGCCGCCGAGCTCAGTCAGCGCGACGGTGCGTTGCTTTTCGTCTTTCTCGTAGGTTTCCGGATCGGTCACCAGCACTTTCATTACTTCATCGACCTGGCGATACAGGTCCGAGCTTTCGTCGGATGGACCCGAAATGATCAGCGGCGTGCGCGCCTCATCGATGAGGATCGAGTTCGACCTCATCGACGATCGCGTAATTGAAGTCGCGCTGGACCATGTCCTCCAGCCGGTAGCGCATGTTGTCGCGCAGGTAGTCGAAGCCGAATTCATTGTTGGTGCCGTAAGTAATGTCGCTGTTGTAGGCGTCACGACGTTGCAACTCATCCAGGTCGTGCACGATCACGCCCACGGTCATGCCGAGGAACTTGTAGATCTGCCCCATCCAGTCGGCGTCGCGGCGAGCAAGGTAATCGTTCACCGTGACGACGTGCACGCCCTTGCCGGTCAACGCGTTGAGGTAGACCGGCAAGGTCGCCACGAGGGTCTTGCCCTCGCCGGTTTTCATTTCGGCGATCTTGCCCTCATGCAGCACCATGCCCCCGACCATCTGGACGTCGAAGTGCCGCTGACCGAGGACCCGCTTGCCGGCTTCCCTCACGACGGCGAACGCTTCCGGCAGCAAATCGTCCAATCTCGTGCCGCCAGCGAGCCGCTCGCGGAATTCGACGGTCTTCGCCGCGAGGGCCTCGTCGGAGAGCGCCTCCATCGATGGCTCGAGCGCGGAGATCTTCGGCACGCGCCGCTGAAAGGACCTCAGCGCGCGGTCGTTCGAGTTCGGGAATACCGCGCGTGTGAGTGAAGCGAACATGCAATCCTTCGTGGGGCGCCCAGGCCCAAATGATCTGTGCTCAAATAGGTTCCACCAGGCGGATGGTCAACAATCACGTCCATGCGAAACCAGCGGTCCGGTCGCCGCCGCGGGGTCTGGAGTGAATATCAGGTCGCGCTTTCATCGGGGTCAAGCGCGGGCGCCCTGTCCGAACCCACCACCTGTCGCCGGCCCCTCCCGTATGGTCACACCAGCCAGACCGCGTCCTTCAGCCGTGCGATCATCGCCGCATGTGCGACCAGCGCCTCCTCGCTCGGCACCACAAGCCGGGCGGTCCGCGGCCCGGAATGAACATAAACCGTGACTGGAGCGGTGGAGGCATCGGTAGGCAAGCCCAAACCGCGCTGCCGGCCGCCGGTCAGCTCCACATAGACGTCGGCGAGCAGGCGGCAATCGAGCAGTGCGTTGTGGGTCGAGCGCTGCGACAGATCGATCGCGAACCGGCGACACAGCGCGTCCAGGCTGTTCGGCATGCCGGGAAATCGCGTCTTGGCGAGCATCAGCGTGTCCACCATTCGCTCAGGATGCAGGACCGGGTGGCCGAGACGAAGGAATTCGGCATTCAGAAAGCCGAAGTCGAACGGGGCGTTATGGGCGATGAGCCGGGAGTCGCCGAAAAATGTGATCAGGTCGGCGGCGATATCGGCGAATTTCGGCTTTCCGGCCAAATCGGCGGCGCGAAAGCCATGAATCCGGCTCGCTTCCTCAGGGATGTCGCGCTCCGGGTTGATCAGGGCGTGGAAAAACTGACCTGTGGGGAGATCGTTGATCAGCTCCAGAGCCGCGACCTCGATAACCCGGTCGCCGGTGGCGGGATCCAGGCCGGTGGTCTCGGTGTCGAACAGAACAGCGCGTGTCATGCGGGAGCGCTCATCTCGACCTGGGTCGTGCCGAGCCTGGTATGACGGAACGTCGGGGGATCATCGCAGCAACTCCAGGATCAGGCGGCGCATTTGCAGGTTGGTCAAATGCCGCGACAGGCCGGTACGGACGACGATGTCCGCTCGTTTGCGCTTTTCCACGTCGGGCATCTGGCGGGCGATAATAGCTCTGATGTCCGATTCGCTCATACGCCGCCGCTTTCGCACGCGGTGAATTTGCACTGAGCGCGGCGCCGAGACGACGACGATCTTGTGCACTTTCCGCTCGCGGCCGGTTTCGAAGAACAGCGGAATATCCAGCACGGCTGCGGGTTTTCGCGCGCGGCGGGCGGCGGCGAGGAAACGAGCCTCTTCCTCCCACACCATTGGGTGAAGAATCCGTTCGAGCTGGCGGATTGCCTCCGGCTTGCCGATAACCGCGGCGCGAAGGGCGTTGCGATCGACGGCGCCGTCCTTGATCGTACCGGGAAACGCGGCTTCGATCGGGCGCACGGCACGGCCGCCCTTGGATTGCACTTTGTGAACCGCGGCGTCGGCGTCGAATACCGGGATGTGCGCTCGGGTGAAGGCGGCGGCGGCGGTGGACTTGCCCATGCCAATTCCCCCGGTGAGCCCGATGACCTTCACGCCCCGATCACCGCGGCAGCAGGTCGGCGGCGACAAATCGGCGGAGCGCGTCATCAACCTCGGGCTCCACTCCGAACCAGCCGCGAAATCCGGGAATGCCCTGATACAGCAGCATGCCGAGCCCCTCGACCGGGATCAGGCCGCGCGCCAAGGCGTCCTTCAGCAGCGAAGTCTCCAGCGGGACGTAGACGATATCGGCCACCGCGGTGCCCGGCGCCGCTCGGGAGAGGTTGAGCATCATCGGCTCCTTGCCCTCCATTCCCAACGCGGTGGTGTTGACGATCAGGGCGTGGTCGGCGACCGCGGCGTCTGCGATGCTCCCATGGCACCAACGCAGGTCCGGGCAGGTCGCGCACGAATTGCTCCGCCCGCGAGGCGGTGCGATTGGCGATCGTGACCCTGACGCCGTCGGCCAGCAACGCTGCCGCGATCGCCCGCGCCGCACCGCCCGCGCCCAGAAGCAGCGCCGGGCCAGCTTTGGGATCGACGCCATGGGCACGAAGATTGGCGAGAAAGCCCCAGCCATCGGTATTGGCGCCGGTGATCTTGCCATCGCGAAATGTGAGCGTGTTGACGGCGCCCGCGCGCCGCGCGGTCTCGTCGACCGAGTCGCAGACTTCGAACGCGGCCAGCTTGTGCGGAATGGTGACATTGGCGCCGGCGAAACCCGCATGCATCAGGCCGCGCACGGTGTCGCGAAAGTGTTCTGGCGGGATCGGCAGGGGGATGTACGCGCCGTCGATGCCGTGCTTTTCCAACCAATAGCCGTGCAGCCGCGGCGAGCGGGAATGGCCGACCGGCCAGCCGATGATCCCGGCGACCCGAGCGTGTCCTGAAAGAATTGTCATGTCCGCACCATTCCTCGGCCTGCCGTTGAAGATCAACCTTCAGCCGGAATTAGGCCAGCGGAGCCGCCGCCGGTAGGCCGTCGGTTGACTTTGCATTCGGCTGCTGGTGGTCGGCCAGGTCGGGCGCACGTTTCTGCGCCGGCGAGCTCCCATTCGCCGCAAACGATGTCCGCCTGGCATTCGCCAACCCGTTTACCAATCCTTAACTCGCATGGTGACTGATGGCGATCGCACACCGAGAAGGGCTTGCGATCGTGACAACAACATTGGATCAGCTCGCTCCCGGCGTCCCCGAAAGCATCAGACGGCAACTGCTCCGATGTTCGACGATTCGCGCCGGTTCACCGATCGCCGCATTGCTGAACTCAGCGCGGAGATCTATGCGACTGCGAGCCGCGGATCGTCTCCGGCGCGGCGCGATTCGAGGACATGCGCGTGCTGATTTCGGCGGGCGAGATCGTCGGGGCGATGCGGCGGCGCTCGGAGCAATGGATCACCAACGTGCGCCAGGGCGCCAGGCCCGTCGCGGTCACGCCTTCCGCGGTCGAGGCCGAAACGGCGTTGCGCGCCGCCACGGCGCTGGGCGCGGTTTGCGCCGGCGTCGATCTGATCGCGGACGCGGACGGCGCCCCTTTGGTGCTGGAGGTCAATAGCATGGCCGGCTGGAGCGGTCTGCAAAGGGTGACAGGCTTTTCGATCGCCGAGCAACTCGCCGCCGACGTTCTGCTTATGGTAAGCCATTAACTTTCGAGACAGGAGGCAAGGCGAATTGACCGGCCCCGACTCCCTACCGCTGGCTCAGGCCTTTCTCGCGGCTTGCGAGGACGAATTGCAGGCGCCAAAGCCCGGCAATGTTCATATCTTCGCCGCCGGGCATGGCATGGAGGTCAAGGATTTCATCGACAGCGCCCATGTCGCCGCGGTCCCCCTGGGAACGCCAGGCATAGATGTCGGGGCGCGGATTTTCGCCGCCGTCGAGGCGACTTTCGCGCGGGTCGGGCAAAACACCAATCTCGGCATTATTTTGCTCTGCGCGCCGCTGGCTCAGGCCGCGCTGGATTTTCCCGGCGAGGATTCGCGGCTGGGCGTCGCCCGCGTGCTCAAGGGTCTCACGCGCGCCGACGCGGAACTCGCCTTCAAGGCCATCGCGCGCGCCAATCCGGGGGACTCGGCGCCGCGCCGAGGCACGACGTGACGGAGCCGGCGCGCGTGACCTTGCTGGAGGCGATGCGCGCCAGCGCGGACCGCGACCGCGCATCGCCATGAAGGACGGCGTAATCGCCGATTTCAAAGTCACCGAGCGCATGCTGAATTACTTTATTCAGAAAGCGCACGGTCGCAAAATGCTGGTGCATCCGCACATCGTGATCGGCGTGCCCAGCGAAATTACGCAGGTAGAAAAAAGGGCCGTCATGGATTCGGCGTATCGCGCCAGGCCAGCGAAGTCCACCTCGTGGAACAAGCCATGGTCGCGGCCATCGGCGCCGGCTTGCCCATCACCGAACCCTCCGGAAATATGGTGGTGGATATCGGCGGCGGCACTACCGATGTCGCTGTCATCTCACTTTCGGGCATCGTCTACTCGCGCTCCGTACGCGTCGCCGGCAATGAGATGGACGAAGCCGTCACGCAGTATCTCAAGCGCAAGTATAATCTGTTGATCGGTGAGCGCACCGCGGAAACCATTAAAATGGAAATCGGATCCGCCTACCCGCTGGACAAACCGCTCCACTTCGAAATCAAAGGCCGCGGGGACGCCATTGAGGGCGTGCCGCGCACCATTACCATCGATGACAGCGAGATTCGCGACTCCCTCGGTGAATGCGTGGCCACTATCGTCAACGCCATTCGTGTGGCGCTGGAACGCACACCGCCGGAACTGAGCGCCGACATCAGCGACCGCGGCATCGTGCTGACGGGCGGCGGCGCACTATTGAAAAATCTCGACAAGCGAATCCGCGAGGAAACCGGCTTGCCGGTATCCATTGCCGACGA
>CAVRDN010000112.1:0-4603 GCA_963719675.1 uncultured Alphaproteobacteria bacterium | reverse complement strand
GAACGACACGCGCAGCGCTTCGATTTCGGCCGCGTCGCCAAAACCGTTGAGCATGATGGACGCGCCGTCCGCCGCCAAATGCTTTGGCGATGCCCTGCCCGATCCATCCAGTCGATGAGGTGCGCCAGCACAACCTTCCCCTTGAGGCTCCAGTGTGTGTCCTTTTCTTTACCGCAATACTGCAAATGACAATCTGGTATATTGGCCAAACACGGATGAAGGACCGGCCTGGACGCGCTTCATGCCGCGGCCGCCTGCTCCAGGCCGGCATCCGCCGGGGTGCCGACCACATCGCGCTCGTTCTCCGGTTTGGCGGCGCGCTGGCGCGTATCAGGCCGGGGTATATCAGGCATTGCATGAGGCCGGGCTCTACCCCGACAGCGTGGCGGGCGTTTCCATTGGCGGTATCAACAGCGCCATTATCGCCGGCAACCGGCCTGAGCGCCGTCTCGAACGGCTGCGTGAATTTTGGGAGACGGTAACCGCCGGCCGCGACTGGCTCTGGCTGCCGGACGGCGACGACGCGCGCAAAATGCATAACATGTGGTCGTCGATGATGACGATGGCCTTCGGTCAGCCCGGCTTCTTCGCGCCGCGGCCCGAGAACGCGTGGCTTAGTCCGCGCGGCGCCCGCTCCGCCATCGCGTTCTACGACACCACCCCGTTGCGGGAAACGTTGCTTCGCCTCGTCGATTTCGACGTGTTGAACAACGGCGAAGTCCGCTACGCCGCCGGAACGGTCGACGTGGGGACCGGCAACTTCATTTACTTCGACAGTCCGAGAACCACGATCAGGCCGGAGCATGTCATGGCCAGTGGCGCGCTACCGCCCGCGTTGCCCATGGTGCCGATTGGCACCGATCAGTTCTGGGATGGCGGCCTCGTCTCGAACACGCCGCTGCAACATATCATCGACAATCCCATCGGCGACCACGTGCTGACATTCCAGGTGGACCTGTTCAGCGCGAGAGGACCGTTGCCGCGCGATATGCTCGACGTGCTCGGGCGGCTCAAGGACATTCATATTTTAGCCGGACCCGATTGGTGACCGACTATTATAAGCGGCTTTACGAGAAGGACCTCTTATTGAAGAAGTTATTGGAGCGAATGCCGGACGCTCAGCTTACCTCCGAGGAAAAGGCGGAGAAGGACCGCCTGATGCATTTGTCCGCCTTTACGATCATTCAACTGATTTATCAGCAGGCGGCTTACGAGGGCCAGGAGACTACGAGTTCAGCGCCACGTCGATGCGGGAGCATTGGGACAGCGGGTATCGCGATACTGAATTGAAACCCTGGAACATAAGGAATGGCTGAAGGTTTACGACGCCACTGACGGGATCGAAACGTTCGACATTCATCGCGTCGAGGATTGAGCCCGTTCACTCGAAACCCGGCGGCGCTGACACCGGGCGACATCAGCGCGATCGCCTTGAACAGGCGGCCCATGCGGTCGGGTTCGGCCAGCCGCCGCGCCCCCTCCATCATCGCCGCCGCCTCTCTGGGTGTCAGATGCCGCGCGAGTTGGTTGGTCCGCTGAACAACCCCAGTCGCGCGAGGAACAACCCTTGCGGGATGGGAAGATGCACCCGCGCGCCGGCGGCGGCGGCGCCGAATCGCGCGAAGTCGACATGCGCGGTCAGGTCGGCGCGCCCGGCGGGCCAAGCGGATCGGCCGGCCGGCCGCCGGCGATCGCCTGCAGGCTGTCGCCCGGCGCGCTGTTCTCGGGCCGTAATCGAGAAACAGCGCCGCACCGGTGTCGCACTGGAAGCGTCGCGCGAGATACGGCGATTGCCTCCGCGGCCTCGTGGCGTTCGGCGATGGCGCCGTCGCCGATCCCGCCATTGGGCACCGCGCCATCGGGCACATGATCCGTTGTTTCTTCGATCGTCCGGTTCGCTGTAACGAACCGTTCCTTCCACCCTCGCCGCGGCGGACGAACTGGCGGATCGGCAGCGCATCGAGAAACTCGTTCCCCAGCAGGATCATCGGCCCATCGGGAACGGCGTCGACGGCATGCCATTCCGCGACGGGGAGGCGCTCCCGTTGCGCCGCGCGCAGACGAGGCGATGTTTCTACCAGGCCACGCCGCCGCCGCGGCGAAATTCCGGCGTGGCGCGTCCGATTGCTCGTAACGCATCCGCCATCAGGTGCCGCGGCCCGGCCCGGCCTCGACGAGGCGAACAGGGGACGGCGCTCCGAGCAATCGCCATGTGACGGCGGCCCGAGCCCCAGCAATTCGCCGAACACCTGGCTGATTTCGGCGATGGTGAAGTCGCGAACGGATCGTGCGTCGCGTAATACGCGGCGTTGGCTCGGCCATGAAGCGATCCAGGCGCTCAGGCGTCCTGGAAGTGTCCGGGGCGCTCAGGTGTCCTGGCATCGGCCGGGGGCTCAGGCGCCACGAACCGGACTTCCTGTCATCGCACGGCCGCCGCGAGTTCTCGCGGGGCCACCCCGAAGCCACGAATGACCCGGGCCCGGTCGCCGGACCCCGATCGGCGAAAAATCCGGTGCATCGAGCGTGCTGTCTGCGTCGCGGCCGGCATGTCCATCACCCGTGCTTGTTCTCCCTCGTAGGCCAGGACGGCCGGCCATGAGCGCGGCGTATTCAGTTCTTGCGGCGCAGCACCAGCCACAATCCTATGGCCACCATCGGGATCGACAGCAGTTGTCCCATGGTGGCGCCGAACCACAGGAACCCCAGAAATTCATCTGGTTCGCGGAACATTTCGCCAATAATCCGGGCGACCCCATATCCCATCAGAAAGATCCCGGTCAGCAGTCCGAATTTGCCCGGATCGCTTCGCTCCGCGACAGGAAGAACATGATCAGGAACAAGATCAGGCCTTCCATCAGCGCCTGGTAGATCTGGCTCGGATGCCCGGCACTGCGTCGGCGCGGGGGAAGATCATCGCCCAGGGCAGAGACGGGGACGCGGGACGGCCCCAAAGCTCCCCATTGATGAAGTTCGCCACGCGCCCGAGGCCAAGGCCGATCGGCGCGCAAATCGCCAGCCGATCGGCGAACCCGAGGATGGGAATGCGATTGTGCCGGCAGAACAGCAGGACCGCGATCGCGACCCCGAGCATGCCGCCGTGGAAACTCATCCCGCCGGTCCAGACGCGCAGGATGGCGAGCGGATCCGCCAGATAAACCGACGGTTGATAGAACAGGCAATAGCCAAGCCGGCCGCCCAGCACCACGCCGAGCGTCGCCCATGAGACGAAGTCGTCGACCTGCGTCGTGGTGGCGATCGCCGGCGATTGCGCGACGAGGCGCCGCATCAGGCGCCAACTCAAGATGATGCCGGCGATATAGGCCAGCGTGTACCAGCGGATCGCCAGTGGCCCGATCTGGATCGCGACCGGATCCAGATTGGGAAACAGCAGAACCGGGATCACGCGTACGGATCCGCCGCCAGATACTCCTGGACGTAACGGCGAATCCCCTCCTCCAACCCGGTGAATTGCCCGGAGTAGCCGGCCGCGCGCAGCCGATCCATCGGGGCCTCGGTGAACTACTGGTATTGCGCCTTCAATTCCGCGGGCGTGTCGATGAAGTCCACGGTGCGCGGCTTACCCGCCGCGTCGCACACCGCGTGCGCGAGATCGAGGTAGGTCCGCGCTCGGCCGGTGCCCAGATTGAGAGTCCATTGACGTTGGGATTGTCGAACAGCCAGAGCATGGTATCGACCACGTCGCCGACCCAGATGAAATCCCGCGCCTGCGCGCCGTCCGCGAGGCCTGGGACCGCGGAACGGAACAGCCGGGCCGGGCCGCCCGCCATGATCTCATCGTATTTGATCTTCACGACCGAGATCATTTTGCCTTTGTGATATTCGTTGGGTCCGTAGACATTGAAGAATTTCAGCCCGACCCATTGCGGCGGCCGTTCCCGCGCGTTCGCGAGGCGGCGCGCCACGGTCAGGTCGAAGGCGTGCTTGGTCCAGCCATAGAGGCTCAGCGGCCGCAACCGGTCCAACGCGGTCGGCGTACTGTCATCGTCGAACCCGTTGGAGCCGTCGCCGTAGGTCGAGGCCGAGGACGCGTAGGTGAAGCGGACCTCGCGTTCGGTGCACCAGGTCCAGAGCCGGCGGCTCAGTTCGACGTTGGTGGCCCAGGTATCGTCGCCGTCGGTGGCCGAGGTGCTGCTGACCGCGCCGAGACGGTACAGCCATCTCCAGCGCCGGCCGAGTCTCCAGGAATGCGTCGAGCGCGTCGGGATGGATGATGCGATCGGTGTCGTGTTTGGCGCAGTTCTGCCATTTGCCCTTGTCGCCGAGCGAATCCACCACAATTGTTTCCAGGCCGCGTCGTGCCAACGCGGCCTGTAGGTTGGAGCCGATAAAGCCGGCGCCGCCGGTGACCAGGATCATGGCGGCGGGTTATAGAAGTCCGGCGCGGTTGGCGAGCTGCCTCATTCGGTGTCTTCGTGTATGTGCCGCGGTTGGCGCCGCCTCAAGAGGCCCATTGCGAGAGGCCCATTGTGTGACTGGCACGTGGTATGGGACGTGACAGAAACGAGTTTGACGGAAGGGAAACCACCGCATGAGCGACCGTCCGCGGTTCAGCAAGACGACGAGTCAAAGGAACAGGAAAAAA
>CAVRDN010000111.1:0-60028 GCA_963719675.1 uncultured Alphaproteobacteria bacterium | reverse complement strand
CGCGGTCTGTTCGGGGGCGTGTCGCTGGAGGGCGGGGTAATGTCCGCCCGCGTCGATGAAAATCAGGCCTATTACGGCCAACCGCTGGTGGCCCGGCAAATCGTGCAGCAAATGCAGGGCGTAAACCCCGGAGCAGATCCGTTGCGCGAGGTGTTGACCCGTTACGGCAATGGGGAAGCGGCGCCCTCCGGTCCGCCGGCGTATCAGTCGCCCCCGCCGTATCCGCCGCCCTATCCCCCGCCGAATTCCCCGACGGGCCAGCCGGCTTATCCGCCGGCGTACCCGGCGGCTCCCTCCTATCAGGCGCCGCAGGCCTCGCCGGGCTATCAGCCTCCCCCGACCGATCAACCGGCGCCGGCCTACCAGCCGCCTCCGGCCTATCAGGCGCCGCCCTCCTCACCACAGGCTCCCGCCTACCAGGCTCCGGCACCGGGCTACGCGCCGCCCCAGGCGCCATCCGGATATCAGGCGCCGTCCGGATATCAGCCGCCGCCTGGCCAGTACCACCTATCCACCGACCACGGGGGCGGGACCGATCCAGCAACAGAGCCTGCCGCCTCCGGCCCGATAGAACGGGCTCCGATCAGGCCGCGCCATCGCGCTGGCGATGCGTCACGCCAGTTGGATATCCGCGACCAATACCGTGCCCTTCGTTTCGGGACTGAACACCATCGCGATGGCGACCGAGCACGCGGCGAAGATGGTGCCGATCATCATCGGAATCGCGAAGCCCATATGCCAGTCGGTGGCGAAGTAGGTCAGCACCGGCCCCACCAGGCCGCCGAATATCGCCCCCTGATGATAGCAGAAGCCGGTGGCCGTCGCCCGCACCTCGGTCGGGAAGCGCTCAGCGAGATAATGCGGCCATTGCGTGTGCATGCCCCCGCCGCCGAAAAAGCCCTGGAGGGTGAAGAAGACAACGATCATCGAATAGTTGGTGGTCAGCAGATAAAGCGGCGCGATCGGGATCGTCATCAGCGCGGTGATAATGAGCGTGCGCCGCCGGCCATAGCGGTCGGCGACCCAGCCCCATAGCACCGCGGAAAGGAAGAACATCAAACTCTGCAGCATGATTGGCAGCGCGACGGAGGCGGTGGGAAGGCCGAGGTCCTTCTGCAAATAGGACGGAAACATGCCGCCAACGGAGTAGCCGACGACAAACGCACTGGCCATCAGCCAGCATGCCGTGATGGTATTGGCGAGCACGCCGCGTTTGAAAATGCTGAACAGCGGCGCGCGGAACTCGCGGTTCTCGGCGCGCTGCCTGCGGCGGTTCTCGATCCAGACTTCCGGCTCTTTGACGAATTTGCGGATGTAGACAATCAACAGAGCGGGCAGCACGCCGATCAGCAACAGGCCGCGCCATCCGATCGAATCAAACAGCAAAGCATACGCCGCGCTGGAGAGCAGTGCGCCGAGGCCCCAGGAGCCTTGCAGCACCGATCCCATGAAGCCGCGCGACCGTTGCGGCCACGTTTCCATCGCCAGTGCCGCGCCGGCCGGCCATTCCGCGCCCATTCCAATGCCGAGTACGGTGCGGAATAACAACAAAAGCCAGAAGCTCGGCGCAAGCCCGGCCAGGAGGTTGCAAACCGAGAACCAGGCGATCGAAATCATCAACGGCTTCTTGCGGCCTATCCTGTCGGACAGCCAGCCGGAGGCGGTGGCGCCGACCAGCCGCATCCATAACGTCAGGGTGAAGACGATCGCGACATCGGTCAGTGGCACGCCGAAGTCCTTCGAAATCGGCACCATCAGCAGCAGGAATATGGTGAAGTCGAACGCATCGAGGGTCCATCCGAGCCACGCGGCAACCCAGGCGAGCCACTGATCTTTTGTCGGTTCCTTCCACCAGGGAAGCGGAACCGCGTTGGCGGCCATAACAGACATGGAGCGTCCTCCCATTTCTTTTGGTTGAAATTCAGAGTTCACGCAGCCGAGCCATCCCACCGCTGTATGCCAGTGGCTCGCCGGATTTAATGCCGGGATTCATTGCGAACCGCTGAGCGGGGTTGCGGGAGATGGACGTAGGCCTGATCACGAGACCACACGACAAAGCCCGACGGCCGGAGAGATATCGTCAGGATTTTGACCCATGCGGCCGGCGCCACATTCTGGCTGGATATCGGCGCCCAAAAGCGGTCGCCCGCGGCGACACCGCATCCTCTGGCCAGCCGGTGCGGCGCCCTGTAGGTTGCCGCTCCAATGCCCGCCGCAGCGCCCTTCTGGAAGACCAAAACCCTGGAAGAGATGTCCCACGAGGAGTGGGAGTCGCTGTGCGATGGCTGCGGCCGATGCTGCCTGCACAAACTGCGGGACGACAAGACCGAGGCGCTGTCGTTCACCAACGTGGCCTGCCGGCTGTTGGACACGCATTCCTGCCAATGCTCGGATTATCCGAAGCGGCACCGGCGGGTGCCCGATTGCGTCACGCTGACGCCCGCCATGGTGCGCGAGATCGATTGGCTGCCGCCGTCCTGCGCGTATCGCCGCCTCGCCGATGGCAAGGAGCTCGCATGGTGGCATCCGTTGGTGTCCGGCGACAAAAACACCGTGCACGAGGCTGGCGTATCGGTCCGAGACCGCGTGATCTCCGAACGCCACGCCGGCCTTTTGGAACATCATCTGGCCGATTGGCCTGGGCGTCCCCCCAGGGTCCGGCGGCCGAAGCAGGAGAGCGATGAATGTTGAAGAATGCCCTGTTTGGCGGCGTGAACGCCGCCGTGCTTACGGCGATGAACGCCGATCTTTCGCTCGACCTCGATCGGATGGCCGCGCATTGCCGGTGGCTGCTCGCCAACGGTTGCAACGGACTGGCTGTGCTCGGCACCACCGGGGAAGCGAATTCGCTCGGCATTCAGGAACGCATCGAGCTGCTGGAAGGGTTGATCGCGCGCGGCATCCCGGCGTCGAAAATGCTGCCGGGCACCGGCACGACCGCGCTGACCGATACTGTTCTGCTGACGAAGAAGGCCGAGGCTCTGGGCTGCCGCGGCGCGCTGCTTTTGCCGCCATTCTATTACAAGAATCCATCCGACGACGGATTGCTGGCCTATTTCAATGAGGTGGCGCAACGGGTCGGCGGTTCGATCGCCCTGTATTTATATAACTTCCCGCAACAATCGGCGATCCCGTTCAGCGTCGAATTCATCGCGCGGCTGTTGAAGGCCAATCCGGGCAAATTCCGCGGCATCAAGGACAGCAGCGGCAATTACGAAAACGGCCTGTCGTATGTCGAGAATTTCGCCAAAGACGGGTTCGAGGTGTATGCCGGCGACGACACATTGCTGAAGCCGTTGCTGGAGAAGGGCTCCGCCGGTTGCATCACCGCCGCGTCGAATGTGAATTGCGCGATCGGCGCGCAGGTTTACGCCGGCTGGAATACGGCGGCCGGCGCCGCGGCGCACGAGGTGCTGGCGGCTACGCGCAAGGCGGTCATTTCGGTGCCGTTGATCCCCGGTTTGAAGGCGCTGGTGGCGCGCAATACCGGCGATGCGCGCTGGAACAATATCCGCCCGCCGCATTTGCCGCTGACCGCGGCGCAGCAGACGGCGTTGTTCACCGCGTTCGACGCGTGTGGGTTGTCGCTGCCGAAGGCCGCCTGATCCAGTCGTCCAAACAACGCGCGGAGGGAACACGCCATGGCCAAGGTCATCATCAGTTGCGCCATCACGGGTGGCATTCACACGCCCAGCATGTCGCCGTATTTGCCGATAACGCCGGAGCAGATCGCGAAGGACTCGATTGAGGCGGCCGAAGCCGGCGCCGCGATCATCCACTTGCACGCGCGCGATCCCATCGATGGGTCGCCGACCCCCGATCCAGCGGTGTTCATGCGCTTTCTGCCGGTGATCAAGCAGAGCACGGACGCGGTGATCAACGTCACCACCGGCGGCGGCCTGAACATGACGTTGGACGATCGGCTCGCGGCGCCGCTGGTCGCGAAGCCGGAGATGTGCAGCCTCAACATGGGCAGTATGAACTTCAACATCTCGCGCGCGGGCGATCGCATCAAGGAATGGAAGTTCGCGTGGGAGAAGCCGTATCTCGACAATACGGACAACTTCATTTTCCGCAACACGTTCAAGGATATCGAAGGCATCGTCGCGCGGCTGGGCAAGGCGCACGGCACGCGCTTCGAGTTTGAATGTTACGACATCGGACATTTGTACAACCTGGCGTATTGCCTGGACCGCAAGATCGTCGAGCCGCCGCTGTTCGTGCAGTCGATCTTCGGCATACTCGGCGGCATCGGCGCGGAGCCGCGCAATCTTCTGTTCGCCAAGGAAACGGCGGACAAGTTGTTTGGCGATCAGTATGTTTGGTCGGTGCTCGCGGCGGGCCGGCACCAGATGGCATTCACCACGATGGCCGGGATCAACGGCGGCAACGTGCGCGTCGGGCTGGAGGACTCGCTGTATATCGGGAAGGGCGAACTGGCGACGTCGAACGCGCAGCAGGTGGCGAAGATCAGGCGGATCCTGGAGGATCTGAGTTTGGAGATCGCCACGCCGACCGAGGCGCGGGAGATTTTGCAACTCAAGGGCGGCGATCGCGTCGGGTTCTGAGGCGGGTCCCCACGTACGGCACCGTCGATCATGGTGGACGCGACACGAATTTAAAATCTTTTCCAGAACGAAAAGCGGACTTCGCCACGCGGCGGCGAAGTCCGGCGGGAACGATGGCATTCCGCGACTGATCGAAAACCCGCGTTCGCCACCTGACAATTATCCTCGAGACATTCCCGTGGGCGTCATGTGTCGCCGTGGGTCTGTTCTCCGATAGAACAGGCGATACATCGCGTTTCGCCGCTCGGTTTGGCCACCGCCGAAATGGCGGACACCGAGACAGAACCAAAATGCCGCCAGGTTTGACCGATGTCATTGGCCCGCATCGCACAACCGGACAATTCGCCCGATGGAATGACGCGGGGAGCGATGTCACGGCTTCGGCATTGCCGCCCTCCCACGCACTGACGGTTCGAGGTTTCGACTCGCACAGCAACGACACATCGTGCCATCGTTACCTCCGCGGACGGTTTATGCTGTCGCAGTTACGACCTGTGGGCGTCGATCCGCCAAAATGCGGGGAAAGGATTGAACATGACAAACATCAAACCGGGCGTTGGCACGGGCCGCGTCGTTACCGCGACAGTCGAGGGACACGCAACGTTGTCCTCGACGTCGATGGCTCCTGCGTCACGCTGTTCAATGGCCGCACGCCGACATCCGATTTCGTGTTTCACGATCAGACGGATGCCGTGTCGGCGGCTCAGGCATTGCTCGATCAGGTGCCGACGGGTTTTCACCCATATCAGGTCGCCGGTTGCACGTTCGCGTTCGAGTGATTGATGTATATTCCCTATGACGTGACGGCTTCCGACATCGACTACTTCCCCGCGGCATGACGTTTCGACTTGCATTCGAACGACAGGTCGTGCCATCGTCATTTCCGGCGAAAGTTTATCCTGACTCTGTTATGATCATGAGCTTCAGTCCGCTCTGACACCGGAAAGGATTTGACATGTCGAAAATCAAATTGTTATTGGCGTCGGTTCTGGTCGCGATCGTTGCGACAACTGTCGCGGGTCACGCGGTCGTTCTCGACTTCGATGGATCTGGCAATGTGACCGGAGCGCAAGACGTTGACGTCAACGGCACGTACTACGACGTTCAGTTCGAGGATGGCACCTGCGTCACATTGTTCAATGGCTGCACGTCGACCTCCGACTTCCCGTTCCACGATTTGACGGATGCCACGGCGGCGGCGCAGGCGTTGCTCGATCAGGTGCTGCCAACCACCCTGCCGTACCAGGAGAGCGGCTGCACGTTTTCGTTCGAGTGCTTTTCGTACATTCCCTATGACGTGAATTCGCCCAACATGGAGTATGCATTCGCCGATAATTCGGTCTTCATCGTGAGCTTCTTCCCGCCGCCTTATGTCGGATCCGGCAACAGCCTGACAACCGACGACGATACGACCATTCCGGGCGGTTCTGATGACGAGAACTTTGCAGTCTTCACCCCTTCCCCAATTACCACGCCCGAACCGGCAAGCTTAATGGTGCTCGGTGCGGGAATTGCCGGACTGGCGGCCGGCCGGCGCACGCGGAAACAAGAATTGTCGCCGAGGCGTTAAAGTCACGACATTGACACCGCGTCACGCCTTCTCCGGCGCCGGTCCGGCCAACTCTCTGGCCGCGCGTACCCCGGCAAGATCACCAGGCCTGATGAAGCTTCGGCGACTCTGGCGTCGCCCGCGGCATCGTGCCGCCGCGGATGGGTTTTAGCGCCGATGGGCCACCTCCGGGAGGTTGCGCTGCCGATATGACCCGGCTCGCGCCCGCTTGATGCCGAAGCCTGCCGAAACAGCGGCGTAGCCACCAGGAACACGTTCGGGTAGACGCTGCTCCCGTCCTCACAGCCGCGTGGTCGCACGGAACTCATGACCCAGACCCTCACCACCGATGTCGCGATCATCGGCGCCGGCCCAGTCGGCCTGTTCGCGGTGTTCGAACTTGGGATGCTGAAACTCTCCAGCGTGCTGATCGACGCGTTGAGCGATATCGGCGGCCAGTGCGCGGCGCTGTATCCGGAGAAGCCGATCTACGACATCCCAGGCCATCCCGCGATCGAGGCCGGCGACCTCATCGCCCGCCTCGACACCCAGATCGCGCCGTTCGCCGCGCCTCGCCTGCTGGGCCGCCGCGTGGAGGGCCTGATCGGAGGACCCGGAGATTTTCGCCTGACCACCGACCAGGGTGACGAAATCCACGCCAAGGCTGTGATCATCGCCGCCGGGGCCGGCGCGTTCGGGCCCAATCGGCCGCCGCTGGCGGGCCTCGCCGCGTACGAAGCCACCGGCGCCGTTCAGTATCACGTGCGCCGCCGCGACGAACTCCGCGGCAAACGCGTCGTCATCGCCGGCGGTGGCGACTCCGCGGTCGACTGGGCTCTGGCGCTGAAGGACATCGCCCATGTCGCCGTCATCCACCGGCGGCCGAAATTCCGCGCCTCGCCGGAGACGGCGGACCAACTCGACGCCGCGGCCGCGCGCGGCGAGGTCGAACTGGTCATTCCCTATCAACTCCACGCGCTGCACGGCATCGACGGCCGCCTTATGCAGGTCGAGGTCGCCACCCTGAAGGGCGAAACGCGCCAGCTTCCCGCCGACGTGCTGCTGCCGTTTTTCGGCCTGTCGATGGACCTCGGGCCGATCGCCGCGTGGGGTTTGGATCAGGACGGTGCGCATATCCGGATCGAGCCCGCGACGTGCGGGACCAGCCTGCCGGGGGTGTTCGCGATCGGCGACATCGCGACGTATCCCGGCAAGCTGAAGCTGATCCTGCAAGGTTTCAGCGAGGCGGCGATGGCGGCGCACGCGATCTTCCCGCTGGTCCGGCCGAACGAGGCGCTCCACTTCGAATATTCCACCACCAAGGGCGTGCCGGGCGCGGAGCCAGGCGGGAGTTCCTGACCTGGACGCCAAACTCCTGGCGTGGGGCCGGGCGGCCGCGGCCCGACGCGGGCGCATTCCACCGCTCTGGCTGTTCACCGACCACGCGCGGCTGCCCGATCCGCTTCCGGCCGTGTCGCGCCTGCCGCGCGGGATGGCCGGCGTCGTGTTCCGGCATGACGGGCAGCCGGACCGTGCCGCGCTGGGGCGCGATGTCGCGCGCATCTGCCGCGCGCACCGGCTGGTCCTGGTCGTCGCGGGGGATGTTCGGCTCGCCGCCGCCCTCCACGCGGGCGTTCACCTCCGCGGCGGCCGCTGGCCTGGGCTTTCGCGTGTCAAAGGGTTCGTGACCAGTTCCGCCCATGGTGCCGCGGATGTGCGGCGGGCGTACCGGGCTGGCGCCAGTCTCGCGTTCCTCTCGCCGGTCTTCGCCACGGCGAGCCATCCCGACGCGGCATCGCTCGGAGCGGTCCGATGGTCCCACCTCGCGCGCGGCCGATCGGTCGCGGTCGGCGCTCTGGGCGGTATCGATGGCCGGACGGTCCGCGCGTTGCCTCGAGGGCGGCTGGCGGCGATCGGCGCGATCGGCGCCCTCGCGTAACCGCGTCGGTCGCGGGATCGGCAGGCGTCAGCGGGTGAGGACGCCGGCGTGCGGACCAGGCGCCGACGACTTACGCGAACCGCCGAGCCTAACCCATCGTCTGCGCCGACAATGGCTCGATCTCATAAATCACGCGGACGTCCTTGGGATTGTGCCAGGGGTAGACGTCCTTCCCGAGGTACTTTTTCGCCAGACTGTCGATATGGGCGATCGCGCCGGCCTCGGTCATGTGGGCGACCTTGCCGCGGATCTGCAGATAGCGGTACGCGTTGTCCGGATCGACGATCGACAGCGCGACACGGGACCCTTCCGCCATGTTGCGCGCCTTGACCCGGCCCTTGGCGGTGTTCACGCGAATGCGTCCGTTGCTGAAGTCGAACCACACCGGTGTCACCTGAGGCGAACCATCCGGCATGATCGTCGCCAGATGGGCCAACGCCTTCTTGCCGGTGAGCAGGTCTTGGTACGCGGCGGGGATTTCGGTCATGCTGCGGTCTCCATTGCTGTTTCGATCAAGTGGGACCGCCGCTCCGAGGCGGCAACGGCGGAGAACAGGTCCATCCAGAAAACCACGCCCCGGCAACGCCCGCCAAAAACAACGTCCCAAAAACAACTTCCCCTAAAACAACTTCAAGGAACCGTCGCATGCAATTCGGCATCGCCATCCCAACCGCCTCCGACACCTGGCGCCTCGTGCGCCGCGCGGAGGAGCTTGGGTTCTCCCACGCCTGGTTCTTCGATACGCAAATGCTCAGCGCCGATCCGTTCGTCGCCATGGCCGCGGCGGCGATGAAAACCACGCGCATCAAACTGGGGACCGGCGTGCTGATCCCGTCCAACCGCATCGCCCCGGTCGCGGCCACGGCGTTCGCCTCGCTGAACAAACTGGCGCCGGGCCGCGTGGTGTTCGGCATCAGCACCGGGTTCACCGGTCGCCGCACCATGGGGCTCGGCGCGGTGAAGCTGGCCGACATGGAAGCGTATATCCGCGTCGTCCAGGCGCTCTGGCGCGGCGAGACCGTGCAATTCGCCGTCGAGGGCAAGCAGCGCCTGATCCGCTATCTCAACCCCGACCTGGGCCTGATCAACATCGACGACCCGATCCCGCTCTATATCGCCGCCTCGGGGCCTCGCGCCCGCGCTCTCACCGCCAAACTGGGCGCCGGCTGGATCGACAACGTCGCCGACCCCGAGCGTGGCATCGCCGTTCTGGAGCAGATGCGCACCGCCTGGCAGACCGCCGGTCACCCGCGCGACAGCCTGACCGCGGTCGCCTGGATCGGCGGTGCGGTACTGGACGAGGGCGAGCCGGCCGATAGTCCGCGCGGCATGGCGATGGGCGGACCGCGCGCGTCGATGCTGCTGCATCGCGCCGCCGACACCGCGCTCGGCGACTACCCCGCGCCACTCGCGATGCGTCCCGAATTCGCCGAGAAGGTCGAGGCCTACGTCGCCCATGCCAGGAGCTTCGGACCGCAAGGCGCCTGGTACCTGGAAAACCATCGCGGCCATCTGATGTTCGTGCGCCCGGATGAGCGGCCCTACATCACCGCCCAAATGATCAAGGGCACCACGTTCACCGGCACCGAGCGCGAGATCAAACAGAAGGTCGGTGCCCTGGCCGACGCCGGATTCGATCAGGTTGTCGTATCGATGCCTCCGGGCCAGGAGCACGCGATCGAGGACTGGGGCCGGATCCGCCGGGCCTTCGGCTGAGGCCCCCGGACCGTGAAGCGGCGGAGGATGATAACCGACCGTGTCAGCGTAGCGGCGAATGCGCTCGTCGTTTCGCTGTTCGTGTTGCTGCCGATTGGCGCGATTGGGCAGCCTGCATCCTCGACCGTCGCGGCATCATCCGATCGTGGCACTCCGCCGGCGCTCGCGGACGGGTGGGACGTGGCGACCCCTGACTTGGTCGGGCTCGATCCGGCGATTCTGGCCGGCATCGGGCCGCGCTTCGCGGCATGGACCGAGGCGAACGTGCACGCGGTACTGGTGACCCGGCACGATAAACTGGTGTACGAGCGCTACTTCACCGGCACCGACGAGCACATCGGTCATTACGTCGGCACCTTGACGTTCGATCCCGAAACGAAACACGATCTGCGTTCGATCACCAAAAGCGTGACCGCGCTGCTGCTGGGGATCGCCATCGGCAAGGGACAGATCGCCGGCATCGATCAACCCGTGCTGGACCTGCTGCCGGAGTATGCCGACCCGCGCGCTCCGGAGAAAGCGCGAATAACGGTGCGAAATCTGCTGACCATGTCGCAGGGTCTCGCCTGGAACGAGGACATTCCGTACAGCAATCCGCTGAACAGCGAAATCCAGATGGACGAGGCGCCCGATCCGGTGCGCTACGTCCTGTCGCGTCCGGTCGAGACTCCGCCCGGCACTGTGTGGAACTACAGTGGCGGCTCCGCGATGATCATCGCCAGGGTATTGAGCAAGGCGACCGGCCAGCCGATCGACGCACTGGCCCGCGCGGAGCTGTTCGCGCCTTTGGGCATCACCGACTTCGCATGGCATCCGGTCGCCTCGGGAGAGCCCGCGGCGGCGTCCGGCCTTCAGCTCCGGCCGCGCGATCTGGCGAAGATCGGCCAACTGGTGCTCAACCATGGAGCGTGGCACGACGCTCAGGTGGTGCCCGCCGACTGGATCGCGGCGGCCACCAGGCCGCATATCAATGCCCGTGAGCTTTGGTTTTACGGCTATCAGTTTTGGTTGGGCCGATCGCTGGTGGGCGAACACCAAATCGATTGGGTCGCCGGTGTCGGTCTGGGCGGGCAGCGGCTGTTCATCGTTCCGGCGTTGGACATGGTCGTGTTGGTGCATGCTGGCCTGTACAGGAGCCCGTTACAGGGCCAGGTGCCTTTGCTGGTGCTGGATCGCTTCGTGCTGGCGGCTGTGGTCGGTCCGTGATCTCCGGTCTGGCGCGCCGTTGTCGCCACCCGAAACTCCCCCGCGAGGTGGGGGTAGACCCAACAGTCGTGTCACCGGCCACCAAAACGGCGTCGGCACGCGTCTCCTTTGGGGCGGCACGCAAAGGCCCGTACCGCTCAGGCCAACGGACTGTTGATGAAACCGAGAAGCCAGTTCCACATCGCTTCGCCCTCCTTGAATGCCATGTCCGAAATAGTAACGGGACCGGCAGGCAGTCGTGCCGGAGCTGGCGTTTCCCGGGGCCGGAACCGAATTGGCGCGACAGGCCCAAGGGACGCAAACTGCTCAGGATATTGGTCCCCTGGTTCACCGGCATCGAGGAGCACAAACGCACATCTGGGACAAGAGAAGATGGTGGTCGCCGCGATTTTTCGAGCAGCCACGATATCCTCGGTCGTGGCCCTCACCGGGATAAGCACGCTATGATCTTCGCCCCGATCATAAGAAATCACATCCAGAAGGAGGAGCGGATGCGGGTAGTGATATGTGATAATAACGTCCAGACCTAAGTCCGAAAGATCAAATACGCCGCGCGGCGGGTTCTCACGCACACGAGTTCATATGTCCGCGCGACGAGCCCCATCTGCTGAGCGAGGAGGTGACCCGTCCCGCCCCGTCCAATTCGCATCCCACGACGCTTAAATCTCCAGGTGCGGTCATCGTCAACTCTTCAAGCAAGCTATCGCGGACGTGGCTTATCCTGAATATATCTATTGTCTTCATGCCCGCCTTCATCGCTGTCCCTCACTTCGGTAGTTGGAGACGATTCTGGATACCGTGGGCTGGCTGATATTGAAGAGACAAGCCATATCAGCACCGGATTTACGTCCGGCACGAACGCTTTCGGCGATTTCCCGCCGCTTACCGGCGTCGAGTTTCTTTCGTCGTCCGCCGATCCGCCCCTCGGCTCTGGCAGCGGCAAGACCCGCCGAAGTCCGCTCGCGGATCATGGCGCGTTCGAACTCCGCGAACGCGCCGACCATCAGCATCATCAGCCGCCCGGCCGGCGTAGTCGTATCAATACTCTCGGTAATCGAACGAAAGCCCGCGCCGGATTTGGCCACCTGGCGGAGAGGCTGACCACCCGTGATCCTGAAGCCCTCACACCGCTGATTTGGGACCACGTCAATCCGTACGGCCGCTTCGACCTCGACATGACGACCCGTCTGCCGATCAACTAACCGATTTGGCGGCTGATGACACGACTGTTGGGTCTACCCCGGGTGTGACCATTCAGTACGCGCTGTACTGCTTCTCCTCGACCAACCGGGACCCCAGCAGCGTGTTGATCGCGCGCTTGATGCGGCCACGCTCGTCGTTCTCGCGATACACCGAACGCGCCAGCGCCACGAAGCCGGAGCTGAAATCCGCGGCGGCCTCCTTCTCGCGGATCCGGTCCTCGATCGTCCACAGCCGCTGGTTGACCGCCGCCAGAGCGTCTCGCAGTTCAGCCAGTCCGGTTGGCGCCGGGTCAAGCGCGCGCACTGCCGGTTCGAGCGCCGCCAGTTCCCGCTCGGCGTTCGCCACCGCCGCGGGCGCGCGCAGTCGCAGCCGCTTGATCTCCAGGATCGCGACCTTGTCGAGCAGTTCGCCCCAACTCACGGGCACCACCGGATCAACCATGCGGGCCTCGTGGGCCTTGCCGCTCCACCAGCGCCGCGAGCGCATCCTTGATCGCGGCGAACACCGAAGCCCAGTCGTCGCGGGTGGTCTGCCGGAACAGGCGCATGGTCGGGTACCAGGGGCTGTCCGGGCGCTCCAACATGAAGCGCCAGTCCGGGACCGCGCGTAACGCGACCCATACCGGCCGACCCAGGGCACCGGCCAGATGCGGGATCGCGGTATCCGATGTGATCACCAGATCGAGGTTCATCATCACCGCCGCCGTGTCGATGAACCCGTCGCGCCCCTGGTCGAAGTCGTCGCCGAGCGTTTCGACGGGCATCCCTGGCGCCAGCTGGTCGGCGCCGGTGTCCTTTTGCAGGCTGAGCAATCGCACGCCCGGGACCGCGGCCAGCGGCAGAAAGTGTTCCAGCCGGATCGACCGGCCGGTGTCCTCGCGGCGCGAGGGGTTGCCTTGCCAGGCGATCCCCACCCGGAACCCGTGCTCGCCGAGCCGTGCGCGCCATCGCGCCACCGCATCCGCCTCGGCGGAGAGGTACGGCACGTCCGACGGAATGGTTGCCTCCGTCGTGCCGCGGATCGCCGGCAGGCTCATCAGCGGGCATTCGAGATCGAATTGCGGCAACGGGTCTCCCACCGGCACGATCCGCGCCGCGCCGGGAAGCCCACCGAGCAGCCGGGCGATGCGTGGCTGCACCTCGAACACCACCGGGCCGTCCGTGGGAAACGGATAACGGCAGAACTGGATCGTGTCGCCGAGACCCTGTTCAGCATGGATCAGCAAGGTTCGCCCCTGGAGCGGCTCGCCGCGCCACCTGGGCCGCGTCAGCCCCCGGTCGGGCACGGCGCCGGCCCGAAACCGGTCTTCCCAACCCGGCCAGGCGGCTTCGAACCGCCCCAGCAGCAGCATGAGCAACGCCTGATTGTACCGGTACTCGAGGATCGTCCGGCGCCAGGCGGGCGGCCGCCGCCAGCCGCGTCTCGGCCTGGTCGAACTGGCCGAGATCGCGCTGCACGCTGGACAGATTGACCAGGATACCCGGATCGCGCGGATCTCGGCCATGAGCGCGGGTCAGGGTCCGCGCTGCCTCGTCCAACCGGTTGGCGTGATGCAGCGCCGTACCGAGATTGTTGAGCAGGTCGGGTAGGTCGGGCTTCAGTCGCGCGGCTTCCTGATAAGCCTGGAGCGCGCCCGGGTAGTCACCGGAGTTTGTCAGCGCGTGACCAAGCGCCTGATGCGCCTCGGCGTTGCCGTGCCGCAGTTGGAGAGCGATCCGGCAGGCCCGCACGGCCTCGCCCGCTCTGCCAAGCGCCAGCAGGGCGTGCGCGTGGTGGACGTGGATCGCGGAAAGCGCGGCGTTGGCCAGCCCGCTCGTCCCCCTGGCGGACGCGCCGCGCACGCCTGTGCCACCTGTCGGCGCGCCGCGGGCACGCATCCCGCCGGATTGTGACCCGCTGGCTCGCGCCGCGCCGGCGCCCGACGCGCGGTCCCGCGACTCGGTCACACCCGCCTCCGCCGCATGGGCCGCCGCGTCGCTGGCGCCGATCGCCCGCTCGATCCACGCGACCGCCTGACCGGCCTGACCGGTCTGCAGATAGAGCACGCCCATCATATGCAGCGCCTCGGGATGGTCCGGGGCGACCGCCAGGACCTGCCGATACACCTGGCCGGCTTCAGCGAGGCGACCGGCGCCATGGAGCCGCTTCCCAGTCTGAAGAAATCCGTCGATCTGGCGGCTCGGGTCGCTCATGGGCCTGAGGAGTCCGGTGGCTGGTTACGCATCCAGGCACTTACCGCCGCCTCGCCGGCGCGCAAAGCCCACGACGGCGAACGCCCGGATGCGCGGGCCGGACGCGCGGACCGGACGATCGCGGACCACCATGGGCCATGCCTTCGGTTCGAATGTGGCATATGAGACACAGTGTCTCACGAATGCCATCCATAGGACCATTGCCGGATTGCGGACGCGGCAATCTCCCCGCAATAGTCTCGCCAGGTCTGGCTGTTCCCGAGTGCGTGTTGTTGTGGAGCGGGGCCTGAGATTCCAGCCGGTCATGCCGGCGAATGCAGGAGGGAATAACAATGCGGAAGCTTTTGCTGGCCAGCGCGGCCATGCTGGGAGCGACATCGGGGCTCGCGATGGCGCAGGCGCCGATCTATTCGCCCACTCAGGGGCAATCGATGATGCCGGGCAATCCGGTGACGCCATCCAGTTCGTTCGATCAGTCCAACGCGTATGGTAACGTGGTTGGTCATGTTGGCGGTGCGATGTACGCGCCCCTGATGCTGCCGCAACCCGGCACGGTCGTGATCCATCTCGGCGGCAAAGTCGAAGTTGACATGAACGCGCAGTGGTCCACGAACAACCAGACCCTGGGTGCGAAGGCGAACCCGGTGACGTTCGGGTCCTATATGCGGCTGTATCCCGGTGTCGACGGCATGGCCACGAACGGCCTGCGGTATGGTGCCTCGATCGAGTTGCGCGAAAACTTCCCGGGCAGTTCCGCGCAGCAGACCGCGCCGTTGACGCCCGCTCCGAGCGCCAGCACCTACGCGTCCAGCCAGACCGTCTTCGTTCGCCGCGCGTTCACTTACCTGGCGAACGACAACCTCGGCCTCGTGCGGTTCGGTAACACCGACGGCGTGATCGGCCTGTTCGATCCTTGCATCTTCTCCGCGCAGTGCTGGGACGCCGGTGCCGGCAACTTCAACGGCGGTCAGGCGCAGGGCAACGGCGTAGCTGGCGCGTTCGCCATTCCGTTCGCCTTCCTGGCGCAGGCGGGTGCCGAATACGGCAACACCAAGGTCACCTACCTGTCGCCGCAGTTCTTCGGCTTTGACTTCGGCGTGCAGTACGCGCCCAGCATGGGCAACGGCTTCTCGTCGTGCACCACCGCCGGCGGTATCGGCTACGCTCCCGCCCAGGCGAACTGCAACAACGAAACCACGGGCACGGACGGCACGCGGTGGTATAACCAGGTCGGCGTCGGCGCCCGCTATCAGGGCGCGTTCGGTCCGCTCACGGTTGGCGCGTATGCGTTCTACGAAACCGCGGGTAAGGAAGATGTTTTCGGTCCGCAGATCAACTCGTATCGCGGCGTGACCGGCAACCGGTATGACAACCTGAGCTTCGTGTCGGCGGCGGCCTATGGGACCTTCGATACGGGCGTGGGCAAAGTCACCGCCTCGTTCGACTACATCGGCGGCGCGTTGAACGGTCAGTTGGCGATGCGGCCGACCGGTGGTGCGCCTGAGAACGCGTTCGTGACCGGCCTGCTGTATACCAATGGCCCGATCACCCTCGGCGCCGAAATGGAAAACGTGCAGTCGCAGGGTTCTGTCGCTCTGACCGGCGTGTCACAGCGGAATGAGACCGGCGTGGCGTTCGGTGGCAACTACAACGTGGCGCCGGGCCTCTACCTGGTTGGCGAATACATGTATTCGTATCGTCATCAGGGTGGCTTCGACTTCGTCGCCAACGGCAACGGCGCCGGTGCGACCGGTGTCGCGGGAACCGCCTCGTGGAAGGCCGGCAAGACCGTCGATGCGCATGGTCAGGCGCTCATGTTCTCGACCGTCGTCAACTGGTAAGCGCTGCTACAGCGTGACGTTCGGAAACGGCGGGGTGATTGCCCCGCCGTTTTCTTGTACGAGGCATGCGGCCTGATGGCCGGCTTTCGGGAAGCCGCATCGCCGGACTGTGGGCGGGATGCGCGCGGCTTGTAAGGTCATGCCTGACAAACGTAAGCTCGGGCCAAAGCGAACCTCGGCGTCGGGCAGACCACATCGATCGTCCTATGAACCGAGGCGGCCGGCACCAGAAAGTGGAGGGGAGCCACTGATCTGACATGCGTGCGCCCAGGTCGGTTCACACGTATCTCGTTGGGCTGATCGTCGGAGTGCTGCTTCCCCTGTTGGGGTTCAGCGGCTTCGTGGTCATCCGCGCCGCCGAGCATGAACAGGCCGCCACCGCGATGCTGGCGCGTAACCGCACGCGACTCGCGACGGCCGCCATCGAGGAAGAGCTTGGCGCGTTGCGCAGCCGCCTGTTCCTGCTGGCGGGGACGCTGAGCTTGCAGACCAGCGACCTGAACGAATTCCACGCCCGCGCCAAAGAGGCGTTCGATCCGATGACGGTGGTGCTCAGCGACGCTTCCGGGGAGGAAATCGTCAACACCAGCCAGCCTTATGGCCAACCATTGCCCACGAATCCCGACCTGGACACGTTGCGTTACGTCGCCAGGACACGGCTGCCGCGCGTCGCCGGCCTGTCGCGCGATCCAATCACCGGCCGTCCCGCCGTCACGATCAGCGTACCGGTCATGCGTGACAGTCAACTGGTTTACATTCTGTCGTTGGACATTTCTTCGACCCTGCCGCGGATCCTCGCCGCGCTGGATCTGCCTGAAGGCTGGATCGCCGCCATCTTCGACCGGAACGGCTATATGATCGGCCGCAGCCGCGACCCCGACCGCTATATCGGCCAAAAGGCGTTTCCCGCGTTCCTCAGCTACATGCGCTCCGAAAACGAAGGCATGGTGCCGGGAATGTCCCGCGAGGGCACGCCGATGTTTTCCGCCTTCGCTCATTCCAAACTGGGCGATTGGACGGTCAATGCCGGGATGCCGCGCGACGTGCTGCTTGGCCCGGTACGCCAGACCACCTTTCTGCTGATCTTGCTTGGCGGCGGCACGGTCGCGGTGGCGGTTACCCTGGCGGTTCTGATCGCGCGCCGCATCGCGACGCCCGTCGTCGGATTGGTGCCGATCGCCGAGGCGGTGGGTCGTGGCGAACTGGTTTCTCCGCGCCGTACCGGCCTCATCGAGGCGGACACGGTCGCCCTCGCGCTGTGCGGCGCCGGCGAGCGGCTGCGGCAGGCCGCCACCGAACAGGCGAGCGTCAACTCGGCGCTAAGTCAGAGCGAGCAAAAGTTTCGTACGCTGGCGGAGGACCTGGCGCGGATCGATGAGGAACGCACCGCGCTGGTGAACGGCGTGGTGGTCGCCCAGGAAGACGAACGGAAGCGGATCGCGCGGGAATTGCACGACAGTCTGGCGCAGTATCTGACGGCGCTGCGGCTGAAACTCGATACGCTGTGCGAAGCGGGACCGTCCCGGCCAATGGTGCTGGAGGAACTGCGTTCGCTGATCGCCAGGCTCGGCGAGGCGGTCAATCGGCTCGCCTGGGAACTGCGACCGGTCGCGCTGGATGAACTCGGTCTGGAACAAGCCGTCAGCCATTATCTGGAGGAATGGGGCGAACTGGCACAACTGCCGGTCGACCTGGAGGTCAAACTCGACGGGAAGGCGCTGCCGCCGGCGGTCGAGACAACCTTGTTGCGCGTCTTGCAGGAGGCGACCACGAATGTTTTGCGTCACGCTGAAGCAACGCGGGTCGGCGTGCTCCTTGAGGCGCGGGGCGATCAGATCCGCCTGATTGTCGAGGATGACGGAAAAGGCTTCCCGGCGGCGGCCGGCAAATCGCCGTTCACCGCGTCGCGCCGGTTCGGATTGTTCGGCATGCGGGAACGGCTTGCGCTGGTGCACGGGACGCTGGACGTCGAATTCGAGCCCGGATAACGGCACTACCCTGTTCGTCAGGATTCCGCTAGGACATGCGCTACGGGAAACAGGGCGAGAAGCGCCATGAGCGACGGAACCTTGCGTATCCTGATGGCGGACGACCATCCGATCGTGTTGGCCGGGCTGAAAGCCCTTGTGCAGAACGATCCCAGCCTGGAAATCGTCGGTGAAGCGCGGGACGGACGCACGGCGAAACGCCTCGCCACCGCATTGCGGCCGGATGTCGTCGTGCTGGACATATCGATGCCGGAAATGAGCGGGATCGAAGTCGCGCGGTCGTTGCTGGCGGAGCGGCCGGAGTGCCGGATCCTGGTGCTGTCGGTCCACGAAGATCGCGCGACGCTGCGGCAACTGCTCGACATCGGGGTCGCGGGGTATCTCGTCAAGCGTTCCGCCGCCGACGAGTTGTTGCGGGCCATTCACGCGGTGGCGGCGGGCGGGACGTATCTGGATCCCACGATCGCCGGCAAGGTGGTTGGCGGCGGCGCGTCCGGAACATCCCGGTCCCAGCGCGAACCGACGGTGGAACTGAGCGATCGCGAAACCGACGTGTTGCGGCTGATCGCCAACGGGCACAGCAACAAAGAAATCTCGGCGCGGCTCGCGATCAGCGTGAAGACCATCGAGACCTACAAGGCGCGGGCGATGGAAAAGCTCGGGTTCAAGACGCGTGTCGATGTGGTCCGGCACGCGGCGAGCCAGGGCTGGCTGCCGGAACGCTGATCGGCGCCGCCCCGCCGGGCTCTCCGATCCGAACCGCCCTGCCGGGCGGCCCACATCCAGGATTGGGCCGGTGGGTATCAATCCCGCCGACGAGCCGGCAGTCGCTCGTATTTCATCGATGGCCGTTGGCTGACCAAACCGGCCCGCCGCCCGATCTGACAACGTAAGGAATTTCACCGACATCAACGGCCGCTCTTCCTGACTGTCTGAAGCGGCCGAAATGCCGCCCCCTTTCGATAACGACAGGGGGCTACAATCGAAAGCTCGCAAGAACAGCATCGGCACGTCCCACCCGGAGCGCACCCCGCTCTCCGGGTGGTTTGCTGTCCTGTCCGCCGATCGGGCGGGGCGCATCCGGTCGCGGTTCGCGTCGCGGCTTCCTGCTCGCCGGTGTGGCCATGAAAGTGGCCACCGACCCTGGCGTTCCCGCCGGTGCTTCGCCGCCAGGAGGGCTGTCGCTCGGCGGCCTGGCCGGACGCGCGCTGGAACTTCGGGAACTGCGGGACTTTCATAGCGTCGCCCGCACCGGAAACTTTGGCCGCGCGGCCCGCGAGCTGAACATCGGTCAGCCGAATGTCTCCCACCAGGTGCAGAAGCTGGAGCAGGAGCTCGGCACGCGTTTGCTGATCCGGCATGGGCGCGGCGTCACGCTGACCCAGGCCGGCTCCTGCCTGATGGAACGGCTGGACGTCATTCTGGGCTTGCTCAACGCGCCGTTGGAACCGGCGCCGGAGCCGCGGCAGACCACCGGCTCCATTTCGCTCGCGTTGCCCGCGGAAGCGGCGCCGTTGCTGGCGCCGCGGTTGCTGGAGGCATGCCGCGAACGCTGGCCGAACGTTTCGCTGGCCATCCGGGAAGGCAACAGCGCGTCGCTGGAGGAGTGGGTGCTGGATCGCCGCGTCGATATCGCGGTGTTGCAGGATCCGCCGGCGCTGGAGGAACTGGATGTCGAACCGGTCGCGACCGAACGGCTTGGCCTCGTTTCCGGCGTGCGGACGATCCGCCTCGATGGCACCGACCAAATTCGGGTGCGTCACCTCGCCGACCTGAAACTGATCCTGCCGCATCCTCGGCACTGGATCCGCCGCCTGGTGGAAAGCGCGGCGTTCCGCCGAGGCATCGTGCTGAACCAGGTCCAGCAGGTGGACGGTGTGTCGCTCACCAAGGAGATGGTGCGGGACGGGCATGGCCACACCGTGATGCCGTTTGTCGCGGTCCGCGACGAGGTCGCCCGCGGCAGCCTGACGTTCCGGCTGATCGACCACGACCCGCTGCTGACGGTGCATGCGATCGCCACGCGTGGCGGTGCCGCGCCGGCGCCGTTCGTGATGGAGGTGCGGCGGTTGCTGCGCGACGAGATGTCGGGCCTTGCCAGAAGTGGCGTGTGGGCCGGCGCGAGCGTGGCTCCGGCGAGGCCGGCCGAAATTGCAACGCAACAGATGCTGGAGGCGGCGACGGAGTAAATCTTCCGCCTCATTTCGGTGTCTTTAAATTGCCGGCACATACAAGTGCGGGCAATAACAGTACAACTTTGCCTAATTATAGTATTGTTGTACATTTGCCATACAACGTTATTTAAGTACCACAGAAACATTTCCCCTATTCCTTGCTCCATGGCCGACGGGCATAGTAACTCCCAGATCCGAGTGACCCATCGTCTTCGATTCTTGTCACAAGCGAGAGATCGGTCGCACGGGTCATCGAAACAGGGTCGCAACGGCGTCGGCCGGTTTGGTCGGCGAATGCAGGAGGGAATAACAATGCGGAAGCTTTTGCTGGCCAGCGCGGCCATGCTGGGAGCGACGTCCGGGCTCGCGATGGCGCAGGCGCCGATCTATTCGCCCACCCAGGGGCAAACGATGATGCCGGGCAATCCGGTGCCTCCATCCAGTTCGTTTGATCAGGCGAACGCATATGGTAACGTGGTGGGACACGTTGGTGGCGCGAGCTATGCGCCGTTGATGCTGCCGCAACCCGGCACGGTCGTGATCCATTTCGGCGGCAAGGTCGAAGTTGACATGAACGCGCAGTGGACCACCAACAACCAGGTCCTCGGCGCCAAGACCAATCCGATCTCGTTCGGCTCGTATATGCGGCTGTATCCCGGCGTCGATGGCATGGCCACGAACGGCCTGCGCTATGGCGCTTCGATCGAGTTGCGCGAAAACTTCCCGGGCAGTGCCGCGCAGCAGACCGCGTCGTTGACGCCGGCTCCGAGCGGCAGCACCTATGCGTCCAGTCAGACCGTCTTCGTTCGCCGCGCGTTCACTTACCTGGCGAACGACAACCTCGGCCTCGTGCGGTTCGGTAACACCGACGGCGTGATCGGTCTGTTCGATCCTTGCATCTTCTCCGCGCAGTGCTGGGATGCCGGCATCGGCAACTTCAACGGCGGGCAGCAGCAGGGCAACGGTGTGAGCGGCGCCGCGGCGATCCCCTTCGCCTTCCTGGCGCAGGCGGGTGCCGAATACGGCAACACCAAGGTCGTCTATCTGTCGCCGCAGTGGTTCGGCTTTGACTTTGGTGTGCAGTACGCGCCCAGCATGGGCAACGGCTTCTCGGCGTGCACCACCGCCGGCGGTATCGGCTACGCGCCCGCCCAGGCGAACTGTAATTCCGAGACGACGGGCACGGACGGCACGCGGTGGTATAACCAGGTCGGCGTCGGCGCGCGGTATCAGGGCGCGTTCGGTCCGCTCACGCTTGGCGCGTATGCGTTCTATGAGGCGGCAAGCAAGGAAATCGTCTTTGGTCCGCAGATCAGCTCATACCGTGGCCTGACCGGCAACCGGTATGACAACCTGAGCTTCGTGGCCGCCGCCGCCTACGGGACCTTCGACACGGGCGTGGGTAAAGTCACCGCCTCGTTCGACTACATCGGCGGCGCGTTAAACGGTCAGCTGGCGATGCGGCCGACCGGTGGTGCGCCTGAGAACGCGTTCGTGACCGGCCTGCTGTATTCCAACGGACCGATCACTCTCGGCGCCGAAATGGAAAACGTGCAGTCGCAGGGTTCTGTCGCTCTGACCGGCGTGTCGCAGCGGAATGAGACCGGCGTGGCGTTCGGTGGCAACTACAACGTGGCGCCGGGCCTCTATCTGGTTGGCGAATACCAGTACCAGTACCGTCACCAGGGCGGCTTCGACTTCATCGCCAACGGCAACGGCGCCGGCGCGACGGGTGTCGCGGGAACCTCCTCGTGGAAGGCCGGCAAGACCGCCGACGCGCATGGCCAGGCGATCCTGTTCGCGACTGTCGTCAACTGGTAAGCGCTGCTTCAGCGTGACGATGGGAAACGGCGGGGTGGTTGCCCCGCCGTTTTCTTGTATAAGCGAGTCGCGGGGACCGGGGGTGGCCCTTGCACGAGGCGTGACGCTTGGCGGCGCCTGACGGCGGGAGTAGATACCGGCCCGATTGCTCAAAATCTCCCTCTGGCGAGAAAGCTCAAGGTGCGCGAGTTGATGATAATAAACCGGGCGGAACACAAGGCCGAGGCGCGGAAACGGGTCACTCGTTTTCTGATGTTGGCCGCGCTGTCGGCGATTCTTGGCGCCTGCGCCTATGCGAAACCCAACCCGACGAACCCGGCCTATCAGGGACTCGGATCTCCGACCGACCCCTACTCGACCAGGCTGGGCGGCGACGCCGGACTGTTCACACTGGGCGTGGACAAAAACCGAAGCGATTCCGCCGGCGGTGGTGGCGGTGGCGGCATTGGGGTCAATGCGTTCCTGTGGCGCGGCGCGCTCGACACGCTCAGCTTCCTGCCGTTGACCTCGGCCGATCCATTTGGCGGCGTCATCATCACGGATTGGTATTCACCGGCCGACGCCCCCGGGGAGCGGTTCAAGGCGACCGCCTACATCCTCGGCCGCGAACTGCGCAGCGATGGCATCCGGGTCAGTGTTTTCCGCCAGGTCAATGAAGGCGGCCGCTGGGTCGATGCGCCGGTCAGCGCGGTCGTGCAGGCGGACATCGAGAACAAAGTGCTCGACCGGGCCCGCAGGTTGCGCGATCAGGCGCGAGGGCAGGGCTGAGTTCGAGCCTGACAACGATCTACGCGGCGAATTGAATCAATTTGCCCGCCGGCGTTCCGAGCACCGTATCATCGCGCATGACCACGGTGCCGCGTACGATCGTGGCAACCGGCCAGCCGGTGATGGCCATTCCCGCGAAAGGCGTCCAGCCGCAGGGCGAGACGATCCACGACTCCTCGATCCGGCGCTGCATCTTCATGTCCACGATGGTGAAATCGCCGTCGTAGCCGGCCGCCATGCGGCCTTTGCCAAGGGCGCCATAGACCCGCGCCGGACCCGCGCACATCAGATCCACCATCCGGTTCAGCGACAGGCGGCCGGCGTTCACATGATTGAGCATGATCGGCACGAGCGTTTGCACCCCGGTCAGTCCTGAGGCGCAACTCGGCCACGGCAGCATTTTCTGCGCCCTTGAATGCGGCGCGTGGTCGGAGCCGATGGTGTCCACCATGCCCTCGTTGATCGCCTTCCAGGCCGCGTCCATGTGATGCTGGCCGCGGATCGGCGGATTCATCACCGCGAAGCCGCCCAACCGTTCATAGCAATCCGGCGCGACCTGGGTCAGGTAATTGACCAGCACCTCCGTTGTGCAAATATCGCGATAATCCTTCAGGTACTCGAATTCCTGCGCGGTCGAGACGTGCAGGATATGCGCCGGGCGTCCGGTCTTCCGCGCGAGCGCCATCAGCCGCCGCGTGCCGAGAAAGGCGCATTCCTCATCACGCCATTCCATGTGCGTCGCATACGGATCGCCGGCTTTGAACAGCGCTTTGCGTGCCTGCAGGCGATACTCGTCCTCGGAGTGATACGCGATGCGGCGGCGTCCGGACCGCATGATTTTTTCCAGATGCTCATCGTCCTCCACCATCAGATCGCCGGTGGAACTGCCGGCGAAAATCTTGATGCCGCACACGCCGCAGCCGCATTCCAGGCCGGCCAGCGCCGGGATGTTGGTTTTGGTGCCGCCGACGTAGATGCCCATGTCGCACCAGGCGACTTCCTCGACGTATTTCTGCTTCCACGCGACCATGTCGGCATCGACGACCGACGGGCTGGTGTTTGGCATGTCGAACACCGCCGCGAGACCGCCGAGCACGGCGCCCTTGCTGCCGCTGGGGATCGACTCGACGGTCTTGTCCCCGGGATCGCGAAAATGGACGTGGGGATCGATCAGGCCGGGCAGCACGTGGAGCCCGCGCGCGTCGAAGACCGTATCGGCGGTCGCCGATGACGCGACGCCGAGCGCTTTGATGCGGCCGTCGCGGACGCCGACGTCGATGGCGTCCTGGCCCCACGGCAGCGAGCAAATGCCGTTGCGGATCAGCAGATCGTAGTGCTCGGCCATGCCGTGTCTCCTGTTGGCGCGTTCGCGGAGGTCCCGGAGGTCCGCCGGTGTGGTGCGACGTTGCAGCCAGGGCCGTGCCGCATCAACCCCAGTGGCGGCCGCCAGTGGCGACCCCAATGGCGACCCCAGTGGGGCCCCCTTGGGGTGGCGCCCCTTCGCGGGGCCGCTGATTACGACCTCGACCTCAGTGCGTCGAGGCTCCAGGCGCCGCCGCCTTCCAGCGCGAGAAACAGGAAAATGAAGCAATACAGCACCGCGGCGTCGCCACCATTGACCAACGGGAAGAAGCTCTTCGGGAAATGCGACATGAAGTATGCGCAAGCCATTTCGCCGGACGCGATGAACGCGGCGGCGCGGGTGAACAGGCCGATCGCGACGAGCGCACCGCAGACGATTTCGATCAGGCCCGCCAACCCCAGAAGTCCCATGATGTGAACCGGGACCGGGAATGGCGCGGGAAAGCCGAAATACTTGCTGAGCCCGTGCTCCACAAACAGCAGTCCCGCCACGATGCGAAGGATGCTGAGAAGCCTGGGCGACCACGTCGCCCTGAATGAGTCACTGATCATGGTCGCGGATCCCTTCGTTCGGTCGGGACCGGCGCCGTCGGACGGGCGAGGCCTGGCTCAGCCGCCAGGACGCCGGCTCACGGATCACGCTACACCGTTCAGTCCGGTGCGGTAACCTGCCTCCGCGTGGCCGGCGGCGAACCGGGGCCGCCGCCTCTCCGCGATCAGGCCTTGACCAGCGGGCAGCCGTCTTCGGCCAGCGGACGCCACGCCTCCTCGGCCGGAGTGGTGGTGATCAGTTTGCACAGGTCCCAGTCATGCCTGCTTTCGGAAGGTTTTTTGACTTCGAACAGGTAGACCGGATGGATCTTCCGCCCATCCTCCCGGATGCGTCCGGGCCCGAAACAATCGTCGTCCGTGGGAATGGCCTTCATCCGGGCCACCGTCGCCGCGCCGTCCGCTTTCGCCGCCGCCGCGCCCATCGCGGTCACCGCCTTCAGATAATGCAGCGTGCAGGAGTAATTGCCGGCCTGCGACATGTTCGGCCACAGCGTGACCTTGTCCTTGATCCGGTTCTGGAATGACCGCGTGCGGTCGTTCAGGTCCCAGTAATACGTCTCCGACAGCCGCATCCCCTGCGCGATATCCAGTCCCATCGCGTGCACGTCGGTGGAATAGGCGATCAGCGCCGCCAGGTTCATGGTCTTTTGCACGGCGAACTCGTGCGCCTGCTTGACGATGTTGACGAGATCATTGCCGGCGCCGGAGATGCCGAGGATTTTCGCGCCCGACGCCTTGGCCTCGACCAGCGGTCCGGAAAAGTCCGTGGTCTCCGGGAAAGGATACAGTCTGGAGCCAAGGATTTTGCCGCCGGCTCCTTCCACGAAGCGTGTGGTGTCGCGCTGAAACGCGAGCCCGGCCGCGTAATTCGGAGTGATGAAGAACCAGGTGTCGCCGCCGGTCTTCACCATCGCGCCGCCGGTCGAGCGAGCCTCCATGTACGTATGGTACACCCAATGAATGGTATTCGGCGTGCAGGCCTTGCCGGTCAGATCCGAGGTCGCGGTGCTGGTCGGAACAAAGACCTTGTTGCGATCCTTGCAGATCGCGCTGATCGCCAGCGCGACGGCCGACGACGCACCGTCCTGAATGAAATCGACGCCATCCTGATCGATCCATTGTTTGGTGATCGCCGCACCGACATCCGGTTTATTTTGGTGGTCCGCGGTCAACACCTCCACATCGAAGCTGCCGGCGGCGAATTCCTGAATCGCCTGTTTCGTGCAGGCGATGCTGGTCGGACCGTTGACGTCGCGATAAACGCCCGACTGATCGTTGATGACCCCGATGCGAATAACGGGTCGCGGCTGCGCCCGCGGCCGGCGCGGCGGTAACGCGGCGGCCAGATAACCGAGAACGACGACATGCCCGATGACCGGCACGGTCATGAACAAGCCGCCAAGGAACAAGCCCCAGAAGCCCCCCAGAATGCTCCCGCTTGCCCCAGAATTTGATCCGGTCGCCCATGTTGTAAAAGCCAACGACCTTCTCCTCGGTGTGATATCCTTTACCGACAAGGCTGAGATTCTTCATTTCCAGACCGGACGCGGCGAGCTTTTTCACGGCAGCTTCGGCGGCATCATGATCCGCGAACACCGCGACAACTGTATCGACTTTTCCCATTGGATATCCCTTCAGGATAAACCGCGCCATGGCGAACGTGATTGTGCCTCGTTAAACCAGGACTGGCGGAAACCCTTCTTCGCCCATGCTTCGAGAGGCACCCAATCCGGATCAAAAATACACGGCGGCTGTCCCGTACGGGTAGGGTCGGAAGGTACTTAACCCCCTTCCACGCGATCTGCTTCGGAGATCTCCACTGAAGCTAGTTGTCCCGTTCTCGCGGCTGTGACGGGCACATCACCCAATAATCGTTCATGTCGAATGTGCGGCGTTTCATGAGTTCTCAATCCGACGCGCGGCCAGTGTGGGTGCATCACTGGCGGTGGCGGGACAGACCGGCCACAGTAACCGTCATGGCCATTCAGTTCTCCTGGCCATAATTCTCGCCACTGTCGCAGTAAGCGTGTCCGCTATTTTCGTCAGCAGGCGAGGTTAATTTTGAGAGAGTCACGCCGCCGCCGACAAGTTCGGAAACTCCTGAGGCCTGGTCGCGAAACGAGCGACGGATCGTCCGTCCTGGCAGTCACTCCGGCCAATCCTCCCGGACCGAAAACACGGCGCATCATTCCATGACGAACCCCACTCTTCTGAGTAGTTTCCGACTCTGCCCGACCCGAGTCGCCGCCGGCTAATGTCGAGTCCACTCAGACGAGCAACGGCGGCAACGAGGGGAACCAGCTCATGTCGGCGACCGCCGCGATCAGCGCTCTCGCGCAGGCGAACCGGACAAACCGGTTTTGTCATCGCCTGGGGATTCTGCCTGCTGTTCTATTTTGGCCAATACGCGCTCCGGTCCGCACCCGGTGTGATGGTCCCGGAGCTGACGACAGCGTTCGGGCTGACCACGCTTGGCGTGAGTTCGCTGGTCGGGACTGTACTATTACACCTACTCAACGTTCGCGATCATCGCGGGCGCATCGCTGGACCGTTATGGTCCCAAATACGCCATTCCGGCTGGGATACTGCTCACCGCCATCGGCGCCATCATGTTCGGCCTCGGTTCGGCCGCGGGCGCCGAGTTCGGCCGTCTGTTGCAGGGTGCGGGCTCCGCGTTCGCCTTCACCGGCGCGGTGTACCTGGCCAGTCACGGGTTCTCCGCGGCCTGGCTCGCGACCGCGGTCGGATTCACCCAATGTTTCGGCATGCTTGGCGGGTCAGCCGGGCAGTTCGCCGTCGGCCCGATGATCCACGGGCTGGTCTCCTGGCAACAATTCTGGATTTTCTCCGGCATCGCGCTCGTGGTCGTCGCGGTTGTCGTGCTGGTCGCGACGCCGGCGGGACATGACGCGCGCCCGGCGGGCGGCGGGTCGCTGCTGTCGATGTTCAAGCCCTACAAGGTCGTGCTGAGCAACCCGCAATCCTGGCTATGCGGTTTGTCCGCCGGACTTCTGTTCCTGCCGACAACGATCGGCGACATGATCTGGGGCGTCCCGTTCCTGCGCCAGGGCCTCGACGTCGGGTACGCCACCGCGGTGGATCGCGCATCGATGATCGCGCTTGGCTGGGTCATCGGCTGTCCGCTTCTGGGCTTCATCGCCGACCGCATCGGCCGCCGCAAACCGGTGCTGATCGGCGGCGCCCTGCTGATGCTCATCGCCACCGCGGTGCTTATCTACATGCCACATTTGATGCCACCCTATGTGATGGGCCTGGTGCTCGGACTTGGTTCCGGTGCCGCGATGATCCCCTACACGATCATCAAGGAGGTCAACCCGGACAACGTGAAAGGCAGCGCGACCGGCGCGATCAACTTCGTCGTCTTCGCCATCAGCGCGGTGATAGCGCCGGGTTATGGCTGGCTGCTGACCGACCTGGCCGGTGGCGGCAAGCTCACTCTGGGCGTGTTTCAGGATGCCAGTTGGGCCGGCATCGCCGGAATTGTGCTGGCGATCGTGCTGGCTTGCTTCCTCCGCGAGACCGGTCGCGCCAGCCGGCCGAACGCCGGCGTTTCCCTGACCATGAAGGCACGAACATGAGCGACCGCCATCAGGACATGAGCCCTCTGGTCGATATGACCCGCCGACGCGCATCCGGACCTGTCCGAAGCGCCCACCCGATCTATGTCGATCTGCTACCTCCCTGCAACAACGTTTGTCCGGCGGGGGAGGACATCCAGGGATGGCTGGGGCTGGCGCAGGCGGGAAAGTACCGGGAAGCGTGGGAGACGCTGGTGCGGGACAATCCGATGCCGGCCGTTCACGGCCGCGTCTGCTACCATCCTTGTGAGAACGCCTGTAACCGCGGCGAACTCGATCAGCCGGTTGGCATTCATGCAATCGAACGCTTCCTGGGCGATCTGGCCACTCAGGAAGGCTGGGCATTCAAGCTCGCGGCAAAGCCCAGTGGTAAGCGGATTCTGGTGATCGGCGCCGGACCGAGCGGCTTGTCCGCCGCGTATCACCTCGCTCGTCTGGGCCACGCCGTTGAAATCCACGAAGCGGGACCGGTGGCCGGCGGCATGATGCATTTCGGCATTCCCGCCTACCGTTTACCGCGAGACGATCTTATGCGCGAAATCGGCCGCATCGAGGCCACCGGCGTGAAGATCGTCCTCAATCACAAAGTTGAAGACGTTCAGACTGAAATCACGGCGGGCAAATTCGATGCCGCGTTCCTCGCGATCGGCGCCGACGTCGGCAAACATGTCGACATTCCGGCGCGCGACGCGGTGCGGGTACTCGACGCGGTGTCGCTGTTGCACGATGTCGGGACCGGCGAAAAGCCGCTTCTTGGTCGCCGGGTGATCGTTTACGGCGGTGGCAACACCGCGATGGACGCCGCCCGTACCGCCCGCAGACTGGGTGCCGATGAAGCTCTGATCGTCTACCGCCGTGACCGGGCGCATATGCCCGCGCATGGCTTCGAGGCCGACGAGGCACTCGAGGAAGGCATCAAGATCAAGTGGCTCACCACCATTAAGGAAATCGTCGGAGCCAACCTCACCGTCGAGACGATGACGCTCGATGCCGACGGTCATCCTCAGCCGACCGGAAAGTTCGAGACGCTGCCGGCGGATGCCGTCGTGCTGGCGCTTGGTCAGACGACTGACAGCAAGTTCCTGCGCCACGTGCCGGGACTTGCATTTGGCAGCGATGGCACGGTGGTCGTCGACACGAACATGATGACCGGTCATCCAGGACTTTTCGCCGGCGGTGATGCGATCGCGGGTGAGCGGTCCGTCACGATCTCCGTCGGCCACGGCAAACGCGCGGCACGAAATATTGATGCCTGGCTGCGCGATACGGTCTACGACGCACCGGTCAAGGCGGCCGTTGTGTCATTCGACATGCTGCATTTGCCGGTCTACAGCGACGCCGATCCGACTCCGCAACGGACGCTGGAGGCCGCCAGACGGATCAGTGGATTTGACGAAGTGTTGAGTGGCCTTGATGCGAAAGCGGCGCGGTACGAAGCACAGAGGTGCCTGTCCTGTGGCAACTGCTTCGAATGCGACAATTGCTACGCGGCTTGCCCGGAAACAGCGATCGTCAGCCTCGGCCCGACTCATGGCTACAAAGTGAACATGGATCTGTGCACCGGCTGTGCCGTGTGCGTCGAGCAATGCCCATGCCACGCCATGGACATGGTGCCCGATACCGCGTCATCCGGGGCTCGCGTCATTCCAATCGCATCCGCTGAGGGAGCCGTCCGATGAACACGCGAACCACGATGGACGGCAACACGGCGGTCGCGCATGTCGCGTATCGGGTGAACGAGGTTTGCGCGATCTTTCCGATTACACCGTCGTCGCCAATGGCCGATGTCGCCGACGAATGGGCCGCCTCTGGATTGCAAAACATTTGGGGGAATGTGCCGGTCGTGCAGGAGATGCAGGCCGAGGGCGGGGCCGCCGGCGCATTGCACGGCGCGCTGCAATCAGGCGCTCTGACCACGACGTTCACGGCCTCACAAGGCCTGATGCTGATGCTGCCGAACATGTTCAAGATCGCCGGAGAACTGAACGCGACGGTCTTCCATGTCGCGTCACGCTCGCTGGCGACTTCGGCACTGTCGATCTTCGGCGACCATGCGGACGTGATGACGACGCGGCCGACAGGGTTCGCGCTGTTGTGCTCGGCCTCGGTGCAGGAAGCGCATGACTCCGCCTTGATCGCGCAGATGGCGACGTTGGAAGCGCGGGTTCCGTTTCTGCATTTCTTTGACGGGTTCAGAACGTCCCACGAGTTGAACACGTTGGACTTGCTGAGCGACGCTGACATCCGATCGATGATCGATGACGACCTGGTGCGCGCCCATCGCGCGCGCGGGTTGAGCCCCGAACATCCATTCATTCGCGGCACCGCACAGAACCCCGACACGTTCTTTCAGGCACGCGAAGCGGTCAATCCTTACCACGATCGTGTGCCGGGAATCGTTGAGGCCGCGATGAATTGATTCGCCGCACGAACTGGCCGCCAATATCATTTGTTCGACTATGAAGGAGAGCCGGACGCCGAGCGGGTCCTGATCCTTATGGGATCGGGGGTCGAAACGGCACGCGCAGCCGCCGCTGCTCTACGAAAAACCGGCGAAAAGGTTGGCGTCGTGCAGGTCCGGTTGTTTCGTCCATTCTCCGTCGCGCATTTACTGGCCGCCTTGCCGGAGTCGGTCCGTGCAATCGCGGTGCTCGACCGGACCAAGGAACCGGGCGGAACGGGCGAGCCGTTGTTCCAGGATATCGTGACCGGGCTCGCCGGCGCGGTCGGCTGTGGCGAGCGAGCGACGATGCCACGCGTGATCGGCGGCCGGTACGGGCTGTCATCGAAGGAATTCACCCCCGCGATGGCCAAGGCGGCGTTCGATGAACTAAAGGCGGCGAAGCCCCGGACAAATTTCACTCTTGGAATCGACGACGATGTGAGCCACCTGAGCCTGGCCATCGACGAAGGCTTTCAAGTCGAGAAAGACGACGTGACGCGGGCCGTGTTTTATGGCCTTGGCGCTGACGGAACGGTGGGCGCCAACAAGAACAGTGTGAAGATCATCGCGGAGGACGCGGGACGCTACGCGCAGGGATATTTTGTGTACGACTTGCATAAATCGGGCGCGCAGACGATCTCGCATCTTCGCTTTGGGCCCGAGCCGATCCATGCGCCCTATTTGATCGCTCAGGCGGGTTTCGTGGCGGTGCATCAGTTCGTGGCGTTGAAGCGGCAGGATCTGCTGCATGTCGCTGCGCCTGGCGCGACGGTCCTGCTGAATGCGCCCTATCCGGCGGCGGACGTCTGGGATCGGCTACCTGTCCCGGTGCAGCAGACGTTCATCGACAAGAAGCTCCGTCTGTTTGTCATTGACGCGTCCGCGGTCGCGCGCGAGGTCGGCCTGGGTTCGCGGACCAACACGGTGCTGCAAACCTGCTTTTTCGCGATCTCCGGTGTGCTGCCACGTGAGAAGGCCATAAGCCACATCAAGGAGGCAATCCGGAAAACGTACGAGCACAAAGGGCAGTCCGTCATCGATAAGAACTTCGCCGCGGTCGATGCGACTTTGGCACGGCTGAACGAGGTTCCGGTTCCCGCGAGTGTCACAAGTAAAATAGACATGTCGCTACTGGTGCCGATCGACGCGCCGGATTTCGTCCGCACCGTGACCGCTCGGATCTTCGCCGGCCTGGGCGATCAGGTCCCGGTCAGCGCCATACCGGCCGACGGCACTTTTCCGTCTGGCACCGCCGCGTTCGAAAAGCGCAATGTGTCGGACAGCGTCCCGGTCTGGCGCGAGGACCTTTGCGTCCAATGCGGTCAATGCAGCTTCGTATGCCCACACAGCGTGATCCGGGCGAAATACTATAACGAGAAACGGCTGGAAGGGGCTCCGGAAGGTTTCAAATCAGCGCCGGTTAATGCGCGCGGGTATCCGGAGGCACGTTTTACCTTGCAGTTCTATGTCGAGGATTGCACGGGGTGTGGCCTTTGTGTCGAGGCTTGCCCGGAAAACAGTCCACGCGAGGCCGACGTCAAGGCGATCAACATGGCCGATAAGCTGCCGCTGTTAGACGCGGAGCGCGCCAACATCGCGTTTTTTGAAACCCTGCCCGTGAACGACCGTGCCCGCGTGGACTTCGCGGATGTACGCGGCGTTCAGTTTCTGGAGCCCTTGTTCGAGTTTTCCGGCGCCTGTGGAGGTTGCGGCGAGACGCCGTACCTCAAGCTGCTAAGCCAGTTGTTCGGCGATCGGGCGCAGATCGCCAACGCGACCGGCTGCTCCTCAATTTACGGCGGCAATCTGCCGGTTACGCCCTGGACCAAGAATGCCGAAGGCCGAGGGCCGGCATGGTCGAACTCGCTGTTTGAAGATAACGCCGAATTCGGTCTCGGATTCCGTCTGGCGGCGGATAAGCATCTGGGGATCGCGTTGTCATTGCTCGATGGCCTCGCGGATAAGGTTGGGCGGGAGCTCGCGACCGCGATCGCGAAGGCACCACAGATAAAAGAGTCGGAGATTCGCGCGCAGCGCATTCGGGTCGCGCAACTGAAGACCCGGCTATTGAATATGAAAGAACCCCTCGCGCTCGATCTGCTTTCGGTTGTCGATCATTTGGTCCGGCGCAGCATCTGGATCGTGGGGGGTGACGGATGGGCTTACGACATCGGTTACGGCGGCCTCGACCATGTTCTGGCGAGCGCGCGCGACGTGAATGTTCTCGTGCTGGACACCGAAGTGTATTCGAACACCGGCGGCCAGGCATCGAAGGCGACGCCACTGGGCGCCGTGGCGAAGTTCGCGGCATCGGGTAAGCGGACGGCGCGCAAGGACCTCGCATTGCAGGCGATCGCCTATGGCAACGTTTATGTGGCCCAGGTGGCGATGGGTGCGAATCCTCAACATACGTTGCAGGCGTTTCGCGAGGCTGAGGCGTATGATGGGCCATCGCTGATTCTGGCGTATAGCCACTGCATCGCGCATGGCATCGACATGCGGTTCGGCATGAAGCAGCAGGACCTGGCGGCGGCCAGTGGATATTGGCCTCTGTTCCGCTTCAACCCGATGATGCGAACCGTGGGCGAGAATCCGTTTCGCCTTGATTCACCGCGTCCGCGCATTCCCCTCAAGGAGTATGCCTATAACGAACTTCGTTACAGCTCGCTCGCGAGTTCGCGGCCGGATGACGCGGAAATGCTGCTGACCATGGCGCAGGCGGCGGTCACCGAAAAATACCGGCAATACGAGGAACTCGCTGCCCGCGATGGGAGCCGGTTTCATCCTGATATTCAGCGCCCGTCGCGGAAACCGGAAAGCCCGGTTCCGCGGGTGGTGGACCAAGACGAGCACCGGCATGAGAAGCCATTACTCGTGCCTGGCGAATAACGCGGCCCACCGGAGTTCATCATGTTATTGGCGACAAAGTATCTTGGCCTCGAACTGCGAAACCCGCTTGTGGCATCGGCTTCGCCGTTGAACAGCAAGCTCGACAATCTGCGCCGGCTGGAAGACGCCGGGGCCGCCGCGGTCGTGTTGCCGTCGTTATTTCAGGAACAGATCGAGGCTGAGGCTGAAACCGTGGCATCGCGCGTCGATGTCTACGCGGGAAGTTCGCCTGAAGCCGCGTCTTACTTCCCCGCGGCGGTAAGTGGCCCGTATGGGGTACGTCCAGACCGCTATCTGGATCTGGTTCGTCGCGCGAAAGACGCGCTTTCCATTCCCGTCATCGCCAGTTTGAACGGATCCTCACGTGCCGGCTGGATCGATCATGCGCGGCTGATCGAGCAGGCCGGCGCGGCGGCGCTCGAACTGAACATGTACCACGTACCGGCCGATCTCATGGAATCAAGCCGCGACGTCGAGACCCGCTATACTGAAATCGTTCAGGCGGTTTGTGAATTGATTACTTTGCCGGTGGCGATCAAGCTCACGCCGTTTCTGAGTTCTCTTGGTCATTTCGCGGGAGTTCCTGGTAGAAAATGGCGCTGATGGACTGGTTCTGTTCAACCGCATGCTGGAGCCCGACATCGACCTGACGCGCATGAAACTGACCGATAGGTTGGAATTGAGCGCGCCCGATGAGATGCGTCTGCCGATGCTCTGGATTGCGCTCCTCCGCGGTCGCATCAAAGCATCATTGGCCGCCTCTGGCGGCGTATCCGGGGTCAGCGATGTCGTGAAATACCTTCTGGCCGGCGCCGATGTGGTGATGACCACCTCGGCGTTGTTGCGGTTCGATATCGGATATATGACCGCGTTGGTCGACGGCCTGCGAAGATGGATGGAGGAGCGCGAAGTCGCATCGCTCGACGATATGCGGGGCATGATGAGCTGGCAACGCAGCCGGGATCGTAGTGCTTTTACACGCGCGAATTATTTGCGGATTCTCGAGCATTATGCAGCGCCATAGCTGATTCCGGACGATGTCACCGGACATTCGGGTTATGCCGGCATGGAATTATTCAAGACCCCCGATTACCGAAATCGAAAAACCTGAATGTGACGGCAGGAGTATGATGCGCAGTACGTCGCGGTCGGTACTTCAATTCCGGCTGACGGTTCTTCGCGCGCTTTGCCGCCCTGGACCATCATGTCGGGTTCCCGGATGACCCCGGACTACTTCCATTTGTTTTCGAGGCTTTCCGATCCATTATTCCTTGCCGGCACATTCCTGGTGGTGGGGTTCCTGGTGACCCGCCTGGTCTTTGGCGATCGCCCAGTCGCGCGGTTCCTCTGCCAACTGACGTCGTTCGCCGCCCTGACCATAATGCTCAAGGTTGCCGGGGTTACGCCATTCACGCCGACGCCGGTAATGGATCAAACGGTCCCCTACGTCACGATCAGCGTGTTCAAAATCGTCTGGTGGTTCGCGGCTTCGTGGTTGCTGGCCGGTTTCGTCCGCGCCGCCCTCGTCTTCAAACGACAACCCGTGGAAACACGCTTCCTGCAGGATGTCTGCGCCGGCTTTATCTACGTCTGTGGTGCCCTCGCGATCGTTAACTACGTCTTCGATATGCCTGTGACCGGCATACTGGCGGCCTCGGGGGTGATCGCCATCGGGCTCGGCCTGGCTCTGCAAAGCACTTTGGGCGATCTTTTCTCGGGTTTGGTTCTGAACCTCGCCAAACCCTATGACCCCGGAGATTGGATAACCCTCGATGGTGGCCTTGAAGGACGAGTCATCGACACCAACTGGCGAGCCACACAGATACTGACGCCCGACAACGATCTCGCTATCGTTCCAAACAGCGTTATCGCCAAGGCGAAGATCGTTAATGCGAGTAAACCAGAAGGGGTTCATGGCCTAACGATCACCATCAGGCTCGATCCATTGGTGGCGCCGTCGACCGGCGTCGCGGTTCTGGAGACGGCGATGCTGAGTTGCAACAGGATCCTTCGGGTTCCTCCCTCGTCCGTGATGATCCGCTCTCTGGACGCCGTGGCGCTGGAATGCGAGATGCAGTTCTTTGTCTACCTGATCGAGCAGGCTCCCAATGCCCGGAATGAAGTGTTTGATCTGGTGTTCCGGCATTGTGCTTCGGCAGGCATACGTGTCGCACCGCCGTCCAGCAGTATGTTGACGCTGCCGACGCGAGGCGCCCGGCGGGATATCTCGGAAATACCCCGTCAGATTCTGGAACACTTGCCGATCTTCGCATCTCTCTCGGATGACGAGAGGCTTGCGCTGGCCCCGAGGATGAAACGAAAAGCCTACAAGGCCGGGGATGTTCTGGTCGAGCAAGGCGCCCCGCTCCCCGCGTTGCTTATCCTGACGTCAGGGGTCCTGGCGGCGCTGCAGCAACACGACGATAGCGAAACGGAGGTCTTGCGCCTGGCTCCCGGAGACTGCCTGGGTCAGGCCAGCGTGCTAACCGGCGCTCCCGCGACATTCAAGGTTACGGCGCTGACGAAAGCGGTCATCTACGAAATCGCTAAGGAGGATCTTGCGCCAATTCTCAAGGAAAGACCTGCCATCGCCATGGAGCTTGGCCAAATTCTGGCGACGCGGGAGGCTGCCGGAAAATCGCGCGCCGATGCGATTTCAGAAGCTGACAAGCAAAGTCCGAATCTGGCCGCGCGGTTGACCGATCGCATGAAGGTTCTTTTCGGACTCGAATGATCGTAAATCTGGGCTGCAGTGCGATGGCTATCCGCCCGATAATCGTTGGTTGAAAAGTCGCGCCTGTGATTGGACCAGGCGGCAGGTCCCGACGGAGCAACAAAAATCAAACTGTCGATTTCAGGTGTTTGCAACTAGAGGCGCGTGCCCGAATTGCTGTCATATTGAGTTGCCTGAATTTAACGGGTGCCCTGGTGACAGGCCGAACAATCCCGAGAGCCTCAATATCGACGTTACAGGATTGACCGTTCCTGGTCGAGCCGGCATGCACTTCGTTGTGCGGCGTTCTTCAGTCTTTGCTTGGTTTATGCCCGGACCGGGCTCGCCAGAGTAAAGAGCGCCACCGCGCATCAGGTTCTGATGCCCACTGATTGCGCCCTAACTATGCCGTAGCGTCATTTGCGAAGAGAGGTATTGAAAATAAGGCGGTAGTGTCCGGCTTGTTCCGCAAAATCGTCTGAGGGTGAGCGGCCATGGTATGCGGGTGATGTCTGAAGTCACCAACCCTTTGGCGAGGGAGCACACCATGACCAGAGTTCAAGGTAAGGGCGAAGTCATCGACATCAAAGCCCTGCTCGAGCGGGACACGGATTTTCTGCGTTCCGCGATGAAGGCGGCGCTCGACGCCGCGCTGGAAGCAGAGATGACAGAGGCACTGGGCGCTGAGAAAGGCGAACGGACGGAGACCCGGCTCGGCTACCGCGCCGGCTATTACCAACGCTCTCTGATCACCCGTGTCGGCACGCTGGAGCTTCGCGTGCCTCAGGACCGCGCCGGCCGGTTCTCGACCGATTTGTTCGAGCGCTACCAACGTTCGGAGAAAGCGCTGGTGGGCGCGCTGGCGGAAATGTACGTCCAGGGCGTCTCGACGCGGAAAGTGAAGGCGGTGACGGAAGCCTTGTGCGGCCACGAATTCTCCGCCTCCTCGATCAGTCATGTGAACAAGTCGCTGGACGCGGCGCTGACCGCGTTCTCGGAGCGGCGGCTCGCCGAGCCTTATCCCTACCTGATCCTGGACGCCCGCTACGAACGGGTGCGCGAAGGGGGGGTGATCACCAGCCAGGCGGTGCTGATCGCGGTCGCTGTCGACGGCGAGGGCCGGCGCCAGGTGCTGGCGGTGGAGCTGGCCAATCGCGAAAGCCGCTCGAGCTGGCGTGACTTCCTGCTGGCGCTGAAGCAACGCGGCCTGCATGGCGTGGAGTTCGTGGTCTCGGACGACCATCCCGGTCTGAAGGCGGCGATCCGCGAGGTGCTGACGGACGCGGTGTGGCAGCGCTGCTACGTGCACTTCCTGAGGAACGCATTGGACTACGTGCCGCGCAAGGTCGACGACGACTGTCTGATGGAACTGCGCTGGTTCTACGACCGCCGCGAACTGGCGGAAGTGCGACGCGACCTCGCGACCTGGCTGACCAAATGGCAGAGCAAATATCCGAAGCTGTGCACCTGGGTGGAGGATAACATCGAGGAGACGCTCACCTTCTATCGGCTGCCGCTGGCGCACCATAAGCACATGAAATCGACCAACATGCTGGAACGGCTGAACCAGGAGATCAAACGCCGGACGCATGTGGTGCGGATCTTCCCCAACGCCGCCAGTTGTTTGCGGCTGGTTCGCGCGCTCGCCGTTGAAACACATGAAAACTGGTTGGAAGCGATCCGCTACCTCAACATGGAGCATCTGAAGGAGCACAAGAAACAGCTGATGAGGCAGGCCGCGTGATGGCGGAACGTCCGGCCTGGACGAGACTGACGCCATGCTCACGGCCGTCAAGGACGCTGCGCGCCGGCTTCGCCGGTGGCCGCTGGCCATCCGTGACCGCCGCTCCGCGTGGCGTCCGGAAAGGCTCAGGCCGGGGCAAGGAAACGGCGCTCAGCCGAACAAGGAAACATCATTCCACATACCGATCATGGATTTTGCGGAACTTGACGCACACAACTAATAAGGCATTTTTTCGCGTAAATATAGTAGGCCGTCAGGCTGAAAACCTGATGGTCTGATACTCGGGATCAGTTCGTTCGCCGCGTCTGAGAAAACGGCGAGATGTCATTGGAGAAGATTTGGCTGCGGGGACAGGATTTGAACCTGTGACCTTCAGGTTATGAGCGTGACGGTCGTTTTCGTTGGCCAGTAGCAGGCGTCGGGAGACAGCCAGGTCGTTGATCCGGCTCCACGCCTTGCAATCATTTCATATTGCACTGCTCTGGCCAACGGGGCACTGCCATTGGCGCCGTATAGACCTTTCTCGACATCCGTTCTATCTCCGAAACCATGGCTTCCGGCCTCAGCAAACCTGATCGCTCTGCAACTTCCATTTCTGATGGCCGCCCCACAAAACCCCGAATTGGTCCACTATTTTCGCAACTGTCAGGATCTTACAGCCGCCGTCTCCGACGCCGGCCGGCCGTTGCCTTTTCCGCCTCCCGTTCCCGATATGCGCGGACCCGTTCGACAGCGGCGCGCATCGCGTCCCGCACCTGGGAGCCAATGTCCGCGATCCGTTGCAGCAAATCGCGCCGTTCAACGGTTGCGTTCTCCGGCACGGGCTGCGATCCCCTCACCCGCCTGTCATCACGCTTCCCCTGGAACGCCGCCGCCAGGGTGCTTCTCGTGTCCCCCTCCACCGCGCGCTGTTCAAACCGCTGCTTCCCAGCCTGCATCTTATGGATCGTTCCCGTACGCAGGTTCTCGGCGCGCGCGATCATCGCGAGCGACCCGTCCTTCACCGGCTGCCGCGCGAAATTGCGGGCCACGTTCTCGATCACATCGCTCTCGCGGACCTGCCGCCTGTCCCCGAGCGGCCGGCGGCCGGCGACTTCCCGCCGCTCCGCGCCGTCCGAGGTCACGATGAAGGACTGCTCGCGATGACGGCTGCCGGAGGTATAGGCGCCGAACGCGTTGACCTGGCGCGATCCGCCCGGGACGGCGAAGATGTGCTCGCTGACCGTGGCGCCCTGGCTCGTGTTGGTTGTCAGCACGTCGCCGTATGCCAGTTTGATCCGGCCACTGGTCTCGTCCCTGAGGCTGTCCCACTTCACCAGCCCTTCCCTGCCCTCCCTGGTGCGCAGGACCAAGCCTTCGGTCTTGACCGCCGCGACCTCAAGGACAGTGCCGTTCTGGCCGATGTTCCCGCCCTTGCCGGTGTCGAGGAAGCGGGTGTTGGTTCGCTCGAAAAGCCGTACCCTGTCACCTTCGGCGAGAGGCAGGTCATATGCCCTTCCGCCGGTCCCTGCCCCGCTCGCGGCGGACACGGTGATCCGATCGGCGCCGACCTCGCCCAACGCTCGCCGTTTGTCCCGGATGGCGATACTGATCTGGTGCGCGTCGTGGTTGGTTGGCGCACTGACGGAAATGGAAAACCGTTCCCGGCCGGTATTGGCCTCGCGGCGTTGCTGCCAAAGATCCACGACGCTCTGAACCGCGTCCTCGTAACCGCCCGGCGTCACCCTGAGAGTTCCGTTTTCGAGCTTCCGCTGGATCGCCGCCGCGGTCTCCCCCTCGCGGAACATGAGCGTGGTTTCCCGTTCCTCCTTCTCCACCTGACGCAACGAGGTTCCGAGTACCGGGATCGCGTCCTCTCCAAGGCCGCGGCGCAACAGGTCGGTGACGGCGCCGGCCTCCACGCTCTGCATCTGCTTCGGGTCGCCGATGCCAACGATCTGGAAACCGTATTCCCGCTGTGCGTTCAGAAGATCGTTAAGCTGGCGCGTGCCGAGCAACCCCAGTTCGTCCACCACGACAACGGATTTCGAGTCGAGTTGAATCCGGCCCTTTTCGATGGATTTCAGGAAACTTTCCACCGCCCGCGCGTTCCTCGCGGTGATCCCGGCTTCGGTGAGGTCGTCCGACTGACGCCACGCGAGGGCGATGCCGTGAACCTGACGGCCGTCCTCCTTCCAGGCCTCGACAAGCGGCTTCAACAACGTGGATTTTCCCGATCCGGCGACACCGATCGCCACTGAAAGGCGTCCGCCGGATCCAAGCTGTTCCATCACCGCGCGCTGCGCTTTCCCGTGCTCCGACGTGAAATCCAGGTCCGGGAAGCGTTTGACCGCCGCCGCGATCTGATCCGGGGTCAGGGCGGATGTCCGATCCTGGGCGGCCGCGCGGGCGCTGGCGACAAGACGCAGCTCCTCATCGCGGTGCAGCGTTGTCGTGATGCCGACCTTGTCCCGGCCGTTCTCCCCTTTCACGTCGCCCCAGACCAACGACGTGTGCTCGCCCCGCTGCGTCACACCCCGCTCGCGCATCGCGTTCGTGATGGCGGCGACATCGGCGGGCGATTCGACGCCTGAGGCGATCAGCCCCTTGGCGGCGGCGAGCCTTGCGTCCGCGCCTTCCACGGCGGCGCGGCGCTGTAGTTCCTTGTCGAAGACCGGAAGCGCCGACTGATAGGCCGCCTCAAGCCGGTCGCCGCGGGAGATTTCTGTCTGCTTCCGGCTGGGCCGGAGGACACTCCGGTGTTCGTAGCCGATCCCGGCCGCGGCGAGCCGCCATGCCGCCGCATCGCTCAGATCGTCGGATTTCGCGCCCCTCGGGTCCTGCACGCCCTGTTTGAGCAAGCCGATCTTCCGGCCGGGGTCCAGGGTGTCCCAGTCCAGGCCCTGTTCGGCGGCATAGGCGCGCGCGGCGGCCGTGCCGCCCAGGGTCCGCTTCGAAAAATGCTCCGTGACGCGGTCGGGCACGACGGAGAGCCGGGCCATCTCCGTCCGGTCATCGAGCACCGACATCCACCCCGTGTGTACGGAGATTGGTCGCGAGATACGCCTGATAGAGCGCGCCCCATTCCTTCACCCGCCCATCGAGCTGGTCGAGCCACAGGCCCCCCATGCGGCCACTCTCCGTCAGCACGGCGTTGAAGACGGCCGTGTGGGTATGAAGTTGCATGTCGCCGGCGACGCGGCCCGCGGCACTCTTGAACATGTGCAGTTCGGTGTACTGCTGGCCGCTCCGGTCGACTTTGACGACCTCAATGGTCGGCCGCGCGGTGTAGTGGTCGAAGGACACCCACGCAATCGATCCCGGCTCCCATCCCTCCTGGCCGGCCTTGCCCTTTCTGGCGCGGCCGATCTGCGCCTCGATGTCCTGCATGACGCTGCCAACAGCGTCATGGTGCGCCTGGTGGATCATCCCGCGCTCGGCGCCGGTTGGCGCGAAGGCCCAGGCGACGGAAACAGACTTCGGCGCGGAGAATGTCAGGTCGATGTAGCCGATCCGCGCCCGGGAAGTGTCCATCCGCTCGTGATACTGCTTCACCGTCAGTTCACCGCCCGTCGCGGTGCGGCCGGATAGGATGTCCTCACGCTGCTCCGGAGTTAGCACCTCCTGCCTGGCACCCAGAACGGCCTGGAAGCGCCGGATATTTTTTCGCGCGGCCTCTGCTGGCAAAGCCGTCCCGTCCACCTTCCTCCCCGCCAGGACATTTTCAAGCTCGGAACGTGTGGGCATCCGGCTCTCGTCCATCGCGAAAACCGTCCCGATGCCCTCGGTCGAGGCCTGCTTCTGCTTTCCCACGATCTCATCGCCATCCGCGCGCTGTCCGTTCAGGAGGTTGGCGACCTCGCCCGCCGTGAGGGCTTTGGTGGTGTCGATACCAAGCCGGGCGGCCAGGGCCGGGTTCATGTCCCGGCGGGGCACCGCCGTCGCGCTGGTGTAATCCTTGCCGGCACGCGCCCGCGCCGTTGCGCTGTCGAGGCGTTCTCGCGGACCTTGCTCGTCATCGCCGGTCTGGCCATGGCCGGTGCGGAGAAGAGAAGCAATCGCCTCGTTCCGCCGGACCATCCCCGCGGCCACGAACGTACCAAGCGCGCCAATCGTCACCGCGTCCCGGGTTAGCGGGCGACGTTCGGCATCGGTGCCGCTTTCGGCCAGCCGATCGGCCTCACGCGCCACCAGCTCATCGAGGAGTTCGCCATCCGGAAGCCGCCCGCCAGACGTCTCGGCCGCATAACGCGCCGCGGCGGCTTCGGCTGGTGCCGGCGGGCTCAGACCCTGGTGGTAGTATTCCGCCATCGCCGCCATCTCCGGCGACAGCGTCTGCTGCAACAGGTGTTCGCTCATGGCGCGCGCCGCCGAAGGGGCGCCAGCCGCTCCTGTGCGGTAGGTCAGCACGTCAGTGTTTCGTCGCGGCCGCCATGGACCAATCCTTCAGGCTGATCTCGAACTGTCTGCCGACTGCCTCCGGCAGCTCCACCACCAGCGCGAGAAGACTTGTCTGGTTCTCGTCCATCTGCCGGACCTGAGCCGCGAGAGCTTCAAGGGCCTCAGCGACCGGCGACGGTCCGGCCTCTTGCGAGGCGGCGCCGAGAATGTCAGCGAGCATTTCCGACTGCGCCCGGTTGGTCTCCAGCAGGTCGTTCAGGACCGCCAGGATGTTCCGCTGAACCTCCCCGTGCTCGGTCACCTGCTCCGCGATCACGGTCACGGTATCCGCCAGATGGGCGAGAGAGGCCCCGTCTTTTGTGACTGCCATTGTGCGTCCTGTTGTTTCTGGCCGCACTATTACCGCCCGGTAATCCCCGGATGACCAGTGCGGTTCGACCCTATGCGCGCCAGGCGCGCCTGACAACAGCCACCCGTCTAGGGTGACTTGGTCTGTAAGACTGACTGTCCTTTTACAAAAGCCGCCTTTTTCAGAATTGGGGCACGTTATAGGGCACGAAAAGGGGCACGTTTTGGGGCACGGAACGGGGCATTGCCTGCGGTGGGATTTATCGGTAGTACCACGTGAGAAACTGGGACTTCTCACCGGATAATGCCAGTAAAGCACACACGACATGATACGGACATCGAGCAATTCGCGAATGACCTGGCGGGGCGCTGGAAGCAGGGCGACGGGGTTGAGCCATGGCTGCGGACCATGGAGCCGGAACTCTCCCGGAAGGTCAGAAGCGAACGCTGGTCCTGGGAGTTAGTCGCACGCGCGCTGAACGTGGCGGGCATCCAATACCGGACCTTTCGTCCCTGGACCGGCGTCAGCCTGCTCCAAAAGATCACTTCTGTCCGGTACGAGGACCGTAAACGAGCGCGGCGGAAGAGTACTGACACGCGGGGCACCAGCATATGGGAACCGCCGGCCCCCGTTTCGATACCGCCGGCGGGGACGAAGTTCGCAATTCCGGATGAGGAACTGGCGTTCAAACCGGCGACCCTGACCGGACATGGCGGGAGGACGGCGGCGGAGACACGCGCGTCCCCCTGGCAAGAACCCGCTCTGGTCCGTCCTCCGGCGATCGACGTGGACGCGATTCTCGCCAGGTTCACCGGCAGAAAATAACCTCCCTTCACAAGGACCCGAAAAATGGCAGCCTCGACAATCGACAAGCCTCCAAACGTTGCGCCTCGGTCTGAAGACCGTGAAACCAGGCCGGCCAGACGGCCCAACCCCGCCCCGGCATTTAGCTTCGCGGTGAGTGACGATACCGGCCCCGAACTGGCAATCCTTGGCGCCACCAGGAAGGCGTCAGGCACGATCGAGGCCATGTCAGGCGTGGACCTGTCCGGTAAAAAGAAGATCGTCTTCTGGATCGGCCGCGGCAAAACCGGCAAGACCACCGGTATCCGCTGGGCGGCCGAGGCGGCGATCCTGGCCGGGACCACGCTGCTCATGGCCGACTTGGACCCGACCAACGACACGTTCTCCAAATATATCGACAATGTCGCCCGCCCGCCCGAGGCGTCAGATCCTGCTCTCTCCCTGAAATGGCTCGACAAGCTGTTGCAGCATGCTCTGCAACACAGGCTGTCGCTGCTGGTGGACCTGGGCGGCGGCGACACGACGCTGCGCCGTCTCGTCGAGCAGCTTCCCGATCTCGTCGAGATGGCCGAGGCCCAGGGCTTCGCGATCGTTCTGTTCTATACGGCCGGGCCGCAGGAGGAGGATCTGTCCCCACTCGCCACGATGGAGGGTCTGGGGTTCAGGCCATCCGCCACGGCGATCGTTCTCAATGAGGCGATGGCCGACCTTGGCGACTCGCCGCTTCAGGCCTTTGCCCGCGTGCTCCGCCATAGCGCGTTCCTCGCCGCCATCGGGCGTGGCGCGGTCCCGATCTGGATGCCCAGGCTGCTTCCCGCGCAACAGGTTGAGATTCGCCGGCTCCATTTCCGCGATGCCGCCGCCGGAGAGCTCGGCCAGGGCAAAACGCCCCTTGGTCCGTTTGACCGGTCGCGCGTGCTGAACTGGCTCCAGGCCATGGACGCCAATTTCGCCGGAATCAGAACGTGGCTGCCGTGAATGAAGACGTGGTCGCGTCCGGCCTCAAACAAGGCAGTGTCGAACTCGGACATGACATCGAGCGGATGCAGGCCGAGATGGAGCGGGGCATCCAGCTCGGCGGGTTCAGGAACGACCCGACGCTGCCGCTCATCAAGGCGTTGTCCGCGTCGCTCGGCCTGCAATGGCGGCTGCACGATCAGGCCGTCGGTTATTTTCGCGACGCCAGCGACCGGCTCGATCGCCAACTCGCGGATACGATCGCGCAAGGCGAACAGGCGCTTGAAACGAAGCGGATGGCCATCGCGGAAAGCCTGGCGCCGGAACTGACGAAGCTAATGGCAAAGACCGTCCGAACATGGAGCCGGTCTGTCACGCTCAGGACCGCTTTGAACTTCGGCGGGATCGCGGTCGCTTTGGGGCTTGGAGTTGGGTTGGCAGGGTATGGAGCGGGCTGGCAGGCTGGGCATATTTCCGCACTCGCCACCACGGGCGCATTGGCCGGGGCAATCCATCAGGCGGGACCGGATGCCGAAACAGCCCTGGTCGGCATGGTGCGCGCGAACGATGTCGCGGAAGCCTGGGCGAAGTGCCAGAAGACGGCCGTGACCGATAAGGGCGGGCGGCGGGTTTGCGCGATGCCGATGTGGGCGGACCCCGAAGGTCAGCCGAAAGGTTGACACCGGAACGCCAACAAGGCCTTCCGCCGGACGGGAACCTCCCTGCGTTCCGGCTTCGCGCCGCCTGGCGTACGATTTTGAACAAATCGTCTGGCGCGCGAGAGCCGCTGGTTGATCACTCCCGAAATTCCGTTTCAGGTTCTCCGATTGTCGGCTTGTGCGGATCTGGAGGCCGTTCCGTTCGTTCTGGCTGGCGTGACGAGAAAAACCCCGCCGGATGAACCGGCGGGGCTGAGTGAGTCAGGCGGCTGGTGGATCCTTGCGTTCGGTGCAAACGATCCGGCCAGTGATGCTGAGGCCGGCCGGGATCACCAGATCGAACCCGTTGCCGTTCTTGTGCGGCCAGATGGCGCCGATCTCGTGCCACTGCGCCTTGCGGTCGGTTCCTTCCTTCGGCTCGGTGACGATGTAGGCGGTGTGGGTGGGTTTGTTGCTCATGGTCTTGCTCCTTCTGTCGGCGAGGCCGCCGTTCTGGGCCTCGATGCGAACCGTCACGACGCAAGGCCCCGCGCGTGGAAGGGCGAGACGCGGAGGGGGATCACCCGGTTACAGGCCGCGCCTTCGCGGCCGAAAATTGGGGATACCGCGTTGAGGGCGAAGCCCTTGCCCTGAAGCCGTGGGCCGCGTCGTAGGGATCGCGCTTTCGAGGCCAGTGGCGGCTCACCGGAGGGGAGCCAGAAAAAATGACTGACCCCCTGCCCCGCTCCCGTCATCGAGCCGTGGAACGGGCATCTTCGACGGCGATGCGTGCTCGCGCGAAATCAGGTACCGCCACGACAATTTCCAGGCTTTGCCTGACGAGTTTGGTGTGGTTGACTCGGCTTCAAATGAAGAAAGTTGGATCGGAATCCATGACCGAAATTCTCATCGAGCTGCATGCCAACGACCCCGCCCAGAACCGGCGGCGTGCCTGGCGTATCGTCGCTGGCGCGGATCTGTTCGGCCTCTGGATCGCGCATGTGAGCTTTGGGCGGATTGGCGCGGCCGGCCGAACGATGCGTCATGAATTCACCAGCGAGGCGGCGGTGATCCGGTTCGTGCGACGCGGTCTGCACCGGCGGGCGACGGCTGTCCGCCGGTTGGGCGTGCCATATCGGCCGGTCGAAGCATCGCCCGCGGCTGATCGCCTGCTCACCATGACCGGCTTGCGATGAACCATCGGCTGCATGACGCGCTTCATGCCGCGTCAGCGTCCCGCAGCCAATCCCGTTGCGGCGGCAATATCTGCCTGCACCTCCCGGAACGATCCCTTCCTGCCCCAGACCGATGAAAGTAGCCAGCCTGTGGTGCCGGGATAAGTCGTGTCGTATCGCAGGACGAGGCCATGCAGGACAAAATTCGCCAGTGCTTTCCTCAGTTCCGGTGTGATCCCAAGCTCGGCCGCGATCTTCGGACCTCACGCAAGATTGAGAACACCTGGTGGCCCGAGGCTCTGTGTGCACCAACATTGCGTCTGAACAAATTTTGGAAACCGATAGAGGGTCAAAATCTCGCGCCGAAACACACCCGGGCGTTACAGCCCTGGCGCATGCGTTAACGCTGAAAAGTAGCGGTTGGAGGGTAGCCCCGACCCGAGCCACATGAGTACGTCGTACGCCGAGCGCAGCAACTTGGCCTTGAGGATGAACGCGCGCCGCTTCACCAGGTTGACGAAAACCTTCTCCAAGAAGGCCGAGACCCACGCCTATGCGGCCGGGCTTCGCCCTCCCTGCGGCACCAGCCCCGCAACGACTTGCTCATCCTGATTGTCGCGATTCTCACTTTGATTGTCGCGGGACACGCGGACGTCGGGACGATGATTGGGGAATGGGAAGCGCGACAGGCGGCGTTCGACAAATAGAGAGGTCGAAACCCAGCTACCGGAAAATATAACATCGCCAGTGCAAAGGTGTGGGTAGATTCCACACCTTGCCGTGTTGTCGCGGTTTGCCGACCATGGGACCTCCTATAGGGAGATTCACGATGGTTGATGATATCCTCATCGCCTACGAACGGGCACTTGACCTCGTCGGAGTAACCGTTTGGGAGAAACTCTCCGACCGTATTCGGGCTACGATACTTAACGACGAGTTGTCGCTGCTGGGTACCGAGTGCACTTCCGTGGCGAAGGCTGAGACGCCAGACACTCGTAACTCTCCTTGATCGCCGCCAGCATGATCTGATGCGACCCCGCATCCGTTTAGCGTCGGGACGTTTCTCTCCGCGGCAAAATCAAACTGAAACATTACCCCGGGGCTACCTGATTGGATAAATTTATGGGTAATTTCCGAGCCTATCTTCGTGGGTTCGCCGCCCATACTCTCGCATTGATAGGATGGCGCGCCCACGAAGCTCGTCGTCCCTCGCGACTAACGCGGGCCGGCCTTTTGGTACGGTGGGAGTTTGGTCGATAATTCCCAGCAACCGGGGCTTTGATCGCTGAGCCAATCGGCAGGCCGTGCCTACAGTTTATCCTGTGCAGTCGGGATCACGGGATCAGAAGCTTGTCAGCAGGAGAGCATCATCACCGTTGAACATGCCAACGCGCGGCTCTTACCCAAACCCTGGGGAAGCCATGATCTCCGCCCCTGGAGCAGTTTGGACCCTCGTACCACCGCTGTTGGCGAGATCTGGTTTGGACGTGCCGTCCCTGACGCCCAGGATCCGGCGTTGCTGCTCAAGTTGGTGTTTGCGAATGAGGCGCTTTCGATCCAGATCCATCCCGATGATACCTTCGCAGGATCAATCGGTCGGGCGCATGGCAAGACCGAGGCATGGTACATCCTGTCGGCGACGCCCGGCGCCAAAGTGGCCATCGGACTGAAAAGGCGGCCGACCACCAAACAACTTCGGACTTCGATCGAGCATGGATCGACCGCGGACATGGTAAGTTGGCGCGAGGTTCGCTCAGATGATGTCTTCTTTGTTCCCGCCGGCACCATCCATGCGATCGAACCTGGGCTCGTGAACGCGGAAATCCAGCTGCGAAGCGAAGCGACCTTCCGGCTATCCGATTTCGGTCACCCGCGGGACCTTCACGTAGACAATGCCGTGTCGCTCGCCCACGTCGGGCCCGCCGGTGCTTTGACCCCGTCCAGACGTTTGACCGACGCCAGAACGTTGGCGATCGCCTGCCGGTATTTTGTCCTGGAGCGCATTGACCGGGTTTCAGATTCGAACTGGCAACTCAATGCGACCAGTGAAACATGGTTACTCGTGCTCGATGGCCATGCGCAGGTTGGGCCGATGAGCCTGTCCATAGGTGAAGCGGCTTTTCTGGAGACGGACCGAGCTACCGTTCAGGTTGGCGGCAACCACTTCAGCGGCCTCATCGCCTATCTGGGCACCGGCCCCAGGCAGGGCTTGTTGCGGGCGCTTACCGGGCGGACAGCCGGCTCCTCAGTTCATTCAAAGGAGGTGCTATCGTGACCCGACACAGCCGTCTCGCGTTTATCGGGAATTCCCTGCCGCGCCGATGCGGAATCGCGACGTTCACGACGCATCTGCAGCAGGCGATCGCCGCGTCACGTCCAGATCTGGATACTCGCATCGTGGCGATGACCGACGAAGGTCATACCTATGATTACCCACCGGTTGTTTGCTTTCAGATCGAAGACCACAAGGTCGAAGGTTATGAACTGGCCGCAACGTTCCTTAATGCCGGCCGATTCGAGGCCGTCTCTCTACAGCACGAGTTTGGCATCTTCGGCGGCGACGCGGGTGGGCACATCATGACCTTGCTGTCACGGTTGACCATGCCGATCGTCACGACCCTGCATACTGTTCTCGCCGCGCCAAACGACACCCAGCGGGAAGTTTTCGATCAAATCACCGACGTATCGTCAAAAGTCGTCGTCATGTCGAAAAAAGGCCAGGAACTGCTGCGTGCCGTCTATCAGGTCCCGGCGGAAAAGATCGAACTCATTCCACACGGAGTCCCGGACTACCCTTTCGTCGAGCCCGATCAGGCAAAGATCCTGTTGGGCTTTGCCGGCAAGGCCGTGATTTTGACGTTTGGCCTGCTGTCCCCCAACAAGGGCATCGAGGTCATGATCGATGCGATGCCAACGATCCTGAAAAGCCGACCGGACGCCGTCTATGTGGTTCTCGGAGCGACCCATCCCAATCTGATCGCGCAACGCGGCGAGGCCTACCGCGAAAGCCTGATGCAGCGCGCCCATGACCTGGGGATTAAGGACCATGTCGTGTTCCTCAATCAATTCGTCGACCAGCCCACGCTACTGAGTTTCATTTCAATGTGCGATGTCTATGTCACGCCCTACCTCAACGAAGCACAGATGACGTCCGGCACTCTGTCTTACAGTTTTGGACTGGGCAAAGCGATCGTATCGACACCCTACTGGCACGCCCAGGAGTTGCTGGCTGACGGACGAGGCGTACCTGGTACCGTTCGGCGACGCCGCGGCGACCGGATTCGAAATCGCGCGATTGCTGAGCGACGATGCCCTCCGGCATGCCATGCGCGCGCGTGCCTGGTGGGTCAGCCGATCCATGACATGGGAACGCAGCGCGGAACGCACCCTCGAGGTCTTCGAGAGTGCGCGCCGGGATCTCGGAACGCGGCGGCTGACGCCTCTGCTCCAGATCAAACCCTCCTTGGGTAGCGAAGAGCCGCCCGAAATGCGGATCGAGCATTTCTTGTCCATGTGCGACGATACGGGGCTGCTGCAACATGCGGTCCATGCTGTACCCAACCGCCACCATGGCTACTGCGTCGACGACAACGCGCGAGCCTTGTTGTTGGCGTGCGCGCTCAATCATCATGGTGAACGGCCTTTGCCCGAGGTGTTGACGTCCCGCTTCGCCGCGTTCGTGCAGCATGCGTGGAACGCCGACACTGGACGGTTTCGCAATTTCATGAGCTTCGATCGACGCTGGCTCGAAGACAAAGGCTCGGAAGACAGTCACGGACGAACCCTTTGGGCGCTGGGTGAGTGTTCGCGCGTCGACGCGAACCTATCGCGGCGCGCATGGGCCAAGGCGCTGTTCGCGGAAGCTCTGCCGGCCGTGAACGATTTTCGCTCGCCACGAGCCTGGGCGTTCACGCTGCTCGGGTTGAACGCTTACCACGCCGCCGCCCCGAAGGACTTTCGCGCCGGCCATATGCGGGCTCTGCTTGCCGACCGGTTGATGGCCATTCTGTCGCTCGTCGGAACCGACGAATGGGTTTGGTTCGAGGAAGGGCTTGCGTATGACAACGCGCGTTTAGTTCAGGCGCTGATCGTCACGGGCATTGCCTTGGGCGTGCCAGCGTATATCGAAGCTGGCCTGAAATCCTTGCGGTGGTTGATGACGCTACAAACGGCACCAGCGGGTTGCTTTCGGCCAGTGGGGAACGAGAGTTTCGGCGAACAGCGCCGGCAACCGCGGGCATTCGACCAGCAACCGCTCGAAGCCACCGCGACGATATCCGCGTGCGCCGCCGCGTGGCGTGCCGAAGGCGAGGACCCTTGGAAAGCGCACATCATGCGGGTATTCGGCTGGTTCCTGGGAGACAATGACCTGGGTCTGCCTCTGGTGGACGTGGAGACGGGTGGTTGCCGCGATGGCCTGCAGCCCGACCACGCCAATGAAAACCGTGGTGGTAAATCCGTCGTGTGCTATCTGCTCAGCCTTGCTGAAATCAGGCAGCTTGCGCACCTGAATCTCCGTCTGCCGAAGCGCGCGGCAGCGTCTCCCCTTGCCGCTCGGCGTACCCCCGAATTTGCCGTTCAACCAACTCGAGGCCTCATTGTCACAAGTACCATTTCTGAACCGACAAACTCTATGGTTGCGCCCTGACCCGGCCCGGGTGCTCGTGCGCCCGTTCAGGCCGGCGATCGAACCGAGGGATCTCAACACAGTCGATAAAACACGGGCGAACCACATCGTCGATCGTGTCCTGGGACTGGATCTGGAGACAGCATCCAGCCAACTGGCAGGCGTCCTCGAAAATTTTGAGGGGCGTCATCGCAACCTGCTGGCGTCATTCGAGGCTCGCGCCGATGACATGGAAGACGCTTTGGCCTCGCATACCGTATTCACCAAACTTCAGCGGCAACTCGTTGGCGCCTATTTCCTCCACGAATACTCCTTTGAAGCCTCAGCCTTGTTTAACCCGAGCATTGTCGTTCATCCAGACCAGACCGGCGCACCCGGTGGTGGTTGCCGGTTCATTCTAAGTCTTCGCGCCGTTGGAGAAGGACATATTTCTTCTCTGACGTTCCGATCGGGGTTCATCGCCGCCGATGGGTCCGTCACTGTTGATCCGTCCGCGCGTCTTGCCGCGATGCCACGAGTGCGCAATCGAATGTGCGGTCCGGATGGAGATGTCCTGGAGGTGGTTTTCGAGCCGAACGAGGACATCAGCGAGCGGGTCATCTTTCCAATCACCGAAGCCCAATCGAACGGCATCGAGGACGCTCGTTTCGTTGAATTCAACGATGATGGGAGAAAGACATTCTACGCGACGTACACGGCATACAGCGGCCGGGGGATCAGGTCCGAGTTGATGGAGACGACCGACTTCTTGTCCTTCCGGATGTCGCCGTTGAGCGGGACCGCTACGCGGAACAAAGGTATGGCCTTATTCCCTGAGAAGATCGGCGGGCAATACGCGATGATTGGCCGCCAGGACAACGAGAACCTCTACCTTATCTATTCGCGCGACCTGCATGTCTGGGATGGCGGCGTCCCGATATTGAAGCCTCGGTTTCCCTGGGAATTCGTGCAAATTGGCAACTGCGGCTCTCCGATCGAGATCGACGAAGGCTGGTTGATGTTGACCCACGGCGTGGGCGCGGTGCGGAGATATTCCATCGGTGCGGTCCTTCTTGATAAAAAGGACCCTTCGAAGGTTCTCGCGCGGTCTTGTGAGCCGCTGGTCCAGCCGGCGCAGTCAGAGCGCGAGGGCTATGTCCCGAATGTCGTCTACACATGCGGCCTGATGCGGCACAAAGACCTGATCATTTTACCCTACGCGGTCTCCGATACGTATTCAAATTTCGCGACAGTCGAGATCGCCGCGCTGTTGAACTCAATGACGTGCTGACCGATTTTCGCGTATTATAATGTCTATCCGGCTGGAGCCGCGGTGTACGCCGAACTCCTGTGGCATCAGGTGCCGGGCATGTCGCCACAACAGGCGATTGATGAGGGGACAGGCGATTTGGAAGGATCAATTCGCATGACCGTGCTTTGGTGGCAGACAGGAGTGATCTACCAGATTTACCCACGTTCGTTTCAGGACACTAACGGTGACGGCGTCGGCGATATGAAAGGCATAGAGCGGCGGCTCGACTATCTTGTTTTCCTGGGCGTTGACGCAATCTGGATCTCTCCGATCTACCCATCACCCATGGCGGATTTTGGCTATGACGTCGCGGACTATCGCGATGTGGACCCGCTTTTCGGAACACTCGCCGATTTCGATGATCTGCTTGCCATGGCGCATGCCCGAGGGCTCAGGGTTCTGCTGGACCTTGTGCCAAACCATACATCTGTTCAGCACCCCTGGTTCATCGAGAGTCGCGCGTCGCGCGACAATCCAAAACGCGACTGGTACATATGGCGCAATCCCAGCCGCGATCGCGGTCCACCAAATAATTGGATCAGCGATTTCGGCGGTTCCGCCTGGGAATGGGACGAAGCCACTGGCCAATACTACTACCACGCCTTCCTGAAGGAGCAACCCGACCTCAACTGGCGCAGCCAGAACGTACGGACCGCCATGTACGAGATGATTCGCTTTTGGCTTGACCGCGGCGTGGACGGCTTCCGCATCGATGTACCTGTGGCACATGATCAAGGCGGCGGACTTCCGCGACAACCCACTCAATAATGCCTGGCAGCCCTCAATGGGCGAGATGGACCGCGTCCTCCAGCTCCATTCCACGGATCAGCCAGAGGTGCACGAGATCGCCGCCGAGATGCGCGCCATAGCGGACGGCTATGTCACTGCGGGAAGGGGCGAACGGGTTCTGATCGGTGAGATCTACCTGCCTTTGGACAGGCTGGTTCGCTATTACGGTCAGGGCCGGCGAGGAGTGCATTTGCCTGCCAATTTCCAGCTCATCAGCGCCCCATGGGAGGCACGCTCCCTCGCGACACTGATCGCGAACTATGAAGCGGCGCTTCCCCCGGACGCATGGCCGAACTGGGTCCTCGGCAACCATGACAGGCCACGTGTCGCCACGAGACGCGGGCCGGCCCAGGCCCGCGTCGCGGCGATGCTGTTGCTGACCTTGCGCGGGACACCCACCCTTTACTACGGCGATGAACTCGGTCTGACCGATGTCAGGATTGCGCCCGCTTTGGTCCAGGACCCGCGCGAATTGCGCGAGCCTGGCCTTGGGCTCGGCCGCGACCCTGTTCGCTCGCCTATGCCATGGGACGGGAGCACAAATGCCGGATTCAGCACGGTCGTACCGTGGCTTCCCCTGAACTCCGACTGGCCTGTGCGCAATGTCAGGTGTCAGACCGATAACGCTTCGTCCATTCTGACCTTGCATCGCCGGTTACTGTCGGCGAGACGCACGCATTCGGCGCTTTCGGCCGGCGGCTCGCGGCTACTGGACGCCGAAGGCGACGTGCTCGCGTATGAGCGCTGGCATGGCCCGGAGCGGCTGATCGTTGCGCTCAATCTCGGAGCCTCACCTCAACGTCTGATCCTGCCCGACTGGGCGACGGCATTCCGGCCGCTTCTGTCCACAGTCGACAATTCGGTTTCGGTCGGATCTGGCGCCCTTTCGCTCCGGGCGGACGAAGGGGTAATCCTAACGGCCGGTAGCGTGATCATTGAGCAGAAACATGGGAGCGGGTGAAGCACTCTTGAACAAAAAGCCAGATCCCGAGCACGAAGGAAACTCGTTTGCGCATCGCGATGCTGGCACCGATATCCTGGCGCACGCCGCCGCGCCACTACGGACCCTGGGAGCTGGTCACGAGCCTGTTGACAGAGGCATTGATCGCTCGCGGCGTCGACATCACACTGTTCGCGACGTTGGACAGCCAGACGGCGGGCAAGCTGGCAGGGGTCTGTCCCGCGCCTTATTCCGAGGACCCATCTATCGACGCCAAAGTTTGGGAGATCTTACACGTCGCCAACGTTTTTGAGCACGCGGCGGAATTTGACCTCATTCACAATCAGGCGGACTTCGTTCCGCTCGCGTTTTCGCGCCTGGTGGAAACGCCGGTAGTGACGACAATCCACGGCTTCTCGTCAGAACATGTTTTGCCAGCCTTTCGGGCCTATGAGGACCGCGTACATTTCGTCGCGATCAGCGAGGCTGACCGGCGCCTGGACTTGCGTTATGCGGCGACAATTCATCATGGCGTCCGACCCGAGGATTTCCCGTTCGAACCGCACGGCGGCGAAAACCTGCTGTTCTTCGGCCGGATTCACCCGGACAAGGGTACGGCTGAAGCGATCACGGCTGCGAGGCGGGCGGGCCGTCGGTTGGTAATGGCTGGCATTGTGCAAGATCAGGAGTATCATCACGCATACGTCGCGCCGGCAATCGACAACAGGTCCGTCGTTTATCTTGGTCCGGTCGGCGGGGCGACCCGTGTGTTAGACCTCTTGGTTCCGCGGGCGCATTACTCTCCATCTGATTAATTTCAACGAGCCATTTGGCCTTTCGGTTGTGGAGGCGCTCGCCTGTGGTACCCGGTCATCGCCAGCGACCGTGGCTCGATGCGGGAACTGGTCGACCATGGCGTGACGGGATTCCTGGTAAACAGCGTCGATGATGCCGTGGAGGCTATCGGCCGCATTGGCGAGATTGATCGCGCCGCCTGCCGGTCGGTGGTGACCGCGCGCTTCTCGGTTGACCGCATGGCCGATCGGTACTTCGAGCTTTATCGGTCGTTGCTGGCCTGACAGAGGGCAGAGCGTCGGTTGTCAGCGTTCCAGCGACGGTAAGGTCAAACGTTCCAAGAACATGGCAGATGATTTCAGGCCAAGACCGTATCCACATTATGGAATCGATACCTTCCAGATGGCGCCGATCTCGTGCCATTGCGCCTTGCGGTCGGTTCCTTCCTTCGGCTCGGTGACGATGTAGGCGGTGTGGGTGGGTTTGTTGCTCATGGTCTTGATCCTTCTGTCGGCGAGGCCGCCGTTCCGGGCCTCGATGCGAACCGTCACGACGCAAGGCCCCGCGCGTGGAAGGGCGAGACGCGGAGGGGGATCACCCGGTTACAGGCCACGCCTTCGCGGCCGAAAAATTGGGGATACCGCGTTGAGGGCGAAGCCCTTGCCCTGAAGCCGTGGTCCGCGTCGTAGGGATCGCGCTTTCGAGGCCAGCGGCGGCTCACCGGACGGGAGCCAGAAAAACTGACAGCCCCCTGCCCCGCCCCGTCATCGAGCCGCGGAAAGGACATCTTCGACGACGATGTGCTCGCGCAAAATCAGGTACATCCGCGTCATATTAAAGGCTTTGCCCGACAAGTCCGGTGTGGTTAACTCGGCTTCGAACGATCAACATTGGATCGAAATCCATGACCGAAATTCTCATCGAGCTGCATGCCAACGATCCCGCCCAGAACCGGCGGCGTGCCTGGCGTATCGTCGCTGGCGTTGATCTGTTCGGCCTCTGGATCGCGCATGTTAGCTTTGGGCGGATTGGCGCGGCCGGCCGGACGATGCGCCATGAATTCACCAGCGAGGCGGCGGCGATCCGGTTCGTGCGACGCGGTCTGCACCGGCGGGCGACGGCTGTCCGGCGGTTGGGCGTGCCATACCGGCCTGTGGAAGCATCACCCGCGGCTGATCGCCTGCTCACCATGACCGGCTTGCGGTGAGCGGTGTAAATCGGCGCGAAAAGTTGGCCTTACGCCATCTCAATTTAATGCATTGATATTACGAATATTTCTTCCCTGTGTTCCGAAATACGATCAGCTTTGAAAATCGCCCCCCGACCGACGCCGGCGTTGTGCTGGCAGGAAATGGCATCTGCCCGCTAAGGCCTCCTCCCCTGTCCTAGCAAACGACCCTGAATTGCTCACTTGGTGGAAGCACACGACAACTTCGGTCATCGATGCCGCCGTCGCATCTTTGCTTAGTTGCCTAGTTGCCTTTTGGCCGTTTTCTTCTGTCCTGCACTAAGTCTACTTCATCGACGCGATAGCCCGCCTTGGATAAGGCTTCCATGATCAGGAATGTCTTTGTCACCCGGCGTTCTGCCGCCTTCATCGCCATTTCCTGATCGAGATACTCTGGAATGTAGCCTCGTATACTGACGACAGGTGCCATTGGGATGTGCTCAGGCTCCTGTTCGATGCGCGTGGCCGCTCCCCACCTCTCACCGATCCGGCGCGAGTTCTTCTCAATCTCAGCATCCGTGGCCTCCTCGGTGGTATGCCGCTTCAGCTTGGGTTTAGGCCGCAGCTCGTCGCCGATCGGCGGAAAGTCGCTCATACCGCGTCTTCCTTCACCTGCAACAACTCCAAAACCTCCTTCGACAAGGCGGTAACGTTCTCGGCAGCGGCGCCTTTCGGCTCCGTTTGGCGGGGAACCATCCCTGTCAGGTGGATTGCCTGAAATGCGACGCGTTCCATCAAGGTCGCTTTAAGGATCGGAATCCCCTCCCCTTCCAAGCTCTTGCGAACATGCCGCGACACTCTGCTCTCGAAGCCCGACCGGAACAGTGCCCAGACGAGCGCCCGCGGAATTGGTGTTCGGGCCAGCTCCTGGGCGTCATCGATCTGGGCCACGGTTTTCATCGCGTCGCGCGCGTCCGGCAGCGATGGTCGCATCGGCACAAGGACGAAATGCGAGCGCTGCATCGCCTTGAGCGCCAGAGTAGAACTGCCCCCGGAAGATCGACAAGGACAATATCGTTTTCCGCTTCGGCTTCTCTCAGCGCCTTCAGGATCTCCTTTTCGCCGATGTCTGGGATAACACGGAGATTAGGCAAAGTGCACTTAAGGCCAAACGCCGCAGTATGCTGGTTCAGGTCCGCGTCGAGAACGGCCACTTTATAGCCATCCAAAGCGAATTCCGCCCCCAGGAGGATGGCGAGGGTGCTTTTGCCGACCCCGCCCTTCGCCGAAGCGATCGACACAACCGCCATGAGATAGTTTCCTTGTTGCCTTCAGGTCAGGCCGTATAATGGCTTTCAGGCAACAAGGGCAAGAAAGATATATGCCTTCAGTCTTAATTGCCCAGCAGACATTAGGCAAAAAGCCGTAATAGGCATCCGTCTAGATGCCCTTATTGCCTCTTTGTCATCCCGCCCTTATGACTTCTTTGCCTAATTGCCCGCACACTACATGGACTGATCACCGGGACTTTCGGTAGGGGTATTCCACATCATAACCGTGTGCGCCCAACTCAACATTTAGGAATGACGGACCGATTGTCTCAATAATAGAAGTTCACTTGTCTTAAACATCCTCTCGATTCAATCGATGCGCTTTGTTCTACGCGCCGCAGGCAAGTCTAACCTGACAGGGCGCTTCGGCCCGACAACTATTGGCGCATCACGTCGCGCGGCGAGGGTCAAGTCCTAAAACCGAGGGCGCGAAGCGGGTGACATGAGGCGAACTAGTGGCGTAATGGCTCTTTAGAAGAGGGGAGGGTGGTCAGCGCAGCGTATCCATCCGGGAAGTGACGCGGCGAGGTCGCTCAGGCGGCGGCAGTGGTTTCCGTGGTTCGTTCACGCCAGTTCCACGGCAGCAACTCGTGCAGACGTTGAACGGGATGATCCGCGATGCGACCAGTACGTTGGCGAGCCAGGCGCGCGGATCGACGTCGTTGAGTTTGGCGGTGACGATCAACGAATACATCGCCGCCGCCCTTTCACCACCGCGATCGGATCCGGCGAAGAGCCAGGCTTTCCTGCCGAGGGCGATACCTCGCAGCCCGCGTTCCGCCGCGTTGTTTGTCAGGCAAATTCGCCCATCGTCGAGGAAGCGTGTGAACGAGCCCCATCGTTTGAGCATGTAGTCCATGACCTTGGCGACATCGGCATGGCGCGACAGCCGGGCGCGCTCGCCGCGCATCCATTGGCCGCGCCACCAAATGACAGGACGAACCCGAGCGCCATGCACCTGGTAAGCGGGCGTCAAGCTGCCTGACGCCACGTATCGCGCGAAGGCATGCAACGTGCCGGCCTGCTTCTTGAACGAGTAGCCCAGCGAGTGTCGAAGCTCGATGTATGTCTCGACCTTGCCGGCCAATGTTCCGGCGAAGGCACTCATGACGCACCTCCCGGAAAGGGCAATGCGACATCGGTGAGTTGGGGCAACGCGACCTTCACGTAAATGGCGGTGGTATCGATGCTCCGGTGGCCCAGTAGATCCGCGACTTCGTTGATTGGGCGCCGTTGTCTGACGAGCTGTGTCGCCAGACCATGACGCAACAGATGGGCGCCGACCGAACCGGAGAGTTTAACCCCACTTCGTACCAATCGAGACCGGACGATCCTCGAAATCGAAGCGGGACATTTGAACGGGCGTGGCGGCGGCGCACAGGACAGGAACACGCATGAATTGTCGATCTTCGGCCTGGCATGCAGGATATAGTCCGCGAGCGCCGCTCCGGCTTCGTCCAGAAGCGGAACGACCCGGTCGCGCTTCCCCTTGGTCCGCCGCACAAAGACTTCGGAGGTCCGCCAGTGGATATCCTGGAGTTCGAGCATCCGAATCTCTTTGTTCCGGAGACCGGTGGTGGCGAGCAGAAGCAGGAGCGCCCGATCCCGCGCGCCTGAAGCCGCCGTTACGTCGATCGCGTCGATGGCGCGCCGAATGTCCTCCCACGCGAGCCGCGGCGGCAGGTGTTGCAGCTGCCAGCAGGGTGTCCGCGGGACAAACCGAGCAAGATCCTGACCGTTCAGGCTCGCCCATCGCAGAAAGCGAAGAAATGTCCGGACATATGAGGTCGTCGAGGATCGAGTGTGTTTGTTCGCCGACAGTGACAGCAGGTGTCCTACGAGACCGATACATGTTCGCCTGTCATCGCGGCGAGCGGCTGATCCGGATGATGGTCGCGGAGCCATGCGAGGATCTTGCGCGCGCCCGTCAAAAGTCCTTCGCAGGTCTTTGGTTCCAGGCCACGCACGTGGCATAAATGATCCTGGTAGGCGACAAGCAGCGGGCCATCGGGATCCGGCGCTCGGCAGCGGCACGGAGTTGAAAATCGCTCGGGCGCGACCCTCGGCGCGTGTACGTTGCCGTCCGTACCGCGATACGTGGGCTTGCCGTTTGTAGGCTGAGCACGAAACGATCGATAATGTCCTGACCGATCGTAACAAGTCCCGCATCACATTCGCGAACTCGCTGAACCGGGCGAGCCGACTGATGTAGATCTTGGCTGAAGCGGGCTTATAGCCGATGTCGAAGAAATGCGCCGCGATGCGGTCCATCTCTTACCCAGCGCTCCACTACGAAGCCGCCTAAGCACACCCGGGTATTTGAAGTAGCGATCCAACACAGCATTTTCTCCTCGCGGGCGCACCAGGGAGATCCCGAGCCCGGGGGAGAAATGACAGATATTATGTGGCGGCGAAGTTCGACGGCACCGTGGAATTGCTGGTTCTCCGGACCGCGCCGCCACATATTCGCGTCCGACACATATGTGCGGATATGTGACGCGTCACATATCCTTTCCA
>CAVRDN010000110.1:0-13380 GCA_963719675.1 uncultured Alphaproteobacteria bacterium | reverse complement strand
AAGGGTAGGGTTCCCTCTCATCCGGTCAGACGGCGATCGGCAATGTCAACAACCGTTCGAGTTGGCCGATTTCCTGGCGAAGACGACGCATGCGGGGGCCGTAGACAGTCTCCAGCCGCATGGCGGCGGCGAGGTAACGATGCCAGGTGGCCCGGTCCCAGCGTTCACGATCGAGAGGGCCGTCCGCTACCGAACGGGTGGCCATAGCCGCTGTCTCGCAGGCGGCGATCATCTCCGCTTCAAGCGCGGCCAGTGCCGCGCGGCGGCGGACGATGTGCGGGGTCAACGCCTGGTGGCTGAACGCGGCGATCGACCGGGGCATGACGGCGCCATCGGGTAAGCAACGAGTCATGACAGTGTCCTCGGGTAAAAGGCCGTCTGCCCTGGCATGACGGCCAGGGCAGATGCCTCGATCAAATCAGGCGGCCTCACGCACCGGCATTTCGTCGTTGAAACCGGCGGCGTCTTCGTCTCCGGTCTCCGGGACGGCGGCCTCCCCGCCTTCGCCCTCCTCGCCGGACACCGGACTGACCCAACCAGTACCAGAGCGGGCGTCGCGCTGTCCGGTGCCGACCGCCTGCTCCTCCACCGTCAGCCGGAAGAGCGCGCCCGGCCAGACGAAGGTCCCGTCCTTGAAGCGCGTGACCAGCCGCGACCGCGTGTCCTTCGCGCGGGGTGCGATATTGACCCCCTCGGTTCTCGCGGCCGTCTCCAGCGCGCCGCGCGACAGGCAGGACAAAAAGTCTTCCGTCGCCATGTTCGGCAATTGGACAGACGCGCCGATCGCCTCCCCCGCGATCCGGGCGAAACTCCCGCTTTGTGAACGGTTCTCCCGGCAGGACAGGACACCGGTCAGCATCTCGCGGGCGGCACGGCGCAACAGATCACGGTCGGCCGTCAGCACCCCGCCTTCGGTGATCGCGCGGCAGATCGTCCGGCGATCGGTTCCGCGGACATCGCTCCCGCTTTCGACGGTGACGTTGTCGCCGCCGAAGGCGAGGATCAGCATTCCGAACAGCGTGTCGTCCTCGATCGGCGTATCGGCGAGCGTCTGATGCAACGCGTCGGTGCGCAGGTCGCCGATCATGGCCACGCCCTTCTGCGTCACGTCCGCCCGCGTCTTCGCGGTTGGCGTCTCGCCACCATCGTCCCCAGCATCACCCGTCGCACCAGGCGTGACCTTGGCGCCATCGGCGGGCTTGCCCGCCTTCTTCGGAACGGGCAGCCGGTAGGCGACGGTCTGAGCCTCGCCGGTGCGCGCGTCGATGTAGTGTCCGACCAGATCGGTCTTGCCGGGTTTGCCGAAGACGCGCTCGGCCTTCTTCGGCAGTTGAACGTGGCCGTATTCGTCAACCGGCACGAGCGTGCCGCGCTCCGGCAGGCTGTTCTGCAGCCACTCCTGCTGGGCGCCGAAGAAGCCTTCCACGTTGGTCGTATAGCGGCTGTCCTCGTCCGCCGGGGCGAACAGGTCGTCCTCCCAAACGATGCCGTATACCTTCGCCAGATCGTCGCCGAATTTGGCGGCGGAGGCGGGCATGCGGCGTTTCGCGAGGGCGCGGGCGATCTCATGCCAGGCGACTTCGGTCTGACCCTTCTTCGGCCTGTGCTTCTTCCAGACCTGCGCCTGTTCCTCGCCCGTGGCGGCGGCGATCGTGCGCAGCTGGTCCTCGTTCGGCATACTGCCGAGCGCCATCACGTCGAGCATCGCAGGATGAGATGCGCCAGCAGCTTCAGGCGCCGGACGGTGCGTACCGGCAAGGCGAGCGCATCGCCGATGGCCTGTTCGTTCCAGCCCTGGGCTTCGAGCCGCTCGATCGCGCGCCAGATGTCCACGCTCGTCATCGAGGCGCGAATCAGGTTCTCGGCGACTGCGCGCATCGCGGCCACGACCTCATCGGCGTCACATACAAGGACCTCGATCGCCGGCAGTTCGGCCTTGATCGCGGCCTTCACCCGGCGATTGCCGATCTCGATCGTCAGTCCGTTGTCTGTCACGGACACGCAAGGCGGCTGGATGATGCCGACGGCCTTGATCGAGGCGAGCAGTTGCTCGTCCATCGCCGGCGGCACCGGCGTACGGCGGGGATTGTTCGGGTTGGGTTGAAGGGTGCGGGGATCGACGCTGCGAAGTTCGGCCATGGTGGGCTCCTGTGGGTTGGGATTTCATCCTCCCTGTATTTCGGGAAGACCCCTCCCACGCGGCGCGTCCCGGACGGCGGGGCAAGGGCGCGCCAGCGCGAGAGGCCATCGGCGGTCCCTTGCGGCGGCGGACGGAGATGCGGCAGCCATTTCCTGACTTTCGTCTTCATCCGATATTGCTCATTCCATTTTCGTTTAGGTGCTTTGGGCACCATCAGTGGGAGTTCCGTCCGGGCAGGGGGATTCTGTACGGCCCGCCCCTTGGATGTGCCGCGCGGCCTCAGTTTGAAGATCATGAAGGGAGGGGAGCGAACGGGCTCGGGCCGTCAGGCTGCCGCCACATTGGGCCTCGCTGCCGGACTTGTGTCGGCGGGCACCGTGGCCCCGGGTGGGCGAGGTCCGCCTCAATCCCGGAAAGCTGGGCCAGCTTGTCGTCCAGTTCGTCCTGCAAGGGGAACGTTTCGCCCAGACGCGGCTCGTAGCCCGCCAGCCGGGCCTTCGCGTCGATGGCGCGGCGGCGCTGCTCCAGAAGATCGGCGTCCATCCGGTCAAGAACATGCTCCAGCCGGGCGATGAGCCCGGCCTGTGTCGTCTCGGAATCGATGCCGATCGATTGGGCAAAATCCGTCCGTTCCAATGTAAGCGCCGTTTCCAGCCGCCCGTCAGGCCCGCCAGCCTGGATCGCGCAGGTCAGGTCGAAGCCGCCGATGCGGCCAACCGTCCAGGTCCGGCGGGTGCGTTCCCGCGCGGCGAGGCGAATCTTTGTCAGCAAAGAGGCGCCGGCGATTCTGCGTTGCGTGATCGTCCGTCCTTCGACCTCCATGATGAACGCATCGCCACGGGTCGGCGTCCGGCGGGCCAGGTCGGCGGTGATCGCCGCGCTCCGCGCCTCGGCGTGCGTCTGGTCGTGCCGCGCGTCGCGGATTTGCCGCCTGATCGCGTGCTGGTCGTCCATATGCGCCGCCTGCTGGCGCCGCAGCCGCGCGATCTCGCTTTCCAGTCCGGCCTTGCGCATCAGCCGGCTGTCACCCGAGGCGATCGCCTTGGCCATCGCGAACTGGTTGGCCTGCCCGCCTTCCTCTTCCAGGCGGCGGATGGTGCGGTCGCCGGACAGTGCCGCCTCGATGAACCGCGCCTTGCGCTCGTTGTTCTGCCACATCGTCGCATCCATCGAGCCGAGCGTGGCATAAGCGAAAATCTCGATTTCCTCGTGCTGGTTGCCCTGGCGTTCGATGCGGCCCTCGCGCTGCTCGATCTGGCTGGGCAGCCATGGCACGTCGAGATGATGCAGCGCCTTCAGCCGCTGCTGCACGTTGACGCCGGTGCCCATCGTCTCCGACGAGCCGATCAGCACCCGGACACGCCCGGCGCGGAAATCGGCGAACAGACGCTGCTTGTCCGCCGATTTCTTGTAGTCCTGCATGAACGCGATCTCGCCGGCGGGCACACCCAGCACGATCAGTTGCTGTCTGATCCAGCGATAAGCCGAGAACCCCCGCGTGGACTCGACATTGATCGTGCCGAGGTCGGAGAAGATCATCTGCCCCGCGCCCGGGTTCGGATACGGCGTGCCGTCGGGCCGGAGATAGGTCTGGTCCGCCGTCTCGCGCCAGATGCGATGCACGTTCGCGATCAGCTTGTTGAGCTTGTTCGCCGGTTCGTCGCCGCTCGCGGACCAGACCAGCCGCATGTCGATCGCGGCGTGCCGCCCGTCGGTGATGACGGCGAGCAGAATGTCGTCGCCTTTCTGGACCCGGCCGGTGCGGGCTTCGATCGCCGTCGATCCGCCCCGCGAGGTGCTTCTGATAATCCTTGAAGGCCGGGCTCGCGCCGGACGTGACCAGTTGACGCTGGCCGCCACGGATACAAGGAAGTCGAGATGCCCGCGCAGGTCGGACTTCCGCACGACATCGGCGACGGATCGAAAAATCATCATCAGGTCGGCGACGTTGACGAAGGCGGCGAAGCGGGTCACCGGCTTGTAGGTGCCGCTGGGCTGCAACTCCAGTTCCGTCAGCGTGTCGCCGAAGGCCGAGGCCCAGGCGTCGAATTCGTGGATGCCGCGCTCGCGTAAGGCATCTTCGGCCTGGTAGCGCAGCAGGGTGTACATTTCTCCCAGTGTGTTGGTGATCGGTGTCCCGGAGGCCTGGATCAGCGCGCGGCCGGGCCGTTTGCGGTCGAGGTAACGCGCCTTCACGAACAGGTCCCAGGCGCGTTGCGAGCCGTCGGGATCGACGCCTTTCAGATTCACCTGATTGGTGGCGAAGGTGAGTTTCCGGAATTCCTGCGCCTCATCGACGATGATCTGGTCGATGCCGATCTCTTCCAGGGTCACCATGTCGTCGCGGCGGCCCTTCAGCGCCGCCAGCTTCTCGCCCAGTTTCTCCTTCATCGCCTCAAGCCGCTTGCGGGTGATCCGGTCGCCGTCGTCGGCTCGGATGACGAGGGCCTCGCAGGCGGCGATCTGCTCCGCGATCATCGCGCGTTCAAAATCCGCCGGCACCGGGATGAAACGGAAGGCGGCATGGGTGATGATCACCGCGTCCCAGTTCGCCGTCGCCGCGCGGGCCAGGAAGCGGGACCGCTTTTCCTTCACGAAATTGGTTTCGTCGGCGACCAGGATGCGGGCGGCCGGATAGAGTTGCAGGAATTCCCGGGAGACCTGCGCGAGGCAGTGGCCGGGCACCACCAGCAAAACCTTGTTGATCAGGCCAAGTCGCTTCTGCTCCATGATCGCGCCGGCGATGGCGTAGGATTTCCCGGCGCCGACGGTGTGGGCGATGTAGGTCGAGCCGGCCGCGACGATCCGCCAGATGACCCGCTTCTGGTGGTCGTAGAGGCGGATGATCGGGCTGGCGCCGGGGAGCGTCAAATGCCGTCCGTCGAAGTGGCGCGGCACGAGGTTGTTGAAGCGGTCGTTGTAGACCCGCGCCAGCCGGTCGGTGCGGTCGGGATCGGTCCAGATCCAGCCGGTGAAGGCCTCCTTGATCCGGGCCAGCTTCTCCTTCGCGGCCTCGGTCGCCTCGCTGTTGAGAATGCGTTTCTCGACGCCGTCTTCGACGATGGTGTCGAAGATCTGCGGCGAGGCGTTGTTCAGCGCGTCGTGCAGCAACCAGCCGGCGTTGCGCCGCGCGGTGCCCCATTCCGAGGTGCCGGCGGCGGTGAATGAGAAGGGCGCGGTCTCCACGGACCACGAGGCGATCTCGACGGTATGCCGCACGCGGGTTTCCGTGCCCATGATTTCCGGACGAAAGCCTCGATATCGGCGGCGGGAACCCAGGGCGCGCCCAGGCGCGCGGTGATGTCCGACGGCGACAGGTCCTCGGGCTGCACGCGCCGTAGCGCGGCGACGTTGCGCGCATAGATCGGGTCGCGCCCGGCCGCCGCCTCGGCGATGATCGAGTTTGGTGCGGACGGAACCGGACAGATAAGCGTCGTCGGTCTCCCAGGCTTCCGTGGACGGGTCGCGGAACACGGTCTCGCCAAGCTGGGCGAGGGCGGTGTCAGGATCGCTGTCGAGCAGCTCGGCGAGATGGTCGATATCGACGCGGCCGGTCTCGTTGAGGGTGACGGCGAGTGCGTCGGCGGCGGTCGCGATCAGTCGGTGCGGCCGGCGGGGCGATCACCCGCTCGCGAAAGATTGGTCCCATGCGGGCGAGGCCGCTTTCGAGGTCATGGTCCTCGATGCTGGCGACCAGCCAGCAATCGGGATCGTCGGCGAAGGGCGCGAGGTTCGGGCGCCGATGGGTTTCGCGGTCCTCGCCGGTCTCCGGGTCGGACGTGACCGAGACGACGGTGTGGTTGATCGGACCGAAGCCCCGCAGGAACCCGCCATAGGCGATGCGCAGCCGGACCTGGGCCGCCTCCCAGGGCTGACCGGCGGCCTGGGCGCGCAGCACATCGCGCACCGCGTCGCGGATCGGCAGCAGGGCGCGGATGATCTTTCCGTCGCGGGCCAGGATGCCGCCGCTGCCTTTGCCTTCCCGGATCGCGACGGGACGCGACCTCGCCGTCCACGATCTGCATCAACTGGCCAGACTTGCCGACGAGGTAAGACCCTTCCTTGATCGTGGCGCCGTCGGCGGCGGTGCCGACCGCGTGCGACCAGTCTCGGCTTCGCTGTCAGGATCGAGGTTTCGCCAGACTGGGACTCTCTGATGCCGTGAAGATGTCGGCGGGCAGCCGGTCGAGGGCGGCGGTCAGCAGGGTTTCCAGCGCCGCGCCGTCTTCGCGCGGACGGCAGGTGTAGGTCAGGCCAGGACCGTAAATGCCGCGCCGGAACGCATGCTCGCCCAGCACCATCTCCGGATGATCGGCGAAGTAGCGGTTCACCTGGAGGACGGCTGCGGCCGGACTGTCGGGATCACCAGTGTCCGCGTCATCATCCGCCGCCGCGTTCGCCAACCGTCGGCGAGATCGATCCAGGCCGCACCCGCCGGAGCCTCTCCGTCCGCGCGGCGTTGGAACACCAGCACGTCGATCACGACATCGGTGCCCGCGCTCGCGCGCATGCTGCCCTCGGGCAGACGCACCGCGCCGACCAGATCGGCCATGCCGGCGATGTGTTCCCGTGCCGCGGGGCTGGCCTTGTCCATCGTGCCGGTGCTGGTGACGAACAGCGCGATGCCGCCAGGGCGCAGCCGCGCGATCGAGCGGGCGATGAAATAATCGTGCAGCCGCAGGCCGAGGGATCGCGTGACGGGATCGGCCCGCACCACGCGATCGGAGAAGGGCGGATTGCCGATCGTGAGGTCGAAGTGTCCGGTCAGGTTGCTGCGCGCGTAATCCTCGCACCGCACCCGCGCCTCGGGATGCACGAGGCGCGCGATGCGGGCGGTGACCGGATCATATTCGATGCCGGTGAGGCGGCAGGCGCCGCGCAGCGTTTCGGGCAGCAGGGCGAAGAACAGACCGGTGCCCATGCCGGGTTCCAGCACGCGGCCCCCGGTAAAGCCCAGCCGTTCGGCGGCTCGCCAGAGTCCACGGATGATCGTCTCCGGCGTGTAGTGCGCATACTGCGTGGCCCGTTGGAGGGCGGCGTATTCCTCCGGCGTGACGGCGGCTTCGAGCGCCGCGCCGATCTCCTGCCAGTCGGGACGGAATTCGTCTTCGCCGGGGCGGCGGAAGCAGTTCTGCGCCAGTTCGCGTCGCGCCAAAGCCGATGAAGCGCAGCAATTGGGCCTGCTCGTCGGCGGTCGGTGCGCGGCCCGATTGTTCCAGCGCCTTCGACAGGGTGATCGCGGCGATGTTGTCGCGCGCCCGCGCGGCCCAGCCACGGGCGAGAGTCGCGGTCGCCGTCGAGATGAAAATTGCTGCCGCGCGCGGCCGGATCGGCCGGACGGCGGCGGCGTGTCGCCACCTTCGTCGATCGTCCGTCATCGGTTTCGGCCTCATCGGATTCGAGTCCGTCCGAAGCTTGGTCAGCGTGTGAGGATGTCCAGCCCGACAAAGCCGGCGTTGTCGAACAGGCCGTGCGTGAATTCGCTGTATCGCTCGGCATGATGGTCTCTTCGGTCATGGTCATTTCCTCGCGCGGCGGCCGCGCGGCCCGTCCGCCTGGAAGCGGTCGAGCCGAACGGCCGTGGGTTGATCGGAAGGGAAGGGGCTGACCGGCTCCGGTCAGCGGGACGGCTCACGCCGCGACTGGCATCGGCTCCGGCTCGCCGGCCGCATCGCCGTCATCGGCGACCGGCACGCTCTCCGGCGGTCCAGCCTGGCTGTTCGCGTAATCGGGATGGAAGGCGAGCAGGTAATCGGCGATGCGCTGCGCGTCCGCCGCCGCGCGGAAAATCTCCTTGCGGTCGGAGCGCAGCCTCTCCAGCCAGGACGCGATATAGGCGGCGTTGTTGGAGAATTCGCAGTCGGAGACTGCGATTCCGAGTTCGGCACAAACCATCATCTGGCCGATCTCGGCCCGCAATTCTTCCCGCGCATAGTCATGCGAACCGAAACGATTACGCAGATCGCGATTGAGCCGCGACGCCGCACCGGACCAGTGCCATGCCTCATGAATCAGCGTCCCGCAAAATCCGTTCCGCTGTCGCGAAGGCCGCGTGTGGCGGCATCTGAATGTGATCCGTCGCCGGCGAATAAAACGCGCGGTCGCCGCCGAACCGGACGACGGCGCCGCTGTTGGCGATAATGATCTCCGCCGCCTCCGGCGCGCGCCACGGCGCTTCCTCGATCGTGGGCGGCACGTAATCCGGAATGCCGTCGATCTGGCTGGCATGAAACAAAGTGAAGGCGCGCAGCAGCGGAATTCGCCGCACCGCATCTTCGCTGTCATCGGGTTTCGTGTCGTCGCGCATTTCGAGCCGCTTGAAGAAATACCCGGTCGTGCCGCGCTCGCCCTTGCGAACCTGCCAACCCCGTTCTTCCGATTGCTTGTAGGTCGCCCAACGCGGATCGCCGCTGGTGAAGGCCAGGGCCGACATGCCGAGCGTGAGCACGTTGATGCCGCGATAGCGCTGACCGGTCGCCGCGTTGCGCGGCATCGCCGGGCCACCGGCCTTGTCGGGATCCCACGGCTTGCGCCAGGGCGGCGTGCCCGCTTCCAGTGCGGCGATGATCGCGGTCGGTGACCTCCTGATAGTGGTCGCGCGGCACGCGGTTGGTTCGCTTCGCGGTCTCCGATCCTGTTGGTCTGGTTGTTCTGTTCATCGGGGTGTCCTTCCCTCATGGGTTTCTGGAACACCCCTCCCGCCCCGCGTCCCGGCTGACCGGGGCAAGGGCGCGCACTTGCGCGAGGCCATGGCCGATCCCTTGCGGCGGGCGGACGGCGACGCGGTAGGAAGTTTTCATTTCAAATTCGTTGTTCTGATCTCCCCTCTCTGTTTCCCCTGTTTCGTTTCATCCCGTCGGGAACTGCAAAGTCCGGTGGGGGAGGGGAGAGAAGGGCAGGGGAGGGCGCTGACGCGATCCGGCGCTACGGCACGCGTGTTCATCGCGCGCAAGAACATCATTCCAGTCATTCAACCCGTCGGGCGGGAGGATCGCGTCGAACCGCACCCCGGCCTCCGCCGCCAGGTCCTCGAGACGCGCGGCGTAACGCCGGCCGGCGATGTCCGCGTCCGTCGCGGCGATCAGGATGCCGGCGGGATCGGCCGCCAGACCAGCAGGAGCTGCTGGAGCGCGGCGACGGTCGCGGGACCCATGCCGCCGGCGGTCGCGGCATAGAGCGTGTCGGGACGGCACTGCTCGATCGCCGCGAGACTCAGCGCGTCGATCGCCGCCTCGCACACCGCGACGCGGGGCAGGGGACCGGGGCCGCCCGGCAGGCGGAACAGTGTCTTGCCGCCGCCCGCCGAAAAGTTGCGGTAATCGGAGCCGCGCATCTCGATGCCGGTCAGACACGCCAGCGTTGTCACGGTGCGCGAACCAGGCGCTGCCGCGCGGACCTTCGCGAACGGCGTCGGCGGCGCGCGCGGCCATGAGGACAAACTCCGGCAATCCGCGCTGCTCGGTGAGGTAGCGCCACGCCGGCGATCCGCGCGACAGCGGCTGACATCGCTCCCATCGTTCGGCGATCGGGGCGCGGGCGATCCGCGTCCGTCGCGTCCGGAGCATCTCGGGAAACGCCGGCGCGATCCCCACGAAATCGCGCAGCACGCGGCGCGCGTCGCGGAAACGTCAGGCCGGGTTCGAGATGCCGGACAAGGGTGAAGATGTCGCCCTTGCGGTCGCTCAGCGGATCCCACCAGCCGCGCCCATCGTGATTGACGATGACGATCTCGCCCTCGCCGCGGCGGTATTTCAGGCTGCGCGCGGGTGCTTTCCGCCCGGTCGAGCCGCCAGACCGGCGGCAGCCGCTCCAACAGCGCCGCGCAGCTCACGCTGCGCCTTCAACCATTCGATCTCCGTGTCCTGCTTGCTCATCGCTCCGTGCTCCTCTCGGAAACGGCCGGGCAGGGGATAATGTTCCCTTTTTGTTCTATTCTGCCGTCCGACATCCGGCAACCGCGAAGCCGGCGCGGGGCAAGGGCGTGCACAGCACGGGAGCGCACAGCGCGACGCACCCTTGAGGCGCGCCGCGCGCCAGCGGTAGCGCTGTTTTCTCGTTTCTCACTTCTTGTTCTTGCGCGAGGGATCGTCACCGAAGGGCCAAGACCCGGCTTCGGGGCTTGGGGAGCCTGTCATCCCGAAGCCGGTGACAGACGAGTAAAGCCCGACCCGTAGGGGCGCTCCTAGGCCGCGTGTCCGGATTACGACGTTCGACCGTGAAGAATTCCCAGAGCGCACGCCGACATGGGTCCCGCCGGCGGTGATCGGCACGCGAAGAATGCTTGCCGATCACCTCGCGGGAGATTCCGGCCTTGGCAAGACAGATACGTCAATTGATACAAGGAACCACACTTGACTAATACGTTAAGGTTTGATTAGTTGTTCCAAGGAGGAGACGGCTGGTATGGCGGCAATTCCCGATTTTCAGGCCGATGGGCTGCTCCCGCCGGAAGACTACGAGGTGTCGTTCGCCGAGCTACTCCAGTCGACTCTGGTTGTCGTGAAATCCTGGACCCGACCAAATGGCCAAACTGGGACGCCGCCTGGCGAGTTGGCCTGGTCGCCAACCTGGAGACATTGACGCGGCAGCTCTGGCAGGTTGGGATCACGGAGGTTTTTGCCGACGGGTCTTTTGCGGAGGACAAGGATCATCCGAATGACATCGACGGGTATTTCGTGTGCGACCTGGATCGCCTGAAGAGCGGGGAGCTGACGCGCGAGCTAAACCTTCTGGATTCCGGCAAGGTCTGGACGTGGGATCCGTCGTCACGCAGGTCGTACTGCGGGTATCCGAAGAACAGCTTCCGATGTGGCACCGCTACCGCGTCGAGCTGTATCCGCACGTTCCGGGATTGGGCCTGGGCAGCGGTATCCGTGACAAGCACGGCCATGAACTGGAATTCCCGTCCGCATTCCGCCAGTCCCGGCGCGACGGGACACCAAGGGGCATCGTCAAAATCCGCCATGGAGGTTCGGGATGACTTGAACGAGGCTGAGTATCGAGAGGCGGTGGAGCGTCTCGCCGCGGAGCAGAGTTGGCTTGCGGAGCATCGCGTGCGCCTCAAGGCCACGGGTCTCTCCGATGATGAGGTGAAGCGCGTCACTGATCCCATGGAGTTGTTTCATCTGCAATTTTCCGAGGAAGTCGAGAGTTACGAGCGGCTGAAACGCGGCGAATTCGAGGACCTGGAGAATTTCCGGGGCCTGGGGCATTTGCTGATCTCTCTTCGGATTGCCCAAGGTCTTTCGCAGCGTGAGCTGGCGAAAGCGGCTCGGCGTGCACGAGTTACAGGTGTCTCGGGACGAACGGAATGAGTATTTTGGGATCACCCTTGAACGAGCGATGAAAGTGCTCGACGCTTTGAATGTCCGCCTTCTGACGAAGGTTGAAATCGATGCGCCACGGGAGATGGCGGCGGCCTTATTGCCAGCGCATGACCCGCAGGGGTGTGTCCTGGCGCTGTGTCATTTTCAGAGCAATCTTATCAGTATCTGACAAGCATAATCTATGGAATGCGACCTATCCATTGACGCCCTGCTCGGTTTGGATCGGCCAGTGTTCGTCATCGATCCGAAAACCGGCCATTGGATCCGCTTCGCGGTGCGTATCGGTCAACTCGGCCGGCACGCGTAAAGGGTCGCTTCGTGCATCGCCAGCGGGCCGCCTTCATTACGGCAGCGATCGGCGGCGGATCAACCGGAACAGTTCTGCCTGATACTGCGCATCATGCAGGGCTTGGTGATCACCTTGCTGGCGCGGCTTAAGGGTGCGGCCATTCGGCTCGATCGCGTATCGGCCCAGCTACAACCTGTGGCTCCCATGTAGTAGGCTTTGATGTCGAGGGCGCCGAAACCGAATGGGTTCTCTCCGACAAACTTATGAAAATAGTAGTTCACGAAAGACCAGTCGAATGGCGCATTGAGGCCGACAAAGACGAGGCTCTCGCCAAGTTTGATCAACCCGGTGGACCAGCGAAGAAAGCCGAGCATCGCATCTTCGGGCGGCAAGCCTGTTTTCTCAAGGACTTCGAGCGAAAGGCCCGCGATTTCGAGCGCCTTTGGGTCCGCGTTCCGATTAAGGTGCTTTCCAAGCTCGCAGGCGAAGGTCCGAGCTTGCATCGTCGACATCACAGGCGCCAATCGACAGTAGGTGTATTCGCTGGAATCGGTCCTGCAGTCTCGACATCGACTGATACGAACACTTCTCGCTGTCGTCATGGGATCAGAGGCTCCGCCGGGACAAGCGGAGGACGGTTGCGAATCGCCTCCCAATGTTCGCGGAACAATCTGCGCCGCTCATCGAGCGTGCCGGTAGTTTTCCAGCGTAACCCTGATAGAGTGTAAATATCGAATGGATTTTCGCCGCCCTCCTTGGCCATCAACATGGTCGGCAGGCTCCGCCCCAGGGCTAGCCAAGTTCGAGAAAGCAGTTGGGACGCATGCCCCAGTGACGTCGGCAACCACGACTCGGCTACGATGGAGTTTCGCGAAAATCTCCTGGTCGATGCGCGCATGCTCATAGGCTTGACGCCCATCGACGACGGTGAGCTTGTAACCCAGTTCGCCCTCAACGATCGGTTGAACCACCGCATTAAAAAATCCTCGACGCCGCAAATCCTCGTGATCCGGGTTGAGGAGGCGAACGACAAACGCCTTGGGGAGCTCCAGGGCCTCCAGCAAGTCAATAATCTCCGTACCCGCTCTGCAACGGGCTTGGTCGACCGGAAATTGATCCGGTTAACCCAAGCATGGGCACTGAGTCGCGTTGTCTGAAAGAGCCGCCGCGCCTGTGCATTCGAGAGGCCGAAATTGAATAGCCGTCGAGCGCCCGTGTCCTGCGCACAAATGGGCGAGTTCAGCGGCACCACGGGCTTGCCCGCGTCGTGATAGAGATTGGCCAAGAACAGCACGCCTTCGCTGCCGCCGACCGGCAGCAGAACGTCGCCCCAGCGGGCCTGTGTCCTCCATCCGCTTGCTGGCCATGTTCCAATGAGCAGCGTTTTCAATCTGCACGAGATCGGAATTGCGCAGGTTTTCCCATAATGTTTCAAACGCGGGGGAATTGCTCTTCATTCTTGTGATGCTGGACCGCGAGAGCGAGTGGATTGGGTGCCCCGGCGGGTCGGCGCGCAAGGGTCGCCTCTAAAGTCTGCCAGATCAGCCAATCGAAGCAGATCGGCCTGCCATCACTTGCTCGGAGCTTTTCAGCGTCGACTGGATTATGTAAGCGGCCCCTGCGTT
>CAVRDN010000109.1:0-11063 GCA_963719675.1 uncultured Alphaproteobacteria bacterium | reverse complement strand
GACATTGAACGACGCCTTCCGCGAATGGCTGGATCAGTACGGGTCCCGTCGCGTAACCGCGGCAGAGGTCACGGAGCTTTACAAAAGTCTCCGTCATGTGAATGCGGGGCGCAAGTTTACGCGCGACGAGATGAATGAGCGATAAATACTTTATCGATACCAATATTTGTGTCTATTCGCTCGATCTGGTTGCTCCCCGCAAGGCTCGAATCGCCGAGGAATTGGTCACGCGTGGAGTGGGTTCGAAGCGGGGTGTGATCAGTTACCAGGTCGTGCAGGAGTTCATGAACGTCTGCCTGCGGCAGTTCAAGGCCACAATGACTGTGACGGAACTGGAATTGTATTTCTTCAAGGTCTTGCTGCCGATGATGACAGTGCCCTCGTCGTCCGGACTCTTTTTGGAGGCGCTCCGACTCAAGACGACAAATCAACTTGCATGGTATGACTCGCTCATTGTGGCGGCGGCAATTCAGGGCGGCTGCAGGGTCCTTTACAGCGAGGACTTGCAACACGGTCGCCGGTTTGGAGATCTGGTGGTTGAGAACCCGTTTCTCTAACCGCACATGGCCGGAGCATCGCCATATCCCCTGCATCTAATATGCTAGGCTTAAATCATCTAGGCTTGATCACCCCGGGGACATAAGTCCCCTGAAGGATTTCCTGATTTGATCAACACATTGCTGGGCAAGGTATTTGGCACGAAAAACGAGCGCGAGATCAAGCGACTGCAGCCGCGCGTGGCAGCAATCAACGCGCTTGAACCGGAGATTCAGAAGCTTACTGATGAGCAGCTTCGCGCCAAGACGGAAGAATTCCGCGCGCATGTTCAGGAAAAACTGAACGCGATCCCCGACGAGCCGGAACCAGACCCCGATCGCCGAAAGCAGATTGAGAGCGAACGAACGCAGGCGCTCGATCTGGTGCTGGATGAGATTCTCGAAGAGGCATTTGCAGTGGTGCGGGAAGCTGGGCGGCGTGTGCTCAACATGCGGCACTTCGATGTGCAGTTGATCGGCGGGATGGTGCTGCACTCGGGGAGATCGCCGAGATGAAGACGGGCGAAGGCAAGACGCTGGTCGCCACTCTGCCCGTGTATCTGAATGCGCTCAGCGGACGCGGCGTGCACGTGGTGACGGTCAACGACTACTTGGCAAAGCGCGACTCGGAATGGATGGGCAAGCTGTATAGCTTCCTGGGGCTGAGCGTGGGCGTGATTGTCCACGATCTGGATGACGTCGAACGCCGGGCGGCTTATGCGGCAGATGTGACATACGGGACTAACAATGAGTTTGGGTTCGACTATCTGCGCGACAACATGAAGTTCGACCTGCGCGATTGTGTGCAGCGCGTGCACAACTTCGGGATCGTCGACGAGGTTGATTCCATCCTGATTGACGAGGCGCGGACCCCGCTGATTATTTCGGGCGCGAGTGAGGAATCGACCGACAAGTATTACAAGGTGAACCGCATTATTCCGAAGCTCGAAGCGGGCGAGGAGATCGACACGCAGCCGGGCGAACCGAAAATCCTGACAGGCGACTTTGTGGTGGACGAGAAGCACCGCAATATTACGGGGTGACCGACGAGGGCTGGGAAAAGGTGGAAAAACTGCTAGGCATCGGTAACATTGCGGATCCGGAAAACTGGGCGCTGAAGCATCACGTTGAGCGATTAAGGCACATTCTCTCTATAAAAAAGATGTGGAGTATGTGGTGAAGGACGGCGAGGTGATCATCGTCGACGAATTTACCGGGCGGTTTATGCCGGCGACGCGCTGCACCCAGGTGTCGAAACGCACGACATGTGCCGCTCGGGCGAAGGCGAAGTTGGTGGCGGCTTCGTCGCCGAGTACGGAATTGATACAAACGTTCGATGCGCCCTCGTTCCAGGCCCGCGCGGCGGCCGGGCTCGCGGCGAGCGGCGCGTGCGTGATCGCCGGCAGCGGTTCGTATGCGATGACCACCTGTTCCGCCGCGTCGCGGGCGGCGGCGAGCGTGGTGGCGACGACCACCGCGACAATGTCGCCGACATGGCGGGCGATGGTGGTGGCCATGCAGAAATGCGGCGGGCCGGAGGCTTTGGACCCGTCGGTGTTCGGCAGCGGGACCTCCGCCGGATGGCCCGACCACACCGCGTGCGGGATCGGCCGCAGTCCGTCCGCCAGCATGTCGTGCCCGGTCAGCACCGCCAGCACTCCCGGCATCGCGCCCGCCGCCGTCGTATCGATCGCCCCAATCACCGCGTGCGCATGCGGGGAGCGCAGCATCACCGCGTACGCCTGGCCGGGCAGCGTCAGGTCATCGCTGTAGCGGCCCGCTCCGGTGAGGAGACGCAAATCCTCGTGGCGCCGGACTGGCGCGCCAATTCCCGTCGTCCCGCCGCCATCAGCCCCCTCGTCGGCCATTGACACCCCCTGGTCTCGTCGTGATTCAAGGACGCTAGCACGCGTTGCGTCAATCTTGGACAAGATGGCGCGGCCGGGGAGGAAATGCCGATGACCATGAATGTGACGACCATCCGGCCAGGCTTCGTGGCGGAGATCGCCGGCCTGGATATCTCCCGTCCGATGGCGCCGGAGGCGATGGAAGCGCTGTGGGACGCCAGTGACACGCATGCCGTGCTGATCTTCCGGGGCCAAACGCTGACCGACGCGGAGCAGGTGGCGTTCACCGAGAATTTCGGCCAACCCGAGCGCTATGTGCTGTCGTATCGCGCCAATATCGCGTTGCGGTTGAAGCGGCCTGAAATGGTCGATGTGTCCAATCTGGACGCGGCGACGGGACAGCCGCAGTCGGGATCCTCGCGTCACCGCATGGTCAACCTCGGCAATCGCATGTGGCACACCGACAGTTCGTTTCGGCTGCCGCGCGGGGGGTTCTCATTGCTTTACGCGCATGCCGTGCCTCCGCCGGGTCCTCTGGGCGCCGGCGAGACGGAGTTCGCCGACACCGCCGCGGCATACGAGGCGTTGCCCGCGGAACGCCGCGCGGCGCTCGAAGATTTGCGGGTGGAACATAGCCTGATGCATTCGCGAGCGCTGCTCGGCTTCACGGATTTCGCGCCGGAGGAACGCGCCGCGCTGCCGCCGGTGATCCAGCCGCTGGTTAATGCGCATTCGCGTACTGGGCGGAAATCGCTCTACCTCGCCTCGCACGCGTCGCATGTTGTTGATATGGATGTGGCGGACGGACGGCTGCTGCTGATGGAACTGATCGAACGCGCGACACGGCCGGATACGACGTACCGGCATGAGTGGCGGGTTGGTGACCTCGTGCTGTGGGACAACCGCCGCACCATGCACCGCGGCCTGGCGTTCGATGAGCGGTTTGCACGCGATCTCCGACGGGTGACGACCTCGGATGGGACTGAACCTTACGCTAAACCACGCGCCGGTAGTCGATCGTAGAGCCGTCCTTGCCAATGCTGCGCAGCGCCGTCCATTGCCGCGAGTCATCGTACCAGTCATCCAGCGCGACTTTGCCGACCAGGGAATAGTGCGCCGCGCGCACCAGTTTGCCGTCCGCGAGCGGCACCATCTCCTCGCCTCGCGCGACGACGGTCGAGTTAACCGGCACACCGTCCTGCGGATTGAACAACGGCCGCTCGGTGCAGAGAATATTCCAGTGCGTCAATGGAATTGTCGAAGGTGGCAGGATCGCTCGAGGGGCATCCAGGGTTTCCACGGCGATCTGGTCGGACGACCACGCGGCACGCACCTGGAAGTGTTTGCCGTCGTCGTCGGTTTCGCTTTCCATGTTGAGGAACTGGCCGCCGTGCCAGGTCTCGCGCACCGAATGTGTGTAGCGGAACAGCACGATGGGACCAAGGCGAACCGCGATGTGAACGTCGGTGAGAGCAAGAAGTGAAGCGCCTTCCTGACGGAAAGTCACGACATGTCGACCGATCTCGCTGCCGTTCCGCATCACGTTGAAGCGAATATCGGGCGGCAGCGCCATGGCGTTCGCCGGGGCGACCGCGAGCAGCGCGGCGGCACCCGTCAAAAAGCCGCGGCGGGCGATCATTCCGGCCGGTGCAGGCGATACAGACCGACGTCCAGCGCGCCGGCCAGGAAACCCGCCTCACAATACGCCAAATAATATTCCCATTTGCGTTTGAACCGCTCATCGAAACCCATCGGGCGCAGACGAGGCCACGCGCGTTGGAAACGCGCCTGCCAATCGGCCAGGGTGCGGGCATAGCTCAGGCCGAAGGTGCGCAAGCTGTCCAACAGCAGGCCGGCATCCGCGATATGGGCGCGCATGGCGCTGTCGGAGGGCAGCATGCCGCCAGGGAAAATGTGCCGCTGAATGAAGTCGGCGCCCCGCTCGTACGCCGTGTAACGATCCTCGGCCATGGTGATGACCTGCAGAACAGCGATCCCTCCAGGACGCAGCCGATCGCGAACCGTGGCAAAGTAGGTCGGCCAGTATTCCTTGCCCACCGCCTCAAGCATTTCGATGGAGACGACGCGGTCGTACGTTCCGTCAACGTCACGATAGTCCCGCCGGTGCAGCTCGACACCGCCAGGGGCGCGACCGTCCTTTGGGGAGGAACCAAGGATACGGTCGCGCGCATGATCGAGCTGCGCCGGCGAGAGGGTGAGGCCTACGACATGGCAATTCCGTTCGCGCGCCAGCCGAACCGCCAGCCCGCCCCAGCCGCAGCCTATTTCCAGCACGCGTTCGCCCCCGGTCAGCGACAGCGTGTCCATCACCAGATCCTGTTTGGCGGTTTGCGCCTGCTCCAGGGTCGTTTCGTTGGTCTCATAAAGTCCCGACGAGTAGGTCATGCCGGGATCGAGCCAGGCCGCGTAGAACGCGTTGCCGAGATCGTAATGCGCGGGGATGTTGCGCCGGCTGCCGCGCTTTGTGTTGCCTCGGCGCGCATGCAGCAGCCGGTTCAGAAGTCGTGCGATGCGGGAGCCGTCGAGCGCCGGCATCATCGTTTCGTGATTGCGCGCGGCCAACTCGATCAGCGCCGTCAGATCAGGCGTGGACCAGTCAGCGTCCATATAGGATTCGGCGAAGCCGATGTCGCCTCCGATAAGCAACCGCCGCACCGCGCGCCATCGATGCAAAACCAGCGTCCCGCTTGGTCCTGGACTGGCGCCGGTGCAATGTATGGTCTCGCCGGAGGGCATGTGGATCAGCAACTGGCCGTGCTCGACCTGCCGCGCCAGATGGAGCAGAAAGCGGCGGCCGAGCGAGAAGCCCGTCGCGTGTGATGGTGTGTCGGCCGCGTCGATGCCGAGGCGCGTCACGTTTGCCGGCATGATGAGGCCTCCTTCAGGCGATTGAAATTGGGTTGACGATGCTGACCGGCTGTTCCGGCGCGGGTGGCCGCGGGTGAAGGCGGATGCCTTTGATCCACAGGCGCAGCGCTTCCCAGTGAATGGCGGCGATGACTTTCAGTGTCAGCAGTGGCGTGGTCAGGAAGGCGCGCAGCAGCGCGGCATCGGTCAGCTCACGTCGCCGCGCGGTCAGCGCGGCGAAGATCAGTGGCCCGTCCGTGTCGCTGCCGCGGATGACGATGCTGAGCCGCGCCGCGGGCGCGTGGATGCGAAAATCGTAATGCAAGTCCATCGCCATGAACGGCGAGACGTGAAAGGTCTTCGCGCAGGTCTGGTCGATTGGCGATCGGGCCGCGATTGTCTCGACCGGGATGAGATAGGTGTGGCGCTCGCCGAACGTGTTGTGCACTTCATGCAACAAGGCCGCGAGCGCGCCATCGCGGCGGTAGCAGAACCAGACGCTGATTGGATTGAAGCCATAACCAAGGACGCGTGGCATCGCCAGCAGTCGAATCTGTCCGCCGTCGAGATCGATGCCGGCGCGGGCCAAATGATTCTCGACCCAACTCCGTAACGAAGTGCCGGAGCCGTCAGCGTGGTCGCGTTCGTCGAAGCTGAAGAGATTGAAACGACGGTGAGACAGCAGGCGCAGCCGCGCGCAGAGGTCCGGTATTTCGTCGATGTCGAGCAACAGGGAGAAGATACGATAGCGCAAGAGGTGGGGTTTTGGGCGGACTCGACGATGCGTGACGGTTCCGACGTACAAAGCCGAGAATGGAACGATCGCCATCCCTCCACGAGGGTTTCGGGCGTTGATCGCTGGCGCTTCGCTCACGTCATGCCCGGGAATGATCGGGGCATCCGTCGTGGCCGCTGGGGAACGCGGCGCGTGCCCGGTGAGTTTTGGTCCGGCCATCATGGCAATGTCTCCGCGTGCACCGTAAAGCGTTCTGGATCCGTGACATGGATACGCCCGGACTCATTCGCCACGGTCCACGGACGGCGTACCCGGCCGAGTTGTTCTGCGACGGCGAGGCCGGATTGAAGACCGTCTTCGTGGAACCCCGCACCGAAATGGGCGCCGCAGAACCATACGCCGCCGTCGCCTTGCAACGACCATAACTGGCGTTGGGCGCGCACCGCGGCGGCGTCGAACACTGGGTGCTCGTAGTTTTCCGTGCGGAGTAATGTGCCCGGATGGGGCGGTCGCGGCGGATTGAGGGTCACGAAGTACTGGGTGTCCGTCCGCAACCCTTGCAATCGGTTCATCCAGTAAGTCACGCACGGTTCGGCGTCGGATTCTCGCGCGCCGAGGTAATTCCAGCTCGCCCACACCGACCGCCGCCGCGGCATCAGCGTCGTGTCGGAATGAAGCACCGCCAGATTGCGCGTGTAGCGGAACGCGCCGAGCAGGGTCCGTTCTCTCTGAGCCGCCTGCTCGCCCAGCAGTGTCAGCGCCTGATCGGCATGGCACGCCAGCACCACGTGATCGTGCATGCGTGTCGTGTTCACGGTGTGCACACGGACGCCGTCGCCGGTTCGTTCGACGCCGAGGACGGCGTTGCCGGTGTGAATGCGATCGGCGAAGCGTTCGGTCAGGCGGGCGACGTATTCTCTGCTACCACCCAGGACGGTGCGCCACGTCGGGCGTCCGGTGACCCGCAGCAGGCCGTGATTGTCGCAGAAACGAATGAATGACGCGGCCGGTTGCTGGCCGGCGTCGGAGGTCGGGCAGGACCATACGGCAGCGGACATCGGTAGCAGGTGGTCGTCCCGCAACGCGTCGCCATAACCCCCGGCTCGCAGATAGTCGTCCAGACTGCCCAATTCGGTCGAGACGCGCGCGAGGTCCTGTGGCGCGGTCCGGTAGAAACGCAGTAGGTCGGCAAGCATGCGCCAGAACCGCGGGCGCAACAGGTTGCGCTTCTGTGCGAACAGGCCGCCCAGGTTGGTCCCGGCATATTCCAGCCGGCCGCCGCCGAGCGACACCGCGAACGACATGTCCGAATCCCGGGTCGGGACATTCAGATAACGAAACAGCGCTGTCAGATTCGGGTAGGTCGCCTCGTTATAAACGATGAATCCGGTGTCGACCGCAACGCCGCCCAACGGGGTCGAGACCTCGACAGTGTTGGTATGTCCGCCGACCCGCTCGGCGCTTTCATAAACCGTGACATCGTGGCGCTCCGACAGCAGCCATGCGCAGGACAAACCAGCGATGCCGGAGCCGACGATGCCGATGTCCAGCGGCGGCTCGCGTTTCAGCTCTCGTTCGGCGGTGTTTCGCAGGCGGTTCGACATCGGTCCTTACCTCTGGTCAGGGAAGCGGCCGGTCTGTCATCGTCCCGCCATGTGTCTTCCCGAAGCGTTCATACGCAGGATCGCGCGCGCTGGATCACCCGGCGGCGGCCAACCAGTCCTCGGATCGCCAGCCGCCGGCCCAACCAGACTCCGATCATTCTCACGGTTCGATGATCCAAACCCGCACCCGCCACGTATCCAGCGGTCATGGACACGGACACGCGCCTCGATGCTTCGGTCTCTCGCCCGCCGCCTGGCATGGTCGTCCGGGCCATGACAGCGCCGGCTGCTTTGGACCCCGAGGCTGAAATCGCGCTGATCCTGGCCATCGCCGAGCGGCGCGACCGCATTGCGTTCGTCGCGCTGTTCGGCCGGTTCGCGCCGCGGCTGAAGTCCTGGTTCCAGCGCTCCGGCGCGTTGCCCGACCATGCGGAGGATCTGGCGCAGGAGACCATGCTGGCGGTGTGGCGCAAGGCGGAGAGTTTCGATCCAACGCGCGCCGGCGCCGCCACCTGGATCTACACCATCGCGCGCAACCAGCGCATCGACGCCGCCCGACGGACGCCGCGACGGATGCTCGACGTGGACGATCCCTCATTGGCGCCGCAGCCGCCAGCCGCCCCCGACGCGGTGTTCGACACGGTGCAGCGCGAGAGCCGTTTGCGCGAAGCGCTGACCCGGTTGCCGCCGGAGCAGGCGGACGTTATCCGATTGTCGTTTTTCGAAGACCGTCCGCATGCCGACATCGAACGCGCCCTCGGCATCCCGCTTGGTACCGTGAAATCGCGCCTTCGCCTGGCGATGAACCGGCTGCGCGCCCATCTCGGAGACTACGGTCCGTCGTACCGAGAGCAGCCGTCCGGAGACCAACCATGAGCCTCGCCCCGACGCATCACCCGGCGGAGGAAACGCTGCTGCGGCACGCCGCCGGGACATTGGCGCCCGGCCGGGCTCTGGTTGTCGCCACGCATTTACCATTCTGCCGCGACTGCCGCGCCGCCATTCGGTTGGGCGAGGCGATCGGCGGCACATTGCTCGCCGATGAACCAGGCGCGGAGCTGGCGTCGGATGCGCTGAGCGCGTACCTTGGCGCGACTGGAAGCGCCGGCCAGCCGAGCGCTCAGTCAAGCGGGCGATCGAGCGGATGGTTTACCCGCGACGGCGGGCGACCCCGTGAGCCTGGCCGACGGTGTGCCGTTGCCGGACGAGTTGCGCGGCCTTGTGCGGCCAACATGGCGTTGGCTCGCGCCCGGAATTCAGCCGCATCGCGGTGAGCCTTCCGAACGCGGCGCGTTCCTCCGGACCGCCGGAGCGCGCCTGGCTGGTCCGCGTGGCGCCGGGCCAAAGCCTGCCCGACCATGGCCATCGCGGATGGGAGGCGACCTGTGTCCTCGCCGGCGGTTTCACTGACGTCACCGGGGCATATGGCCCAGGAGACGTGGCGGAAACGGACGGGACGGTGATGCATCAGCCGGTGGCGGGGCGACGCGAGGCGTGCATCTGTCTGATCGCCTGGGAGGGGAGGTTGCGGATGCGCGGGCTGCTCGCTCGCCTGGTGCAGCCGCTGATGGGAGTGTGATGGCGTGCGCCGACGCCTATGGTTGGTGGTTGGCCCGCTGATGGCCTCGTTATCGGCAGCCTGTTCGCCGGCGAAACTGCTGGGGACGCTGCAACCGGCCGCACCGGGGGGCGAAATACGTGATCTCCCCTACTCCACTGGGCCGCGCCACTCGCTGGATGTGTACTTGCCGGCGAAGGGTCCGGAAGCGCCACCGGTCGTGGTGTTCTTCTACGGTGGCGGATGGAAATCCGGCGACCGGGCGATGTACCGGTTCGTGGGGCGCAGCCTCGCGGCGTGCGGCGCGGTCACGTTCGTTCCGGATTATCGCGTCTGGCCGGAGACGGGATTCCCGGGTTTCCTCCAGGACGCCGCCTCGGCCGTCGCCTACGCCCGGCAAGAGGCGCCTCGCCTGGGTGGCGATCCCGGTCGGTTGTTCCTGGTGGGGCACTCCGCCGGGGCCTATATCGCCGCGATGCTGGCTCTGGATCCGGAGTGGCTGAATGCCGCCGGGGTGGAGCATCGGTACAGCGCTGACCGGCGTGGTCGGGCTGGCTGGCCCATACGACTTCCTGCCGCTTCAGGATCCGGAACTGGAACGGATCTTCGCGCCGGTGGGACCACGCACCCAGCCAATCACGTTTGCCGCCCATGCGCGAGCACCGCTGTTGCTGGCCGCCGGAGCCGACGACACCACGGTCTATCCGGCCAACACCACGCGCCTGGCCGCGCGGGTGCGGCAGTTCGGCGGACAGGTCACCACGATCATCTATCCGGGAATCGGGCACGTCGGTCTGGTGGCGGCATTGAGTTCCCCGCTGGGTTTTTTGGCGCCGGTGCGGGACGACGTCTGTCGGTTCCTGGGGTTGGGCAACCAGGCCGCGCCGGCGCCGATGGCGAGAGCCGCCGGCCGATGATTGCCCTGATCCTGATTCAAGGCGCGTTGCTCGTCCTGACCATGATCGCGGCGTGGTGGTTCCAGTCGTGGAAAAGCAATGCGGGCTGGGTCGATGTTTTCTGGACCTTTGGCACCGGAGCGGCCGGCGTACTGGGCGCGCTTTGGCCAACGTCCGGCGGCGCTGCCTGGCCGCTGCGCCCTATTAATATATGCTAACTAGCTGCTTTCAGGCCTCCACGATCAGGACTTTTCTAAACATAAAACATAGTGGTACAATGTAAACACGCTCTAAAACGCTGAGAAGCATCTACGAGACGTGCACTTCTTAGATGAGGGGGGAGATATATGGAGAATGCGAGCTGGCTAACCTACCGGGACACAACCCTCTGGACTAGTCGATGGCTCTTACGAGTATGCCATTCCCTTCCAATAACAGGAATTTATTAATGCGTTCTTAGAATAGGTCTTATTAGATAATATTAAGATCAGGAAAGTAATATCTTAGCGGCTTTAACGCGCTTTCAAGATTACCAATAATGAAGCTTGTAAGGTAATCCCATTGTCTAATAAAATAGTAAATAGCTGGATTACTGATATATTTCTCTATTTTAAGCCTGAGTTAATAGCAGAGATTAAAGGCGCACTGTCCCGGATTCATATTTCTTTTAATGGATGGGGTTCTAAGCACGACAAGCTGAGTATTCTTAGAGTAGTCATATACTTTATTAATGTACAAGGAAAGGCTGTGACACGTCTACTGGGACTGCTAGAGCTGCCCGGGCATGGGAAGAAGGGAACTGGTTAGTGGTTTTCCGTACCTTCTCTAGCCATTTCACTCTCTTTATTGCTTCTCTAGCGGATTACTTCTCTTCATTTATTAGTGGTGTTGTTTTTACGAATGCGGCCTAGCGCGTTTTGGCGATGACGAGGTGAATCTAGCCAATAAGCGTGCCGGGTTCAAACCTTAATTTACTTAACTGATAACACCTCTAGAGTAAGCAGCAGTGATACTACCC
>CAVRDN010000108.1:0-14026 GCA_963719675.1 uncultured Alphaproteobacteria bacterium | reverse complement strand
CGTGCCGATGGAACCGCGCGCGGCGGTTGGCGAATATGACCCGGGCACCCGCAAATACACGCTGCACGCCGGTGCCGGCGGGGCGATTCGGCCGCGCAACGATCTGGCCGCGGTGCTCGGCGTGCCCGAGGCCAACGTCCGCATGGTCATGCATGACGTCGGCGGCAATTTCGGAACCCGCGGCGCGTTCAATCCGGAATTCGCCCTCGTCGTCTGGGCTGCGCGCCGCATCGGCCGGCCAGTCAAATGGACCAGCGACCGCTCCGAGGCGTTTCTCTGCGATTATCAGGCGCGTGACCTCGCGGTGACCGCCGAACTGGCGCTGGACGCCGCGGGCACGTTCCTCGCGATGCGCTGCGACAACATGGTCGAACCTCGGCGCCTATCCCGTCGGATTCAGCCCGTTGCAGAAAGGCGCCGCCATTGTCTCCAGCATCTATCACATCCCGTTGGTGACCGTGCGGGCGCGCGGCGTGTTCACCAACACCGCGCCGACCCGGCCCTATCGCAGTGCCGGCCGGCCCGAGGTCATGTATGTGATCGAACGCCTGATCGATCTCGCCGCGCACCAGAGCGGCATTGACCGCATCGAGCTACGGCGGCGCAACCTGGTGCCGGAATTGGCCATGCCGTACCGCAACCCGTTTGGCCTGATCTACGACAGCGGCGCATATCATCAGGTCATGGAAACCGCGTTGCGCATCGGCGACTGGACCGGCTTTCCCGCCCGACGCGCCGAGGCCGCCGCACGAGGCAAATGCCGCGGCATCGGGATCGCCAACTATGTCGATACCGCGACCGGCGTGCCGCGGGAGCGGGCCGAGATCACCATCAAACCCGAAGGCGTGGTCGAGGTCGTGGTCGGTACCGGCTCGCAAGGACAGGGCCACGAAACCAGCTTCGCGCAACTGATCAATGAGTGGCTGGGCGTGCCCAACGCCTGCGTACAACTGGTGACCGGCGATACCGATCGCGTCATCTGGGGCGGCGGCGCGCACTCCGGCCGCGCGCTGCGCCTGGGTTCCATCGTGATGCACGCGGCCTCGTTCGAGATCATTGAAAAAGCCACCCGGATCGCCAGCCATGTGCTGGAGGCGGATCGATCCGACCTCGTGTTCGGTGCCGGCCGCTTCACCGTCGCCGGGACCGACCGCTCGATCGGATTGTTCGAGGTCGCGGCGGCGGCGCTCACTCGCAACGACCTGCCGGAGGATCTCACCGGCAAACTGGACGCGATCAGCGACAAGACCATCGCGGAAGCCAGCTTTCCGTACGGCTGCCACGTCTGCGAGGTCGAGGTCGATCCCGCAACCGGCGTCGTCGAGATCGCGCGCTACACTGCCGTGGACGATGTCGGCCGCGCGGTCAATCCGATGATCGTGCACGGTCAGGTGCATGGCGGTATCGCCCAGGGGGTGGGGCAGGCGTTGTGGGAGCAGATTGTGTACGATCGGGAAAATGGCCAGTTGCTGACGGGATCCTTCATGGACTACGCGATGCCGCGCGCGTCCGGTCTACCATTTTATGTCACCGAACTGAGCGAGGTCCCCTCGCCCACGCACCCGTTGGGCATCAGGCCGGCGGGCGAAGGCGGCACCACGCCGGCGCTCGGCGTCGTGATGAACGCGGTCGTCGATGCGCTGTCGGAATACGGTGTGACGCATGTGGAAATGCCCGCCACTCCGGAACGAGTTTGGCGGGCGATCGCAGGCCGCCTCGCACGATGGCGAGGAGTAATCGGGACGTGCCGATCTACGTGATCAATCTCGACCGCGACACGGAACGAATGCGCACGTTCACCGAGTTGAACGGCCATCTGGTCGAGTTTATCCGGTTTCCCGCCGTGGACGGCCGCGACAAGGACCGCGCGGCCCTGCAACGCGAGGGCATCATCAAGGCCGATTTGACTTACAACAATGGCCAGTTGGGCTGCGCACTCTCGCACCTCGACCTGTGGCGGCACGCCATCGCCGAGAATCGCGTGGTCACCGTGGCGGAGGACGATGTCATCCTCGCGCGCGACTTCGCCACCGCGCATGAGGCGTTTCTCCAGCGTCTGCCGTTGGACTGGAGTATCGTGCTGTGGGGCTGGAATTTCGATCGCTCGGTGTGGGCGGAAATTCCCGAGGGCGTCGCGAAAGCCACGCTGCAATTCGACCAGGACGCGTTGCGGGCCAACATCGAGACGTTTCGCCGCGCCGAGGTCCCCCATGCGCCGATCCGACTGCGGCACGCTTTCGGCACCATGGCCTATTCGCTCTCTCCGTCAGGCGCGCGATCTCTCATGGACCTCTGCCTGCCACTGGGCCGACGCTTCATCCATTTCGAGGGTTTTGGCATCGGCATTCCGAACAACGGCATCGATTGCATGATGAACACCGCCTATCCGAAACTGAAATCCTATGTCTGCATGCCTCCTTTGGCTGTGGCGGAGAACCGGCAGGATATTTCGAACACGTATCGGCAGGATTAGCGCCGCGACGTTGTCGTGCCAGGCTCGTTGTTCCCGGACCCAACTCGAGAACCCGCGACACCGGGCCCATACATATCGTGTCCGTCCACATCGAACCCATACCGCGGGAACGCATCCCGACGGTCGATTGAAGCCCGATCGGCCACGCGGTAGATTCCAGGCGCCCGGTCCCAAAACAAAATCTCCCCCGCATAGCCCGAAGCGCCGGCGACGGCATCCCGGTGGTGTGCCATACCGGACATATGGCGTGGATGCGCGGCCATCGCATCGATTCCCCTGAAATCCCGCGGAACGGGGATCAGGCCGGCGCACCAGATCGCCGTCATTTCGCCTTGTCATTTTCCCGTTGGCACTCTCTCAGGCCCCTACACCAGGCCCCTACACCAGACCCTCTGGCACTCTCTCGCGAAGAGTGCTAACAATGTCCGCCTGGCGACCTATATCTTTCCTGACGTGCCGTGATCCATCGCCACATCCAAGGCTTCCCCGACACGCCCAGGCGTTCCTCGCCAGACGTCCCCTCGTCAGACTTTCCCTATTTGTGGAGCATATCTCGTGAAATTCCGACCCCTGCACGACCGGGTGGTGGTGCGCCGCCTCGCCGCTGAAGAAAAGACCGCCGGTGGCATCATTATTCCCGACACTGTCCAGGAAAAGCCGATGGAAGGCGAAGTCGTCGCCGCCGGGCCCGGTGCCCGCGATGAAAAAGGCCACGTCGTCGCGCTATCGGTGAAGGAAGGCGATCGCGTCCTGTTCGGCAAATGGTCCGGCACCGAGGTCAAGCTCGACGGCGAGGAACTCCTGATCATGAAGGAGTCCGACCTCATGGGCGTTATCGAAGGCGCCGCCGCGGCGAAGAAAAAGGCCGCGTAAGCGCGCCTTTCCCACTGAATTCAGGAAGGATTTAAACATGGCCGCGAAAGATGTTCGCTTCGGCTCCGATGCCCGCCAACGCATGATGCGTGGCGTCGATACTCTGTCCGAGGCCGTCAAAGTCACGCTCGGCCCCAAGGGCCGCAACGTGATCCTCGATAAAAGCTATGGCGCCCCGCGCATCACCAAGGACGGTGTCACGGTAGCGAAGGAAGTCGAACTGTCCGACAAGTTCGAAAACATGGGCGCGCAGATGGTGCGCGAGGTCGCCTCGAAGACCAACGACATCGCCGGCGACGGCACCACGACGGCTATCGTGCTGGCGCAGGCGATCGTGCGCGAAGGCCTGCGGGCGGTTTCCTCGGGCCTCAATCCGATGGATCTGAAGCGCGGCGTGGACAAGGCGGTCACCGCGCTGGTCGCGGAACTCGGGAAGCGCAGCAAGAAGATCACGACACCGGCCGAAACCGCGCAGGTTGGCACCATTTCCGCCAACGGCGACAGCGAGATCGGCAAGATGATCTCCGACGCCATGCAAAAGGTCGGCAACGAAGGCGTGATCACGGTCGAGGAAGCCAAGACGGCGGTGACTGAGCTCGATGTCGTCGAGGGGATGCAGTTCGATCGCGGCTACATGTCGCCGTACTTCATCACCAACGCCGAGAAGATGACGACCGAACTCGATAGCCCGTATATCCTGATCTACGAGAAGAAGCTTTCCGGCCTACAGCAGTTGCTGCCGCTGCTGGAAGCGGTCGCGCAATCGAGCCGCCCTCTGCTGATCATCGCGGAAGATGTCGAAGGCGAGGCGCTCGCCACGCTGGTGGTGAACAAGCTGCGCGGCGGGTTGAAAGTCGCCGCGGTGAAAGCGCCGGGCTTCGGCGATCGTCGCAAGGCGATGCTGGAAGATATCGCCGTGCTGACCAAGGGTGAACTGATCAGCGAAGAACTCGGCATCAAGCTGGAAAGCGTCACGCTCGCGATGCTGGGCACCGCGAAGAAGGTGCTGATCGAGAAAGAGAACACCACGATCGTCGAAGGCGCCGGCAAGAAGGCCGACATCGTCGCGCGCTGCAATCAGATCCGCGCGCAGATCGAGGACACTACCTCGGACTACGACAAGGAGAAACTGCAGGAGCGGTTGGCCAAACTGGCGGGCGGCGTCGCGATCATTCGCGTCGGCGGCTCCAGCGAAGTCGAGGTGAAGGAGAAGAAGGACCGCGTCGATGACGGTCTGCACGCGACTCGCGCGGCGGTTGAGGAAGGAATTGTTCCCGGCGGTGGCGTGGCTTTGGCGCGGGCGTCGCTGATCCTGGCCAAATTGAAGGCCGACAACGACGACCAGCGCGTCGGTATCGAAATCGTGCGTAAGGCGGTACAGACGCCGATGCGGCAGATCGCCGAGAACGCGGGCGAGGACGGTGCCGTGATCTCCGGCAAAGTGCTCGAAAAGGACGACTACAACTGGGGTTTCGACGCGCAGAGCGGTGAGTTCAAGGACATGGTCAAGGCCGGGATCATCGATCCGACCAAGGTCGTGCGCTCGGCGTTGCAGCATGCCGCGTCGATTGGATCGCTGATGCTGACGACGGAAGCGATGGTCGCCGACCACGTGGAAAAGCCGGCTGACGGTGAAGGCTCCTCCACCACCAGCGACACGCGCTTCCAGGGTCACTGATCGCGCGCTGACGACAACACGCGCGGCCGCGAAGTGGAGACGCTACGCGGCCGTCGCGCATCGTCGTGATCGCGCAATCTGGCGTTCGGCTATCCGGGCGTGGCCCATCCGCACACGCGTTCCTCACATCTGGTGGTTGCCGGGGGATGGAAAGCCAGGTGTTTTAGCACAGTGGAAACAGGCGGCTCCGTGGTTCTCGCCGGCTTTTTCCGTGTTAAATTTTGCCTTTTCGGATACGAAGCGGCGTCGGACGCACGCACAGGACTTCGCTCGCGCGGCACCCAAAGGACCCCATGGAAAAAGACGAAGCCGAATTCAACCGAATGACCGCCCGCCTGATCCGTCGCGAGGCCCTTCGTCGCGCGGCCGAGGAACTGAACCCCATGACCGGACCTGGGCTCGAAGGCGTCATGTCCCGAATCTCCGCGGAGGTCACCGCGGAGGCGCTCGAAAAACACGCGGCGGAGGCAATCACCCCTGAGCCGCCATCGGCTCCGCTCCGATCTCGTCCGTCCAAACCTTAAATCCGGCCAGGGTATTCATCCCAAACGCGTTGCTCAGCGGCACATCCACCGCGTCGCGCCCGCGGCCCACCAGGATACGTCCAATCCGCGGCTCATTGTTACGAGGGTCGAACGTGTACCACTGCCCGCCGAGATAAGCCTCGAACCAGCCGGCGAAATCCATCTCCGAGTACGGCGGCGGTACGCCGATATCGCTGAGATACCCCGTGCAATAGCGCGCCGGAATGTTCATGCAGCGGCAAAGCGCCACCGCCAGATGCGCGTAATCGCGGCAAACTCCAATCCGCTCATGATAAACGTCCCAGGCCGTGCGAGTCGGGCGCGCCGCCATGTAATCGAATTTGATGTGGTTATGGACGAAGTCGCAGATCGCCTGCACGCGGCCCCAACCAGTCGGCGCATGCTCGAACAGCCGCCACGCGGTTTCCGACAGATGGTCCGTTTCGCAGTATCGGCTGCCCAACAAAAACACCAGCACGTCATCCGGCAGATCCTGCACCGCGTGCTGCTGGGCTGATCGGCACCACCGGATCAGCGAGTGCCATTGTCATTGAGGACGGCAGAACTCGTGATCCGGATCCTGCCGCGCGGCGCCACCAAACGGCTGCACCAGTTGCCGAATCCGTCGCGATAGCCGTGCACCGGCACCGGAGGTTCGGTCGTGACGTGGTCCGGCGCGACCAGATCGGCCACGCGCGAGTGGTGCACGTTCAGCAGCAACAGCATCGGTGTAGGTTGAACACAATCATAGGTCAGTTCGTATCCGACTCGGATTTGCATGGCGCACCCTTCGCGAGATCCTGGATTGTCCGTTTGAGCCAGGGATTTGGGCGTCCGGCTGCGGTTTCGATCGAAAGATCGTTGACCAGGTGCCGGATCGTGACTCGGTGGCTCCTCCAAAGCGATCCACCATGTCATCGCATGTATCAGATTTTCGCCACCCGCCATACGAATTTGTGACACCTCGCGCGGCGTTTGGCGGTATTTCCACGCGACCCACTCATCGCTTCCTCATGAGATCGAGAAACCCCGCCATGGCTCGCGAAACCATTTATCTCGTTCAGGCCTACACCCAGGGCAAACGCGCGCGCCTGAACGCCGATTCGCCCATCGCCTGCAAATCTCCGGAATCGGCTCGGCGAACCGCCGAGCGTCTGGCAACCACCAAAGCCGGAGTTGTTGCCTTCTCGACCTCAGGCGACGCCGAACTCGGCGAGTATGACGATGAGCCGGTCGTATTCTTCAAGGTAGGACGTCTGCCGGCGCAATTCGAGGACTAATAAGCCGCGACCGGGCTTGCATGTCGCACCTGGTATCCGCACATAGAGTCTGGATCTTCCTCTCCAATTTCAGGAATATATCTTGTCGACACCTGATGCGACCGCTCTTCAGCGATCCGACCTGAACCCGTTCCTGTTCGCCGACGTCGGCACCGAAGCGAACGGCACCACTCTGAGCGTTCTGTCCGTCTTCGCGCGACGCGGCGCCGATCCTTGGACCGAAGCCGGCCGCCTCGCGGGTTTATCGAAGGCCGAGGCCACCGACAGTCTCGCGCGTATGATCGCGAGTATGCCGAAAACCCTGTGGGCGCCGCCGGAAGCGGTCATCATCGCGGCCCGCCTGATCGGTCTGCTGCCGGCCCGACCATCCGCGGCAGGGATCAGCGCCGGCCTCGGTGCCGGCATCAACAACGGAATCGGCCAGATCGCGCGCCGGTGGCCGATCAGTCAGCTCGCCCTGGTGTGCGCCTGCGTCGCGCTGGTCGTCGCTTTCGCCGTCCTGATGCTGGCTCAATAGTCCTGACGCCCGGCGCGGGCCGCCGGGTCCGATCTGGGCGGCACGACCAGTTCGGAACGACCAGTTCGGAACTACCAGGCTGGCACGCCCAGGACGGGGCGATATGCCCAGCGGGATCCGGGTATCGTGAAACGTATCGAATACAGAAGGAATTGGCCCATGTCGTCAGCACCCTCCGATCAGCCACCGGCCGGAGAAGACCAGAACGAGCCGGATCGCGAAGCGGACCGACAGGCGGACGCGATGAAAGACCAACTGCGCAAGGACGTCGCCTCCTGGTCGGCGGCGCGCTCCGGCGAGACCCCGGATCTGGGCGGCAATCGCGCCACCCCCGCCGCCCCGCGCCAGGCCGCGCCTCCCGCCACGCCGCGGGCGCCCAGGCAAAAAGCCAAAGCCGTGGAGGCCGCCAAACCGGTCGAGGTCAAGAAGCAGCCGTTCCGGATGTCGTATGACGGCACGACGGACAAGGATTATATCGCGCAACGGATCAAACTCGGCGCCCGATAATCCAACGCGGGCCTGTCCCGGCCCTTCCTCATATCACGCGAACGGATCGGACGGAGTCGTGAGCATTCGCGCACGCGCCACGGCAACGACAGTCCGATTTGCCAACTCCCTCAAGGCCAGCGAAAACACTCCCTGAGCATCGGTGTACGTGGGACGACCGCCGAACGGCCAAATGTACGAGGGGGAAATATCATGAGAGCGATCCTGAACCGCGCTTTGACCGCGGCACTGTTGATGCTGGTCAGCGCGACCGTCCAGATACCGCGAGCCGGCGCCGCGACCGTGTGGGAATGCTATGTCTACAATCCGGTGGCGACGCAGCCCTCGGTCGAGGCGATGCAACGCCTGATCGACAATGTGAAGAAGCAGACCAATGGAGAGTTGGACGCCAACCTCCATCTCGGGGGCAGCCTGCCAATCAAGGCCGACGGCATCACCGCCGCCGTATCCGATGGCGTCGTGCAACTCGGCGATGACGGATTCGCCACCGGAACCATCCCGATTTCCGCCGTCATCCGCCTTCCCATGCTGTTGCAGAGCCTGTCGGACCTGGATAAGGCGATGGCAATCCTGCGCCCGCATCTGGATGCCGCGTATGGCAAGCGCGGAATCGTCGTGCTCGGGCAATACTCGTATCCGTTCCAGGTTATCTGGGGCCGCAAGAAGATCACCTCGCTGGCCGACATCAAAGGCTCCAAACTGCGCGTCACCTCGGTCGAGCAAGGCGAGTTCATTCGCCGGTTCGGCGGCATCTCGTTGACTATCGGCGCGCCGGATGTCGCGGCGGCGTTGGATCGTGGCCTCGTCGAAGGCGTGCTGACAGCGAGTTCCGGCGGCGGCCTGGCGTGGCACGATCTGCTGAAATATCGCTACGCTTTCCCAACGTCGTACGTGAACTCCACCATCATCGTGAATAAGGACGCGCTGGAGAAATTGCCGCCCGAGACCCAGAAAATCGTCCGCGACGCCGGCGCCGAGGCCGCCAACTGGGCCACTATCGAAATGAAACGGGTGGAGGACGAAATCACCGCGCGCTTCGGCAAGGAAGGCATCACGTTGGCCGACGCCTCGCCCGAGGAAATCAAGGACGCCACGGACAAAATGCGCTCCTACTGGGATGAATGGGCCACCAAACACGGTCCCGAAGCCACCGAGGTCGTGAAGGAAATCCGCGCCGCCGTAGGCCGCTGACCATGTCGCAATCCCCGGAAAAGGATCCCGAATTTCCAGGGGAGGAGAGCGAGATCGCGTTCCATCCCACCCCCTCATGGATGGAAAAATCCTGCATGGTGCTCTGCGAGGTCGGCATCGTCGCCATGGCGATCATCGTCCTCGTGGAGATCATCACCCGCAACCTGTTCGGCTTCTCCTTCGAAATGTCCGAGGAGCTCGGCGGCTACATCGTCGTCGGCATCGCCTTCCTCAGCCTTCCGGTATGTCAGGTCTACCGCTCCTACCACCACGTGCAGTTCGTGCAGGAACGCTTGAGTCCCCGCATGCGCGCCGCGTCGCACGTGCTGTTCGATCTGCTGTCGCTGGGGTTCTGCCTGTTGCTGGTCTGGCAACTCACGCGCTTCGTGCTGCAGTCCTACCGCAGCGAGGACGTGGCGATGACCCTGCTCGCCACGCCGTTGTGGATTCCGCAGACGCTGATGCCATTGGGAGCCCTCGCCGCGTCGATCTCCCTGCTGCGCACGCTGATCGGCAACGTCCGCCGTTTGCTGGCCGCGGGACGCTGAACGATGGAGCTCGCGTTTCAACTGATCTTTTCGTTCGGCGTGTTCCTGCTGCTGTTGGCGGCGGGCATGGCGGTGCCCTTCGCGATCGCCGTGCCGGGCATACTGTATCTGTTGATGCAGCACGGCGTGACCGAGCTGAAAGGCATCGGCCTCGTCACCTGGGGCAGCATGAACAGCTTTACCCTCACCGCCATTCCGCTGTTCATCCTGATGGCGGAACTGATGCAGCGCAGCGGCCTGTCGTTCCGCATCTACCGAGGCCTCGCCAAGGTGGTCTCTCGCCTGCCCGGCGGATTGTTGCAAACCAACATCGTTGGCTGCGCGCTGTTCGCCTCGATAAGCGGGTCCTCGGTCGCGACCGCGGCGTCGATCGGCGGCGTGGCGCTGCCGCAACTTGTGCAACGCGGTTACGACCGGCGCGTGTCAGCGGGCTCGCTCGCCGCCGGGGGCACGTTGGGAATTCTGCTGCCGCCATCAATCGCGATGATCATCTACGGCTCGTTCACCGAGACGTCCGTCGCGAAGCTGTTCATGGCCGGTGTGATCCCTGGCGTCATGCTGATGCTGATGTTCATGACCTACATCGCGGTGCGCTCGTTCTGGGGTGGCGCGGTACCGCGCGACGCCGTGCCCCAGGTCACGACGTTTCTGACCGCCGCCACGGATATCGTGCCTTTCGCACTGCTCATCGGCGGCATCATGGGCAGTATCTACGCCGGTTGGGCCACGCCTACCGAAGCCGCGTCCGGCGGTTGCGCCTTCGCCCTCATCCTCTGCCTGATCTGGGGCGACCTCTCCTGGGCTCATTTCGTCGAGGCAATGCATCGCACGGTGCAGGTCGTCGGCAACCTGATGTTCATCATCTATTCAGCCTACATCTACGCTTACGCGATCGGCGTGGCGGGTGTCGGAGAGCACGTGACCTCCTGGCTGGTCGGTTTGCACCTGTCGCACATGCAGTTCTTCGGCGCGCTTTTCGTGCTCTACACGGTGCTCGGCTGCCTGGTGGAAAGCATCGGCATGATCGTGATCACCGTGCCGCTGATTTACCCCGTCCTCGGGAGTTACGGTATCGATCCCATCTGGTTCGGCGTGATCCTGGTGCTGTACGTCGAACTCGGCCAAATCTCGCCGCCGATCGGGATCAACCTGTTCGTCATTCAAAGCATCTGGGACGGTGAGCTGAGCGATGTCGTGATGGGAACGATCCCATTCCACATTATCATGTTCGTGCTGCTGTTTCTGCTGACCGCTTTCCCGCAACTGTCCCTTTGGCTACCGAGCCAGATGTAGCGATAGCTCGCTATCAGTGAGGCGAAGACACGCCGGCTGGTCCGTCTGGGGCATGCGCACTGTTCCGCGATCTTCTCGGTTACTCTGTTACCTGGTTCCTCCCAAATTGAATCCTTGCCGCCGCTTCGTAGAAGTCCAGCCCGGCCGGTGTGCAATCAAGGCATCGCAGGCACTTCGTAACGGCAAACAATATTTTCAGGAGTCAAAGGATCTCCGGGCATCAAATACACACTGTGCGGACCGGCACAAACCCATTGAACTCCACCGACGCATAACTAGACGTATAAGCGCCGGCCGACAGAAAATCGACATGGTCGCCCGCCGCCAGAGTCAGCGGCAATTCATACCGTGCGCGTTCATAGATGATATCCGTGCTGTCGCATGTCGGACCCGCCATGATTACCGGCCCCACGGGAGCGCCATCGCGTGAGGAGCGGATGCGATACGCGATCATCTCTCCCTGCGTCTCCGGCAGCCCGTTATAGCGGCCGGCGTCGAGGTATACCCACCGATGGCCGCCGGGATGAGGACGCTCCGCCGCCAGCACCACCTCGCTTCTCAGAACGCCGGCGTCGCCAACCATGTAACGCCCAGGCTCCAGCAGGATCCTGGGTCGTGCCGTGCCGAAGGAACGGGTCAAGGCGGCATCGATGACCTCGGCGTAGCGTTCCATCGCCGGAACCGGAGGTACGGGTACCGCGCCGGCAGGCCGCCTCCCAGGTTCAGCAGCGACAGCGCGATCCCGTGCCTGGCACAGGCGTGGAAAATCCCCGCCGCGTGACCGATCGGGGCCTCCCATTGACGCGGGTCGGTCTGCTGCGAGCCAACGTGAAATGACACGCCCTCCGGCCGCAGGCCAAGCGCCCGAGCTCTGAGCAACAGGTCGATCGCGGTGTGCTGATCGCAGCCAAATTTATGCGTCAGCGGCCATTCCGCGCCGGTGTTGCGCACCAGGAGCCGGCAGAATACGCGTGCTCCCGGCGCCGCGCGCGCGAGCTTTTCAAGTTCCAGTGCCGAATCGAACGCGAACAGATCAATCCCTTCCGCGAACGCGACGCCAATATCGCGTTCACGCTTGATCGTATTGCCATACGAGAGGAGGGCAGCCCCGACCCCGGCCTGTCGGCAGCGTTCGAGTTCGCCGAGACTCGCCAGATCGAACCGACAGTCCAACGCGGCGAGAGCCTCGATGATCTCGGGCGCCGGATTGGCCTTTACGGCATAGTAGATCGACACGTCGGGAAACAACGCACGCAGCGCCTCATACTTCGCCCGCACCATCGCGAGGTCGATCACCACGCAGGGCGTCGGCGGGCGCGCCGCCGCGAGGAACGCGTCGATGCGGGCCAGGCCTTCGCTCATCCAGACCGTCCCTCGGCGCCGCCACGCGCAACGATCCCGCCTGTGGGCGACAACGTGACCGTCGTCATGCTGTCCTCAACGGCGCTTTGCCCGAGGCCCGACGCGACCCGTCTTCAACCGACGCCCTCCAGCGTCCGATAACCGCCAGCTCTCGCTCCGGCCGCTCGGTCACCACGGTTAGCTCGCCGGCATAGACGGCCCCATCGTTGCCATCGATCGAAAGCGTGTCACCTTCCGCGAGCACCTGCTCCCCAAACCACACCACCCTTCCCTCCAAATCCACCCGCAATCCTGGGCAGGACACCAGGCACACTTTGGCGAGCTGCCGGGCAACCACCGCGGCGTGAGAGTTACGGCCCGCCCGTCGCCGTCACGACCCCTTCGGCCACCGCGAGCCCATCGATATCGGCGGTCGACGTTTCATGCCGGACCAGGATCGACTTCTGTCCCGCCGCCGCCATGCGTTGCGCCGCCGCCGCGTCCAGCGCGATCGCGCCACACGCCACGCCAATGCCCGCCACCTGAGCCAGCGCCAACGGAGTTGGCAGGGGTGGCGCGAAACGCGTGCGTTCGGCGAGCGTCAGATCGATCTCCGTCAGGCGGCTCAGAACGTCCGCCGGCTGGCAGAATTCCTTCTTCGACCATATCGACCGCGATGCGCACCGCCGCCCATGGCGTGCGCTTGGCATGACGAGACTGGAGAAAATACAAAATCCGGACTGCACGGTGAACTCGAAGTCCTGCGCGTCGTCGAACAGCAGTTCCAGTTCGTGGCACGACCGTTCGAGTTGCATCCAGATCTCCGGCATTGTCGCCTTCAATCGTTGATTGTCGCGCAACATCTGACGGCCCGCGACCACGTCTTCACCCTGGCTGTTGAACTGAAAGTCGAAATAGAATTCGTGCTCGCCGGTCGCCGGATTGCGCGTGAAGCCAACTCCGGCACCGGATTTTCCTCCCGCGTTGCCATAGACCATCGTCTGTACAGTCACCGCGGTCCCGACATCATCCGATATTCCCTTGAGCAATCGAAACGTCCGCGCTTTCGGCGCGTCCCAGGACCGAAACACCGCCTCCACCGCCCGCGCCAGTTGCATGCGCGGATCGAAGGGAAACGGTTCGCCTTCCAGATCCCGGTAGCATCGCAGCATCGCATGCGTCAGATCGCGCAACGCGCGTAATCCAACTCACGCTCGTTCTCCGCGCCGGATCCGATTAACACCTCGCGCACCAAAGCGTCGAACGGCGCCACCGGCAGACCCGCGACAACCTCCGCGAAACCCTGCACCAGTCGGCGAAAGCTATCCCAGGCCAGCCGCGGATTGCCGGTCAAACGGATCAGCCCCTCGACGGTATCGAAGTTCAGGCCGACATCCAGCACCGTCTCCATCATGCCAGGCATCGACAACGCGGCCCCGGAACGAACTGACACGAGCAATGGCCGGCGGAGCGAACCGAAGCCGAGACCGGTAGCGGCTTCGACGCGGGCGATACCGTTGCTCAGGGCGGCGTGCAAACGCGCGGCATTGACTTCCGTCGCGCGTGGCAGGCCGCACCATCCGGCGGGCAGCACGAAACCCGGCGGCACCGGCAGGCCGGCCGCGGCCATGCGCATCAGGTTGAACGCCTTGTTGCCGACTTCCTCCGCTCCGCCGGAAGGCAGCGTCTCATTGGCCAGGATGACGTAAAGCGAGACCACGTCAGTCACCGAGCACCTCGCCCAGCACGTGGCCTCGTAGCACGAGGCTGGCATGCTTCAACGCGTCCATTGTCTCCTCGA
>CAVRDN010000107.1:0-18837 GCA_963719675.1 uncultured Alphaproteobacteria bacterium | reverse complement strand
ATATCGCCCTCGCGCACGATCGCCGCGAGTTGTTCGGCGCTCCACCCGTCGGTTCCGGCCGGGCGCTTCGGCAGCACCATCCACCGATAATCCGCCGTCGAGTTCGACGACGCGAATTTTCACGGTCTCCGGCAGCGTGGTGCGCAAACTCCGCCAGCAGCCCACGCGGATCGCGCACCGCGCGCGCCCGATAGCCCGCCGATTTGTACCAGAACGGCGGATAGCCGAGCACCGCCCGCGGATAGCAACTGCACAGCGTGCAAACGATCAGGTTATGCACGGCGTCGGTATTTTCCAGCACGCCGAGCGGCGGCATCCCGCGCATCGGAATGTTCCATTCGCCTCGGCGGCCTTGGTGCCATCCTCCAGCATCAGCGCGCGGTACGCCGGCATCCGTCCAGGCCGCGCCACCATTCTCGCCCCCTGGCCTGGGCTTGCCCGGTCCGTCGCTTCCATGCGCTCGGAGAGTTCGGCATCGGTCACGATGCTTCGCCGGCCAGCAGTTTGCGCACCGCGATCAGCAAGGCCTCGCCATCGGTCTCGACGATATTCATGGCCGCTCCAACCAATGCTCGTAGATCTCGACGACCACATCGTCGCCGCCATTGCCTTCCGGCCAGAGGTCCCTGCATCGGAAAGGTCACATGATACAACGATCGTTCCGCGGCCGGCCGGGCGAACGCGAGATCCTCCGGGTTCGGGAACCGCCCAAGAGCGCGCACGACGCGGCCCGTGCGCCCGCGCACATAATGCGGCGTGCGGATGTGCGCCGGCCCGCGCGTTTCCGGCCAGTCGTTTTTCACGACCACCGCGTCGCCCGGAGCGAAACTCATGTTCCCTCCAGCGCGGCACGCAGTTCCGCTTCGGTAATGATACCTTTGCGCAACAGATTGTCCGTGATCGAGCGGATCCAGCGGCGATAGTAGGTCAACCGGTGGTAGTCCGCCTCCGGGATCGCCTCGATGCCGCGGCGCACTCATCGACCGTCATGACCGCCTTGGCCCCGAGCACGCCGCGCAGCGCGTCCACTTCGCGGTCGAACGCCGTCAGCGCGTGCGGTTCCACATCGACCGCTTCACACATGAATTTCGACACGCCACCGAGGTCGTGGTGAGAGCGTTTTTCATCGTTGTCCATGACACGACCTTAGCGCGCGCGCACCGCCGGGTAAATCGTCCCGCGACGTTGTGTTCCCACGCGCGGGGACGCCGGATACCAGGCCGCAAGCATTGTCGTGCCAATCGGATCAGCCTGGGGCGGCCGACCTCATCGGACACGCCGCCCCCGCGGCCAAACCATACGGAGGACGAGATGGCCACGGGCATGACGGGAAATGCGCTCTACAAATGCATGCGACAGGTGGTGCATTCCGCCGACGGAATCAAACGCGCGGTGCGTGCCACCAACGATGGCCAGCCGGCTCTGGCCGGTGTGGATGAGCTGTTGCGGCGCGAGCTGGGGGCTGAATACGCGCGGGCGAACGACGGCGCCTGGTGGGCCGGTTTCACCGTCGCCGAGGTGATGCGGGAGATGGGGACGAGGAAGCCGGGACGGGCCAGTGTCCGCCCGGTTGCGTGGCCAGCGAAGGCGTCATCTGGCGGCCAAAACGCGCATCGAAGATGATGTCCGCGGCTGAGTGATCGCCTGGCTCACGACCTCGTGGTGCGCGCACCCAGTGTGATGATGACCTGACCGGCGAGCACCGACGCCAGCATGATCGTCGCGACCGGCCAGACCGCGCCGGGATGCCACAACTCCACCGCCACCGTGCACAACATTCCATAGCCCATCTGGAAGAACCCGTACAAACCGGATGCCGCGCCGATCGCTCGCGGATTGACGCTGACGGAGCCCGCCAGCGCGAACGGACTGGCCATGCCGGCGCCGACCATGAACAGCGTCACCGCGCCGGTCACCGAGGGTCCGGACAAGACGTTGAACACGTCGAACGCCATGAACAGCGAGGCGCCGACGATCGTGACGCAATTCGCGATCTGCAAGCCCCGGCGCAGCGGCACCACGCGGGACACTCGATTGGCCAGAAAGCTGCCCGCGCCGACGCCGCCCATCAGCAGGATGTAATACAGCCCGACCTCCTGCGTGGGCCGATGCAGCACGTTTTCGAAGATGAACGGCGAGGCCGACATGAACGCATAGAACGACGTGGTCGAGCACGCTCCGCCCACCGCGAAGCCCAGAAACGACCGCGACCGCGTCAGGATGGCGTAGCCGGTCAGCAACGATCCGCCCGAAGCTCCTCCGATCCGGGTCCGGTTGGTTTCGGGCAATATCAGGAACGCGACCAGCAACGTGAGGCCGCCCATCGCGGCCAGCAGCACGTAGCTCGCGCGCCAATGAATGTACGCGGTAAGATAGCCGCCGACCGCGGGCGCCAGAGCCGGCACCACCGACATCACCAAAGTCAGCATCGCGAGTTGACCCGCCGCCTGGTCCGGCGTGGCGCTGTCCCGCACCGCCGCGCGGCCGAGCACGAGACCCGCGCACCCGCCGACGGACTGCAGGATGCGGGAGCCGATCAACACGCCGGCGTTGGGCGCGCACGCGGTGACGACGCTGGCCACCGTGAACAGACTGAGGCCGGCCAGCAACACCGGCCGCCGTCCGAACCGGTCCGACACCGGTCCGTAGAACAACTGCCCGAACGCGAGCCCGACCAGATACAGCGTGATCGTCAACTGCGTCGTGCTGATCGACATGTGCAGCGCGCGGGCGGTCGCGGGCAGCGCCGGGATGATCACGTGCATCCCCATGGTGCCGCAGGCGGTCAGCGCCACCAGCAGCAGAAACGGTGCCCGGACGCGCTCGCCGAACGGAGGAGTGACCAGGAAGCGCATCAATCGCCTTGCTCAGCGGCGCTCCGGGTCAGGTCAACCGAGGCACCTGGTGGGTGAACGTTCCCGCCCGCTTTGGATGCACTCTTGAATGGGCAACCGGCCGACGCATCTTTGATCCCTCGTGTATCAGTGGAACCGCCAGGCCGCCAACCTCACGGCACGCCAACGGTGTCGGGCCGGCCTTGGTGCCGGTTCTCGTGCTCCGATCGCTCCGCGTCATGTTCGGGCACGTCGATCCGAACGTCACGCACAGCACGCACGATCGCCACGTGGTTCACGATATGTGGTTCACCGGGGTCGGGCCCGACGATGACGGCCCGCCAGGTCGCGGACCGAAACCGGGACCGTCAACGAGACGCGAACCACTTCACCGGCGCACCGGTTCGGCGCACAATAACGGGCCGCGCAACGGAGGATCATTTGGACGACCAATCTGGATCTGACACCCTCGCGGACCGCCGCGAAATCGAGGCCTGCCTGCTGCGCTACGTGCGCGGCGTGGATCGCAAGAACTGGGATCTCGTGCGCTCCGCCTACCATCCCGACGCGCATGACGATCACGGCAACTACAAGGGCGATATCGACGGCTTCATCGCATCGCTCATCAAACGCCACGCCACCATCGAGCAGTCGATGCACGTCGTCAGCAACCTGACGATCGAGTTCGCCGGCCCCGACAGCGCGTTGGCCGAGTTGGACTTCATCACCCACCAGCGCATCTCCCCGGAGGCGGGCGATGCGCGGCTGCCGTATCTGCGCGGCGCCCCGATCCAGCCCGATCAGGCGGTGGAAACCGAGGTCGTCGGCCGCTACGTCGATCACATGACCCGCCGCGACGGCGCCTGGCGTATCCAACGCCGCACCGTCGTGTTCGAGGTCTCCCGCGGCCAACCCGCCCCCGCCGGTGGCGGCCTTCGCTCCAACTGGGCTTTGTCCCGCCGCGACGGCACCGATCCGCTGGAACGCGCCCGTCGCGAACTCGGTCTGCGCTGAGGAAATCCGCACCATGTCTCAGGCCTTGATGACCCCGCCGCCGCTGCTGTTCATGCCACAGAAGCAGCCGGCGAAACCGCTGACCCGGCGCCTGAAGGTCGTGTCGGAGTACGAACCGGCCGGCGATCAGCCGACCGCGATCACCGAACTCGTGCGCGGCATCGGCGCCGAGGACCGCGATCAGGTGCTGCTCGGCGTCACCGGCTCGGGCAAGACCTTCACCATGGCGAAGGTGATCGAGGCGGTGCAGAAGCCGACCCTGATCCTGGCGCCGAACAAGACGCTCGCGGCGCAGCTTTACGGCGAGATGAAGAGCTTCTTCCCGGATAACGCGGTCGAGTATTTCGTCAGCTATTACGATTACTACCAGCCCGAAGCCTACGTTCCGCGAACCGACACCTATATCGAGAAAGACGCGCAGATCAACGAGCAGATCGACCGCATGCGCCACGCCGCCACGCAGTCGCTGCTGGAACGCAACGACGTGGTGATCGTCGCCTCGGTGTCGTGCATTTACGGTATCGGCTCGGTCGAGACCTACGCCAAGATGGTGGTGAAACTGGAAGTCGGCGGCTCGATCGACCGCGACACGCTGGCCCGCGCGCTGGTCGATCTGCAATACCGCCGCAACGACACGTCATTCCAGCGCGGCAACTTCCGGCTGCGCGGCGAAATCGTCGACATCTTCCCCAGTCATTACGAGGATCGCGCCTGGCGCATCACGCTGTTCGGCGACGAAATCGAAGCAGATCCACGAGTTCGATCCGCTGACCGGCGAGAAGGCCGCCGCGCTGAAGGAAATCACCGTCTACGCCAACAGCCATTACGTGACGCCGCGGCCCACACTGGCGCAGGCGATCCGCGACATCAAAGTCGAACTCAAGCAGCGCATCGAGGAACTGAGCAGCGAAGGCAAGCTGCTGGAAATCGAGCGGCTGACCCAGCGCACCACGTTCGACATCGAAATGATGGAGACCACCGGGTCGTGCAAGGGGATCGAAAACTACTCGCGCTATCTGACCGGCCGCGAGCCCGGCGATCCGCCGCCGACCTTGTTCGAGTATCTGCCGGAAAACGCTCTGCTGATCGTCGATGAAAGCCATGTCACCGTGCCGCAGCTTGGCGGCATGTATCGCGGCGACTATCGCGCGCAAAAGCATCCTGTCGGAGTTCGGCTTCCGCCTGCCGTCCTGCATCGACAACCGGCCGTTGAAGTTCGAGGAATGGGAACGCTTCCGCCCGATGTCGATCTTCGTCTCCGCCACGCCCGGCCCCTGGGAAATGGAGCGTACCGCCGGCGTGTTCGCCGAGCAGGTCATCCGTCCCACCGGCCTGATCGACCCGATCACGGAAATCCGGCCGGTCGAACATCAGGTGGACGATCTGCTGGCGGAATGCCGTGCCGTCGCGGCCAGTGGCGGACGCGTGCTGGTCACCACGCTCACCAAGCGCATGGCCGAGGATCTGACCGACTATCTGACCGAGCACGGCGTCAAAGTGCGTTACCTGCACTCCGACGTCGACACGCTGGAGCGGATCGAGATCATCCGTGACCTACGGATCGGCGTGTTTGACGTGCTGGTCGGGATCAATCTGCTGCGCGAAGGTCTCGACATTCCGGAGTGCATGCTGGTGGCGATCCTGGACGCCGACAAGGAAGGGTTCCTGCGCTCGCAAACCTCGTTGATCCAGACCATCGGCCGCGCCGCCCGCAACATCGACGGCAAGGTCATCCTGTACGCCGACACGATGACCCGCTCGCTGCGCGCGGCGATCGAGGAGACCGAACGACGGCGCAACAAGCAACGCACCTGGAACGAAGACCACGGGATCACGCCACAATCGGTGCGCAAGCAGATCGGCAAAGTGCTGGAGAGCGTATTCGAACAGGATTACGTGACGGTCGCGCCGGTCAAGGACTCCGGTGTCGCCGAATTCGTCGGCAAGGATCTGAAATCCGCCATCGCCGATCTGGAGAAACGGATGCGCACCGCCGCCGCCGATCTGGAATTCGAGGAAGCCGCCCGCCTGCGCGACGAGATCAAGCGGCTGGAAGCCCTCGACCTTGGCCTGGAGCCGCCACCTCGGGCGAGCGCGAGCCTGCGGCCGAAGCGCGATCGGACGCCGGAGCCGATGGGACCGGGTGGCGGTGGCTACGACCCGAGCAAGCGGCGCGGCGGCAAGCCTGGCAGAGGCGGGATGCGACGCCGGGGGCCATGAAGTTCACCATCTCCGAGACCATTCCTCGGACCGCGTTGATCACCGGCGGGACCAGGCATCCGGCGTTGGCCGCGGCACTCGCCAAGGCGGGTTTCGCGGTCGCGCTTCAGTGCCATCCCGAGGCCGAGGCGGACGTTCCGGACGGTGTCGTCGCCTTGCCGGCGGACCTGTCCGACGAAGCCCAGAGCGCGGCGCTGATCGCACGCGCGGCGGCGGCGATCGGTCCGGTCGGCGTGCTGGTCAACGCCGCGAGCGCGCTGGAGCACGATGCCTGGGATGACGCGACGCGCGCGACCTGGGATATGCACATCCAGACGAATCTGCGCGCGCCGCTCGTGCTGATCCAGCAGTTCGCCAACGCGTTGCCGCCAACGCGCGAGGGTGTGGTGATCAATCTGCTGGACCAGCGGGTGTGCCCGCAACTCGTGTCGTACACCTTATCGAAGGCGGCGCTTTGGACGTTGACTTAGACGATGGCGCTTGCTCTCGCGCCGCGCATTCGGGTCAACGGGATCAACGCCGGGCCCGATCCACACCCAGGAGCGGAAATCGGGCAGGCCGCGTTGGCCATCCTTGCGTTCGCATCGATGACCGGCCAGATGATCGTCCCGGACGGCGCGCCGCCGCCGGCGTGAGACAGGCCAGGAGGCCGCATGGATACGCAACGCATCGCCGATGCCGCCCGAGGCCTGCGCCACGTGTTTCTCCGCGACATGGTGCTGCAGGCCAGCATCGGCGTGCATCCGCCCGAGCACGAAGCGACGCAGCGGGTGCGGATCAACGTCGATCTCGGGGTCGAGGACGATGGCGCTCGTCCGTTGTCGCGCACCGGCGTCGGCCGCGACGAACTGACCCGCGTGGTCGATTACGAGCAGATCGCCAACGCGGTGCGCCGCATCGTTACGTCTGGCCACGTCCGGTTGGTCGAAACTTTGGCCGAACGCATCGCCGAAGCGTGCCTCGCTGATCCCAGAGTTCACCTGGCGCGGATCCGGGTCGAAAAGCTGGATGTATTCCCGGACTCGACCTCCGCCGGCGTCGAAATCGAGCGGCGGCAGGGAAATTGATCACAACCCCGTGAAACCGCCCGGAGGTCCTGGGCTTGTATCGCGGGGCAAAAGGATCGATCCGGTTGGAGGACAAATATATCCGTGAATTCAATGGGTTGCAGAGTGGCTAAAATTTAATCAAGGCTTAAGAATTCTCAGGGAAACCGCCGCTTTCATGGAGTTGTCAAAAACCTTGTCGACAGACTTATCCACAGGTTTTGTGGATGAACCTCTAACCCATTGATCCTGATCGCGCCAACCGCCAATTGATGAATGATATGCTAATGTACTGGGCAATTTCGGTCGGTCTCCCCTCCACCGGGCCCATTGAAACGCGCTAAACCAAAGACATGAGTCCGCCCGAGTCAGAACTCCCGGCCGAACCCGAGCCTCCGGACGCTCCGAGCGTTCCCATGGGTGTCCCCAGGGGCGTCCCCAGCGGTGTCCCCAGCGGTGTCCCCAGCGGCGTCCCCAGCGGTGTCCCCAGCGGCGTCCCCAGAGGCGTTGCCGTGATCGAGGCGGCAATGGAAACCATGCCGGCCAATCCCGGCGTGTACCGGATGCTCGACGACAAAGGCGACGCGCTTTACGTCGGCAAGGCGCGCAGCCTGAAGCGCCGGGTGCTGTCCTACACGCAAATCGGCCGCCTGCCGGAGCGCCTGCGGCGCATGGTGTCCGAGACCGCGGCGATGGAGGTCATCACCACCCATACCGAGGCCGAGGCGCTGCTGCTGGAAGCGAACCTCATCAAGCGCCTGAAGCCGCGGTTCAACATCGTCCTGCGCGACGACAAATCCTATCCGTGGCTGATGCTGACGGAAGATCATCCTTACCCGCAGATCGCCAAGCATCGCGGCGCCCGCACCCGCAAAGGCTCCTACTACGGTCCCTTCGCCTCCGCCTGGGCGGTCAATCAAACCGTGACCGCGATGCAACGCGTGTTCCTGTTGCGATCCTGCGCCGACACCGTGTTCGCCAATCGCAGCCGGCCGTGTCTGCTGTATCAGATCAAGCGCTGCTCGGCGCCCTGCGTCGGCCGCATCGATGAGGTCGAGTACGGCAAACTCGTCAATCAGGCCAAGGCGTTTCTGGCGGGTAAGTCGGGCATCGTGCAGCGCGAGCTCGCGAACGAGATGGAGCACGCCGCCGAAACGCTGGAGTTCGAGCGCGCCGCCGCGATCCGCGACCGCATCCGCGGCCTGACGTTCGTGCAAGGCAACGACGTGGTGAACCCGGCGAGCCTGGAGGACGCCGACGTCATCGCCGCCTGGCAGATCGCCGGACAGACCTGCGTGCAGGTGTTCTTCGTGCGCGGCGGCCGCAACAACGGCAATCGCGCGTTCTTTCCGACCCACACGCGCGCCGAGGAAACGCCCGAGGTACTCAGCGCGTTCATCGCGCAGTTCTACGACGATAAGCCACCGCCGACGCTGGTGCTGATCAATCACGAACTGCCGGAACAGGAACTGGTGGCCGAGGCGCTGACCCTCAAAGCCGGCCGCAAGGTCGAAATCCACGTGCCGAAGCGCGGCGAGAAGCACGACGTGATCCTGCACGCCGAAATCAACGCGCGCGAGGCGCTGGAACGCAAACTCGCGGAGACGGCCGGTCAGGCGAAACTGCTTGATGGTGTCGCGAAGCTGTTCGGGATGGATGCGCCACCGCAACGGATCGAGGTTTACGATAATTCCCACATCATGGGCACCAATCCGTATGGCGTGATGATCGTCGCCGGCCCGGAGGGGTTCAACAAGGCGGCGTATCGCAAGTTCGGCATCCGCGGCGTGATCACGCCTGGCGACGACTTCGCGATGATGAAGGAGGTCCTGACACGTCGTTTCTCACGCGGATTGAAGGAACAGGCGGAGGGCGCGCCGGCGTCGGACTGGCCGGATATCGTGCTGATCGACGGTGGCGCGGGCCAGTTGTCGGCGGTGCGCGGCGTGCTGGAGGAACTCGGCGTGTCCGACGTGAAGCTCGTCGCGATCGCGAAAGGACCGGATCGCGACGCCGGCCGCGAATGGCTGCACACCGACGGGATGGACGCGTTTCAGTTACCGCCGCGCGATCCGGTGTTGTACTTTTTGCAGCGTATTCGGGACGAGGCTCATCGTTTCGCCATCACCACGCATCGCGCCGGACGCTCGAAGGCGATCCGGCAGAGCGAACTGGACGAGGTGCAGGGGATCGGTGCCGCTCGGAAACGCGCGTTGCTGAACCATTTCGGGTCGGCGCGTGGCGTTAAGATGGCGGGGTTGGGCGATCTGGAGTCGGTGCCGGGGATTAATAAGGAAATCGCGCGACGGGTTTACGCGCATTTCCATCCGGGGGTGCGGATGGGAAGTGTGGGTTGAGCGGGGCGCGAAAGTCGAATGACGTCCGGGGCCGGCAACACGTTCTGTTATGCCGAGGCTTTCGAGGATGATTCGCGCCGGACGTGCTGTCGGCGAGTGGCCGCCGCCGTCTGGCGTCCGCGAGGAGGCCTCGTGATCTTGGCGCGCTTCGTGAGCTTCATGATGAGTTTTTTAGCTCGCGCGTACAACAAAGGATATCCTTAAGCGTGTCGTCCGAGCGTGGGTCGCGGTTCGCCATGTCGCGAAGCTCACGAAGCGCGCCAAGGTCACGAAGCTTTCATATACTCCCAGGAACGGGAAGCGTGACAGGCGCACTGTCGAGTGCCAATTGACAAGATATCGAGCACGCGATGGGCACGGTCCCGAGCATGCCGCGTCACCAGGCACCGTCCCATAAGCCGTCCTTTGCGGGACGGTCGGATAGCAGCCGTCAATGGGGTTATTAGACGATTTTGCACAAATCGTCTGGTGACCCCTCAATGGCTCACTAGGGGAATGAGAAAGAAACGCCGCCCTTCGCCATGTTGAGATCGCTACTCCGCGCGTATCCTACAAACATTAGTGCCCACGGTGTTGGCCGATACGTGACGGTAACTGCTCCTGCGCCCTCGCCGTCAAATCCGGCTCCGCTGATTGTAAGCGAGAAGCGATCGCCATTGTTTGGGGAGATAATGGTCATCGCGCCAGCGAGCGCCGCGCCTTGCGCATCACGTGAACGCTGCTGATTTATCATATTCGCCAACTGATTTTGCGCGCTGGTGAGTTGCGTCAGCGTGTTGTTTAGTTGTGCCTGTCCGTTGGACAATTCCGTCAAACCATTGTTCAAATCCTGCTGGCTTGCAAATGCAGAAACTGGCAGGCTGAAAAATTGAGGGTTGAATCCCGGTCCAGGTGATAAACGACCCACTTGTATTAGGTCGCCGGGTTCCTGCATGGTTGGGAGCCCCGCAGTCCCGCTTCCAATAGCCTGCTGATAGGGGATTCCAGAAAAGGACAGTTGCCCGCAGGCTCGATTAACCAGCCCCATCGTCAGAGCAGATGCGATGATCATCATGTTGGTACGCATTGGTCGTCCTCCTCGTCAGTCAACGAGCGAAAGACGTTATCGGCGGCGTCAGGCGGCCTCTAGGACCCACCACAGGCTGCCCCTCACCTGGTATGGAACGGGCCACGAGTTAACCCACCAGCTTTCCATTCAAGGGCACGATTTGAGACGAAAAACGAGCCTACGAAAACAAGGGTTTGCGAATCTCAAAAGTCGATCTCAGCACAGGCGCATGATATGCGCCTGTGCTCGCGACGAAAACGGAATGGTTGTCGGACCCGATTGAACGCGGTGACTCCGTTGGTCCTGGCCAGGACAAAGCAGATCTCCATACCATTCGGCGCTGTTGGCGATCAGGCGCCCTCGACCATCTCTTGCAAGGAGTGAAAGCCAGAGTCCTGAAATTCATTGCTACCACCTTTTGAGAAGCGAACGTGACCGCGTTGCCGCAGCCCGGCTCCGGTCGCCTACTTTCGTGCAACGATTTACTCTTGATAACAGATTTGACCGATAGTTTCAGGCGGACGCCCCGGTGCTACCGCTGTCTCCGCCAATGTCCTTTATCGGAACTTTGCCTTGTCTCTGGACCGCCTTCTGTGCTAAGAACAAAACATGATCGAGAGCGAACGCGAAAAGCTGATCCGCCAATACGCCGCTGGAGAGATCACCTGGCATGCGCTCCAGGAGCGCGGCTTCGAAAACTATGTGCAGGTGCTTGGCGCGCTCGGCGAGCTGGGGCTTCGTCCGCCAATCGCGGCGATGGTTGGACCAAATGTCGCCGCGCGCGAGCGCGGGCGGGCCATCGTCCGCGAAGCCTTGCGCGCGCATAAGTGAGCAAGCCGTTCAGTCTCATCGTCACCGACACGTCGCCGCTGTTCACGCTGGTTCTCGCGGATGCGCTCGACGCTTTGTTGCGCCCCGGCCTGGCGGTGCGGATTCCCGACGCGGTTTATATTGAAGCAACACGCGTGCACGGCGCGCCCGGAGCCGAGCAGATCGTGGCATGGATCAATGCTCACCTCGACACGGTGCGTATCGTTCCCACGGACATCGGCATCGATCAACAACGCCGTCTCGAAGAGGGACGGTCCATCCGCGGCCTTGGCGAGCAAGCGGCGATTGAGGCACTGGAACGATTTTTGCGGACTGATCCGGAAGCGGAGGCGTTGCTGTTGTTTGAGGACACCGATGTCGAAAAGCGGCGTGCCATCGTCGACGAACGGGTCAGTCTGATCGGGACGGGCGACTTCCTTCGGGAGCTTGAGGCGGCGCGCCTCATTCAATCTGCCGACCACATTCTTGACCAAGCCGCTGCCCAGGGGCGCAACGTCGAACGTCAACGCCATGCGGCGGAGGATGGGACGACCCATGAACGATTGCGCGAGCAACTGATGCATCGCGAACCACCAAAGCCGGAGCGATGACTTTGACAGTGTCGGCGACGAAAGCAGTCAACATCGCCGGCGTCTGCCCTTACCCGCCTTCCCCGCGCCTCACGCCGCGTGATCGAACCGCTGGATCGTCGCCTTTCGCCGCAGATCCCGCATCAACTGCCGTGATGCCATCTCGACCCGGTCGGTGATCAGCCGGCGGCGCACGTCTTCCTTGGTCAGTTCCGCCGCGTTCTTCTGCTCCTTCGAACACAGGATCACCACCGCGATGCCGTCGTTCGCGACCAGCGGCTGACTGGCCTCGCCAACCGGCAATTTCGTCAGCATGTCGCGGAACGGCGGCGGGTTCACGGTCTCCAGCCGCACCTCGCCGGGATCGACCGGCCGCGCCGACGGATGGATCTTCGCCGCCGCTTCCATCTGCGGGCAGCTCTTGATGCTGGCGGCCAGCGCGCGCGCCTGATCCAGCGCCTGCCGTTGCTGATCCGTCGGATGCTGCGGATCGAGTGGGTCGGTAAACGGCAGGAACAATTGCCGCATCGTGACGAACGTGCCGATATCGCTGCCAACCGTCCGCTTGCCCTGCAAGGTGACGATGTCGAACCCGCCCGGCACCTTCACCGGATTACTGACCGCGCCCACCGGCATCTCGGTCACCAGGCGCGCCACCTGCGGATCGAGTTGATCCGGCTGCACCCAGCCCAGTTCGCCGCCCTCCAGCGCCGTCTGGGTCTGGCTGAACTGCGCCGCGACGGCCGAGAACAACGCACCGGACCGTAACTCCCCGATCACCGTCTCGGCGAAGCGCTGCGCGTCCGATATGTTGGCGGGATCGTCGACCGGAATGAAAATCTCGCCGACACGGTATTCCGGCTTGCCCATTTGCGCCTGGTGCAGCCGCATTTGCTCATCGATTTCACTGTCGGTGACATTGATCTTGTCCGCGAGTTGCTCGCGCAACACCTGGGTCCACGCCAGTTGCACGCGGATCTGATCGATCAACGTGCGGACGCTGACGCCGAGGGAGGCGAGCTTTTGCCGCATGGCGCCTTCCGGCATGCCGTTGCGCTGCTCGATATCGTGGATGGCGGCGGCGATTTGCTTGTCCGGCACGACGATCTTGCGCCGCTGCGCTTCCTGCAGACGCAGTTTCTCGTCCACCAGTTGGTTGCTGATCTGGGTCTTCAGACGGTCGATGACATCCGGCGTGGTGGGCAGTCCGGTCGACAGCGCGAACAGACGGGCGCGGTTTTCGACGTCGCCGCTGGTGATCACGTCGCCGCTGACCACCGCGACGATCCGCATGCCAGGCAGCGGCGTACCGATCACCGGCGTGCCGGTGCCGGGTGCTGCCGCGGCGGCCGGCGCGGTGCCCGGATGCGCGCCTCTGGGCGGTCCGGCGCGCGTCTGCGCCGGCGCTATCTGGGTCGTGGCTGCCAGCAACAGGCACGCGCCCACGATGGCGGTGCCAAAGCGCGATGATGGGCCGCGTCGGGGCACCCGAACAAGCGTCCCGGCCGGCGTCCCAGATGTAGTTGGCATCTACCTCATCCCTGTTTCAGATGGCGCGGTAGCCGACCTGGCCGACCGTCTTGAACGTGAAGAAGAACAACAACGCGGTTGAACCGTGGTCGTTCAACAGCGAAGTGTACCGCCTCGTAAAGCGGACGTCGAGGATGAAGCACTCATCCTCGTACGCGGCGGTCGCACCGTAATAGATCATTTGATTGGTCGCCAGATTCCGGCGCGCCGACAGGCTGAACCGGTAATGTCCCCAACGGCTGGACAACCCGGCGGTCGCCTCATTGCGCGGTTCGAAATAACCTGAGGTGGTCGGGATCGGCTGTGGCGTATCGTAAAAGTAAAACGGATCGAATGTCGTGTAGAGATAGCCACCGGTCAGACGTAGCCTGTCGGTGCCGAGGGAGATCGTGGCATCCGCCATGCGGGTATTGAAACTCGTCTTGTCCAGCCGTGTGCGGTACGTCAGGTCGAGCCACGGTGACGGGGAGAACGACACGCGCGCGACCACGTCGGACACGGTATCGTGCAGCCCCGACGATTCCGGAAACAGATTGTCCTGGGCCGTTTGATAGGATTGCCCGATCAGGCCGTCGAACAATGTGGAACCCAGGTACCACGCGCCGTGCAGCGCCGCGTTGAGGCGGGTGCCGCCCTCCAGCCGGTCGATGCCCTCGAAACGATTGAAACCGAACAAGTTGGCGTCGGAAAACTCGAACGACAAACTGTCCTCGTTGGGAATTTTCGCCAACTGGCTGTCGCCGGTTCTGGGTTGCACCACCAGTTGCAGCTTCGGCTCGATCAGTTGCGTTCCCCATTTTCCACTGTCGCGCATCCACGGCCAACTGAAATCCACCGCGACGCCGACCTGCGCCTGCGCGGTATCGACGTTATGACGCAGGCCATAATTCGGCTGCTCGTCGAACTGAGAGGCATCGTAGGCGGCCGAGTCGCCGTGCAGCGTGACTTTCCAAAGATCGCCAAACGATCCCTGGAACGGCCGCTCCCAGTTCACCGTGAGATTGGCGCGCCGCGTGTTGGTGCCATCGTCGCGCAACACGTTGAATACGCCGGTATCGACCGAGGTCCGTCCGCCCAGACTGTCGGGAGTGCCGATATAACTGTAGACGTAGCGCGGCAGCACGACGGGCAATTTGGCGGTGGAAATCTCCGAGACCAGGCCTTGATAGGCTTTGACGTCGACCCGCGAATAGGATCCCTCGCCAAACCCTTCGAGATAAATGTTGGTCGGCAGCACGTTGGAGTCGCCAGCCAGGCCAAGCAGGATGTGCTGATTGAGCACGAACTGACTGGACGACGCGCGATTGATGTCGAAGCCCCACCGCCACGTATCGTCGATCGTGAACTGACCGCGGGTGGCGAGACTGCCTTGCACCGATCCCGTCTCGTAGCCTCCCGACAAATTGACGAACAGCGTGCCGTCATTGAACCGGCGGCGGTACTGGGTGTCGATCACCGCGCCGGTCTTGGTGGTGATCAGCGGCGTGAACGTCGCATCCGACTGACCGTCGATCACCCAATAGTCCGGCTGGCCGTAAAACGCGCCGAGTTGCGATGAATTGCCGATGATCGGCGGCAGCAATCCCGATTGCCGCGGCACCGAGGGATCGGGATGCGCGAAGAACGGCGTCCAGGCGACGGGAATGCCGTCCATGCGCAACACGGCATCGCGGTATTCAATGGTCTTATGCTCGGTATCCTGCACCGCCGACGCGGCCTCGATTTCCCACAGCGGCGGCCGGGTCGGATCCTTCTTACAAAGATCGCAGGCGGAATAAACCACGCGGGACAACACGTTCAGCAGGCCGCCGGTCCGCCGCATGCCGTTGGCCGCCATCTTGCCGTTGTTGTCGAGCTGCGCGCGAACGGTCTCCAGGATGCCTTCGCTCATGTCGCGGCTCAGTTCCGCGTATTGGGCGAACAGCACCTGACCGGTGGGTTCCAGCATGACGACGTTGCCGACCGCCACGACGACGCCGGTCTCGCGGTTGAACGTCATCTCATCGGCGCGCACGACACGGCCGGCCTGCCATGCCTCGACATGGCCGCGCGCGGTGACCAGCCCGTGCTCCCGATCGGTACTCGACCTGGTCGGCGGTGAAGGTGACGGGCTCGTTCTTGTTGGCCGGCGACGTCGTCCCGACGGTGGCGAGTTTGCTCAGTTGGGCCCGCGCGCCGGTGAGGGGCATGACCAGGCAGCCAAGCGCCAGGGCGGCGGCGGCCAGGAGAGGCAACGAGGCGCGGGCCATCGGTCCAGGGACAGGGACAGGGACAGGGACAGCGGCAGGGAAAGGCACTGGGACCAGCGGGGTGCGGGCCAGCGGGGTGCGGGCTGCCGTGGCGGGGACCAGCGGGGTGCGGGCCAGCGGGGTGCGGGCCAGCGGGGTGCGGGCCGCTGGCCGCCGAGATACCGGGCCGAACAGACATCCGTCTCATGGTCAGCCGTCTTCCGTATGCAGCAGCAGGGCCACCGCCAGCATGAGCCCGGACGCGGCGGGAGCCCAGGCGGCGAGGGATACGGGAAGGGCGCCGGATTGGCCGAATTCCTCTGCCACCTTGGAGATCACGAACAACGTAAAACCAGCCGCCACGCCGCCGCCGATCATCTTCGCCACGCCACCGCGGCGCGCCGGCCGCATGGAAAACCCGGCGGCGACCAGCGCCATCGTCGCGCACAGCAACGGCAGCGCCAGCAGCGACTGAAAATGCAACCGATGGCGGACCGAGGAGAAGCCCGACCGCTCCAGCAGCGAGATGAAATCCGGCAGCACCCAGACCGAGAGCGTGTCGGGCGATGCGAAACTGTCCTGCACCCGCGTCACGGTCAGATCCGTTGGCAGCCGCAGTTCCTTGGGCGGCTCCGGCAACTGATCGGGACGGATGGTGCGGGCGTTGCCGAATTCCCAGTGCCGGTTCGCCAGATAGCCATTGGAGGCCTCGACCCGCGACAGCAAATGGTCGTTGTCGTCGAGCCGGAACACACTGACCGGTCCGGTGGTCAGTTGCGCGCCTTTCAGGGCGACGCCGCTGGCATGGATGATGGCGACGCCTTTCGGGTCGAGTTCACGGTCCGATTGCCGGAGCCAGAGCTGGCCGCCGTTCAGCGCCAGCGGACCGCCGCCGGTCTGGATGTAGGCGGTCTCCAGCGACTCGGCGCGGGCCAGCATCGCCGACGACAGCGGGCTCAGCCCGGCCGTGGTTCCCGCGCCCATGAGCAACGCGCACAACGTGGGAACGGTCAGGAATTCCCAGGCGGAGACGCCGGCGGCGCGGGCGACCACGAGCTCCGACGTGCGGGTCAGGCGCCAGAAGCACAGCAGCCCGCCCAACAGCACCGCGAACGGCAGGATCTGCATCATGATGAATGGAACCCGCAGCGCCGCGATCTCGCCAACCAGCGTGAAGGTCGCGTCCGGCTTGCTGGCGGAGCGGCGCAGCAGTTCGATGAAGTCGAACATCGCGACCAGGCCGGACAGCGCCACCCACGCCGCGGCGACGGCGGTCACGAACAACCGGGCGATGTAGCGCGAGAGGGTGATGGTCAGCGTCACGCGGTCGTGGCTCCGACCGAGGGTCCGGCCAGCGGGCGCGTCCGGGTTCCCGAGGGTGGTTCATGCGGCCCCAGCAGGCGTCGCGACCACCGGATGGGGGCGAACAGCACGATCGCGCAAATCACGCCAGGCAGGATCGCGCGCACCCAGATGAGGGGGATCAAGGCGTTGTCGCGCGCCGCCAGGCCGTCGATGGTCAGCCCAAGCGCCACGAGCAACACGACGGCGATGACGGACAGCAGCGGACGCAACAGACCGCCATGGCGCTGGAACGCGCCGGTCAGCACGGACACCAGCGCCACCAGCGCGTAGGAGATCGACGCCAATGGACCGGCGAGCCGCTTGTGCGCCTCGGCGATCCATTTCGGCACGTCGCGCGGCAAGGCGAGACGTGGGTGCAGCAGGTCCTTGAGGCCGACTTCCGACATGTCCGCCGGTCGTTCGCCTTCGGGTCCGGAGGCGTTGGCGAGATCGAGCTCGTTCTCCGAGAAGGTCAGCATGTTCAGCCGGCCGGTCTGATGGTCGATTTCCTGGCGGCTGCCGTTCATCAGCAGGACGCGCGGGCCGTTGGTGCCCTCCATCAACTGGCCCGACTCGGCGAGAATGGTGGCGTGAACGGTGGGATCGCGCGAGTTGTCCACCAGGATACCGTGCAGCGACCCGTCCGGAGAGCGCGATCGAACATAGACGACCAACTTATCGGAGATCGATGTGAACACGCCTTCCTGCAACAGGAATGCCGCGACCTTGTTGCGGATCTCCCACTGAAACTCGCGAAATGACGCGAGCGTGCTGGGCACGACGTTCAGATTGAGCCAGTAGCCGACGCCGGTCGCGACCAGCGCCACCGCCAGCGCCGGACGCGCCAATGCGAACGGCGACAGGCCGGCGGCGCGCATGACGGTCACCTCGCGGTCGCCGGCCAGGCGTTGATAGATGAACTGGATCACCACATAGGTGGTAATGGGAAGGATGACCGCGATGAAGCTGGGGATCAGCAGCCCGGTCAGCCGCATGAACACCAGCAGGGAGAGGCCGCGATTTACCACCAGTTCGACAAACCGCAGCGATTGGGTCAGCCAGATCAGCGCCGTCAGCCCGGCGGTGACCGCGATCAGCGCCCAGAAGAGCTGACGGAAAATATACCGGTCGAGCCTGGTGGGCAGAGGCAGGAAACGCATACCGCGTTTCTGCGGCACGCGACGAAGCGATGCAACCCGGGCGCGGGGCTTCCGCCCCGGACCCCGACCAGGAGGCTTCGCCTCCTGGACCTCCACCAAGGGCACTGCCCTTGGAACCATTCATTTTGGCCGGATGTAAGGGAAGGGCCGACCGCGACCGTTCAAGGTCCGTGTTGGCCCCGCCCTTACATCCGGCCAATGGACAGATCGCAAAGGGCCTCGCCCTTTGCTGGGGGTCCGGGCGGCAACGCCCCTGGCGGGTCCGAGGCCGGAGCCCTCGCGCTTGTCTGACGTCGCCCAACTGCCCCCGCTGCGCACGGTCATCGCGGCGCATGGCCTGGACGCGCGGCATTCGCTCGGTCAGCATTTTCTGCTGGATGGCAATTTAACCGCGCGCATCGTCCGTGCCGCCGGCGATCTGGATGGGCGAAATTTAATTGAAATCGGGCCCGGTCCGGGCGGCCTGACCCGTGCGCTGCTCGCTTCCGACGCGGCACAGATCGTCGCCATCGAACTCGACCGCCGCGCGGTGGCGGCCATCGCCGAACTGGCGGGAATTGTGAACACCGGCGCGGACACGCCGCGGTTGACGGTGATCGAGGCGGATGCGCTGCGGGTCGATCTACCTGATCTCGTTCCGGCGCCGCGGCAGATCA
>CAVRDN010000106.1:0-115043 GCA_963719675.1 uncultured Alphaproteobacteria bacterium | reverse complement strand
GCGACGCCTGACGGTGCGAAACCTCGGCCGCTTTCCGCGTGCTATGCCCCGATCGCAGCCAGGGGCGCGCCGGCCCACGAGCGCTCCCGATCTGGCGTTCCACGAAATGACGATCTGGTTGCGGCGCAACCGCGACTTGTCTATAAATTTAGTCCCAGGGGATGCGACGCCGCCTCATGCGTCCTTTGGACCACCGGGGAGATCGCACTTCGCCACCGACAGCGATATGCCTCACCATCGGCAAGCACCCCCGACGTCGGTCAAACGATCCGGACCCCATCCGGAAATCCGTGGGGCAGGCACGCGGAAAACACCGGGGACGCGACGACCTGCTGCGCAACCCACCCCCACAAGGGAGCATCAAATGCGCCGTCTGATTACTTTCTTGCTGCTCGCGGCGATCACGGTCTCAGTGACCGGCTGTATTGTCGAACCAGGCCGCGGCGGCGGCGGGTGGTGTTTCTGGCACCCGTATCGGTGCCGTTGATCGCGGCCGCGGGACCTTCCGGTGGCACCGCCGCCGGAGGGTCAGCCTGTTTCACGGCCGCAACGCGCGCCATCCGATATCGCGACGGCAGAACCCGGCGGGAAACCCGATCTGGCTTATCGCCTCATAAGCGCGGTCCTGGGCCTGCTTCAGCGAATCCCCCGTCGCGCATATCGCCAGCACCCGGCCGCCCGCGGCTCTGATCCGCCCATCGGCACCGCTGTTCCGTCCCGGCATGGAACACCTGAACGCCGTCGATCGCGGCGGCCCGTGCCAGGCCGTTGATCTCGCCGCCGCGCTCCGGAGCCTCGGGATAACCGCGCGCCGCCATCACGACCGCGATGGCCGAGGTATCGAAGCAACCGCAGATCGAAATGCGCCAGTTCTCCGTCGCACGCGGCCTGCAGCGCCGGCAGCAGGTCGGAGCGCAAACGCAACAGCAAAATCTGGCACTCCGGATCGCCGAAGCGAACGTTGAACTCGATCAGTTTTGGACCGTCTCGCGTCAGCATCAGTCCGGCGAACAGCACACCGCGAAACGGCGTGCCGCGGCGTTCCATCTCCGCCAGTGCCGGCCGGATGATACTGTCAAACGCCGCCTGTTCCGCCGCGGCTGAGAATACCGGCACCGGCGCATAAGCACCCATGCCACCGGTATTCGGCCCGATGTCGCCGTCCCCGACTCGCTTGTGGTCCTGCGCCGAGCCGAGCAACACCGCCGTCGCCCCATCGCAGAGTGCGAAAAGCGAGACTTCCTCGCCGATCAGACATTCCTCGAGCACCACCGCGGCGCCGGCTTCGCCAAACACGCGGCGTTCCATGATCTGGTCGATCGCGGTCACCGCCTCGGCTTCGGTTGCCGCGACCACCACGCCCTTGCCGGCGGCCAGGCCGTCGGCCTTGACCACGATCGGCGCACCGCGGCGGCGGACGAATTCCCGGGCGGCTTCGGCGTCCTCGAACCGTTCCCACTTCGCGGTGGGAATGCCGGCCGCGTCGGCGATTTCCTTGGTGAACGTCTTGCTGCCCTCGAGTTGCGCCGCCGCCATGCTGGGACCGCAACAGGCGATCCCCGCCGCCTCCATCGCGTCGGTGATGCCGGCGACCAGCGGCGCCTCCGGACCAGGCACAACGAGATTGACCTTGTTGGTGACAGCGAAGTCCACCAGGGCGGGAAAATCCATCACGCCGATCGGCACGCATTCGGCGACCTCGGCGATGCCCGGGTTGCCCGGCGCGCACCACAATTTCTCCAGCAAGGGACTGGCGGCGATGGACCAGCACAATGCGTGCTCGCGGCCACCCGATCCGATCACCAACACCCGCATGGCCTACCCCTGGTTCCGTTGTGCCGTCGTGTAGCATAGGGTTTCGCTCATGGACGACCCTCGCCCGCCTGGTCTGAACGTCAGCAACCTGCCCGAGTTCACGGTCTCGGAAATCTCCGGCGCGATCAAACGCACGCTGGAGGGCGAGTTCGGCCGCGTCCGGGTGCGCGGCGAGATCACCGAAATGAAGCGGTATCCGTCCGGCCACATCTATTTCTCGCTGAAGGACGAATCCGCCAAACTTTCCGGCATCGTCTGGAAGAACTCCGTATCCCGGCTGGGCCTGGTGCCCGAGAACGGCGTCGAGGTGATCGCCACCGGCCGCATCTCCGCCTATGGCGAGCGGTCTTCGTACCAGTTGATCGTCGAGCGGATGGAATATGCCGGCGCCGGCGCGTTGCTGGCGCGGATCGAGATGCTGCGGGTGCGACTCGCCGCCGAGGGGTTGTTCGACGCGGAGCGGAAAGTGCCGCTGCCGGTGCTGCCGCGGGTGATCGGCGTGGTCACCAGCGAGCGCGGCGCGGTGATCCAGGACATCCGCACCACGATCCTACGCCGGTTTCCGCGCAATCTGCTGGTCTGGCCCGTCGCGGTGCAGGGCGAGGGCGCCGCGCAGCAAATCGCCGCCGCGATCGCCGGGTTCGACGCGCTGCCGGTGGATGGACCCGTGCGCGCGGCCGGACGTGCTGATCGTCGCGCGCGGCGGCGGCAGCCTGGAAGACCTGATGGCGTTCAATGAGGAGATCGTGCTGCGCGCGGTCGCGGCATGCCGGATTCCGCTGATCTCCGCGGTGGGGCACGAGACGGACACGACGCTGATCGATTTCGTCTCCGACCGCCGCGCGCCGACGCCGACCGCCGCGGCGGAAATGGCGATACCCGCCCAGGCAGATTTGCTCGCCGACCTGGCGCACAAGGCGGCGCGGCTGGCCGGAGCCCTGGCGCATGTGACGCGGGACCGGCGGCTGCGGTTGCTGCGCGCGGAGCGCCTGTTACCCGATCTGCCCTCGCTGCTCGGCACCGCCCGGCAACGGCTGGACGACCGTGGCGACCGGCTGGCGCTGGCGCTGCCCAACCTGTTGGAGCGTCGGCGCGCGGCGCTGGCGTCGTTCAGCGGCCGCCTGCCTGATCTGCCCGCGATGCTGCTGTCCGGTCGGGAGAGAGTGCGCGATCGCGGCGGCCGGCTGGTGCTGGCGCTGCCCAATCTGGTGACGATCCGCCGGCATGCGCTCGGCCTGGCGGAGCAGCGGCTGCTGTCGGGCCTGCGGCAGGCGGTGGGCACGGTGCATCAGCGCGCGGGCCGGGTGCTCGGGCGGCTGACGGACGGGGTGCCGCGGGCGGCCCTGCGCGAGGCGCGCGCGAAGCTGGAGGGCACGGCGGCGCGGTTGGAGTCGGTGTCGCCCCTGGCGGTGCTGGCACGCGGCTACGCGCTCGTGACGGATCCGAAGGGGACGCCGATCACCCGGGCCGCCGGTGTGAAAGCGGGCGCGCGGCTGCGGCTGCGGTTTACCGATGGCGAGGTGGGGGCGACGGCGGATGGTGGCAAGGCGGCGGACCGGCAGGGACTGCTGCCGCTGTAGCCTGTCCCTACCGCCGGTTGAACGGATAATACGGCGGGAACTCCCCGACCGCGGTCATATCGACCTCCACCATCGTCAGCCCCTTGATCGCCAGCGCCTGGGCGACCGTGGCGCCAAACGTATCCGCGCTGCTGCATTTGAAGTACGGAATGTCCGACAGCGCCGCCAGCTTCCCGATATCCGGACCCTGCAAATCTGCGAAGAACCGCCGGCCCTGCGCTGTCGCGTCCTGGATGCGTTTGATCACGCCGTAGCCTCGATCGTTCATGACCAGCACGACGAGATCGAGCTTCTCCTGCACCGCGGTCCAAAGCTCGCCGACGTTGAGGAAGAACCCGCCATCGCCGGTCATGCAGATCGTCTTCCGATCGCCCGCCGCGGCGGCCGCGCCGAGCGCCAGGGACAATCCCTGACCAATCCCGGCGCCGACCGGGAACACGCTTTGATGCGGCGAGTAGACAGGGAACACGCGATCGCCCCAGGTCGTGTTGTTCTGCGTCACGTCGCGCACCCAGATCGCATCCTTCGGTAGCACTTTCCGCAGTTGCTGACTGAACCCGCCGTAAACGCCCAGCGTGCCGAGGAAATCGGCGACCACCTTTTGCTTGAGGTCGGCGAACTCCGCTTTGAAGCCGGGATCGATCGTCATCTGCCCACTGATCCGCGGCAGCAACGCCTGTAACGTCAACTTCGAATCGCCACAGACGAAATACGTGTCCGGATAGGTGCGGCCGTTCGCCGCCGGATCGCAATCGATATGCACGATATTCGCCGGCAGCTTCACGGTCAGGTCGCCGGTTTCGCGCGCGCGCAACCGCGTGCCGACGGCCAGCAGCAGATCGCAGGTCGCGTAGAATTCCTGCACGCCCGGCATGCCGTTGCCGTGCAGACCACCGAGGCTCATCGGATGATCCTCGGGCACGGTACCTTTGCCGTTGATGCTGTTGACACTGATGAAGCCCATGTCGAGCAACTTCAGGATCTCCGCGCTGGCGATGCGCGCGCCGGACCCGATCCACAACATCGGACGCTTCGCCGCTTTCACCCGCGCGGCGAGTTCATTCATTTCGATATCCGACGGGGTGCGGCCTGGCGGGATCGGCAGCACGAAACTGTCAAGCATAGCCGGCCGCTCGATCTTCACGCGTTGCAGATCGATCGGCACTTCGACGCTGACCGGGCCGGTGGGCGCGGTCAGTGCCTCGGTGGCCGCGCGGGTCAGGATGCCGAGCGCCTGTTGCGCGGACCGGATACGGTAGGCGCTTTTGCAGACCGAGCGCATCATGCCGAGCTGATCGATCGGGTCATGCACCGACCCGAGCTCGCGATCGGCGAATTTCGACATCGTCATGCCGGTGATGTGCAACACCGGCGACCCGGAAAACCGCGCCTCGATCAACCCCCCGATCGTGTTCGCCGCTCCTGGGCCTGTCGACGAAAACAGCACACCCAGACTGCCGGAAACGCGGGCGTAGCCGTCCGCCATGTGGGCACCGCCGAGTTCGCCGCGCGCCATCATGAAGCGGATGGTGTTGCGGCGGCCGATGGCGTCCAGCATCGGAATGTTGTGCACCGAGGCGATGCCGAACGCGGTGGTGACTCCGCAGGCGGTCAGGAATTCGGCGACCAGATCGCCAACGGTGTAATCGCTCGCCATTGTTTCCCCCTCGGGTTTCACGCAAAGTCCACGCAGGCTGAAACACGGACACCAGTCCGTCAACACGAGCGAGGAAACGGTGCGAGACGGCTTCACCGACGACGAACTGGCGCAGTACCGCCGCGAGGGCTGGGTCCTGGCGCGCGGCATTCTGGGACCGCGATCCGTGGAGGCGTGCAAGCAGGCACTGTCCGACCTCGCGACCGGCCGGGTCGCGTCGGGCCAGACCTCGCTGATGTACCAGTACGGTCAGGATCCGGCGAAGCTGACGCCGGAGCAGCGCGAATTTCACATCCGCAAGTACATGGATTTCGTCGAGGACGCGCCCGCGTTGAGAATGGCGGCGATGAACCGGCGATTGCACACACGGCTGGATCAGTTGCTCGGGCAGGGGCGCGTGCTGTTCCAGGAAATGGCACTGGTCAAACCGCCGCGCATCGGATCGGAAAAGCCCTGGCATCAGGACGCATCCTATTTCCGGGTCACCGATCCGGGGTTGATCGTCGGCGTCTGGATCGCGCTCGAACTCGGCATCGAAACGCAATGGCTGCATGGAACTCGTGCCGGGGTCGCATCTCGGCGGCGGGGTGCCGCATGAACACGAGGACGATTTCAATCGTTGCCGGATCGTCGAATCGCACGTCGATCGCGGCCGGCGCATCGCGGTGGAAATGGAGCCCGGCGACGCGCTGATTTTTCATTCGCTGTTGCATCATTTCACCGAACCCAACACGTCGAATTTGCGACGGCGGGCGGTGCAGTTTCATTATCACCAGATTGGTGCGATCTGGGGCGACGTCGCGCAGCACACGCGGCATTATCATTTCGAGGATGGCGGTTACGCCGGTTGCACGGTGGCGCACGATCCTTCGGCGCCGGGTGCGTATCAGTATCGCGGCGCGTTGCCGCGGCCGGTGGTTCCCATCGAGCCCTACGACTGACGTTCGGCGCGCACCAGGATCGCGCCGGCCAGAAAGATCAGGCCGGCGCCAATGAACACGGGCGCGGCGGGAATATCGCGCCAGATCCAGTAGCCGAGCAAAAAAGCCCAGGGCAACGCGCTGTATTCGACGGTGGCCATGACCGAGGCGGGTATGATTCGCGCCGCCTCGAACACCAGAAACTGCGCGAGGCCGCCGATCAATCCGACTCCGACCAGTTCCGCGACCTGCGTCGTTGACAGGTCGTGCCAGTTGGTCAGGCACATCGTGCCGGTGGCGATCAGGAACACCGTGTTGATCGCCACCATTTGCAGCAAGGTTGGTTCCTGCCGGGCGATCTGCCGCATCAGGATGATGCCGTAACCCCACAACGCCGCCGCGACCAGCACCAGCAGCGCGGGGAACGATGCGCGCACGCCGGAGGGGTCGGAGGCGAACAGGACGCCGATGAAGCCAACGCCAACGGACGTCCATCGCGCGCGCGTTACCTGCTCCTTCAAAATTTGCCGCGCCATCAAGGTGATCATCAACGGCGCGGCGAAGTACAGGCACAACAACTGCGCCAACGGCAACGATCGCGCGGCGGTATAGTAACACAGCCACGCGATCAGATTGACGACGCCGCGAAACGCCAGCGGGCGTTTCAGCGATGACGCCGCGGCACGCTCCAACAGCCTGCGCCGTCCAATCGCCAGACAAATGACCAAAATCGTCGCGCTGCGAAAGAACAGCACCTGGGCGACCGGAATGTCCGCGACCAGCCACTTGATCCCGGCATCGTGCAGCGCGAACACGAAATACGCGAGCACACCCAACGCGATCCCGGCTGTCTTTGATTCCCCCCGCAGGATGCGTGCTCAGCGGACCGATGTGATCGCGTTACGGTTATGCGCCCAGGCATCTTCGTTGGAAGAGGGATCGACGGGACGATCCTTGCCGTAACTGATGGTCTGCACGCGTCTGGCATCGATGCCGCGGGAGGCAAGGTAATCGCGATCCGCGTTGGCGCGGCGTTGGCCGAGCGCCAGATTGTATTCCTCGGTCCCGCGCTCATCGCAGTTGCCGGCGACCCACACGCTGATTTGCGGATACTGCTGCAGCCATTGCACCTGGCGATCCAGAACCGCGCGGGCGTCAGGCGTGACCACGCTTTGGTCGGTGTCGAAGTAAATCCGGTCGCCGGCCGACTGCGCCAGATCCTCCTGACTGCCCGGCGTGGCATGGCCGCCGCCCATCAGACCCGCGTTGGACATGCCGCCGTTGACGCCGCCGGTGCCGTTCATCCCCGCGCCCGATCCGTTCGGGTTCGTGGTGTCCGAGGCACAGGCACTCAGCAGCAGCGCGGTCGCGGCGCAAACCGTTATCAGGCGAATCATGAAGCTCTCCTTGCAGGCCAGCCCCGCATACATGGGGGCAATGTGGCGTTTTTGGGAGGCGCGTGTGTCAGAACCGCGCCAGGCCGGGCGGCATGCCAAACAGCACGCGCCCGACCGGTTCCAGATTGGCCAACGGACTGAGCGCCACATGCTGACCGGCCGCGTGCACATCGCGGAAACAGCGCTCCAGACGGCCGCCCTGAAACAACGACGCGCCGCCGGCCAGAGCATACGTCAGATCCACCGCCTGGATGGCGCATTGGGCCGCATGCACCGCCGCGAGCCGCACATGCGCTCGTTCCTGCATCGATATGGGTTTCCCGGCCTCGGCGTTGGCCCACATGGCGCCGAGTTCGTTGAACAGGTAGGCGCGGCCGGAGCGAAGGAGCGCTTCCGCCTTGGCGATCTCGGACTGTGCCATGGACTTGTCGCGTAGCGCGGTGGGCGATCCGGCGCTGGTTTTGGTGGCTGCGATATCGACCAACGCCTCGATGGCGGCGCGGGCGATGCCGAGCGTGACGGTGGCGACACAACTGACGAACGTGCTGGTCATCGGCACGGCGTACAAGGGTCCGGGACGGCGCGGCGGCGGTTGGAAATCGACCAATGGAACTGTATGCGCCTCCGGAACGAACAGATCGGTGACCTGGAAGTCGTTGCTGCCGGTCGCGCGCAGGCCGCCGACGTGCCAGACGTCAAATACCTCGACCGAGGCTTTGGGAAACAGGCACAGCCGGAAGCCGCCGTCATCGGTGATGCAGTTGCCCAACACCCAATCGCCGTAGCCGATGAAACTGCCGTAGCTCCAGCGGCCGGTGACCTTAAAACCGCCCGGCACGCTGGCGGCTTTCCCGGTCGGGTTCAATGTGCCGACGAGAAGGCCTCGGCCAGAAGCCAGGAAGATCTCTCGGGCGGCGTCCTCGGCCAGAGCGCCCGACAGGCGTGCGTAGCCGGCGGGAATCACCGCGCACCAACCCACCGAGCCGTCGAGACGCGACAGTTCCTCGATCACCGTCAGGAAACTCAGCGGATCGAGTTCGGCTCCGCCAAGCGCGCGCGGCACCCACATGCGGAACAAATCCGCCGCGTGCATGGCGTCCACGAGCGCCGGCGGCAACGTCCGATCGCTGTCGAACCGGTCACGCAACGTATCGACCAGCGGCGCCAGGCCGCGCGCGGCGGCCAGGAACGAAGACATCTCAATCCTGCTTATACAGCTTCGCCGCGTTGTTCAGGAAGAAGTCGCGACGCTTCTGCTCGGGCAGCGGCATCGGCAGCACCATGTCGGGATCGTCATAATCCCAGTGCGGATAGTCGGTCGCGAACAACAGCCGGTCCCAGCCGATCCAGTCGATCGCGTCCAGCACCTGCTCCCGCTTCGCCGGTTCTTCCATCGGCTGGGTCGTCAGATACACCGACTCGTGGATGTATTCCGACGGCAGGCGTTTCAGATGCGGCGTCTCCACGCGGAGGCGGTTCCAGATCTTGTCCAGGCGCCAGGACAGCGAGGGCAGCCAGGCGAACCCGGCCTCGATCAGCACGAGTTGCAGGTCGGGGATACGCTCGAACACGCCCTCGATGACCATCGACGTCAGGAAGGCCTGGCTGGATTGCGCGTGACCGACCATGTCCTCGATGTAATACGACGGCCAACCGGAGCCGCTGACGGGATACCCGCCAAAGCCGAAGGCATGCACGCCGACCGGCAGACCGGCCTCGGCGGCGGCTTCGTACAACTTCCAATACCGCTTCTGTCCCGGCGGCTCGCTGGTCCGGCTCAGCATCAGCACCTGGGCGAAATGCGGATTGGCGGCGTATTTCTCCAGTTCCGCGACCGCCGCGTCCGCGTCCTCATACGGCACGACGATGGAGCCCTTGAGGCGCGGCTCCGGCTCCAGCCACTCGTGCAGAACCCACTCGTTCATCGCATGGCAAACCGCGGCGCCGAACTCCCGGTTCTGATACGACTGGCCGTTGTCGCCGGTGGGATTGAGGATGCCCAGCACGCAGTTATTCTGATCCAGCAATTGCTTTTGCATGAACGACAGAGAACTGCCCTGACGTCCGCCCTCGGGCGGGTACGCATCGCGGCGCGACGCGTTGGGCTGGCCCTTCGGATACGCCGGTCCCTTCTGGTAGGCCTGCCGCGGCCGCGCGCCGAAGGTCTGCATATGCTCGATCCAGCGCTGCTCCAGATACGGATGCAGCGCCTTGTCGTTGCTGCGCTGCGGATGGATGTCGCAGTCGGCGGTGGCGAGCTTCGACGTATTGGCCGGGGCCGGCAACGGCCGCGAGGTTACCTGAACGTTCATGCGACGCCCTTTCTGAAGCGGGCTGTAACGGCCCGTGCGCTCTTGGTCTCTGCGCCGGAGAATATGGCATGAATCACGCGGAGGGAGAAGCGATCCCTCGTTCCAGCGCGGCGCGGTCCCATCCCGCCGCATTGGCCGCCGCCTCGTAGGTGCTTTGCAGGTAACGCAGGACCGCGTCGTCGGGCGATGGCGCCTGCCGGACCGTGTCGTACGGCAGGATGAACTGCCCAAGGCTCTCGTCGTAGAACGTATCCGGCGGGACCGGCGCCTTCGCGAACCTCTCCGGCTCGGGATACGCATAGCTGTAGAACGCGGCCTTGCCGTACCCGCCATTGCCCGGCCAGAACCCGGCGCTGCTGACCTCATGCGAGTAGGCCTCGCGCATCACCCACGCGCCGAGATTGGGCGATGCGCTGTTGAGTTCCGGAGCCGGGCGGCCAGAGAAGCGGCTCACCGCCATGTCGAAGCTGCCCCAGAAGAAGTGCACCGGACTCACCTTGCCGACGAAGCGGGACCGGAACAACTTCAACAGCCGATCGACCTGTAGCAGCACGCGCCAGAACCGGTTGACGTATTCCGCGTCATACGCGGCGTGATCGTTGTCGCGGTCGAATGGAATCGCGTCCGGGATCTCCACAGGCATGGTCCAGATGTGGGTTTCCAGACCGAGGTGGCGCAACCGGCCCATCACCTCGCCATGGAAATCGGCGACGCTGCGCGGCGCGAGCACGACGGTCTCGGTTTCGCCGGACGCGGTCTGGATTTTCAGGCGATGGTCAATGAAATCGAAGTCGATCTGAAAGCCGCGCGCGCCGTGAAACATCAGCGACGTCGTCAGTCCGCGGCTGGTCACGTAGAGCGGTACGTTCCACCAATGATTGACCGTCGCGGTGTGCGCGAGCCGGATCTTGCCGACGACCTGCGTCCAAAGATGCAGCGTCGCGCAGGTGTCCGCCCATTCCGAGTACGGAAGATCAGGCCAGTCCGCGTTCATCCAGGCGCCAGTCGCGGATAGGTCGCCCGCGGGTTGTCGATCATGATCTTGCGCACCAGATCGCGCGACAGGCCCGGCGGCAGCACGTCCTCGCCGTCGAATTGCCAGTGCGGATAGTCGGTCGAGAACAACAGCAACTCATCGCTGTCCATGTGTTCCATCAGTTTCTGGAACTGCTGCTCCTCCGGCGGCGCGTCGCACGGTTGTGTCGTCAGGCGAACGTTCGACTTCACGATCTCGGTCGGCGCGCGATCGAGCCACGGCACCTCGATCCGCAGCCCGCGCCAGAACTTGGTCAGTCGCCAGAGATGCGCCGGCAGCCACGTGAAGCCGGATTCCAGCAGGACGACCTTCAGGTCGGGATACTTCGTGAACACACCCTCACAGATCAAACTCGACAGACCCTGTTGGAATGCCGCCGCCTGCGCCGCGTAATCCTCGGTATAGTAGGTCGGCCAGCCCAGCGACGTGACGGGATGGCGATACGCGCTGCCGGCGTGGATGCCGATCGGCATGCCGTGCTTCTCGGCCGCCGCGTAGATCGGCCAGTAATGGCGCTTGCCCAGAGGCATATCGCCCATGACCAGCATCAAGACCTGAACGAACCGTTTGTCGGGCGCGAGGCGATTGATCTCGTCAACCGCCATCTCGGGGTTTTGCACCGGGACGACGATGCTGGCCCGCAGCCGCGGCTCCTTGTCGAGCCACTCGGCGGCCATCCAGTCGTTCAGCGCCCTGGCGAAACCCGCGCCCAGATCCTCGCTGAACAGCAGTTGGACGCCGTAGAGGCAATTGGCGATGGCGATGCTGGTCTGGAACGGGTTGAGCGCGTGCTGACGTAGCAGGCCCAGGTCGGAGCCGGGCTTCGCGCCGGCGACCCGCCAGTCCGGACGCGCGGTCAGCGGCGAGTTCGTGGGATACGACAGCGAGTCCAACTCGCCGATGCCGCGCTGGATGACGATGTCGCGCCAGTGGTCCGACAGATACGGGTACAGCGCCTTGATACTGGGCACGGCGGGATGCAGGTCGCAGTCGATGCCGCCGGTTTCGATAACGCTCATGGGTTGATGCCTCGGAGGCTTGCTCGGATCCCGGATTCTGGCATGGAGTGGGCGCCATGGCCACGGGGCGCGCTGATCAGGCGGCTGAACAACTCGATCTGTTTTCGGGGGCCCGCGTTGCGCCGGCGAACGACACCCCAGGGCCATTTGGGCCGGCGTCTGGCTGGGCGCCGCTCGACCCCTCGCGACTGTCGGACGCCGCTCTGATCGCGGCGCTGCCACGGGCGCGACAGATCGACGCGGCCCCACTCGTGAACGAGGCGGTGCGGCGCGGGCTGCGCGACGCCGTCCCGGCACTGGAGCAGCTGTGCCGTCGCTTCGCCGGCTTCGGCCGGAGTCACGAGATCACGGAGCAAGTCGCGGCCTTGCGCGGCCTCGCTGTACTGGGCGGCGGCACCGCTGAGGAGGCGGTGTCCCGGTTGATCGTTGCAGGCGCGGTGACCGGCCCAGGGGTGCGTGTCGCGCTGGAGGCGGCGGCGGCGTTGCGATGCCGGCTGCCGGTGGATCGGATCGCCGCATTCCTGCGTGACGACGATCCCGGCGTGCGCGCGGCCGCGTGCCAGTGTGCCCGAGGTGGGACCGAGGTTATCGCGGCGCTGATCGAACTGCTGTCGGACCTGCACGAACCCGTGACGCGTGCCGCCGCGGTGGCGCTCGGACAACTGGGCCGCCGCGAGGCTGCTCCCTTGCTGATCCGGATGCTGCGGACGGCGCCGTCTCCGGATGTCGTCGGCGCGCTCGCCGCGATCGCCGAAGAGGACGACTGGGTCCTGTTGGGCCAGACCGCGAGGCAGCGTCCGGACCTCGCGCCGGTCGTGTTGGAGATGCTGGAGGACAGCGGTGCACCGCGGGCTCTCGCCGTCGCCAACGGACTCCGGCGGCTGTTGGGAACCTCGCTGGCGTCAACGGGTTCGCCTGATAACTGAGAGCGCCAACCCGGCGCGCAACCGTTCCCGTCACGAGGTTCCGATGACCGACACACGCACGCTCACGTTCTTCCATGCCCCGAACACCCGTTCCACCGGCGTCGCGATCCTGCTCGAAGAGCTGGGCGCGCCGCATCAAACCCAGGTCATCAACATGATCGCGAACGAGCAACGTCAGCCGGCCTATCTGGCGATCAACCCGATGGGCAAGGTGCCCGCGATCCGTCACGGCGACGCGCTGGTGACGGAGCAGGCCGCGATTTTCATCTATCTCGCCGATCTGTTTCCGGCGGCGGGACTGGCTCCCGCCATTGGCGATCCCCTGCGAGGACCCTGGCTGCGCTGGCTGGCGTACTATGGGTCCAGCCTTGAGCCAGCGGTCATCGATAACTTCCTGAAGCGCGATCCGGCGCCGCCCAGAATGTGCCCGTATGGCGATTACGACACGATGCTGCGGACGGTCACCGATCAGTTGCGGACTGGTCCCTACATTCTTGGCGACACCTTCACGGCGGCGGACATTCTTTGGGGCACCGCGCTGAAGTGGATGACCGGGTTCAAGGTCGTGCCGGAACTGCCCGAGATAGTTGCCTATGTGCAGCGGGTTTGCGCGCGGCCGGCCTTCGCGCGGGTTTCGGCGCGGGACGCTGAACTCGCCGCGCAGCATGCGAAGGCCGCGGCCAGTCCCTGAACCCGCGGCGCGCGGAGGATTGTCATTTCGCATTCAGCACGAGAATGCGGACGAGTGGTCGCGCGCCGGCCGTATAAACGATCTGTTAACCAACGCGTCCTATCCTGACAGTGCCGCTCAAAGCGGAAACGCACGATGCTCCATCCAACCATGGCGCGGGCGTGTGGTCTGGAGGTACGCTTGTCAGACGCCTACAAGTCGATTTTCCGCAGCCGGCAGTTGGTGAAAATCAGCGCCGTGCTGATCGCGATGTTGATCGTCGGCGCTCTCGTGGCGATATGGGGTCTCCGTCAGGGCGCGATCAACGATACCGAAGATGACAACCACCGGCTGGGTGTCGTGCTGGCGGAGCAGGCGACGCGGACGTTTCAGGGCGTTGACCTGGTACTCCAGGACATGTCCGACAAAATCGCCAGCACGGGAATCCACGATAAGGTCGCGCTGCACGCGGCGTTCGGTGTGCCGGATATCCATGAGGCGCTGATCAGGCGGCTTAAAGATCTACCGCAGGCTGGATCGTTCGGCATTCTCGACGCGGATGGGGAACTGGTTAATCAAACCCGGCGCTGGCCGAATCCCGACTACGCGCTGAAAGATCGCTCGTATTTTCAGCATTTTCTGATGACAACGGATCCGGCCGCTTACGTATCGGAACCACTGGCGAGCCGATCGACGAAGGGCTTGCGGACAATGGTTCTCGCGCGCCGGCTCACCGCCAAGGATGGCACGTTCCTGGGCGTTGTCTTCGCGGGTATCCAGCTTTCCTTCTTCGACGCGTTTTTCGCGAAGATCGGTTTCAGCGATGGGACAGGCATCACGATCTTGCGCGGCGATGGCGTGTTCCTCGTGCATTATCCGGCGCAGGCGGGGCTTGCCGGCTCCTCGCTACCCGCCAATTCGCCCTGGTTTGCCACGGTGCGTGGCGGCGGCGGACATTACCGTTCGCCCGGCATTGCCGACGCGCTGGGCGCCCGCCGGGTCTCCGTCCACCCGCTTTCCATCTATCCGATCGTGGTCGATGTCACGCGCCTCGAGTTCAGCCGCTCTCGCGCGCTGGTGGCGCCAGGCGTCCATGATCTGCGGCGGCGCTTTTTCGGTCATCATCGGCTTCGCGGCATTGCTCGCGATCCTGACACGACAGTTCGCGACCATTGAGAAGTCGCAGGCTCGCATCCACGAGCAGGTGGATGCGATGCGAACCAATGAGACACGTCTCGCCGAACAGTCGGCGATGCTCGAGACGACGCTGGAATACATGAACCAGGGTCTGATCATGGCCGATGCGTCCGGTGTCGTCGCTGTCTGCAACAGACGCGCGATCGAACTCCTGGAATTACCGGCGCAGATGATGGCGGCGCGTCCCAGGATCGCCGAGGTCGTCGAATTTCAGAAGCGGCAAGGCGAATTTCCAAACGTGCCGGAGAAGGATCTGGCTACCGACAACGTCTTCAGCGACCAACTGATGTATGAGCGGCGGCGCCCCAACGGGACCTTGTTGGAAGTGCGGAGCGCACCGTTGCCTGGCGGCGGCGTGGTCCGCACATACGCCGATATCACCGCACGCGCGGCCGCCGAGGAGCTCCTTGGCATCGCGGCCTCCCACGATCAGCTCACCGGTTTGGTCAATCGCCATGGTTTCGGCATTCGGCGCGATGCCGCCGTGGCCGCGGCGCGACGAGAGGGTTGCACGCTGGCGGTACTCTGCCTCGACCTGGATCGCTTCAAGGCGGTCAACGATACACTTGGCCATGATGCCGGCGACCAGCTTCTTGTCCTGGTATCAAAACGAATGAGCGAGTCCGCGCGGTCCACCGATGTGGTCGCCAGATTGGGCGGCGACGAATTCGCGATCATTTTGAACAACACCGATTTGTCGGGTGCCGCGCAGATCTCCCGGCGGATGCTGGATTCCATTCGCGCGCCGTACTCGATCAACGGAGAGACCGTGCGGATCGGCGTTTCCATCGGCGTGGCGATCTTTCCGGCCGACGCCAACACACCGGAGCAACTGCTTCGGAACGCGGACACCGCGTTGTTCAAAGCCAAAGCGGCGGGCCGCGACACGTGGTGCGCCTATGCCATCGAAGACGGCCAACGACAGCACAAGAGAATGGCCCTGGAACTGGATTTCCGCACCGCTGTCGCGATGGGGCAATTCACACTTGTCTATCAACCGATCTGCGAAGCCATCACCGGATCGCCCATCGCGTTCGAGGCGTTGGTACGTTGGAACCATCCCACCCGCGGCATCATCTCGCCCGCCGAGTTCATTCCGATCGCCGAGGAAACCGGCCTGATCATTCCGCTCGGCCGCTGGATTATCGAGACAGCCTGCGCCGAGGCCGCCACCTGGGCCGTTCCGATGCGCATCGCCGTCAACCTTTCCCCGGCCCAGTTCCGGGAGGGTGAACTGGTTCCGTTCATTCGGGAGGTTTTGGCGCGGACCGGCCTGACGCCGACCCGGCTGGAGTTGGAGGTGACCGAGGGACTGCTGCTCGATGGCGCCGAAACCGTTGTGCAGACCATGCAGACCCTGCGCGCGATGGGCATTCGCATGATCCTGGATGACTTCGGAACCGCGCATTCGAACCTCAGTTATCTGCGCGGATTTCCGTTCGAAGCCGTGAAGATTGACCAAAGTTTCATGCGCGCATTGAATACCGACCGACAGGCGCGCGCTCTGGTGGAGGCGATTCTCGCCATGGCGCGCGCGCTTGGATTGGAAGTCGTCGGTGAGGGCGTGGAAACCGCGGAACAACTGGCACTGCTGCGTCACCTGCAATGCCGGTTGGTGCAAGGCTATTTGCTCGGTCGTCCGGAATTCGGCGGAGGAGACCCGGCACTGGATCTGGGAACTTGCCGCCGCCGGCGCCTGCTCGACCGGACAGGATGCGGCGCGGACGGAGGCGGTGCCGGCCTGAGTTCGTGGGCCAGCGCCCCCACTGAAGGGCAAAGGGCGATTTGACCGCGAGCCTACCAATGGGTAGCATCTCCTACCCACGGAGGAACCCGCCATGAAAGTCGGAATCGCGCTCAACATGCTCAGTCAGGCGGGCCGCCCGGATACCGCCGTCATCAACGAGCATCTGCAACTCGGCGATCTCGCGGAACCGCTCGGCTTCGACTCGCTGTTCGCGTTGGAGCATCACTTCACCGGCTATGCCATGTCGCCATCGCCGTTGCAGCTTCTGTCGTATTTCGCGGGCAGAACGAAGCGCATTCACCTCGGCACCGCGGTGATCGTGATCCCCTGGCACGACCCGATCCGCATCGCCGAGCAGATCGCGCTGCTCGACGTGTTGAGCGGCGGGCGGTGTTTGTTCGGCTTCGGCCGCGGCGCCGCGCGTGTCGAATACGAAGGTTTTCGGATCCCGATGGATGAGGCGCGGCCACGCTTCAAGGAAGGCCTCGACATCATCCGCCTCGGCCTGACGCAAGAGAGTTTCGAATACCAGGGCCAGTTCTTCAGCATTCCCCGCACTTCGATCCGGCCCGGCCCCGTTTCGCATCCGGAACTGCGCTTTTACGGCTCCGCCAACAGCCCGGAGTCCGCGAAACTGCTCGCCAGTTCCGGCCTGGGGCTTTTGATCGTGATGCACAACGAATGGTCGAAGGCCGCGCATGAGGTGTACGACTTCCATCAGATGGCGATCGAGGCCGGTCACACGCCGCGCCCACCGATCATTCTGACCAACATCTCCTGCGCCGAAACCCACGAGGAAGCCACCGACCGTGCCGTCGAATGGCTCGGCAAGAAGTGGGATTCCGTCGATAACCACTACCGGTTTTCCGATGGCGGCCTGGCGTCGGTGAAGGGTTATGAAGCGTACGGCCGGATCGGCCGCACCTACGCGAAAATGGCGGACCAGACGCACCGTAACAAAATGACCGACACCTATGTGAAGATCCAGATCGTCGGCACGCCGGACGAATGCCTGCAGCAGATCGCCCAACTGCGTCAGTACACTGGCCTGGATCATCTGGTGTGCGAGTTCGGCTACGGCGGCCTGCCGCATCACGAGGCGGAACTGAACATGCGGCTGTTCGCGGACCAGGTCATGCCGGTCCTGCAACGTGATAAGCTGTTCACCCAGCCGCCGGAGATCATCACCGAGCCGCCGGTGCTGCAGGACGAGGGGGTGTTCGTTCCGGCGTAACGGCGCGGTCCGAACCCCCGGCCAACCCACCCTGTCGCGAATCGCCGGCACCGCTATCATCCCGCCATGCCGGATTTCAGATTGGAGCGTGCCGCCGGAGGCCGGGTCGCCGGAGTCGATGAAGTCGGACGCGGTCCCCTGTCCGGGCCCGTGCTGGCCGCCGCCGTCATTTTCCCCCGCGGAGTGCCGCGCAAACTCGCCGGCATGCTGGACGACTCGAAGAAACTGACCGCGGCCCAACGTCAGGAGGCGTTCGCCGCGTTGCGCCGTTCAACCGCCGAGATCGCCGTCGCCGCCGCCTCGGTCGCCGAGATCGAGCGTCTGAACATCCTGCATGCCGCGATGCTGGCGATGCGCCGCGCGGTGGCGCGCCTGCCGGCCGCACCTGATCTGGCGCTGATCGACGGCAACGTGGCGCCGCCCGGGCTGCCCTGCCCCGTACAATGCGTCATCGGCGGCGACGGCATCAGCCTGTCGATCGCCGCCGCCTCGATTGTCGCCAAAGTCGTACGCGACCGCCTGATGGAGCGTCTGGGCCGCCGCTATCCCGGCTATTTCTGGCACACCAACGCCGGCTACGCGACCGCCGCGCACCGGGAGGCGCTGCAAACCCTTGGGCCGACCCGCCACCACCGCGCCGGCTTCGCCTCGGTGGCGCAGCAGTTGCTGATCTTCGATTGACGTGGCTTCGGCCGCTCCGTCACGATAACGCGGCGGCCCCGAATGCATGGCCATCGGGGCCGGATGCATCGCGCAACCCGGTCTGGAACCCGCTTGGACATCGTGCACGAACTCCCGCTGGACCAGATTCTCCTGGGCGACTGCATCGAGATGATGCGCATGTTGCCGACGGGCTCGATCGACTGCGTGTTCGCCGACCCGCCGTACAACCTGCAACTCCGTGGGGAATTGCGCCGTCCCGACGACAGCCTGGTCGATGGCGTGGACGACGACTGGGACAAATTCGCCGATTTCCCGACGTATGACCGGTTCACCCGCGCCTGGCTGGCCGAGTGCCACCGGCTGCTGCGGAAAGACGGCTCGCTGTGGGTAATCGGCGCCTACCACAACATCTTCCGGATCGGCGCCGCCCTGCAGGACATGGGGTTCTGGATCCTCAACGACGTGATCTGGCGCAAATCCAACCCGATGCCGAATTTCCGCGGCCGCCGCTTCACCAACGCGCACGAGACCATGATCTGGGCCGCGCGCGGCCGCGAGCTCGCGCCACAAATTCAACTACCAGGCCATGAAGGCGCTGAACGACGACATCCAGATGCGCAGCGACTGGCTGATCCCGCTGTGCACCGGCCCCGAGCGCCTGCGCAACGAACACGGCCTGAAGCTGCATCCGACCCAGAAGCCCGAGGCGTTGCTGCACCGGGTCCTGCTCGCCAGCACCGGGCACGACGACATCGTGCTTGACCCTTTCGCCGGCACCGGCACCACCGCTGTCGTCGCCCGCCGCCTCGGTCGCCATTTCATCGCGATCGAGCGGCATCCCGCCTATGTCGAGGCCGCCTGGGGCCGGCTCCGGCGGACACGGCGCGGCTCCGACGACGGCATCGCGATGACGCCCACCCGGCGCGACGCGCCGCGCATTCCGTTCGGCAATCTGGTGGAGCAGGGGCTGGTGCCCCCCGGCACGCGGCTGTTCGACCGGCACCGGCGTGTCAGCGCCGTCGTCGGCGCGGACGGCACGGTGGCGGCCGGTGAGATCCGCGGCTCGATCCACAAGGTCGGCGCGGCGCTGCAACACGCACCGTCATGCAATGGCTGGACATTCTGGCACATGGAGCACGAGGGCAACCTGGTGCCGCTCGACACCCTGCGGACGACCGCGTTGGCCGGAGCCTCCGCGCCCTGACGGCGGCAGACCGGCCTCGGGGGCGCCGCCGCCATGCGGCCGGGCGCACTCCATCGCCGGCCGTCTGAGGTTCGGCCGGTATCCGCCCACCGGCCATGGGCGGACTGTCGTATCCGCGGCAATATGACGTCGCGCCGGACCGAATGCCCCGCGCGGGCAGGCGCCGCGCTTCGGTGATCGACAGGGATCCGTTCATGTCCTTTGATCCGCGTTTCATGTTCTCGGGGTTTTTCGTCGGTCTGCTGATCGGACAGACCGGCATGGGCGGCGGTTCGTTGATGACGCCGATCCTGGTGTTGTTCTTCGGCATCCATCCGGCGGCGGCGGTGGGTACCGATCTGCTGTACGCCTCCGCCACGAAGACCGCCGGCACGCTGGTGCATGGCCTCAATCGCACGGTGGACTGGCGGATCGTGGCCCGGCTCGCGTGCGGCAGCGTGCCCGCGACGCTGGTGACGCTGGTGGCGATTTCTCACTTCAATATCTCCGGTCCCACCAGTGGGCGGATCATCTCGCTGGTGCTGGGGGTCATGCTGTTGCTGACCGCGGCGTCGCTGTTCTTCCGCCGGCGCTTCCTGGCGCTGGTCGGACCGGGACTGGAACGTCTCACCCCGCGCCAGGCGGGACGTGCCACTATTTTCATTGGGATCGTGTTGGGCGTGCTGGTGACAATCTCATCGGTCGGCGCGGGCGCGCTCGGGGTCACGGCGCTGCTGATGCTCTATCCGCGTGTGCCGATGGCCGTGATCGTTGGCTCGGACATCGCCCATGCGGTGCCGCTGACATTTGTCGCGGGCCTGGGGCATTGGTGGCTCGGCTCGGTCGACTGGCCGCTGCTGGTTTCGCTCCTGGGCGGGTCCATCCCCGGGATCGTGCTCGGCAGCTACCTCTCGGCGCACATTCCGGACGCGGTGCTGCGCCCGATTCTGGCGGTGACATTGATCGTCGTCGGAGGTCGGCTGGTCTTTTAAGGCCGGGATCGCAAAGCGGAAACTCCCAGCCTCGACGTGCCGATCACGGCGCTCGTCCGGCTGGCTGGCCGGTCGTACGCGGCGGCGTTCGCGATCCGAAAACGCACCGCGCGACAGTGCCCCGTCTGGAATCGCGCGTCAAAGATCGATAAACATCGCTCAATGGGAGGTCCAAATAAAATGAAAATCAAACGCCGGTCGCTCGGTCTGAGCGCATTGGGAGCCGCCACCGCCAGCCTCGCGCCACGTCGCGCCGCCGCGAGCGAAAACCCAGTACTGCGCATCTCGTCATTGGAGGGATTCGGCTTCCTGCCCTTGTTCATCGCGCTGGACCGGCGGCTGATTCAGTTGCACGCCGCCTCGCTCGGGCTGGAGAACCTGGAAATCCAGCACGTGCCGCTGCACAGCGCGGTGGTTTCCACGGATGCCCTGTTGGCGGGCCAACTCGACGTGATCGCCGGTACCGTGACCAGTTTGCTGGTGCTGTGGGACAAGACCAACGGCGACGTCCGCTCCGTCTCGGATCTCGGCGGCCAGGTTCTCTCGCTGGTCACACGCAATCCCAACGTTCACTCCATCGTCGATTTCGGTCCCACCGATCGCATCGCGGTGCCGAGCGTCAAACAAGGCCCGCACTCGCTGGTGATCGGCATGGCGCTCGACAAGGCACTCGGACCCGGATCGTACGGCAAATTGGATTCGATCCAGGTGCAAAGCGGTCATGCCGATGCCGTTACGATGATTCTCAACCCGTCGAGTGCGGTGAACAGTCACTTCTCCACGCTGCCTTATGTTGATACCGAACTAAAATCTGTGTCGCCGAAAATTCATACCGTGCTGACCTCGAACGAGGTGTTTGGCGGCCCGACGACGATCATCGCCGCTTACGCGACACGGCGCTTCGTGGAGGAGAATCCGATCAAGGCCGTCGCCCTCTCCGCGGCGCTGGATGAGGCCCAGGAGGTGATCGCGAAAGACCGCATGAGCGCGGCGAACAGTTACCTCGCGGTGACGCATGAGCGGTTCGCGCCCGAGGTTCTGGCCGATCTGCTGACCCGGAAGGGCGTTTTGTATTCGGGCGTGCCGACCCGGACGATGCTCGTTGCCGAGCAAATGGCGCGCACCGGCCTGATCCGAAAGGCGCCGGCCGATTGGAAGGATTTCCACTTTCCATTTTTGCACGACCGCTCAGGGAGTTAGCGAGGGAGTCGAACCGCCGGTTGACCACGGGCGAAGTTTTGCCAACCTATGGTCCGTTCGCAGCCGACGGCGCACGCGAAAAGGCGAGTCGCCGCGGGCGCGTTCTCAGGGACAAGGAATGTCGCATGCCGATCCTCGAGGAAATCCGCACCGTGACCGCCGATGGCCGGGTCGTCATCCCCTGGGTGATCCAACGCGCTTTGGGCCTGGACCATGGGGGTCCGGTACGGTTCCGGGTCGAGGACGGCGTCGTCACGGTGCGCGCGGTGGATACGGGCCAATCGGACGCCGCACCACCGAGCGGCGGCGACATCAGGGCCGCGTTGACGGCCGAGTTGAAAATGCTGCTGCACGCGGCTGAACGAGACCGTGCCAATCAATCCGCCAGCCAGTGAGATTGGAGAGGCGCTTGGAGGGTCCGTGATGCCTCGCACCAGCGGTATCCTGGAGACCTCACTTTACGTTGACGACCTGACGGGCGCGGTCGCGTTCTGGCGCGCGCTGTTCGGCTTCGAGGTGTTCTTCGAGGAACACCGTATGGCCGCTCTGGGCGTTCCGGGCGGCCAGGTTCTCCTGTTATTTCAGCGCGGCGCCACCTCCGAGCCCGCTCCGGGTCCTGGCGGCGGCTTCATCCCGCCGCATCACGGCGCGGGGAACCTGCACCTGTGCTTCGCCATCCCGTTCGGCGAACTGGCGGCGTGGGAAACCCATTTGCGCGAGCGCGGCATCGACGTGGAAAGCCGCCTGCGATGGGCGCGCGGTGGGACCAGTTTGTATTTCCGCGATCCCGAGGGAAACTCGATCGAGGTCGCGACTCCTGGGCTTTGGCCGAACGCATGACGGCGAAGCGCATCTTTCCGCCGCGACGGTAACGCGATAACCAGGCGGTCCCGATCCGCATTGGAACGCATCGCATGGTTCTGCCCCGTACACCTTCTCTCCGGCTCGACGGCCGCCGCGCCCTGGTCACCGGGGCGGGTCGAGGGATCGGGCTTGCCGCGGCGGCGGCGTTGGGACAGGCGGGCGCGCACGTCGTGCTCGTGGCGCGGACGGCGGCCGAGATTGAAGCCGCCGCCGCCGAGATCCGCGCCGAGGGCGGCAGCGCCGAGCCGCTGGTGCTGGATGTCACCGATACCGCCGCCGTAACAGCGGCGATTTCGGCGCAACCGGCGTTCGACATTCTGGTGAACAACGCCGGCACCAACCGGCCGCGGCCGTTCCTGGACGTGACCGAGGATGATTACGATGTCATCACGACACTCAATTTGCGGGCCGCGTTCTTCGCCGCGCAGGCGGTGGCGCGGCGGATGGCGGCGGCCGGGATCAAAGGGTCCATCATTCATATATCGTCACAAATGGGCCACGTCGGCGGCCAGCGGCGCACCGTTTATTGCATGACCAAGCATGGCATCGAGGGATTGACCAAAGCGATGGCGATCGACCTCGCGCCGCTTGGCATCCGGGTGAACTCGATCGGTCCCACGTTCATCGATACCCCGCTGACGCGTCCGTTCTGGAGCGACAAGGCCTTTCACGACGACGTGATCCGGCGCATCAAACTGGGACGCCTCGGCACGGTGGAAGACCTGATGGGCGCGGTCGTGTTCCTCGCATCGGACGCGGCGGCGCTGATCACGGGGACGGCGTTGGTGGTGGATGGCGGCTGGACGGCGGAGTGACATGACATGATCCGGATTTTGAAACGCGGCGCGACCGAGGCGGAAAAGACCGAGGCCGATAAGAAGGTGCGTCAGACCGTGGAGGCGATCCTCGACGACATCGCCGCCCGCGGCGACGTCGCCGTGCGGGAACTGTCGGCGAAGTTCGACAAGTGGGAACCCGCGTCGTTTCGCCTGAGCGATGCTGAAATCCGTGACCTGATCGCGACTTTGCCAGCCCAGGTGATTGAGGACATCAAATTCGCGCAGACGCAGATCAGGCGATTCGCGGAGGCGCAGAAGGCGGCCTTGCGCGATATCGAAGTCGAAACGTTGCCCGGCATTCGGCTGGGTCACAAGAACATTCCGGTGTCGAGCGTTGGCTGTTACGTGCCGGGCGGTCGTTATCCGATGGTCGCCTCCGCGCACATGTCGGTGCTGACGGCCAAGGTCGCCGGCGTGAAACGGGTTGCCGCCTGCACGCCACCGCTGAACGGTGTGCCGCCCGCCGCGACGGTGGCCGCGATGCACCTCGCCGGAGCCGATGAGATTTACCTGCTCGGCGGCATCCAGGCGGTGGCGATGATGGCGCTCGGCACCGGATCGGTCCCGCCGGTGGACATGCTGGTCGGTCCGGGCAACGCGTTCGTGGCGGAAGCGAAACGGCAATTGTTCGGGCGGGTCGGGATCGATCTGCTCGCCGGTCCGACCGAGACGCTGATCATCGCCGACGACACCGCGGACGCCGAGATTTGCGCCACCGACCTGCTGGGGCAGGCCGAGCATGGCCCGACCTCACCCGCCATTCTGCTGACGACATCGCAACGGATCGCCGATGGGATCGAGGCGGAAATTCAACGCCAGTTGTCGGTGTTGCCGACCGCCGACATCGCCGGCGCGGCCTGGCGCGATTTCGGCCAGGTGATCCTGTGCGACACCGACGAGGAACTGGTTTCGGAAGCCGATCGGATCGCCTCGGAGCACGTGCAGGTGATGACGCGCGATCCGCGCTGGTTCCTCGACCGATTGACCAATTACGGTTCGTTGTTTCTTGGCAAGGAAACCAACGTGGCTTATGGCGACAAGGTGATCGGCACCAATCACACGCTGCCGACGAAGCGCGCGGCGCGCTACACCGGCGGTCTGTGGGTCGGAAAGTTCCTCAAGACCGTCACTTATCAGCAGGTGACGCCGGAGGCGACCGCGATGATCGGCGAGTACTGTTCGCGGCTGTGCGCGATCGAGAATTTCGCTGGCCACAAGGAGCAGGCGGATCTGCGCGTGCGGCGTTACGGCGGCAAGAACGCGGCCTGATCGCGGGGTCGCGCGACAGGCGCCGGCTTCAGTTCACCAGATACGGCAGCAACGCATCCAGCCGCCGGCGGCCTTCCTGGGTCGCGACCAGGCGCCCGTCGTGCCACGCGACATAGCCTTCCGCGGCGGCGTGACGTAACGCATCTGCATCGATCGCGCTGGCCAGCGTGCGTCCGGTCCGCGCGAGAAACCGCTCCGCCGACACGCCTTCCAGCAGGCGCAATCCCATCAGCAGCATTTCCCGCACGGTCTCTTCGGGTTCCAACGGAGTTTCCGCGGTCATTCCGTGACCGGTTCGTTCCACCAGATCAGCCCAGTACTCGGGCGCGCGATGCCGGCGGGTGGCGACAAGGCGGCCGTCCAGCGTAAGCCGGCCATGCGCGCCGGGACCGATGCCGGCGTAGTCGCCATAGCGCCAGTATTGCAGGTTGTGCCGGCTCTCGGCGCCGGGCTTCGCGTAATTGGAAATCTCGTACGGCAGCAGACCAAAGCGCGCGGCCTCCTCGGCGGTGGCATCGTACAGCGCGGCGGCGAGATCGTCGTCCGGCAGCACGATGGCACCGCTTCGGTGCAGCGCCTCGAATTTCGTTCCGGGCTCGATGGTCAGTTGATACAGCGACAAATGATCCGCGACGAGGTCCAGCGCACGGCGCAACTCGGACCGCCACGCGGCGATGCTCTGCCCGGGACGGGCGTAGATCAGATCGAACGACACGCGTGGGAACAGCGAACGCGCGATCTCCAGCGCGGCGATCGCCTGTTCCACCGAATGGCGGCGGCCCAGCGTCGCGAGCGGTTCGGGCTCCAGACTTTGGATGCCGATCGAGACGCGGTTGACGCCGGCGTCGCGCAATGCGGCCAGGCGGGATGTTTCGATACTGGTTGGATTTGCTTCCAGCGTGATCTCGATGTCATTGGCAAGGTCGAACGATGCGCGCGCATCTTCAAGCAGCAGCCCCACCGTTTCCGGCTCCATCAAACTGGGCGTGCCGCCGCCAAAGAAGATCGATCGTAACGAACGCCGACCGAGCCGCGCGGCTTCCCAGGCCAGTTCGCGGCGCAGGGCGGCGCGGAAGCGCTGCTGCGGGATCACGTCGCGGACGTGCGCGTTGAAGTCGCAATACGGACAGCGCGACAGGCAGAATGGCCAGTGGATGTAGAGCGCCAGCGGTTCGGGAGCCTGGGTCACGGGTCGGTTGGGTTCCTCATTCCGCCGCGTCTCCCGTGTTCAGGTAAGAGATTTCGCCGCGGAGGCATGGGAGATCGCTTCGGGAATGTCGAGACTTGAATATTCGATCGCGCGGGCGCCATTGCAACGGCGGCTTCCGATCGAGGTAAAGCGGGATGAAAACCGCTTCTCCTTGGCATGGTCCGGCCTCACGTCTGGCCCGATGCATGGCCCCGCCGGGCGATCAATCGATCCAGAGATACGCCGCAGCGGATCGCACGCCAGACGCATCGACACCCGGTGGCAACCCTCGCGGCTTCCCCGTCAGACCCGCAGATGCGCCGGAATGCGCATCCCCAGATGCGTGGGCACATCCCAGATTTCCTGCACCGCGCGCAGCGGTTTGAACCCCGCGAGCAGATAATTCGGCAATGCCCGCGGATGATCGGCGGTACAGGTGTTGACCGTCACCGTGCGCGGACCGTTCCGCCACGCCGCGTCGATCGCCTGACGCAGGAAGCCAGGTCCGGCCCCGGTGCCGATCATATGCGGCATCAGGCCGAAGTAGCTCAGGTTGACGCTGGTGCCATAGCGCGCGTCCAGCTCGAAAAACCCCGCCGGCTCCCCGTCCTTGTACAGCACATGGATTTCCAGCGACGGATCGTCCAGCAGCCGCGCCAGATCCGCGTCCGGCATGATCCGCCGGAGCCACCAGACGTAATCGGCGCCGACAGTGTTGTACAGGTAACGATAGAACCCGACCGTCGGTGTCATCACCCGTTCGGTGCGCGTCGCCCCGGGAATCGCCGGCGCGCGGGTTGCCGGAGGGCTGTCCATGCGCAGGAATGTGACCGTTACGGTGATGGTCTCACAGGGCTCCTCCCGCCGCATGCGCATGGGTCAACCGTCGGCCCGGTTCGTGACCAGATCGGTCACCACGCCCGGGTCCGCGAGCGTCGAGGTGTCGCCCAGACTGTCCGTTTCATTGGCGGCGATCTTGCGGAGGATACGCCGCATGATCTTGCCGCTGCGCGTTTTCGGCAGGCCCGGCGCCCACTGGATCACGTCCGGCGAGGCGATCGGACCGATTTCCTTGCGCACCCAGCCGACGAGTTCCTTACGCAACGCCTCGGTCGGTTCCTCGCCCAGGTTCAGGGTGACATAGGCGTAGATGCCCTGACCTTTGAGGTCGTGCGGGAAGCCGACGACGGCCGCCTCGGCGACTTTCGGGTGCGCGACGAGAGCGCTCTCGACCTCCGCGGTGCCCATGCGGTGGCCGGAGACGTTGATTACGTCATCGACACGGCCGGTGATCCAGTAATACCCGTCCGCGTCGCGGCGCGCGCCGTCGCCGGTGAAGTACAGCCCTTTGAACGTCGAGAAATACGTCAGCTTGAACCGCTCATGGTCGCCGAACACGGTGCGCATCTGGCCCGGCCACGAGTTCGGACAGGCACAGATTGCCCTCGGTCGCGCCGTGCAATTCGTTGCCGTCGCCATCGACGATCAGCGGCCGCACGCCGGGCAATGGCAGCGTGGCCGAGCCAGGCTTCAGCGCCGTCGCACCCGGCAGCGGGCTGATCAGGATGCCGCCGGTTTCGGTCTGCCACCAGGTATCGACGATCGGGCAGCGATGTTCGCCGACGACGCGATGATACCAGAGCCAGGCTTCGGGATTGATCGGCTCACCGACGCTGCCCAGAAGCCGCAACGATTTCCGCGAGGTCTTTTTCACCGGCCCCTCGCCGTCGCGCATCAAAGCGCGGATCGCGGTGGGCGCGGTGTAGAAGATGTTGACCTGATGCTTATCGACGACCTGCCAGAACCGGCTGCTGTCGGGGTAATTCGGCACGCCCTCGAACATCAGCGTCGTCGCGCCGTTGGCCAGCGGGCCGTAGACGATATAGGTGTGGCCGGTGACCCAGCCGACGTCGGCGGTGCACCAATAGATGTCGCCCGGATGGTAATCGAACACCAGTTCGTGCGTGTACGACGCCCACACCATGTAGCCGCCGGTGGTGTGCAGCACGCCCTTCGGTTTGCCCGTGCTGCCCGACGTGTAGAGGATGAACAGCGGGTCTTCCGCGTTCATTTCGGCGGGCGGACAATCGGCCGAGGCGGCGGCGCACAGCGTACCGTAATCGTGATCGCGGCCGCTTTGCATCGGGATCGCGCCGCCGGTCACCTTGACGACGATCACGTCGGTCACCGTCGGGCAGATCTTCAGCGCCTCGTCGGCGTTGGTCTTCAACGGTACCTTGCGCCCGCCGCGGCGGCCCTCGTCGGCGGTGATCAGCACTTTGGAGCCGCAGTCCTGGATGCGGTTGGCGAGGCTGTCGGGCGAGAACCCGCCGAACACAACGGAATGGATCGCGCCGATCCGGGTGCAGGCCAGCATGGCGACGGCTGCTTCCACGACCATCGGCAAGTAGATCGTGACAACGTCGCCCTTCTTCACGCCGAGATCGCGCATGGCGTTGGCGAGTCGGCAGACTTTCTCGTGCAACTGCCGATAGGTCACCTTTTCGCTGACGTTCGGATCGTCGCTTTCCCAGATGATCGCGGTCGCGTCGCCGCGGGTCGCCAGATGGCGGTCGAGGCACGAGACCGACGCGTTCAACGTCCCATCCTCGAACCATTTGATCGAGACGTCGCCGTTGAAGCTGGTGTTCTTGATTTTCGTCGGCGGCTTCATCCAGGCGATGCGTTTGGCTTCCTCAGCCCAGTACCCGTTGGGATCGCGCGCGGCACGCTCATACCGGGCGCGATATCCCGCCTGATCCACATAAGCACGCGCCGCGAACTCCGCGCGCACCGGGAACAACTGGTCTCCGGAGGGGTGGGTGTCAGGCATCGGAACGATTCCTTTCCGGCTGGTCGCTGGTTATCGCAACGTGGCGTCGTCTCGCGCCTTGTCGAACCCCGGCATCGTCAGCGCCCCGCCCGGTCGCGCGGGGCGTAACGCTATAGCCCGGCATCGGCGGGCACGTAGATAACACCGTCGCGGATTTCGGTCTTCACGGTATCCAGATAATCGCCCTGGCACGGGCCGAGAAGGCACTCGCCGGTGGTCGGCGCGAACGCGGCCCCATGCGTGGCGCAGATGATATACTTCCGGTCCCGCGACATGAAGCGGTCGGGCAGCCAGTCGAGCGGCGTGCCGATATGCGGACACGAATTGACATAGACCCGGATTGTGTCGCCCGAGCGCCAGGCCACGAGCCCGCTGAATCCGCCGGGGGCCGGAGGAAAGCCCTTGGCATCGCCATCCTCGATCTCATCCACACGGCATAAGGCGCGCGCCTCGCCAGGTATCAGCGTTTCCATCCACCCATCCTGCTTATCAGTTTCCAGTGCTCGGGACTGAGCTCCATCACCGAAAGACGCGACTGTCTGATCAAGGGTATTCCCGCCAGGGCCGGCTCGGCCTTGATCGTGATCAATGACACAGGCTTCGGGACAGGAGAAACGGCTTTCATATCGACGGAGACCCAGTCGCCCTTTTCGGCGGTCGGATCGGGATAGGCCTCCCGCGCGACCTCGACAACGCCGACAATCTCCTTGCCGACGTTGGAGTGATAGAAAAATGCGAGGTCGCCCTTCTTCATGGCCTTGAGATTGAGTTTCGCCGCGTGGTTGCGCACACCGGTCCATGGCTCGACGCCGTTCGCCACCTGCTGGTCCCAGGAGAACGCATCCGGCTCCGACTTCACCAGCCAATACCGCATGTGGCGATCACCCTCCATGGAGCTCCGGTTCGCCGGACCCCTTCACCGTCATTGTAGGCAATCATGGTAATGCTTCAATCGGGGGCGGAGATCGCCTACATGAGGCGGATGATGCCACGGACCGCCACCCTTCCGAGCGCTATCCCGCGGGCCGCTGTCCAGCAGGCCACAAATCCAAGGGCCAGGATCGGTGGCGCATCGCGGCTCGGCGTGACGCGGCATGAGGGCGCGGTTCGGCCGGCGGGCCCGGCGACATGAGCGTTCGTCCGCTCGACGCGGCTCGGTCGCGGGAACGGGTGGGCGAGGCCGCGCCTCCGGTTGGCTCTTCGCTGCACCGTTTCGCCAATCCGGGACGCTTCTTGCGTCTGTCCGAGGTGGTACTGCCATGGCTCGCGGTTCCGGCCGTCGTGCTGACAGTGATCGGGTCTCGGCTGGGGTCTGTTCTTCGCACCGGCCGACTGGCAGCAGGGCGACGCGGTGCGGATCATGTATGTGCACGTGCCGTCGGCCTGGCTGGCCTCATCGGGATACCTCGCTCTCGCGGTGTGCTCGTTGCTGTCGCTGGTGTGGCGGCATCCGTTGGCCGACCTCGCGGCGGTGGAGATCGGGCCGGTCGGCGCCGGATTTACCGCGTTGTGCCTGGCCTCGCGGCAGCCTCTGGGGCAAGCCGATGTGGGGCGCGTGGTGGGTCTGGGATGCCCGGCTGACCTCGGTCCTCGTGCTGTTTTTCCTGTATCTCGGGCCACATCGTGCTGGTGCGCGCGTTCGACGATCCGGTGCGCGGCTATCGCGCCGGGGCGATCCTGGCGCTGGTCGGCGTGATCAACCTGCCGATCATCAAGTTCAGCGTGGATTGGTGGAACACCCTGCATCAACCGGCGTCGATCACGCTGACTGGGCGCGCCACGATGGCGCCGTCCATGCTGTGGCCGCTGCTGGTGTCGGCGCTTGGCTTCAGCTTCGCCTTTGCCGCGATCGTGGTGGCGCGCCTGCGAGCGGCGGTGATGGAGCGGCGGATCCGCGGCCTGCTGATGGCCCGGGCGGTGTCGCGATGACGCACCTGCCGTTCATCGCGGCGTCCTACGCGCTCGCCGTGTTGGTGTTGGGCGGCTTCGGCATTGGCGCGTGGGTGCGCGTTTCGCAAGGCGCGGCGCGCGGTTGGCCGCGATCGACCCCGCGGCGCGAGAGGACGGCAAGATGACCCGGAAGCGCCGTCGCCTGTGGATCGTGCTCGCCTGCGGAATCGGCCTCGGTTCGGCGACCGCGCTGGTGTTGCTCGCGTTCAACGACAACCTGGTGTTCTTCGTCTCCCCCTCCGACCTCGCCAAATCCGGACCAACAGGCCGCGCCGTCCGGCTGGGCGGCCTGGTCGAGCAAGGCAGCGTCATCCGCGAGAGCGGCGGCAGCACGGCCACGACCTTCAAGGTCACCGACGGCGCGAACAGCGTGACGGTGACCTATAACGGGATTCTGCCGGACCTGTTTCGGGAAGGTCAGGGTGTCGTGACGCTCGGCACGCTGAAACCGAATGGCACGTTCGTCGCCTCGGAAGTGCTGGCCAAGCACGATGAGACCTATATGCCCAAGGAAGTCGCCGACGCTCTGAAGAAAAGTCGGCCATTGGAACCCGGGTCCGGGATCGCCTCCCGCGGCCGCGATGTGGAACGCCGGGACGGTGAAGGGAGCAGGCGGTTGATGCAAAAGGACGAAAAGGCCGAGACCGACCCGAAGCCCACGCGGGTGGATCCCAACGCGCCGAAGACCTGGCCGAAAGAGATCGGTGGCGTGAAAGGACCCGAGCCCACGCGGTATGGCGACTGGGAGCACAAAGGCCGCTGCACCGATTTCTGATCGTCCGTGCCCATATGATTGAAACCACCCGTCTGATCCTGCGTCCCTGGCGGGACAGCGATTTGCCGCTGTTCGCCGAGCAAAACGCCGATCCCATCGTCATGCGCTACCTGGTCGGTCCTCTCACGCACGCGCAAAGCGACGCCTACGTTGAACGATCGAAACAAGACCTCACGGAAGCCGGCATCTGCAAGTGGGCGGTCGAGGTGCCGGGCGTGGCGCCGTTCATCGGCTCGGTTGGATTGTCGCGTGTGCGGTTCGAGGCGTCATTCACTCCGGCGGTCGAGGTCGCGTGGCGTCTGCATCGCCACTACTGGGGCCAGGGCTACGCCACCGAAGCAGCGCGCGCGGCGATCGAAGACGGCTTCACCCGTGTCGGATTGCGCGAGATCGTCGCCTTCACGGTCCTGGACAACAAGCCTTCGCAGCGGGTGATGGAACGGCTCGGCATGACCAGAACGATCGAGTTCGATCACCCGGCGCTCACGCCGGATAACCCGTTGCGCCGGCATGTTCTGTATCGGTTGAGCCGGGCCTGAAACGGTGCCGGGCATGTCGAAACGCATCGACCCATCCTGGACCGTGGTCGACAGCATCGAGAATGCCGAGCACGACCGGTGCGTTGACGTGTTCCGCCGTCCCGATGCCACATTCGGCTTCGAGGAATTTCGCCGCGACGTCGAGGATGCCGGCGCATGGACGCCGGTGCGATTTTACTCGCACGCGGCGTTTCTCTCACGAGAGGCAGCGCTGGACGCCGCGACCCAGGCGGTGGTCTGGCTGGACGCCGCGCTGATCCGGCGGCGCCGGACCTGACCGGTAGTCCCCCCGACCGCGCCGGAGGGACGACGTTATCAGGCCGCTTTCGCCATCTGACGCAGCACGTACTGCAGAATTCCGCCGTGCTCGTAGTAGCCGATTTCGTCCACCGTATCGATCCGGCACGTCACCGGCACCGTCTCGGTCGGCCATTCGCGCGATGAATGACCAGCGACAGATCCATCCGCGGCGTCAACTTATCCAGGCCGGAGATGTCGATCGTTTCGTCGCCGATCGAGGTTCAGCTTCTTGCGGTCCATGCCGTCCTTGAACGTCAGCGGCAGCACGCCCATGCCGACGAGGTTGGAGCGGTGAATGCGCTCGAAGCTCTCCACGATCACCGCCTTGATGCCCAGCAGGAACGTGCCTTTGGCGGCCCAATCGCGCGACGAGCCGGTGCCGTATTCCTTGCCGCCGAACACCACCAGCGGCATGCCCTCGGCCTTGTAGCGCATGGCGGCATCGTAGATCGACATCTGTCTCGCCGGTCGGGATGTGCTTCGTCATGCCGCCTTCGACATTGTTCAGCATCTCGTTGCGGATGCGGATGTTGGCAAACGTGCCGCGCATCATGATTTCGTGGTTGCCGCGGCGCGCGCCGTAACTGTTGAAGTCCTTCTGCAGCACCTGGCGTTCCAGCAAATAGTCTCCCGCCGGCGACGTTCTTGCGGATCGATCCCGCCGGACTGATATGGTCGGTGGTGATCGAATCGCCCAGTTCGCGCCAGAATCCGCGCGCCCTTGATGTCGGCGATCGGCGCCGGCTCCATCGTGATGCCATCGAAATAGGGCGGGTTCTTCACATAGGTGGAACCATCGACCCAGCGGTAGGTGGCGCTGTCACGCTCGACCTCGATCTGCTGCCAGAGCTTCGGTCCTTTGTTGACCTCGCCATAACGTTTGAGGAACTGATCGCGCGACAGGTTGGTCGCGATCACGTCGGCGATTTCCTTGTTGGTCGGCCAGATGTCGCGCAGATACACCGGCTTGCCGTCGTTGCCGGTACCCAACGGTTCGGTGGTGATGTCCTGGGTGATCTTGCCCAACAGCGCATAGGCCACGACCAGCGGCGGCGAGGCCAGGTAGTTGGCCCGCACGTTGGCGTGCACGCGGCCTTCGAAGTTGCGGTTGCCGGAGATCACCGCGGCGCCGACCAGCTTGTTGTCCTCGATCGCATCGACGATGGCGTCGTCCAGCGGGCCGGAGTTGCCGATGCAGGTCGTGCAGCCATAGCCGACGAGGTTGAACCCGATCGCGTCGAGGTCCTTGGTCAGGCCCGGCTTTGTCGAGATATTCGGTCACCACCTGCGAGCCGGGCGCCAGCGACGTCTTCACCCACGGCTTCGGCTTCAGTCCCTTGGCGTGCGCCTTGCGGGCCACCAGCCCCGCGGCCACCAGCACCGACGGGTTCGAGGTGTTGGTGCACGAGGTAATCGCCGCGATCACCACGTCGCCATGCGTCAGTTCGTAGTCCTTGCCTTCGACCTTCACCGACAGCCCGGCCTCGTCCGCCGGCACGCCGAGGCCCTTGGTCAGATCGGCGTTGAACGATGACGCAACGTCCTTCAACAGCACCCGGTCCTGCGGCCGCTTCGGCCCGGCGAGCGACGGCTGCACCGTGCCGAGATCGAGTTCCAGCGTATCGGTAAACACCGGATCCGGCGCGCCCGGTTCCAGGAACATGCCTTGCGCTTTGCAGGTATGCCTCGACCAGCTCGATGCGATGCGGTGTCGCGACCGGTCAGCCGCATATAGTCCAGCGCCATCTTATCGACCGGGAAATAACCGCAGGTCGCGCCATACTCCGGCGCCATGTTGCCGATCGTGGCGCGGTCTGGCAGCGCGAGATTCTCCAGGCCCGGGCCGTAATATTCCACGAACTTGCCGACCACGCCCTTGCGCCGGAGCATTTGGGTCACGGTCAGCACGAGATCGGTGGCGGTCGCGCCCTCGGGCAACCGGCCGGTCAGCTTGAAGCCGATGACGTCGGGGATCAGCATGGCGATCGGCTGGCCGAGCATCGCCGCCTCCGCCTCGATGCCGCCGACGCCCCAGCCAAGTACGCCCAGACCGTTCACCATCGTGGTGTGCAAGTCGGTGCCATACGAGCGTGTCCGGATAGGCGAAGTTCGTGCCGGTGTTGGTGCTGGTCCACACCACCTGGCTCAGATACTCCAGGTTGACCTGATGGCAGATGCCGGTGCCGGGCGGCACGACGCGGAAATTGTTGAACGCATCCTGACCCCAGCGCAGGAAACGATAGCGCTCGCCGTTGCGCTCGAATTCGAGTTCCTCGTTCTTTGCCAGCGCGTCGGCGGTGCCGAATACGTCGACCTGGATCGAGTGGTCGATCACCAGATCGACCGGCACCAGCGGGTTCACCTTGGCCGGATCGCCGCCCAGCCGGATGATGCCGTCACGCATGGCGGCGAGGTCGACCACGGCGGGAACACCGGTGAAATCCTGCATCAGGATGCGCGCGGGCTTGAACGGCACTTCCTTCGTCGAACTGGCCTTCTCCAGCCAGCCGGCGATGGATTTGGCATCCTCGACGGTATAGCTGCGGCCGTCCTCGAACCGCAGCACGTTCTCCAGCAGCACTTTCAGGCTGACCGGCAGGCGGGAGATGTCACCCAGCGTTTCGCCGCCTCGGGCAGTGAGAAATAGTCGTACGCCTTGCCGTCCAACCGTCAGCGTGCGTCGCGTTTTCAGAGTGTCGTGCCCGATGGATGTCATGCCGATGATCCCGTCCGTGGGCGGATGCGGGCGCAGCACCCCGGAGCGAAGTCGCCGGACCCGCCATTGTCCTGTTCACTAACATCGGGCTTAAACCACACCGGGCATTTGCCGTCCATTGGTGGCACATTTCGGCCCATCTGGTGTCGGTCAGGAAAGGATACGCCGTGCTGCGGGCGGAAAGCCTCGCCACGATCAGGGGCGAACGGCTGGTCTTCCGGGATGTGAGTTTCGCGCTGCCAGCGGGCGGCGCGCTGATCCTGGCGGGCCGCAACGGCGCCGGCAAATCGACGCTGTTGCGGCTGCTGGCGGGTCTGGTGCGGCCGGACGCCGGGCCGGTTGCTGTGGAACGATGACCGACGCGCTCGCCGATCGGACCGAGCATGGCACGCGGGTGGCGTCTGCTCGGTCATCAGGACGCGCTGAAGCCGGGGCTGACCGCCGCGGAGAATCTTGCGCTTCGCCGCGGCGTTGTCGGGCGCGTCCGTGGCGGCGGCGCTGGCGGCGCTGGGCCTGGAGGAACTGGCCGAGCTGCCGGCGCGGATGCTGTCGGCGGGGCAAAAACGGCGGCTGGCGCTGGCGCGGGTCGCGCTGTCCGCCGCGCCGCTGTGGTTGCTGGATGAACCGACGCTTGGGCTGGACGACATGGCGATCGAGCGGCTTGGCACGCTGCTGGCGCGGCATCGCGACGCGGCGGGATGATCGTCGCGGCGACGCATGTTGCGCTGCCGCTGCGAGGCGCGGAAACGCTCCGGTTGAACGCGGCATGAGGCGGCGTGGAAGGTGAGCAGCGTGACGCGCGCCTTATCGCGCGATTCTGTCGCGCGAATTGCGGCTGTCGGTTCGGCACGGCGCCGATACGCTGGCGGCGCTGCTGTTCTTCCTGTTGATCGTGTCGCTGTTTCCGTTCGCCATCGGTCCCGCGCCCGAAACGTTGGGCCGCATGGCGCCGGGGATCATCTGGGTCTCCGCGCTGCTGTCCGCGTTCCTGTCGCTGGACCGGCTGTTCGGCGCGGATTTCGAGGACGGGTCGCTCGATCAGTTGCTGCTGTCCGGCGTGCCCGGCATCGGCATCGCCGCGGCGAAAACCTGGCGCACTGGATCGTGACCGGATTGCCGCTGCTGCTGGCGGCCGCACCTCTGGCGGTGATGCTGCGCATGCCGGAGGACGCGATTCCGGCGTTGCTGGCTGGGTCTGCTGCCGGGCACCGCTGCTGCTGTCGCTGTTCGGCACCATGGGGCGGCGATCGTGCGTCGGGGCGCGGCGCGCCGGGATGCTGCTGCCGTTGCTGGTGCTGCCGCTGGTCACGCCGGTGCTGATTTTCGGCGTGGCGGCGGCCGATGCCGCGGCGACCGGGCTGTCGCCACGACCGCATCTGCTGCTGCTGGCGGCGTTGCTGATGGGCGCACTGCCGCTGTGTCCGCTGGCCGCCGGCATGGCTCTCGCGGTGCCGCGGAATAGCCCGCCAGGTCCACACCCCGGCGCGCCGCGTTGTTGACGTCCCGTGCCGTCCAACAGGTCTTCGATGGCGCCGTGCCGGATCCTCAGCGCCGAACGTCCTCGGTGACCCGTCGTCCTGACCTGATGGGTCAGTCGAAATGCGCGACGGCGTCGCGCGGGTCAGTTGAAAATGCGCGAAAGCGTCGCGACCACGGGCGTGAACGGCGTGCTTTGATACGACGAGTCCGTGTGCGCCAGCCGGTTGCGCCGGTCCTCCTCGCGGGAGACGACGCGTTCGGACAGGGCGATCCGGTGGTCGTAGCTCGCCCGGCTGATTTCGTGCCGATCCGCCTCAGGCGCGAGGATCGCGCTGCTTTGGCGTAATCCATCAGATCGCCATACCGGTAATACGGGCGGATATAAACGTTCGCGGCATGGCTCCGGCATCGGCCGAGCGCGGCGAGGCTGTGCGGATACGCGCGGTCGGCAGTCCGCTTTCGCCGTCAGATAATGTTGCCGCGCCTCCGCGAAATCGGCCGGCGGCGGCGCGCCACAGCCAGACAACGCGAGCGCCAGGACCGGAAAAGCCAGAATTGGGAAAGCCAGAATCGAACGCGCGCGAACGATGGTCTGCAAGGAACGCCTCCGCCCGGTGACGGCCGCCAGCATAAATCAATGATGAACGCGGGGTTAACCCGATTGGTTCCGCGCCGGCCGCGCGGCTGCTGGCCTGAGATGCCAGCGGGATGTCGGCGGGCGTGGTCCTTGTCGCTTACTCCTCGCCGTGGCGCATGATCTCCAGCGCGCGGCGCAGGCGGAATATGCCGCCGCGGGTTTGGCCGTGCACGCACATTCGCTCGCCTTCTTCGCGACAGCACGGCCGCTTCGGTGGGAGGTGGCATCGCTGTCGCGCGGGTAATCCCGGTAATCCGGTCCATCAACACATCGCAATATTCGGGCGTATCGCTGGTGACGATCGGATCGTGGGATTGCGCGTGCGCCTGCGGCAGGCCGAACTGGGTCATGCCCCAGGGGATCATCTCGACCGGAACCAGGCCGACGGGAACACGCCGATCGGCACCAGTCCCAAAGGAGCCACACCCAGTGCCACCAGGACCGCCTTGCTGAACGGAAGGGACCGGTTTCGCATCATGGACTCGCAGCTACCATAATCGGCCTGACGGAATGGTGTTGCTGGGATGAAACCGGCGTTATCAATCTCCGTCCTCAGCATGTGCCAGTTCCAGCGTCGCGCGCAATCCGGGTCGCGCGTCCTCCAGCCGCAGGACGCCTCCGTGCAAGTAAGCGACCGCCTGCACCAGCGCGAGGCCCAGACCGGAGCCTGGCGTGCCGCGCGCCGTATCGCCACGATAGAAACGTTCGGTGGCCCGGGAACGATCTTCTTCCGGGTATTCCTGGTCCCTGATCGGTGACCGTGATCTGGATGCGGCGCCCTCCCGCGCCGCCGACAGTTTGACCGCGCCATGCTCGGGCGAGAATTTGACCGCGTTATCGACCAGATTGGCGACCGCCTGCTGGATCAGCGCGGCATCGCCGTTGATCTCCAGCTGTTGCGGATGGGCTACCGTCAGATCGACGCCTTTTTCTTCCGCGACGGCACCGTAAAGATCGGCGACCCCTTCCAGCGCGGTGACCACGTCGACACGCCGGAACGACGCCCGCCGCGAGCCCGCCTCGATCTCGGCGATGCGCAGCAAGGCCTGAAACACCGTGACGATATCGTCGAGGTCGATCGTCGCGCGATCGATCGCGGCATGCAAATCGGCGTTCGACTCGGCGTTGCGGGCGGCCTCCTCCAGGCGGGCGCGGGCGCGGGTGATCGGTGTGCGCAAATCATGCGCTATGGCGTTCGAGACCTGGCGCACGCCGTCCATCAGACGGCCGATGCGGTCCAGCATGTCGTTGATGACCTCGGCGAGCTGATCGAACTCGTCGCCGCGACCGGACACCTTGACGCGTTGCGCGAAATCGCCCGCGGCGATCGCGGCGGCGGTGGCGGACACATTGGCGACGGTTCGGCGGAACAGGCTGCGGACCATGATCGCCCCCGCCGTCGCCATCGCCAGCACGATCGCGACCGCCCAGATCAGGGCGTCGGTCAGCAGATTCCCCAGTTGCACGCGGACCTGCACGTCGCGCCCGACCAGCAGATGATAGCCGTCCGGCAGTTCATACCGATACACCAGCGCCAGCGAGCGCATGCCGGAGCGGCGTACCTGGAATTGCCGCCATTCGCCGGGCTTATCGACGATCGAGGGCCAGGTATCGAGATTGCCGGCGATTCGGTTCATGTTCGAGTCGACCAGCAAATAGATCGCGTCGTCATCGACATTGGCGGCGAGGCGATCCTCGATGGTGCCGACCAGGCCTTCGATGCCGCCCTCGTCGAACCGCTCGATCAGGCCTTGCGCGTCGGCGCGGATCGCCGAGGCGGTCTGGCGGTCGAGCAACCCGGCGGTGAACCACCACAGGAACATCGCCAGCGCGGCGGCGCTGATCGTCAGCAGAATCGCGTAGACCAGCCCGAAACGAAACCCGGCCGACCGGAACAGACCCGCCTCGATCATTCCTCCGCCTCAGTCATCCGGCGGGATTATTGTTCTGCCGGCCCAACCCGCGCTCCACCGCTCAGGGCGCGCCTTCCGCGCGCAGCATATATCCCGCGTAGCGCACGGTGTGGATCAACGGGAATCGGAAACGGCTTATCCACCTTCTGGCGCAGCCGCGAGACGTGCACGTCGATCACGTTCGTCTGTGGATCGAAATGATAATCCCACACGCCCTCCAGCAACATCGTCCGGGTCACCACCTGTCCGGCATGCCGCATCAGATACTCCAGCAGGCGGAATTCGCGCGGCTGCAGGTCGATTTTCTGGCCGGCGCGCCGCACCTGACGGGACAGCAGATCCAGTTCCAGATCCTCGACCACCAGCTTGGTCTGGGTCGTCTCCGCCTTGCCGCGGCGGCCAAGCGCCTCGACCCGCGCCAGCAGTTCGGCGAACGCGAATGGCTTGGTCAGGTAATCGTCGCCGCCCGCTTTCAGGCCTTTGACCCGCTCGTCCACGTCGGCCAGCGCCGAGAGGATCATCACCGGCACGGCATTCTTCTGCGCGCGCAACGTCTCCAGGATCTTCAGCCCGTCAATGCCGCCGGGCAGCATCCGGTCCAGGATGATCGCGTCGAAATTCTCGCTCGCGGCCATGAACAATCCGTCGCGGCCGTTATCGGCATGCTCCACGACATGGCCGGTTTCCTTCAGGCCGCGCACCACGAAACCGGCTACGTCCTTGTCGTCTTCCACCACGAGTATTCGCATGGGCTGTCTCCGTTACTCTTCCTTGACGTCCGGCCGCAGACCGACCACCACGGGAAATTCCATCGTTTGTCCTTCGCGCCGCACCGTCAGACGGGCGCTCTCGCCCGGCGTCACCGCCGCCACCGCGCGGATCAGACCGCGCGACGTGCTGACCGTCACGCCATTGATCGCCATCACTTCGTCACCCGCGCGCAAACCGGCCCGCGCGGCGGGTCCGGCCCGATCGACCGACGAAATCAGCACGCCTTCATCGTGATCCTCGACGGACACGCCGAGCCAGCCACGCTCGATCTTTCCGGTCGCGACCAACTGGCGGATCACCGGATTGACGATTTCACTGGGGATCGCGAAGCCGATGCCGACCGAGGCCCCGGTCGGCGAAACGATAACCGAGCTGACCCCGATCACCTGGCCGTCCATATTGAACACCGGGCCGCCGGAGTTGCCCGGATTGATCGGCGCATCGAGCTGCAGGAAATTGTCGAACGGCCCCGAGCCCAGATCGCGACCCTCGGCGGAGATGATGCCGGCCGTGACCGAGCCACCCAGTCCAAACGGATTGCCGGCGGCGAGGACCCAGTCGCCAACCTGCATTTGCCGCGAGTCGCCCCAGGTCACCGCCGCCAGAGGCTCCGTCGTCGCGACCTTGATCACCGCGATATCCGTCAACTGGTCCTGGCCGATGAGTTTGGCCGGGTACTGATGCCCGTTGGTGAGGGCGACGATGATCTTGTCCGCGTGTCCCACGACATGGTTGTTGGTCACGATGATGCCGGAGGGATCGATGATGAAGCCCGAACCCGCGCCCAGCGTGCGTTGCTGATGCTCGCCGAAGCGGCGCCGGAATTCGCGGCCGAGCGGCGTATCGCGCAACTCGGGCGGCAGGTCGCGCAACAGATCGCGGCCCGGCACCGATTCGGTGACCTGGATGTTGACAACCGACGGAAGCACTTTTTTGACCAGTGGTGCGAAGCTGTCGGGCGCCCCCCGCGCATCCGCGGTGCAGGCACCCAACATGAGAGTCATAACGAGAACGATGAAATGGCGAACAGGTTGCGGCAACGACGGATTCCTGGCGCGTGGACGGCGGCGTAAGGCGACGGCGGATGGGAAATGGCACCGGTAAGCCCGCGCAACAAGAATTCATTCGGTGCGAGTTCATGAATGCTCTGTCATCCGTTTGGTTGCCGGGGCGCGGATTCCCGTGCGGCGGCGGCCACGGAACGACGTGCGACAGCGCGCGACGCGGTGGCCGCGAGAGCCGCGTCAGGATTTTGGTCTTATCCGTCGCGCCGCCATCGGTCTCCAGCCGTCGGTCTCACGGATGACCGCCATCCTCCGGCCAGTCGTGCTTCGGATATCGCCCGCGCATGTCGCGGCGCGCATCCGCCCATGCGCCTTTCCAGAAACCGGCGAGGTCGCGCCGTGATGGCGATGGGCCGGCCAGCCGGAGACAACAGAGCCAGCCGCAACTTCACCCGTCCCTCCGCCAATAGCGGCGTCGTTACCATTCCGTAAAAAGCCTGCGCGCGGGCCTGCGGCGATCGGCACCGGCTCGGTATAGTCGACCGGCGCACTGCCATGCGGCAAGGTCAGATGCGTCGGCAGCGCCTGATCCAACCGGGCCGCCAGGTGCCAGGGCAGCAGGCCACGCAGGATCGCCACCAGGTCCAGCCGCTCCAGCTCCGCCAGCCGCGTCATGCCGTGCAAATGCGGCGCCAGCCAGTCGCGCACGCTGGCGATCAGCGCCGCATCGGACAGGTCCGGCCAGCCGGCGTCGGGCTCGATCCCTCGCATCAGCGCGACGCGGGCGCGGAACTGGATCACCGCGGGCGTCCGGCTTCAAAGGCTTCAAGCCTGATCCGCGACGGTGTCCGCCAGCAATGCTCGCGATCTCCGCCGGATCGACGGGAACGGTGCGATCGCTCAGCACCAGAGCCCCCAGACGACGGCGGCGGCGGGCGAGCACCGCATCCGGACACGGGATCGAACCCGGCCTCGACCTGCTCGGTCACGCGCGCGGCCGATCGCGGGCGGCAGATTGTCGGCATCGACCGGCGCGGCGAGCCGGATGCGGGCGGCGGCTTTCACGTCGAGCGCGGCGGCGACCAGCAACGGCGTGCTGGCCAGCTTGTCGGTGCGCGGCATCCGCCCGCCGCCGCCGCCGGAGAACCGAAACGACCCCGGCTCGCCGCGGCGCTGGCCGATGCGGTCCGGGAAAGCGGCGGCGAGCAGACGGCCGGGATCGCCCTCTCCGGGCAGATCGGCGGGCAACCGCAGACGGCGCCGATATTGGCCCGCGGTGCGGCGGATCCGCGACAGCGCGCCACGATCGGCGTCGGGATCGCCATAGCGGATCGCCAGCAGCCGGATGCCGATATCGGCCGGCGCTCTCGGGAGACCGCATCGGATCGCGTTCCTCCAGCAGGGCGGCGAGGTCGGCGGCGAGCGCCTGCTCGGCCTGCGGTGTCCGCCGCCAGCATCATCGCGGCCAGCCGCGGGTGCGCGCCGAGCGAGGCCATGCGTTGCCCGGCCGGCGTGATCCGCCCGTCGGCGAATGCGCCAAGTTCGGTCAGCAACGCGGCGGCAGCGGTCAGCGCACCTTGCGGCGGCTGATCCTGGAATTTCAACTCGCCGGGTGGCGTGCCCCAGGCGGCGCAGTCGAGCACCAGCGACGACAGTTCCGCCTCCAGGATTTCCGGCCGGTCGAACGGCGCGAGGCCGCGTTGCTGCGCCAACGTCCACAGCCGGATGGCGACCCCCGCCGCCTCGCGTCCGGCGCGCCCGGCCCGCTGATCGGCGGCGGCACGGGAACACACGCACGGTCACCAGCCGGGTGAGGCCGGTTGACGGATCCAGCCTCGGCACCCGCCGCCAGCCGCCATCGATGACGATCCGCACGCCCGGCACGGTCAGCGAGGTCTCCGCGATCGAGGTCGCCAGCACAACCCGCCGGGACTCGGATTGCCGCAATGCGCGGTCCTGGTCGGCCGGCGGCAGATCGCCATGCAGCGGCAGGACGTCGGCGCCGCATCGATCCAGCGCGCGCTCCGTGCGGCGGATTTCCGCCATGCCGGGAAGGAACGCGAGAATATCGCCGTCGTGCTCCGCCAGCGCGGCGCGAATGGCGCGTGCCATGGCGTCAGGCAGATCGCGTGGGATCGGCGATGTCGGTTTTGGCGTGCTGGAGCGTCACCGGGAACATGCGGCCGAGGCTCTCGATGACCGTCGCGTCCATCAGACCGGCGAGGCGGGCGCCATCGGCGGTGGCGGACATCGCCAGCAACCGCAGGTCGGGCCGCAGCATCTGGCGCAAATCGAGGCACAGGGCGAGAGCGAGATCCGACTCCAGCGAGCGCTCATGGATTTCATCGAGGATCACCGCCGCCACGCCGTCCAGTCCGGGATCGGATTGCAGCCGGCGGACCAGCAGGCCTTCGGTGATCACCTCGATCCGCGTCGCCGGAGAGGTCGCGGCATCGATCCGGGTTCGAAAACCAACCTTGCGGCCGACCGGTTCGTCCAGCAGCGACGCCATGCGGGCCGCCGCCGCGCGGGTCGCCAGCCGCCGCGGCTCCAGCATCAGGATCTTGCCGTCGCCTCGCCAAGGCGCGGCCAGCAGGTCGAGCGGAACCAACGTGGTTTTGCCCGCGCCCGGCGGGGCAACGAGGACCGCGGCCCGGTTTGCCTCCAGCGCGGCCCGCAGCGCCGGGAAAGCGTCAGTCACCGGAAGATCGGGGAGCGTCATGGTCATGCGGTGGGAGGATCTGCCGCGTTATCGCGCGACCGGCGCACGACCGGCCGGCGTCATCATGACCCGTCGCATCACAGGGACGCCACGATTTTCCCGACCCGCTTGATGCTCGCCAGTACCTCATCCTGTGGCAAACCGGGCCAGCCCATGCGAAAGCGGAACTCGGTGGCGCCGAGTTCGTCTCGATATCGTTGTAACTCGTCGCGCACATGCGCCTCATCGCCCACCACGAACCGATCCTGGGCGAATTGCCGGAACGCCGTCGGCGCCGCCATCGAACCCGCCGAACCCGTGACTTGCGTAACGCGTGTATTTCGCTGAGATCGGCCCTTTGGCGAGTTCGATCGCCGCGTTCATGGTCGGCCCGCAAAAACATTCGCGGGACACCTGGCGCGGATAATCGGTCGGCTTGCCGAGTTCGACCCGCGTTTCGTGAAACAAATTCCACCAGCGTTTCATTTCGTCCATCGTCATCGCGCCGGCGCCTTGCCACGAATCGCCCAGTTCGGCGGCGCGTTTGACGGCGTCGGGGACGGTGCCGCCGATCCAGATCGGCACGCCGGCCGGATTGCGCGGCCGCATGCTGAGGCTGACGTCGTCGAGTTTGACGTATTTGCCATGGAACGTGACGTGATCGCCGTTCAGCAGCAACCGCATCGCCTGGACGTATTCGCGAAACCGCGGAACGCGCGATTTTCGTTCGATGCCCATGGCGGCGAACTCACTGTCGCGGTAGCCGAGGCCAACGCCCAGCACGAATTTGCCGTCGGTCAGATGATCGAGCGTCGCAGCTTCTTCCGCCAGCAGAACCGGATTGAGCATCGGCAGCAGCAACACCGCGGTGCCCATGCGCATGCCACCGGACAGATGTCGCCAGATAACCCATGATCGGCGACGCAGCGAACTGGCGCATGCTCGGTCCGGTCACGAAATGTTGCGGGAACCACAGCGAGCCGAACCCGGCGTCTTTCGCGCGGTCCGCACCTGCGCCGTCAGCTCGGCGAGATGCGCGGCGAGGTCGAAACGCGATTCGGTTTCCAGGGTGACGAACAGACCGGCTTGCATGGCTGGTTCCTTTTTCGGCGTGGGAGGCGAACGGGACGGTTCCGTGCTCGTTTCGGCGTGGGAGGAAACCGGGTTGATTCCGTGCTCGTTTCGGGTTCCGATTTATCACGGAGATCGCGGAGCGCGCCAAGGTCGCGGAGGAACGAGACGCGCGCTTCGCGCGACGGGGTAAAGAAATCTCCGCGACCTCCGCGATAAGGCGGTGCCGGCGACAGACCGTGACGGCGCCCGATACCCGCACCACCCCCGAACTCACGACGCCGGCGGATTGTCCACCATGAATTCCGCCGCGCCGTACCCGGCCTCGATCGGGATCCGCATCACCCGCCGTGTCCCATCGATCGCCGTAACCTCCGGCAGCACCGTGACCACGGCCGCCTTCGCGCGCCGCGCCGATCGCCTCGACGACGCTGCCATAATGCGCCAGCTTCATCAGGTTCATCTGCGTCGCGAACACCAGCTTGAACCTTCCCGCCACGGTGTCGGCCAGCACCTGCCGCGGCGAATCCAAAGCGAATTGACCGACTCGGCGCCATCATGCACCGCGAGATGCTCGGCCGGCGCCTCGGCCAGGAAGAAATGCGTATCGTATCGCTTCGGCTGGTGCCGCGGCGTGATCCAGTGCGCGAAATGCGTCAGCAGATCGGTCGCGGGCAGCAGGTTGAACGCGGTCAGCACGCGAATCGAAACCGATCCGTCCCTCCGCCAGAGGCGCCCGATGCGTGCGTTCGACCTCGCGCAATGTCGCGGCATCGATCAGCGCGACGGCGTGGCGGGACGCGCGAGCAGCACGCCGCATTCCTCGAACGTTTCGCGGATCGCGGCGAGCCGGAACGCCATCGCCTCGGTCGTCCAGCCCATCCGGGTTCGGGCACAGCGCCGCGTTCGCCGCCAGCGCGAAATCGTTCTCGTCGACCCGCCCGCCGGGAAACACCAGCGCGCCGGAGGCAAAGTCGATGGCGTGGTGGCGCACCACCATGAACACTTCCAGCCCATGCCGCGCCGTCCCGCAGCAGCACGATCGTCGCCGCCGGCCGGGCCACCGCTTCCTTCGCCATCGTCGCATTCCCCGTTGTTCGACACCCCTCTTAACGGGGCGGCTTCCCCGCGGCCAGCGCCGCCTCGCCCTCGCGCGGGGCAACGGTGTAAGATAACCCGCGTTCGTCGTCGCCGGAGCCGAAGGAAAATGGAAGTCTCGCGTGCCAGCAACCCGCTGTTCGGCCCGAACCGGTTCAAGCTCGGGGTATTCAGCGCCAACTGCGATGGCGGCCTGACCATGAGTCTGGCGCCCGAGCGGTGGCCCTGCGTGTGGGACGACATCGCCGCGATGAGCATCCTGGCCGACGAGGCGGGCCTGGAGTTCATCCTGCCGGTCGCCAAATGGCGCGGCTATCAGGGCAGGCCAACGTCTACGGCAAATCGTTCGAGACGCTGACCCACGGCGCCGCGCTGGCCGCGCTGACCAAACGCATCGCGATCTTTTCCACCGTGCATGTCCCGCTGGTGACCCCGGCCTTCGCCGCCAAGGCGATCGCCACCATCGACCACGTGTCGCATGGCCGCGCCGGCCTCAATATCGTATGCGGCTGGAACCAGAACGAGTTCGATTTGCACGGCGTCACGATCGATCCGGAGAGCCGCTACGAACACGGCCTGGAATGGTTCGAGATCTGGTCCCGCCTGTTGCGCGGCGGGCCGGAATTCGACTGGGACGGGCGATTCTTCCATCTGAAGAAACTGCACACCAACCCGGTCTCGATCCAACGCCCGTGGCCGGCGGTCATGTCGGCGGGGTTCTCTCCGAAAGGCCGGGACTTCGCGGCGCGAGCGGCCGATGTGCTGTTCCTGAACGTCACGGAACTGGACCAGGTGCCGGCGATTCTCGATGGCGTCGCGACCCAGATGGCGCGCTACGACCGCTCGATCTCGGTGTTCACCATGGGCCACGTGGTGTGCCGCCCGACCCGGAAAGAAGCCGAGGACTACTTCCATTATTTCGCGGAGGAAATGGAGGATCCCGAGGGTCAGGCGTATTACATCGAGAACCGCGGCGCGACCATCAGCGATGGCGGCCGCCAGATCGTCCGCCCGCTGCTGAACCGCTTCCACCGCGCCACCGGCCTGAACTACGCGGGCGCGTATCCGGGCGTCTATCCATTCGTCGGCACGCCGGACGACATCGCCGACGAAATGGCGCGCATGAGCGAGTCCGGCCTCGCCGGCTGCACCGTCGCGTTCGTCGATTACCTGAAGGAAATCCCGTACTTCCTCGCCGAGGTGCTGCCCAGGCTGGAGCGTCTCGGTCTGCGCGCACCCAACGCTTAGGATCTGATCATGTTGATGCTGCCGTTCATCTTTCCCGGGTATTTGTTCGGCTCGGTGCCGTTCGGCCTGCTGCTGACCCGGATGGCCGGTCTGGGCGATATCAGATCGATCGGATCCGGCAACATCGGCGCCACCAATGTGTTGCGTACCGGCAATAAAATGCTGGCGGCGGCGACCTTGCTGCTCGACGCCGGCAAAGGTGCCGTCGCCGTCGGCGTATTCCTCATCCTGGGCCCGCCCGACGCGGCGTTATGGTCCGGAGCGGGCGCCGTCATCGGGCATCTGTTCCCGGTTTGGCTTGGGTTCAAGGGGGGCAAAGGCGTCGCCACCGCCCTTGGCGTGCTGCTGACGGCGGCGTGGCCGGTCGGGGTGATCGCGTGCCTGACCTGGTTGGTCGTGGCCGCGATCACCCGGAGGTCCTCGATGGCGTCGCTGGTGTCACTGGCGGTCTCGCCGATCGCCGCGCTGTTCCTCGCCGATGGCAGGATCGCCTGGCTCGCTCTGGGCATCGCGGCGATGGTGATCGCCCGGCACCACGAGAATATCCGCCGCCTGCTGGCGGGAACCGAGCCGAAGATCGGTCAGCGCGGAAATCCCAGCGCGGCCTGACGGTCAGGCAACCTCGCCGGCGGGTGATGGCGGGGTCCCGATCGCGGCCAGGTGAACGGAGGGCAGAAAACGGTTGACGGGCGGCATGCGCGCGATTAGTTAACCAACAGGTTATTTAACTTTCTGGTTCAGTTCGCCATGCCCGCCGACCACCTCGACCTCACATTCGCCGCGCTCGCCGACCCGACACGCCGCGCGATCCTGGCGCGGCTGGCGATGGGGGAGGCATCGGTCACGGAACTGGCTGAACCGTTCGAAATCAGCCTGCCCGCCATCTCCCGCCATCTGAAGGTGTTGGAGCGGGCCGGGCTGATTGCCCGCGGTCGCGAGGCGCAGTGGCGGCCGCGCACGTTACGCGCCGCGCCGATGAAGGAGGCCGCGGATTGGCTGGACCAGTATCGCCGCTTCTGGGAGGAGAGCCTCGACCGGTTGGCGGAACACCTCGCCGAAATGCAGGGAAAGGAGCCGAACGATGAGCCCCACCGATCGCATCGCGGATAGTCCCGCCGCGGACCGCGAACTCACCGTGTCCCGCATGATCGACGCACCCCGCGCGATGGTGTTCCAGGCCTGGACCGATCCGAAGCAAATCGCCCGTTGGTGGGGGCCAAAAGGATTCACCACCGTGGACTACGATATCGACGTGAGGCCGGGGGGCGCCTACCGGCTTCGCATGCGCTCACCCGAAGGGCACCGATCATCGGAAGCGCGGCGTCTATCGGGAGATCGTCGCGCCCGAACGGATCGTGTTCACGTTCGCGTGGGAGCAGCCTGACGGAAGCTCGGCGAAGAACTTCTGGTGACCGTTACGTTTGAGGCATTCGGCGCCGGCACCCGGCTGACTCTGCGCCAAAGCGGCTTCGATACCGTGGAGAACCGCGACTCGCATGTGATCGGCTGGACGAGTTGTCTCGAGAAGTTCGGCGAATACATGACAACGCCGTAGTGGGAGAAAAACCATGCAACATCGGATCGTATCGCGTGAGCAATGGACCGCCGCCCGCGAGCAATTGCTGATCGAGGAAAAGCAACTGACCCGTTTGCGCGACCAGGTCAACGCGCGACGGCTTGAGCTGCCATGGGTCAGGATAGACAAAACCTATGTCTTCGACGGCCCCAACGGCAAGGAAACCCTCGCCGACCTGTTCGAGGGGCGCAGCCAGTTGGTGGTCCGGCATTTCATGTTTGGCCCGGAGTGGGAGGAGGGATGTGTCGGATGCTCGTTCTGGTCCGATCATCTGGATGGCGCGCTCCCGCATCTCGAGCATCACGATGTCACCGTGGTCGTGGTATCGCGCGCGCCATACGCGAAAATCGAAGCATTCCGGCGCCGCATGGGCTGGCGGTTCAAATGGGTGTCCTCGTTCGGGAGCGACTTCAATTACGATTTTCATGTGTCGTTCACGCCGGAGCAGATCGCGGCGGGACAGGCATACTACAACTATCGGCTGACCGATCAGGTAGCCGAGGAAATGCCAGGAGCGAGCGTGTTCTACAAAGCGGAAGACGGCACGATCGCGCACACCTACTCATCGTTCGCGCGCGGCGGCGAACCGGGATTGGGCACGTACAGCATCCTCGATATGACACCGAAAGGACGCAATGAAACCGGTCCCAATCACAACCTGACCGATTGGGTGCGGTTGCACGACCGGTACAATGACGCGGCCGCCTCCTGTTGCGCGGCGGACTGAGAGCGCGCGGCCAGCACGGAGCCCGCGTGGCGCGTCAGGTCACCAGCCGGGACCGCACCTTGATCTCGTGCGTGAGCGTTTCGTGGACCGGGCAACGGTCGGCGATCTCCATCAGGCGGGTCCGTTCGGCCTCGGACACGTCGCCCTCGATGGTGATGTCACGGGTGATTTCGCCGATGTTGCCTTCCGTGGCTTCGCAATCCGCGCAGTCCTCGGCGTGGACGCGGCGATGCGACAACCGCACGGAGAATCGGTCCGACGGAGATGCCCTTGCGCGCGGCGTAGAGCCGCATCGTCATGGATGTGCAGGCGCCAAGCGCGGCGAGGAGATAATCGTAAGGTCCCGGACCCGCGTCATCGCCTCCGACCGCGACCGGTTCATCCGCCAGCAGCGAATGACGCCCGGCGCGCACGCGTTGCGTGAACCTGCCGCCTCGCGTCTCGCTCACTTCGACGACGCCGTCGGGCAACGCGACGGCTCGTTCGCTTTCGTCGAGATAGCGTGTGGCCCAGTTGGCGATAACGTCGGCGACGTAGATGGCGTCGGCGCGTTTGCGCAACAGATGATCGGCGGTGTCGAGCGAAAGGAAACTCTTGGGATGCCGCGCGGCGGTGAAGATCGTGGTTGCATTGTCGATGCCGACATACTCGTCCAGCGGCGCGTGACACACCAGCAGGGCCTTTTTCATGGCGCCAAGGTCATCCAGGAAATTTTGCGCGGCGAGATCGTCGAGAAATTGCCGCGTAATGGTGAACGTGCGGCCCGCCAGGGAGACTTCCGCCGTTCCCTTCTCGACGATATCCGCCAGGTCCGCCGCGAAATTATGCGTCACATGGGTGGCGGAAGCCGGTGCGCCGATCGTCACCACCGCCGTCGCATCCGGCACGTGTTTGGCCGCCGCGAGCACCGCCGCGCCACCCAGGCTGTGGCCGATCAGCAGGGATGGTACTCCGTGGTTCTGGCGTAGATAATCCGCCGCCGCGACGAGATCGCGCACGTTCGACGAGAAGTTGGTATTGGCGAACTCGCCTTCGCTGCTGCCGATGCCGGTGAAATCGAACCGCAGCACGGCGATGCCCCGCGACGCGAGCACTTCGGCGATGCGAGACGCCGCGAAGATGTCCTTCCCGCAGGTAAAGCAATGCGCGAACAACGCGAACGCGCGCGGCTGCGCGGGCTGATCGAGGCGAGCCGCCAACAGGGTGCCTCCGGTGCCGGGGAATTCGATCTTTCGTGATTTGATCATGCCTGCTCCTGCTGTTCGCCTGGGTTCAGGATCATCGGGGGGGTCGTCCCCGCGTCCGGGTTTGGCCCGGTGGTCGCCGTGGGCAACGTGCCGCAACAGATCGTCCGGTCAAGCCCGCTCCCACGTGAGAGGCTATTCGTCGGGCGCTCAGAAGACCTGGCTGGAACAGGAACTGGCGGAGGCGCGAAACGATCGGGGGATCGACCGGATCGTGGTTCGCGGGCATGAGCACCGCTACGAGCGCTCGCATCCGATCCGCGCGTTGCCGGGTCGCGCGTTGCCGGGCCGCGCGGCTTCGTGGCACTCTGGTCAATCGCGCGTGACGCACGGCCTGAAACCGGGTCGTCAGCAGCCCGCGCGTCGTTGTGCCGACCGCGACGTCTCATGACCGACGATGTGCCCCTGCGATGGACCCGCGCCGATGCCAAAACTTCCCGGCCTGTCGGCCGCACCCCTTGGACCGGAGATCGGACGTCCGGACGTCCTGCTTCAACGCGCCCTGCGGGCGGAGGACGATCAACAATACGACCGGGCGATGCAGCTCTGGCGCGGGATCCTCCAGATCGATCCGACCAATCTCGATGCGATCAATCATCTCGGCGTTATCTCCGGCAAAGTGGGAAACATCGGCGCCGCGCTGCGCCTGTTCACCGATTCATTGCGGATCGAACCCAATCAGCCGGAGGTCTGGTTCAACCTCGGCATCGCGCAGGCGACGGTGGGACTGACGACGGAGGCGCTGGCATCGGCCGAACGGGTGATCGCGCTGTCGCCGGGTTCCGCGAACGGTCACTTCCAGCGCGCGTCCACCCTGGCGTGGCTGGGCCGCTACGAGGACTCGGTTGCCGCCTTCGACGAGGTCCTGCGCCTGTCGCCGAACGATGCCCCGACCGCCATCAACCGCGGCCTGGCGTTGCAAGGGTGCCGCAGATACGACGAGGCCTTCGCCGAATTCGATCGCGCGATCGCGTTGAACCCCGGCATCGCCGACGCGTGGCTCGCCAAGGGTCAGTTGATGATGCTTCTGGGCGATCTGCCGGGTGGCCTCGCGCTTCAGGAATGGCGCTTTCGCATTCCGGCCTGGGTCGCCACACCAAAACCGCGAGGCGCCGATTACACGCCCTCGCGTTGGTTGGGCGAAACCCCGGTCGCCGGCAAAAAACTCTTCCTCGTCTCCGATGGCGGACTGGGCGATGCCCTGCAGTTTTGCCGGTACGCGACGCTGGCGGCCGAGGCCGGAGCCCATGTGATCCTCGGCGTCCCAAACGCGCTTGCCGGGATCATGCGCACACTCAAGGGCGTCGAGCGGATCGTCACCGACGGCGACCCGGTGCCCGAATACGATCTCAACTGCGCGATGATGAGCCTGCCTTTGGCGTTCGGCACGACCCGCGACACCATACCGGCCGCGGTGCCGTATTTGCACGCGGAGGCGGCCGGCATCGCGCACTGGCGGGATCGGCTCTCGGGTCTGAAGGGGCGGCGGGTCGGTCTCGTCTGGGCCGGCAAATCCCGTCCGTGGGATTTGATTCAGGTCGCGATCGATCAGCGCCGGTCCATGCGGCTGGCGGCCTTGGCTCCGCTCGCGTCGGTCGAGGACTGCGATTTCGTGTCGCTGCAGGTCGGCGACCCGGGCCAGCAGGCCGCGCATCCTCCCGCCGGAATGGTGCTGCATGATTTCACCAGCGAAATGTCCACGTTCGCCGATACCGCGGCGCTGGTGGCCAATCTCGATCTGGTGATCAGTGTCGATACGTCGACGGCGCACCTCGCCGGCGCCATGGGCAAGCCGGTTTGGTTGCTGAACCGGTTCGATACCTGTTGGCGTTGGTTCCTGGAGCGAGACGACAGCCCCTGGTATCCGTCAATGCGCATTTTCCGTCAGCCCATGTCCGGCGCGTGGCAGCCGGTGGTTCGCGCCGTCGCCGACGCGCTGCGCGGGTTCGTCCCCGATCGTCCCGGTTCTGTTTAGCGCGGCGGCCGCACTCGCAGCATGCCGCCGCCGATCAGCCCGAGAAACCCGATCGCGTACGTCCATTTGCCGATCAGCAGCATCCTGGCCGAATTTCGCGCCACAGCGCGCCGCGGTTCAGGCGGAACGGGGCTGGTCAATCAAGCAGGCGCTGGTCAATCAAGCAGGGGCTGGTCGGGCGCCGGCTTTGAGGCTCACATCGTACCAATTACCTTTCCCCATTGATCTTATTGCCGCACCGCGGGACAGTCATGCAAACGCGGGGTGACCCGTTATCTACAGGGGGACGAATTTATGCGAGGATTGGTTCGGGCCGCGGCCCTTATGGCGTTGGCGTGCGTGGCGCCGGGGCTGGTGTACGCCCAGGGATCGGGGTCCGCGACATTGGACGCGGCCAAGGCCCGCGGTCAGGTGCTGTGCGGTCTCGCCGGCACGGTTCCCGGCTTCTCCTTGCCGGATTCCCAGGGCGTCATGCGAGGGCTGGACGCCGACACCTGCCGCGCCGTGACGGCCGCGGCGCTCGGCGATGCCTCCAAGGTCAAGTTCGTTCCGACCACCACGCAAAACCGCTTCACCGCCCTGCAATCGGGTGAGGTCGATCTGCTCTCGCGCAGCACCACCTGGACGCTTGGCCGCGAAGCGAACCTTGGGCTGGAATTCGCCTGGGTCAACTATTACGACGGCACCGGTTTCCTGGTGAAAACCGCCTCCGGTGTTAAATCGGCCAAGGAAATGGATGGGGCCACCGTGTGCGTCGCGCCCGGCAGCACGACCGAACTCGCGGTCGCCGACTACTTCCGCCTGCACGACATGAAATTCACCCCGATCCTGATCCAGGATCTCGCCGAGTTGCAGGGCGCCTTCTTGTCCGGCCGCTGCGATGCCTATTCCACCGACGCCTCGGCGCTGGCGACGTTCCGCTTCACCCAGGGCGACAAGGCGAAGGACCTGCTGCTGCTGCCCGACATCATCAGCAAGGAGCCGCTCGGCGTCATGGTGCGCAAGGGCGACGACAAGTGGTTCGACATCGTCCGCTGGACCTTCGCCGCGATGATCACGGCCGAGGAAAAGGGCATCACCAGCCAGAACGTCGATACGTTCATGGACTCGAAGGACCCCGATATCCGCCGCCTGCTCGGGCTCGAGGGCGACATGGGCAAAGCGCTCGGTCTGGATAACAAATGGGCCTACAACGTGATCAAGGCTGTCGGCAACTTTGGCGAGATGTGGGATCGCGACATCACGCCGATGGGGGTGCCGCGCGGCATCAACAACATCTGGACCAAGGGCGGACTGCAATACGCTCCGCCGATCCGCTGATCCATACTGGATGATTCGCCGCTGGTAACAAACCACTGGTAAAGGATCCCGGGATACGTGTCAGACGCAACGATCGATCCTCGCCTGGCATCCGGCCGCGCCGCACCGAAGCGTGCGCTGCGGCTGTCCTGGTCCGACCCGCGCTTCCGAGCGATTGTCTGGCAGGTCGTCATCCTGGGTTTGGTCGCCGCGATCGTCTGGTATCTGGTCAACAACACCAACCGGAACCTTGAATCGCGCCATATCGCGACCGGGTTCGGCTTCCTCGGCCGCACGGCGGGCGTGCCGATCGGCGAGTCGCTGATCTCCTACAATCCGGCCGAGAGGATACCTATGGACGCGCGCTGATCATCGGCATCCTCAATACGCTGAAGGTGTCGGTGATCGGCATCGTGCTGGCGACCATCCTCGGCACCCTGATCGGCATCGGCCGGCTGTCGAAGAACTGGCTGATGGCGCGGCTGACCGCGTTCTACGTCGAAACGATCCGCGACATTCCGCTGCTGCTGCAATTGTTCTTCTGGTACGCGGTGCTGCAAGGCCTGCCGCCGCCACGCACCGCGGTATCGATCGCTCACACGGTGTTCCTGTCCAACCGCGGCCTGAAGCTGCCGACATTGAACTGGGACTTCGCCCATACCGCCGCCCTCCTCGGCCTCATCCTCGGCGCGATCGGCACCTGGGTATGGAACCGCCACGCGCGGCTGCGGCAGGAGGCGACCGGTCAACGGCCCGCCGTCTGGCCGGTGGCGCTCGGCTTGCTCGCCGGCCTGCCGCTGGTGATCTGGGCTTTTCTCGGCGCACCGTTCCAGTGGGATGTTCCCGCCCTGCGCGGCTTCAATTTCCAGGGCGGCACCAACATCAGCCCGGAATACTTCGCGCTGCTGCTCGGCCTCGTCACCTACACCGCCGGCTACATCGCGGAGATCGTCCGCTCCGGCATTCAGGCCGTACCGCAGGGCCAGTGGGAGGCCGCCGGCGCGCTCGGCCTGAAACGCGGCGCGGTGCTGCGCCGGATCGTGCTGCCGCAGGCGCTGCGCGTGATCATTCCGCCGATGACGAGCCAGTATCTGAACCTGACCAAGAACAGTTCTCTGGCGGTGGCGATCGGCTATCAGGACCTCGTTTCGATCGCGAATACGATATTGAACCAGACCGGCCAGGCGATCGAGGGCATCGCCGTGATCATGGCGGTGTATCTGACCATCAGCCTGTCGATCAGCCTGTTCATGAACTGGTACAACGCGCACATCGCGCTGGTGGAGCGCTGAGCCATGAGCATCACCACGAGCGTTCCATCGTCATTGCCGGTCGCGTCCCGGGAGGCGCCGCCCGGTGCCGGCGCGGTGGCCTGGCTGAAGGAAAACCTGTTCGCGACGTGGCTGTCCACCGCGGTCACACTGGCGCTCGGCTACATCATCGTCCGTGTCTTCATCTCATTCATCGACTGGGCTTTTTTCAACGCGATCTGGACGGTGCCCTACGCCGCCAACGGAGTCGCGCAAACCGGCGTATGCCAGGCCGCCAAAGGCATAGGCGCCTGTTGGGCGGTCATCGCGGATAAATACCGGCTGATCCTGTTCGGCCGCTATCCGTACGAGGAACAGTGGCGCCCGGCCCTCGTGGTGCTGATCTTCATCGCGCTTTACGTCGTCTCGGCGATCCGCTGGTTCTGGCGCAAGGAACTCGCGCTGATCTGGATCGGCGCACTGACGCTCGTCGGCGTCCTGATGTGGGGCGGCATTTTTGGCCTGACGCCGGTGGCCGACGATTCCTGGGGCGGCCTGCCGATCACGCTGATCCTGGCGACCTTCGGGCTCGCGTTCGGGTTCCCGCTGGCGATCCTGGTGGCGCTCGGCCGCCGCTCGCGCGAGTTGCCGGCGGTGCGCATGCTCTGCGTGGTGTATGTGGAACTGATCCGTGGCGTGCCGCTGATCTCCGTGCTGTTCATGGCGAGCGTGATGTTCCCGCTGTTCATGCCGGCCGGCGTCAACATCGACAAATTGTTGCGCGCGCAGATCGCCATCACGCTGTTCGCCGCCGCCTATCTGGCCGAGGTCGTGCGCGGCGGGTTGCAGGCGCTGCCCAAAGGCCAGACCGAGGCCGCCGACGCGCTTGGCCTGAGCTACTGGAAGAAGACCGGCTTCATCGTGCTGCCGCAGGCGCTGCGCCTGGTGATCCCGCCGCTGGTCAACACCTTCATCGGCTTCTTCAAGGACACCAGCCTCGTGCTGATCATCGGCCTGTTCGATCTGCTGACCATGGGCAAGGTCGCGCTCAGCGATCCGCCGTGGCAGAGCTTTTCGACCGAGGTCTACATCACGCTCGCGGTGATCTACATCGCGTTCTGCTTCGCCATGTCGCGTTACAGCCGCGGGCTGGAACGGGAACTTGGCGCTTCCCAACGCCGCTGACGGAGCCCGCGCCATGAGCCAGACCGAGATGGGAAGCGCCGCGATCACGCTGGAGAAGGTCAATAAGTGGTATGGCGCGCTGCACGTATTGCGCGACATTTCGCTGACCGTGCACGGAAGGAACGCGTGGTGGTGTGTGGGCCGTCCGGCTCCGGCAAGTCCACCATGATCCGCTGCATCAATCGGTCTGGAGACGCATCAGGCCGGGCATATTTTCGTTGAAGGCACCGAACTGACCGACGACACGCGCGCTCTGGACACGATCCGGCGCGAGGTCGGCATGGTGTTTCAGTCGTTCAATCTGTTTCCGCATCTGACCATTCTGGAGAATTGCACGCTGGCGCCGATCTGGGTGCGCAAAATGCCCAAGGCGCAGGCGGAAGAACTGGCGATGACGTATCTGCAACGAGTCAAGATCCCCGAGCAGGCGAAGAAGTATCCCGGCCAGTTGTCCGGCGGACAGCAGCAGCGGGTGGCGATCGCCCGGGCGCTGTGCATGCAACCGAAAATCATGCTTTTCGATGAGCCGACGTCGGCGTTGGATCCCGAAATGATCAAGGAAGTGCTCGACACGATGATCGAGCTCGCGGGCTCCGGCATGACGATGGTTTGCGTGACGCATGAGATGGGGTTCGCGCGTCAGGTGGCGCATCGCGTGGTGTTCATGGACCGTGGCGAGATCGTCGAGAGCGGGCCGCCGACGCAGATCTTCGAGGATCCGCAAACCGACCGGCTGAAGTTGTTTTTAAGTCAGATTTTGCGCGGACATTGAGGGCGCGAGATCGAAAGCGGGTCGGCGGCTCTACCGCCGGTGTGCTCACGGACGTCAGGTCGATCCCGCCGGCCGGAACGTCGCTCACGAGGACATAACCTGACTGGCCGGGTTGCCGCGTTCCTACACGACCCCGCCGATCGGCGGCACATCCATCCCACCGTCCACCAGTACCTCGGCGACATGCCGGGCTTCGACCGGCACGCCCTCGCGCGACAGCCGGCCGGCGATGTTCAGCAGGCACCCCAGGTCGCCCGCCAGCACGGTATCCGCGTGCGTGCCGCCGATGTCGCGCACCTTGTCGGTGACCATCCGGCCGGAAATCTCCGGATACTTCACGCAGAACGTTCCCCCGAAGCCGCAACAGATCTCCGGCTCCGCCATCTCCACCAACGTCGCCCCCACCTCGGCCAGCAGTTTCCGGGGCTGCGCCTTAACGCCCAGTTCGCGGAGGCCGGAACAGGCGTCGTGATAGGTGAACGTCCGGGAAACACCGCGTGCCGGGCGCGGCGCGAACCTCCGCACATCCACCAGAAAGCTGGTCAGTTCGAACGTCCGCTCCGCCAGCCGGTCGGCGCGGGCGCGCAGGTTGGGATCGTCCTCGAACAGAATGCGGCAAATGCGCCTTCAGCATCCCGGCGCAGGAGCCCGACGGCGCCACCACGTAATCGTAGCCGCCGAACGCGTCCAGGATTCCGGTCGCCAGGTCGCGCGCCGTCGCGCGATCGCCCGAGTTGTACGCCGGCTGCCCGCAGCAGGTCTGCGCGCGCGGCACTTCGACCTGGCACCCGGCCTGCTCCAGCAGCCGGATCGCCGCGAACCCCACCGAGGGGCGGTAAAGATCGACGAGGCAGGTGACGAACAGCGCGACGCGTGGCCGGGCCGGCGAGGCATCAGGCACTGCGTGCCGCCACCAGATGCCAGACCGGATTGGGTTGCGCCAGATCGCGCTCGAACGTCCACAGATCGGTGATCTCGGTCACCGCGTCCGTTCCGGTGATGACCTGCCCGGTCTGCGTCTGCGTCATGTTCACCTGGTCCGAAACGATCCGGACGGCGATCGACGCCACCGTACCGCGCAGGTCCGCCGCCTCGATCGACAGTCCGTGGATCGAGCGCACTTCGGTGACCTGAGTGTGGCCCGCTTTCTCCCGCTCGGTGATCGCGAGATCGAACGCCTTCCAGGTTTCGTCTCCCAGCAGCGGCCGCAGCGTCGCGCGGTCGCCGGCGGCGAAGGCATGCACGATGATCTGAAACGCCTTTTCCGCGCCGTCGAGAAACGCGCCCGGCTCGAACGTGCGATCGACCGTCTTCATCCGCGCCAGGGTCTGGCCCAGAGCGCTGATCGGCTCGGGAATGGTCCGGTTCGCGGCGGTCGCCGGTTGCGCCCGTCTCGCCGCCTCGGCCGCGCGTGCCGCCGCGTCCGCCGGCTGCGCGCCCGGCCCGAGCGGCACCGCGCGAGGCGGTTGGATCGGCTGCGGCGGCCGCTCATAGCCGGTCCGCTTGCCAAGGATGCTCTTCAGCCGCAGCACCAGGAAGGCGGCGATCATGCCGAACAGGATCAGGTCAATCGGAAATCCACCACTCGCGCCCATGCGATCCTCCTAAGGTCCTACAAATAGGCGCGCCGAGGGCGATACACAAACGAATCCCGCGCCCCAGGCCGAAACGGGCGGTCATGGCCCCGCGCGGGATGGCGAGTCCGGACAGCGTCCCGGCATCGCGACGGTGTCCCGCGACCGGCTGATCGCCGTGACCGCCCCATCCGGACGACGGCCCGGTTCGCGGCCCCGCCGCCACCCCGCGCGACGGTCCGGCGCCCGGACGCGTCAGACCCGGCCGCCGCGCCAGATGACGCGGCCGACCACGTGGACTTCCTTCGCCAGGTCCGCCGGGATCGACTCGGGTTGGTAGACTCTGTTGTCGCTGATCAGGATCAGGCTGCCGTCGAACTTCCGCTGCACCCGTTTCACCAGCCGCTCCCCGCGCGCCTCGAACACGTAGATGCCGAAGTCGCGGAACGTCTGCTCCTTTGTGTCCACCAGCAGCGCATCGCCATCGCGAATGCCCGGCTCCATCGAGTCGCCCACCGCGATCTCCATGATCAGGTCGCCCGCGTCGCGTCCGAAGGTGCCGCGCAGCCAATCGTGGCGAAACCCGAGAAACTCGGTCGGCTCGTCGGTTTTCCTCAGACCGGCGCCCGCCGTGGCCGCCTCGGGACGTTTTGGCAACAGCAGGTACCGCGCCATGCTGACCGGCGAACTCACTCCGGCGGGGCCTGGCGAACGCGCCCGCGCGGCGAGGGCCAGCGGATCGGGAGCGGCGCCCTCACCACGAATCAGCCACGAGACGCTGACGCCCGCCGCGTCCGCGAGCGCCACCAGCCGGTCGCGTCCCGGCTCCGCCACGCCTTTGAGCCATTTGCGGAACGCCGACGGCGACACGCCCGTCGCCTTCGCCAACCGGTCCGCGCTGGGCCACTGCTGAACGACGAATTGCAGGCGAGCGGCGAATCCAGCCTGGTCCGCGCCGGTCGCCGTCGAGCGAGATTTCGCCTCCGTAGGCGTGACCGAGTTCACTTTACACCGCCAAATGATGAGATTTGCAACACTTTCCACCCTGGACCGCTCTGGTATTCACCGGTAAATGCCGACGAAGCCGCCACTTTACACCTCATTCTCTAAAGAGAATTTTTGCCTCATGACCGTCCCCCCGGACCCGAAAAACGCGGACTGGCACCCGGCAGACGTGTTGGCCGCGTTGAAGAAACGAGGCAAGACCCTTTCCGGCCTTTCGCGGTCACATGGATACCACCCCACCGCGGCTGGCAAGGCCTTGAAAAGGCCGTGGCCAGCCGTCGAGGCGATCATCGCCGGGGCGCTCGACATGGCGCCCGAGGACATCTGGCCTGCCCGCTACGGGATCCCGCCTCGCACCCGCGGATGACATGAATTTAACCTTGCTTCCGGAAGTCAGAGAAACCCGTCCTGCCCGACACCAGCGGGCCTGAGCGCCGCGGCCGGAGTTCGGAAATCGGATTCGAGCGCCCTCTTTTCCGCGCACCTTCCCGCCGAGAGGCACTTTGATGCCGACGGCGCACCATTTGATTCCGGTCCCGGCCCATGAAGGTCCCCGCCTCGACCGGAACTCGGCCGTGACGGATTCGTTCCCCCGACCATAAAGCGCGCTCACGCGTGGTGCCGCGCGGCGAGGGACGAGGGGGCAGTGCGAACATGAAACCGGCCATTTTGCTTCTGGTCGACGACGACGAACTCATGCGCGAACTGCTGCGCACCGAACTCACCGAGGCGGGGTTTGAGCTGCTGATCGCGCACGACGGCACGCGGGCGCTGGAGGAACTGGACACCGACGCCTCGCGCTTCAAAGCGGTGATCACCGACGTCAATCTCGGGAACGGGCCGGACGGCTGGGACGTCGGCCGCCATGCCCGTGAACTCGTTCCGGATATGCCGGTGGTCTATATTTCCGGCGACAGCGCGCATGAGTGGGCCTCGAAAGGCGTGCCGGAGAGCGTGATCATCGCCAAGCCGTTCGCGCCCGCGCAACTGGTGACCGCGATCGCGATGCTGATCAACGGCACCGACGCGCATCGTCCAGGGTCGGGTGCGCCGGGATGAGCGGGGCCGGGATGAGCGGTTATGCCGATACCCCGGGTGCGCGGTACCGAGTTCGCGCCGGCGTGTGCGTGACCAGTGCGTTCAGGCAGAAAGAGGTCAACGGCGTCTGCCCGAGCGAGCCCAGTCTGCCCGAGCAAGTCCATTCTGCCCGAGCGAGCCCGGTCTGCCCGAGCGGGCCCAGTACGACCCCGCGCCGTCCGCGTGGGCGAGCCATTGCCGGGGCGCCGCCGGCCCGGTAATGCGCCCGGCATGATTCTGCTGCGCCACGGCCAGAGCGAGTTCAACCTGCGCTTCACCGCCACGCGGCGCGACCCCGGCATCGAGGACGCGCGCCTGACCGAATATGGACACCACCAGGCGGAGCACGCCGCGCGGCAACTCGCCGGCGAACCGATCACCCGGATCATCGCCTCCCCCTACACGCGGGCATTGCAAACCGCCGAGCCGCTGGCCCGCCGTCTGGGCCTGAAGATCGAGGTTGTCCCGATCGTGCGGGAACGTTTCGGGCTTGCCTGCGACATCGGCTCGCCGCGCAGCCGCCTGAGCAGCGCATGGCCGGCGCACGACTTCTCCCACATCGAGGAGAAATGGTGGCCGGACGAGCACGAAGGACCCGACGCGGTGACCGAGCGCGCGCGATCGTTCCGGCGGCACATGAGCGAGGCCGCCGATTGGCGCGAGACGGTGGTGGTCAGTCACTGGGGATTCATCCTGTGCATGACCGGACAGAATATCGCCAACGGCGAGATGATCCGCTGCGATCCGACCGGCCCGATCCCGGAACAACTGATCTGGCGGGCGTGAGCCGACGCGCGGTGAACCATCGCCGGGCCGGGTTCGCTTCACATGACCGGCGGGATCTGGCGGTGGCCGGCCATTCGATGTGGCGCTGAGCCGGCGGGCATGCTACCCGGCGGCTCCCAAAGCGCGGCGATGCCGAGCAGATCCCGGGCGCCGAAAGGCACCTGACTTCAACGGCGGGGACCACCCGGCCATGCCTACCCGGGTGCCACGAGGCGCCCAACCAGACGCCGGGCGCCGCGAGGCGCCCAACCCAGACGCCGGGCGCCGCGAGGCGCCCAAACAGATCCAACCGGCGCCGCGCGCGCCACCAGACCCCTGGGTGCCCCTGGCGCCCGACCAGACGGAGAGCGGCATGTCAGAGACCACCCCAGCCCCCCAGCCCACGCCGGCGGCGCCGCCCCCTTTGGTGGTGAACATTCAGTATGTGAAGGACCTGTCGTTCGAGGTTCCGGGCGCGCCAACCATCTACAGCACGCTGCGCGCGCAGCCTCAGGTCGCGATCAATCTGGACGTCCAGGCCCGCCGGATCGTCGAAAACGGCAATAATTACGAGGTCACCCTGATGATCCGCGCCGAGGCGCACGATCCGAACAGTCAGGGGAACGGCCAGGCGCCGGCCGCGGTCGTGTTCATCGCGGAACTGACCTACGCCGGGGTGTTCACGCTGAGCGGACTGCCCGAGAACGCGATCGAACCGGTGTTGCTGGTGGAGTGCCCGCGCATTCTGTTCCCATTCGCCCGCAACATTCTGGCCGACGTGACGCGCGATGGCGGCTTCCCGCCGGTGTTGTTGCAGCCGATCGATTTCGTGCAACTCTGGCAAAGCCGCCGCGCCCAGCAGGCGCAGGGAGCGGCGGTTGGGGGAAGCGCGACGGTCTGACGCCGCCGCGTCAAAACACCGGCGGCATCGCCTGCAATGCCTTTGGCCAGACGGTATGCGCGTTGCCCTTGTCCCACTCCGTCAGGATCAGGGCGGCGTATTTGTTCAACCCGGTCTCGTCGAACGCCGCTTTGGGCGAGGGCAGCGGCAACCCGGTGAATTCCGTGCCGGCCAGCACCTCCCGCAGTTTTTCTCCGTCGCGGCTGGCGGCTTTTTCCAGCGCCTGCTGGAAAATCAACGCGGAGGCGTAGCCGGCGCCGACCTGCTCGTTGTTCGGCGGATTGGGCGCATCGGGATGTGCCTTCTTGAACATCTCCACCAGTTCGCTGTTGCCGGCCACCGGAAGATCCCAGTTCCAACTCCAGGGCATGAACACCTGATCGGCGGCGGCCCCCATCGTCTTCCCGGCGGAATCCGAGGATACGCCGCCCGCCGCCACCACCGGTGTCTTCACGCCAAGACCGCGCAATGTCCGCAGGATCAGCACGGCATCGTTGAGGAATGAACTCAGGAAGATCACTTCGGGCTGCTTTTGCATGATCGGTGAGATGACGACCGACGGATCGCTCAGATTGCCTTGAAAATCGACATGGACGACCACCGGGACGCCAACGCGTTCCGCCTCGGCCGGCAGGGTTTTGGACACCGCGACACTGACCGCGTCGGGTCCCATCAGGATCGCGCAGGATTTGGGCGGGCCGCCGTGGTGCGCCTTCAGCATTTCGACCACGCCGTCCATGCCGAAGTTCCAGATCTCGCTGCCGAGCGCGGTCAGTTTGAAGGTGTACTTCATGCCCCGCTTCACCAGCGGGTCGGCGTACGACGAGGTGATCAGCGGCACGCGCGATTTTTCCGCCTCCACCTGCGCGGCCATGGTGATCGCGCTGGCGGTGGCGCCGTAAATCAGCACCGCGTTGTCCTGGTCCAGCATACGCCGCGTGACGCTGGCGCCTTGCGGCGGGCTCTCGGTGCTGGTGTCGGCGACCACCGCGCGCAGTTTGGCGCCGCCCATCGATTTGATACCGCCCTCGCGGTTGATTTTGTCGATGCCGAGCAGCAGGCCCCAGACGCCGCGCTGGCCGTTTTCCCCGAACCCGCCGGTGAGCGAGTTCGGCGCGCCGATCACGATCTCGGCGGTATCGGCGCGGCTGGCGCGGGGGGCGGTCAAGGCCGCCGCCGCGAGCAGCGCGGCCAGTCCATCCCGGCGTGACAGTTGCATCGTTTTCTCCCGTTGGTGACGTTTTTTGTGGGCCGCCGGTGCGACGGTGACCGGAAGGATAGAGCATTTTCGGCCGGCTGGGAGTCTTGGCGTCCGTTCCCGCCGTGCCGGCTTCGGATTTGTCCGCGGATCGTTCTGGTCGGCGGACGATCATGCGGTTTCGTCGCGACCAACGACACCCGGACGACCGGGATCACACGATCGTGATACTTCAACAACGCGGCGGACATCGCGCGAACGTTACAGCCCCAGATACGCCCGCCGCACGAAATCGGACCCCTGCAACGTGTCCCGGCTGCCTGCCAGGAACACTCGCCCATTTTGCAAAATCACCCCTTCAGTCGCCAACTCCAGGCACGTCGCGTTCTGCTCCACCAGCAGCAGCGTCGTGCCCTGGGCGCGGATCGCCGCCAACCGCTCGAACACCAGATCGGCCATGACCGGCGATAACCCGAGCGACGGCTCGTCCAACATCAACAGCCGCGGAAAATTCATCAGCGCGCGCCCGATCGCCAGCATCTGCTGCTCGCCGCCCGACAGCGTGCCGCCCTGTTGCCGCCGCCGCTCCGCGAGACGCGGAAACAACGTGAACACCTGATCGAGCGCCACGGTCAGCGTCTCCTTCGCGCGACCTCGGATGAAGCTCACGACAAGATTTTCCTCGACTGACAGATTGGGGAAAATCCGCCTTCCCTCCGGCACGTGAGAGATCCCGGCGCGCGCCACCTGATACGGACGCAGCCCGCTCAGAGCCTTGCCCTCCGACGTCACCCCACCGGCGCGCGCGGGCACCAGGCCGGAGACGCAACGCAGCACGCTGGTCTTGCCGGCCCCGTTGGCGCCAAGCAGCACGAACGCCGCGCCGGCGTCGAACGCGAACGACACGCCTTGCACCGCCAGCATGTCGCCGTACGCCACGGTAAGGTTCTCGACCGCCAGCAAACTCATCGCAGCGCGCTCTGTTTGGTGCCGAGATAGGCCTGGATCACCAGCGGATCGTGCGCGACTTCGGACGGCGTGCCATCGGCGATGACCGTCGCGTTGTGCAACACCACCAGCCGCTTCACCATCCTGGCCAGCACCGACAGCACGTGCTCGACCACGACGACGGTGATGCCGGCGGTGCGGTTGAGCATCAGGATCTCGGCGATCAGTTCCTCGGCTTCGTCGTGGGTCAGGCCGGACAGGCTTTCGTCCAGCAGCAGCACGCGGCATTTCCCGGCGATCGCGCGCCCGATCTCGACCTTTTTGCGATCGGCCAGGGTAATCTGCGCCGGCAGCCGGTCGGCCCGCGCGCCGAGGCGCATCCGTTCCAGAACCTGATCCACCTCGCGCCGCCAGTCGTCACCGGGCGGCAACGACTGCCGCGCCGCGACGGCGATGTTCTCCCGCACGGTCAGCGTCTCGAACAGCCGCACTTTCTGGAAGGTGCGGCACAACCCCGCGCGGCGGCGCAGGTGCACCGGCAGGTTCGTGCAGTCGGTGCCGAAGAACAGTACCTGACCGGAACTCGGCGGCAGATTGCCGCTGACGATCTCGAACAAAGTCGATTTGCCGGCGCCGTTCGGGCCGATCAGGCCGATCACCTCGCCGTCGCGCACGCGGAACGAAACGTCGCGCAACGCGACCAGGCCGCCGAACCGCTTGCCGATCCCGCGCACCTCGAGAGCGGTCGCCGCCTCGCTCATGACGGATCCCTCGTCGGATCGCCAGGCGCGCCCGCCGGCAGGTCGGCGGCCTGACCCGGCGTCCCACCCTCTGGCGGCGAACCCCGCGCGCGGCGGGCGGCGATCATCCCGACGATGCCCGGACGGCGCCCACAGCACCACCAGCAACAGCACCAGCCCATAGACCAGGATATCAACGCCCACCAGGTTCAGCTTCGCCGCGCCCCAGTTGGTCGCCTCCGACAGCACGATCATCAGCGCGCCGCCGATGATCGGGCCCGCGGCGGTGCCGAGGCCGCCGATCAGCGCCGGGAGTTGCAACTGGATCGCCTGGCCCAGGCCGAACGCGGACTCCGGATCGATCGCCTGGTAATATTGCATGTAGAGCCCACCGGCCAACGCGGTCATTGCCGCGCTGACGACGAAGCCGAGCACTTTGGTGCGGAACACCGGCACGCCGGCGGCGGCGGCGGCTGTCTCATCGTCACGTACCGCACGCATCTCAAGGCCGAAGCGACTGGTGAGGATACATCGCGTGATCCAGGTGAACAGCAGCACCAGCGCGAGGCCGGCGTACACGAAGGGCGCGGGCGTGCGCGACTGCATCGCCCACAGCGAATTGCCCTTGAACGTCAGCGCCAGGCCGTTGTCGCCGCCGGTCAGGTCCACGTAATGCCGGGCCAGTTGGTCGCATGCCAGCGATACCGCGACCGTGGCCAGCGCGAAAAACACGCCGCGCATGCGTAACGTCATGCCGCCCATGACAAGCGCCACCAGCGACCCCGACACCACGCCCGCGGGTACCCCGAGCCACGGCGTCAGACCGAACGAGTTGAACAAAATGCCGGTGACGTAACAACCCAGACCAAGGAACACCCCGTGACCCAGAGACAACTGGCCGCCGATGCCCGCGACGACATTCCATGCCTGGCCGAGCGTGATGAAGATCAACGCCCGCACCGTCACCGCAAGGATGTAATTGCTGACGCCCGGCAGCATCGGCAGCGCCGCCACCAGCACGACCGCCAGCCAGGGCAACAGATGCGAGGCCGCGGCGGGACGGCGACGTGCGAAGGTCATGCTATTCGGTCCGCATGCCGAACATGCCGGACGGCTTGTAGGCGATGAACAACAGCAGCAGCACGTACAGCGGCACGTCCTGCAGCGCGGAACTCCAGAGCATGGCGGTCAGTTGCTGCACCACGCCGCAAAAGATACCACCCAGAAACGAACCGCGAATGCTTCCCAGCCCGCCGATGGTCGTCGCGATGATCGCGATCGGCATCAATGTCAGGCCCTTCGACGGGTCGGTCGGGTAGTATGTGACCATGACCGTTCCCGCGATGCCGGCCAGCCCGCACGCCAGCGCGAACGCGCCGATGTTGATCGCCCGCGCGTTGAGGCCGACGATCTCCGCGGTCTCGCTGTCGTCGGCGATCGCGCGCACCGCCTTGCCCCAGTTGGTGCCGAGCAACACGGCCTCCACCGCGACGGTCGCCACCACCGCCACGCCGCACGCCACGACCTGCGCCGCCGATACGAACAGCGGGCCAATCACCAGGAACCGCATGCTGAACATCGACGGGGCGGCGCGCGTGTCGGCGCCGAACACGATCTGCGCCAGCATTTGCAGCACCAGGCCCAATCCGATCGCCGCCAGCAATTGCTGCAATGTCGCGCGCCCGACGAAGCGCCGGAACACGAGTTGGTATTGCACCACGCCCAGAGCCGCCATCAGTACAAAGCTGAATGGAATCGCGAACAGCGGATCCACGCCCACTCCGGCGGCGACCACTCCGACATACATGCCGTACATCACGAGGTCGCCATGCGCGAAATTCACGATGCGCATGACCCCAAACGCGAGGCTGAAGCCAATCGACAGCAGCCCGTACACGCCGCCCACCAGCACGCCGCTCAACAGCGCCTGGGCCACGGGAACCAGAGCGGAATTCATCTGCCCGCCGCCGCCATCGCGCCGGCGATCAAGCGCCGCACACCGCGTTTGTTGGATGACCTGGCACCGTTCCTCCCCCTGTCCAGCATCGCGGCTGGTTTTATACGAAGCGGATGCGGAACCGATGTCCGGCGGCCCGCACGCGCGGGCCTCGGATGCAGGGTCTCGCGACCTGGCCTCTTGCCGGTGTCATACCCGGATGCTGTTCGCGATCAATAGCAGGAGGCCGGCGCGACAGATACGGAGGTCAGCGCCGGCCCGCGCGTCTCACGCCGGTCGAGCCGGCGAACCCGTCGGATCCGGTGGTGCCCGACCGTGCTCCCCGGCGCGGCCAACCACCGCCAGATGAAACATCGCGCGGTTGACGAATCCCAGCTTTCGGTAGATCGCCAGCGCCGGCTCATTATGCGCGAAGGCATGCAGGAACGGTATCTCGCCGCGGTCGAACGCCGCCCGCGCCAGTGTCCCGATCAACGCTGACGACAAGGCCTTCCCGCGATAATCGGGATGCGTGCAGACCGCGCTGATCTCGACGTGGCCCGCGACCCGAATGCGCTCTCCCGCCATCGCGATCAGGCCGTCATTCGTGAACACGCCGATGTAGCGGCCCATCGCGACGGTGCGCCTGGCGAACGGCCCAGGCTGGGTGAGCGTCACGAGGGCCATCATCGCGGGAACGTCGTCGTCGGTCAGGTCGCGCGTGGAGGCCGGCGGCGCCGGGATCGTGGCATCCGTCGCCAGAGCCGGCAGCACCATCTGCGTAACCATGGCGCGTTGGATGACCGCGAGGGTTTCGGGAATTTCCAGCCGGTCGAGCGTGACCAGCAGCGACGGCGCCATCCGGCGGCACGATATCGTGCAACGCCGCGAAAGTGCGCGGCGAGTTGTCGATCGTCGCGGCGAACGGTGTGTATTCCGCGCGGTAGCGCCGCGCCACCGCGTCGCCGAGGCCGAATGCCGCCTGCCGGGTCGTAAGCGCGTTCCAGATGCAACGGTTGAGTACGTGGCTCATTTCGCGCCTCCCGGCCGGGCGCCTCGCTTCGGCGTGGCCTTGTGCCAGTCGGCGTAGATGCCATGAACGCCGGGAACCGCGCCAGTCGCGACGCTGGGGCCATGATCCGCCACGGCCTCCCGGGTTACCGGCCGGTCGCGGAGGCCCTACCATGTCGCGCCATGGACAAACCGACAGGCCGGCTTCCCGCGCTGCATTCCCTTCTGGATACGCCGGAGGCCGTCGGCCTCATCGGGTGCCACGGCCGCCCGGAAGTTGTCGCCGCATTGCGCCAAACCCTCGACGCGTATCGGGCGGATCGACGCTTCGACACGTCGGCGTCCGACTTGCTGGCCGCCGCCGCCGCGACCCTCGCCCGCCGGTCCGCCGTGTCACAGCGGCCGGTGTTCAATCTCACCGGCACCGTGTTGCACACCAATCTGGGCCGGGCGCCGCTGCCGCCGGAGGCCGCGTCCGCCGCCGCCGCCGCGCTGCGAGGCGCGACCAACCTGGAATACGATCTGGAAGCCGGCGGCAGGGGCGAACGCGACGACCACATCGCCGGCCTGTTGCGCGATCTGACCGGGGCCGAGGCCGTCACGGTCGTCAACAACAACGCCGCCGCCGTGCTGCTGGTGCTGAATACGCTGGCGCTCGGCCGGCAGGTCCCGGTCTCCCGCGGCGAACTCATCGAAATCGGCGGCGCATTTCGCATTCCCGACATCATGAGCCGTTCGGGCGCCATCCTGCGCGAGGTCGGCACCACCAACCGCACTCATAAACGCGACTACCAAACCGCGATCGGACCCGAGACCGCCGCGCTGATGCGCGTCCATCAGGCCAACTACGCGATCTCCGGCTTCACCGCCGCCGTCGCCACCGCCGACCTCGCCGCCATCGCGCATGCCGCCAATCTGCCCCTCATCGAGGACCTGGGCTCGGGCAGCCTCATCGACCTCGAGCGCTGGGGTTTGCCGCACGAGCCGACGCCGCGTCAGTCGATCCTCGCCGGCGTCGATCTCGTGACATTTTCCGGCGACAAGCTGCTCGGCGGACCGCAGGCGGGGTTGATCGCCGGCCGGGCCGACCTCGTGCGCGCGGTGAACGCCAACCCCTTGAAGCGCGCGCTGCGGCTGGACAAGGGGCGGCTGGCAGCGCTGGAGGCGGTGTTGCGGCTGTATCGCGACCCCGATCGGCTGGCCGAGCGCCTGCCGACCCTGCGCCTGCTGACCCGACCCGAGACCGACATTCGCGCCACCGCCGGCCGCCTCGTGCCCGCGTTGCGCGCGGCCTGGCCGGAGCGCCCGGTCGCGGTCGAGGCCTGCCAGGGACAGATCGGCTCCGGCGCCTTGCCGGTCGATCAACTGCCGTCGGCCGCCGTGACACTCGGCGGTAAGGCGTTGGAAACGCTCGCGGCGGAGCTGCGCGCGCTGCCGCGGCCGGTCATCGGGCGGATCAGCGACGGACGGCTGTGGCTCGATTGCCGGTGTCTGGAGCCGGATGAGGAGGCAGCGTTTCTCGCGCAGCTTCCCAACGCGGCCGCCGCTTCCCAAACCGGCCGGACCCATGGATGATCGCGGGTGGAGGAGAAGCGGCCCCGGTGGGTCGGCCGGACTTCAAACCCGGTTGGGGTCGCCGAGCGATCCTGGGCAGGTTCGAACTCCTGCTCTCTTCCGCCACTCCGCCTTCCGCCATCCGGGGCGTCGTGCGCCGGGACTGTGTTCATTCTGGCGCGGCCTGTAGCAAATCTACAACGCGGCAACAGCAAATGGACCCGCGCGATCATTGTCCGTGACAAGACCAGGCGCATCTGATTACTTTTATTTCATAATATCAGGAGAAGACAAATGACGCTTCGGAGCGCCCTGTTAGGTACGGCGATGTTGGCCTCGTCCCTGGCCGCCGCCAATGCCCAGGTGGCGGGGCCTTACATCAGCCTCGGCGGCGGTCTGAACATCATGCAAAACGAAAAGATCGAGTCATTGGGCGGCCTTCCCGTCACCGGCACGAATCTCGAGCTCAATCTGGGAGCCGCGGGTGTTCTCGCCGGGGGCTTTGGGTTCGGCAACGGTCTCCGCGCTGAGCTGGAGTTCGATTATCGCTACAATGGACTGGACAAGCTGGCCGGCCCGGGTGGAAGCGCCTCGCTTGGCGGATCTGAGCAAAAATACGGCCCGATGGTGAATCTGGTGTATGACTTCACCTCTCAGACGCCGTTGTTCGTGCCATACATCGGAGCGGGCGCGGGTTATCAGTGGGCTTCAGAGCACGTGACTCTTGGGGGCATCAGCGGGTCGGAGACCAAGGGGGCGTTCGCTTACCAGGCAATTCTTGGCGCCGGCTTCCCGATCCCCTCTGTGCCGGGTCTGGCGATCACCGCCGAATACCGGTTCATGGGTCTCGCCGGAGACCGCGACTACTCGGGGATAAAGCTCAACAACGATTACAATCATAGCATCATGCTCGGCATCCGTTACGCGTTTGGCGCGGCGCCGGCGCCTATGCCGGCCCCGATGCCGGTCGCCGACATGGGAGCGAAGACGTTCCTGGTGTTCTTCGACTGGGACAAGGCCGACCTGACGGCGCGCTCCGAGGGGATCGTGCATGACGCCGCGGCCTATTCGACCCACGCGCAGTACACGCGCATCGACGTGGACGGGAACACCGATACCTCCGGCACGCCGGCCTACAACCAGGGCCTGTCGGAGCGTCGCGCCCGCGTTGTCGCCGCCGAGCTGGTACGTGACGGCGTGCCGCGGAACGCGATCTCCATGCATGCCTACGGCGATACGCACCTGCTGGTCCCGACCGGGCCGAATGTGCGCGAGCCGCAAAACCGCCGCGTGGAAATCGTTTTCCACTGATCCTTCCTGATTGACGGGATGCGACAGGAGGCGCTTTCGGGCGCCTCCTTTGCTTTAAGCCAGGGCAGCAGGCTTACCCTCCGGTGTTCCGCCTGATCATACCGGGTGCCGGCCGCGACCAAACCGCCGTCCTGGTGCTGGCCTGACCGCAACCGCCAGGTCGTGCTCGCAGCAAAAACAGGCGGGTCTGCGCGGATCCAACCTGTCCGGTACGTGACAACGCCGCGGCGGGTTGTGGTAATCTTGCAACAAGGTGGGGGAAATAGGCATCGCGCCCCTCGTCATTCCGCACTTGCGTAGTTATTGTTCGTGACGCGGTAAATGATCCGGCGTCCCAATATACTTAAATTCCATGAACCAGGAGAACTTGAATGAAACTCCGGAGTGCGCTGTTGGCCACGGCGATGATGGCCCTGCCTCTTGCAGCGGCAAACGCACAGGCGGTGAGTGGCCTGTACATTGGGGGCGGCCTCGGGATGAACTTCATCCAGCGGGAAAGCTTCGACATGGGATTCCCCCACGCGGGACCAGGCGTCGCGACGCATTCCTCGGGGCAGTTCCGTTCCGACATCGGGCCAATGGCGGTGTTGAGCCTGGGTTACGGTCTGGGCAACGGTCTCCGGATGGAAGTCGAGGCCGACTACCGGCAGAATAATGGGTTCAACAACCCGTCCGGCTACGGCGCTCCCGGCAACGCCGGCGGCAGCGAGCAGAAAGTCGGCGGGATGGTGAATGTCCTGTACGACTTCGTCGGCATGGTCCCGATGGTGCAGCCGTATATCGGCGTCGGCGTCGGCTACCAGTCGGTGATCGAGCAGAATCTGCATTTCACGCAAATCGGCTTCCCGACCGCGACCGCGGGGAACGAGCATAAGGGCGGCTTCGCGTATCAGGCCATCCTCGGCGTGGCCTTCCCGGTGACGCAGATGCCTGGGCTGGCGATCACGGCCGAATATCGTTTCATGGGTATGGCCGGCAATCGCAGCTATCCAGCGAGCTATAACGGCGTGGGCGGAAGCTTCACCTCGACCGACGACTACAACCACAGCTTCCTGATCGGCGTCCGTTACGCGTTTGGCGCGGCGCCCGCCCCGGCTCCGGCCCCGATGCCGGTCGCGGATATGGGCGCGAAGACGTTCCTGGTGTTCTTCGACTGGGACAAGGCCGACCTGACGGCGCGCTCCGAGGGGATCGTGCATGACGCGGCCACCTACTCGACCCACTCGCAGTACACCCGCATCGATGTGGACGGGAATACCGATACCTCCGGCACGCCGTCCTATAACATGGGCCTGTCGGAGCGTCGCGCCCGCGTTGTCGCCGCCGAGCTGGTGCGTGACGGTGTGCCGCAGAACGCGATCTCCATGCACGCTTACGGCGATACGCACCTGCTGGTCCCGACGGGGCCGAATGTGCGCGAACCGCAAAACCGCCGCGTGGAAATCGTTTTCCACTGATCCGTTCTGGTTGATGGGATGCAACGGGAGGCGCTTTCGGGCGCCTCCTTTTTTTCGCTCGGGTCGCGTGCCGGTCCGGGACCCGTCGCGCCGCCTGATCCCGTCATATCCACCCCGTGACAATATCGCGGTTTTGGCCTCGTCTTGACCGCAACCGCCGTGCCACCAATGCATTAAGCCACTCGGACCTCCGGCATGGACCACGCGGGGCGGTCAATGGGAGCAGACAGCATGAGGCTTCGTTCGATAATCCTGACTTTGGTAGGCGGCGTGCTGTGCTGGGCCGCCGGCTCTGGGATCGCCCAGGCGCAACCGATTCAGGGGTTCTATGTCAGCGGCGGTGCCGGCTTGCGCATGGCGTTCCCGGCGCGCGCCACCTCGTTGGAGCCTGGCGTTCCCGGCACGTTCGAACTGCGCGAAGGCCTGGGCTACGCGACCCAACTCAGCGTCGGTTACGCACTCGGCGACGGCTGGCGGTTTGAGCTGGAGGGCACTTACGGCCGCGGCGGCGTCAACTCCGTCGCCAGTACGCCTTATCCCGCCGCCAGTTCCGGCTCGGTGCGCAATTTGGGCCTGATGGCGAACGCGCTGTTCGACCTGGATGTCCGCTCCCCCTACGTGTTCCCCTATTTCGGCTTCGGCATCGGCTACCAGTCCACCCGCCTGGACAACTTCTCCAACGCGCCGATCGGCAAGCCCGGGTTCTTCTCGGCGAGCGGCACCACCGGCGCGCCGGCCGGTCAGGTCATCGGCGGGCTCTCGTTTCCCATCCCGAACATGCCTGGGCTGTCACTGACCGCGGATTACCGGGCGATGGGGATTTTGGGCGGCGGCAAGGATAATGGCGTGTCCACGATTGGCCTGGCACCCGGAGAGGCGCCGGTCGCGGGGTCGATCAAACTCCATAGCCAGTTCATCCAGACCGTGATGTTCGGTGTGCGCTATGCGTTCAACACGCCACCGCCCGCGGTCGTGGCGCCCCAGGCCGAGGCGGCGCCGTCTCCCGAGGCACGGTCGTACCAGGTGTCCTTCGACCCGCGCCAGGCACGCCTCAGCGATCGTGCCGCGGCGGTCGTGCGGAACGCCGCGCTGGCTTCGACAAGGCCGGGCACGACGCGCATCGCGTTGACCGCTCGGGCCAATGAGGCGGCGGCAGACCCCGCCGACCGTCAGACGCTGTCCGGCCGGCGCGCCAGCCTCGTGGTCGCGGCGCTGGTCGCCAACGGCGTGCCGCGCGACGCGATCGCGGTGCATGTGGCGGGCGACGGCACCGACCCGACGAGAGCGGGGGATCCCCTGGTCGAGATCGTTTCGCGGTAACCCAATCCTGGCCGCCGAGCCGGCGACAATTCCCGCGCCGGACCAACGCCGGATCGCCGCGGCGGTCCGGCGTACGCGTTTTCGCCGGCGGGTGATGTGCCGATCCCGCCCCCGGGCCTTCCCCGCGCCGTCGAGCCAGCGCAATGTCCGGATGGCGACCTGGCGCGGGACAGTCCAGATTATGGCCATGAACGACAGTCTCATCATCGATCGGATGCCGGACGAGCTTCTCTGGCAAACGGTCCTCGCCCGGCGGCCGGGGAGCTTCCTCTACGCCGTCACCACCATGGGCATTTACTGCCGCCCAGGATGTCCGTCGCCGCCGCCGTTGCGCCGGAATGTGCGGTTCTTTCAGTCGCCGCCCGAGGCCGAGGCGGCCGGCTTCCGCGCCTGCAAACGGTGCGATCCGAAGGGCGACCGGGCGCGGCTGGCTCAGGCGGTGGTCAGCGACGCCTGCGGGTTCATCGAGGCGTCCGAGACGATGCCGTCGCTGGACGCGCTGGCGACCCGCTCGGGCTACTCGCGGTTTCACTTCCTGCGGATGTTCCGCGACCACACCGGGGTGACGCCGCGCAGCTACGCCGAGGGGTACGCGCCCGGCGCCTGCAATCGGCGCTCGCCGGCGGCGCGCGCGTGGTGGATGCGGTGGCGGAGGCCGGGTTCGGCTCCGAGAGCCGGGTCTACGAGAAGACCGACGCGCTGCTCGGCATGACGCCGGGGGCGGCTCGCCGCGGCGGGGAGGGTGAGGTGATCCGCACCGCTTTCGCCGACTGCCCGTTCGGACGCCTGCTGATCGGCGCCACCGATAAGGGCGTCTGTTTTCTGGGCTTCGCCGAACCGGACGATGCGCTGATGGGCGACCTGCGGCGACGCTTTCCGCGCGCCCGGATCGCCACCGACAATGCCGGCCTACGGCAGACGGTGGACGCGGTGCTCGGGTTCCTGGCGGAGCCGAAGCAGGCGCTGGACCTGCCGCTCGACCTGCGCGGCACGGTGTTTCAACAACGGGTCTGGCGGACATTGTGCCAGATTCCGCCAGGCGAGACCCGGACCTACGGCGAACTGGCCCGCATGATGGAACATCCGAAGGCCGTCCGGGCGGTGGCGCGGTCGTGCGCCGCCAACCCGGTGTCGCTCGCGGTGCCCTGCCATCGCGTGATCGGCCAGGACGGCGAGCTGACCGGCTATCGTTGGGGCGTGCCGCGGAAGAAGGCGTTGCTGGAGCGGGAGCGCGCGGCCGCCGATCCGGCCTGAGGCGGCGGCGGCCGCAATCCGCCGCCGCGGTCAGAGCGCGAGCTCCGGAGCGGCATGGACCTGCCGAAGCAGACGTGGAACATCCGCCGCCGGCGCGGGGCGTCCGAAGAAATACCCTTGCGCCTCGGTGCAGCCCTCGGCGCGCAACATCAGGTACTGCGCGTGGGTTTCCACGCCCTCCGCCGTGGTTGCCATGCCGAGCGCGGCGCCGAGACCCGTGACCGCCCGGACGATCGCCGCCGCGTTCTCGTCATGCGCGAGATCCCGAATGAAGGACTGGTCGATCTTGATCTTGTCGAACGGAAAACTGCGCAGATAGCTCAGCGATGAGTATCCGGTCCCAAAATCGTCCATCGAGATGCTGGTGCCGAGATCGCGCAACTCGTGCAGAATGCCGAGCACATGGTCGGTGCTTTGCAACAGCACCAATTCCGTGATCTCCAGATTGAGCCGCCGCGCCGCCAGCCCCGAACTGGCCAACGCGTCGGTTACCGCCTCGACCAGTTCGCCATTGAACTGTACGGCGGACAGGTTGACCGCCACCTTCACATCCTCCGGCCATCCGGCGGCCTCGCGGCAGGCATCGCGCAGCGCCCAACGCCCCAGCGGCACGATCAAACCCATTTCCTCGCAGGTGGCGATGAACTTGTCCGGCCCGAGCAATCCGAGGGTGGGATGATTCCAGCGCAACAGCGCCTCGAAGCCGCAAATCCGGTACGATCACCACATCGACCAGCGGTTGATAAAACAGCTCGAACTGCCTGGCTTCCAGTGCCCGATGCAGATCGAGTTCCAGAATCCGCCGCTGTTGCAAATGCGCATCCATCGCCGGCTCGAACATCCGGAACACGCCGCGGCCCTCGGCCTTGGCGCGATACAAGGCGATATCGGCATTTTTCAGCAAGGTGTCGGGTTCGGAGCCGTCGGCGGGCACCAGTGCGATGCCGATACTGACGCCGACAATGACCTGGTGGCCATCGACCTCGTACGGCGCGCTGAGGACATCGCTGATCCGTTGCGCCAGTACCGGCGACGTCCTCGACCCGCTCCGGCCCGACCTGAACGACGGCGAATTCGTCACCGCCGAAGCGCGCGATCGTATCCACCTGGCGGACGCAGGAGTTCGAGCCGGTCGGCCACCGCGCACAGCAGCCGGTCTCCCACCGGATGGCCCAGCGTGTCGTTGACTGCCTTGAAGTGATCGAGGTCCAGCAAAAAAACCGCGGCGGCGATCGCGCGATCCGTCTGGGCGATCGCGATCTCAATTCTTTCGCGGAACATGAGCCGGTTCGGCAGCCGGGTCAGCGCGTCGTGGCGGGCCATGAAGTCGATCTGCCGTTCCGCCCGCCGGCGCGCCGTGACATCCTGGCAGGTGACCACCCATCCCGCCACGCGCGCGGCTCCCGGCGCTCCCGCCTGCTCGCCCCCTCGCGCCCCATCGGCGCCACCGCCCGTGCGCCCATCGGCGAGGGGCGCGCAGCCGATTTCGACGATCAGCCCGTTCGGCAGTTCGCGTTCGCGGCTGTGCGGTGACACGGGGGCATGACCCGAGCCGGCGAGACCCGGCACGCCGATGTCGGCCAAACCCAGTTCCGCGGCGATCCATTGCAACGGGGGCACCATGTTGAGCGCCGGTCGCGCCGCCATCAGCGCCGCGGGCAGATCGAGCATCTCGATCGCGCGCAGATTGCACACCGCGACACGGCCCGTCGCATCGACGGTGATCAGGCCTTGCCGCATCGACGCCAGAGTTGTTTCCAATTCGATCGATGTCGCGGCCAGATGCGCCTCGCTGACCTGCAATGCCGCGGCGGCGCGGGTCAGATCGGCGTTGCGCGCGGTCAGGGCGAAGCGCGATTCTTCGAGCCGGCGGAATTGCAGGCGAGACCGGTTCAACAAAAACAACACGCACGCCACCGCAACCGCGGTGCCCAGCGCGATCAAGGTCGCCTCGTGACGCCAGTGCGTGAGCACGGTTTCCCGGGTCAGCGCGACGTCCATCACCAGCGGGTAGCCGTGCAGCAGCCGCACCGCGACGAGGCGTACCGTGGTGTCGAAGACCCCAGTACGATTTCATATTGCCCGCCGCCGTCCGCGACCTTCGCGTACCAGGGCGAGTCGCGCGGGCATCTTCGCGCCGGCCCGTTCGGCGGGATCCGGATAACGCACCAGAACGGTGCCATCCCGCCGCAGCAGCATCAGCGACTCGCTCAGCGGCAAATTGATCGACCGGAACAGATCGTGGAACCCCTTGAGCGGGACCGACGCCAGGATCATCCCAAGGTACGCGCCGTTCGGTCCGATCGCCGGTCGCACCAGATACAGCGACCAGCCGTCCGTCGCCCGGCTGATCACCGGTTCGCTGATGAACAGTCCGGTATCGGACCGGGCCGCGAAGTGACGGGCGTAATCGCGATCCGACATGTCCATGGCCGGCGCGGGCCAGCCGACGGAATAGTTCACGCGAACCCCGTCGGCGCCGACCAGTGCCAGGTTATCGACCTGCGGCAGACGATCCAGCCGGCCGCGCAAAAACGCATGCGTGTCCCACGAGCTCAGGATGCTACGGAATTCCTCCGGCGTGGTCACGTGCAGCGAGGCGATGTGTTCCTGGACATCGCGCAGCACGATGTCCACCGCCTGGACCGAGCGGCTGGTTTGCTCCGCCAGCACGATCGCCAGGTTATCGGTGTTCTTCATCGCCTCGGCGACAACGACGCGCCGCAGGTCCCAGACGGTTATCCCGACCGCGAGCACCAGAACCGCGAGCAACATTCCGCAGGCGAGCGCCAACGTTTGTCCGCGGCGCGGGCGGTAGCCGCGCCGGCCGGTCGTCGAGGCTGCTGTCGCGGGAATGGCTGCGGGCAACGTCATCGCGCAGGTATCCGCCGGGGAGGCTTAACAAACTGCTAATTTGGCTTCGTCGTGGCGGATTTGACGATTTTTGGCCGTATGAGGCGTGGCGGCCCGGTTTGCCGTCTGGCGCCCGCCGGGTGCGTTGCCGCTCGACGGCGCGCTTGCCGCGACTGCCGCTCCAAGGGTCGTGCCACGCCAGATTGATGCCGCGACCGGCACGAAATGCCATTCCCCCGCACTGGCCACCCGGCCGTGCCTGTCCTAGAACCGCCGAAGCCGCTTCCAGGGGAGTTCAGCATGGCCAAAATCATCCGCACCGAGCCCGGCGCGATCCTGTCCAAAGCCGTCGAATATCATGGCTTCGTCTACCTGCCGGGCATCACCGCGCGGGATACGAAGCAGGACATCAAGGGCCAGACCGCCGACGTGCTGGCGCAGATCGACGCCATGCTGGAGCATCATGGCACCGACAAGACCCGCCTGTTGCAGGCGGTCATCTGGGTGAAGCACATCAAGGACCGCGTGCTGATGAACGAGGTCTGGACCCCGTGGCTGCCGCCCGAAGGCGCCCCGGTCCGCGCCTGCGTGCAGGCCGAGATGGCCGCGCCGGACGTGCTGGTCGAAATCATGGTCACCGCCTGCAAGTAACACCAGGCGGCGGAAAGATTGACCGACTGGCGCCGCGACGGGTCGGAGCGCGGCGGGACGTCACGTTGGGAGGCCGTCGCCATGATCCCATTGCTGTCACGTTGGTTCGGCGCGCGCGCGGATGCCGCGCCGGCCTGGATCGACATCGATACGCTGAACCATCGTCTGGGCTCCGGCGCGGCGCTGCTGCTGGTGGATGTGCGGGGGCCCGACGAATTCAACGCGCCGCCCGGCCATCTGCCCGGTGCGATCAATATTCCATTACCGGACCTGTCCGGCCGCATCGCGGAGATCGCGACGCCGCCTCGCTCCGTGGTGCTGGTCTGCAAGACCGACCGGCGATCCGCCGCGGCGGCGGCGACATTGCGCGCCGCCGGCGTGCGCGATGTCGCCGTGCTGCGCGGCGGAACGGATGGCTGGCATCGACGCGGATTGCCGCTCGACTGAGCGCGCCGCTCGTCAGTCTTCCGCGCGCAGGCGGCTGGCCAGCAGTTCACCGTGGTTTTGCAACACGCGGTACGCCGCGGCGGCGACCAGATGGGTGTTCACCTGTTTGATGTCGCGCAGCACATCCAGTTGCAGCGCGCTCGCCTCGGTCAGTTGGTCGCCACCCGCGCGCAGACGGGCGAAATGCTGCTGGGTCGCGGTCGCTTCCAGATCCCGGAAGGTCTCCTTTTCCGCCGCGAGCATCCGCGCCGCCTTGATATCGTCGGTCATGAACACCGATGCCGCGGCATGCAGATTGGCGATCAGGCGGTTCAACGCGGCGGTCAGCTCGGCCTGATCCTTCGCGGCGAACCCCAGGCCGCGCTTCAGTCGTTTCGATGCCAGTCCCATCAGGTTCTTCTCGACGATGTCGCCGGCGTATTCCAGATTATGCGCGAACGTCAGGATCTCCTCGACGCGCTGGTGATCCGCGTCGCTCATCGCCTCGTGATCCAGCGAGGCCAGATAGGACTTGATCGCGGTGTTCAATTTGTCCAGCACGTCGTCCATGCGCCGGGTCTGCGCGATCTGCTTGCGGTCGCCGTGCTCGAACGCGTCGCGGGTGTTTTGCAGCATGGTGTCGAGCACATCGACCAGCCGCAGCGCCTCCCGCGTCGCGGCGCCGATGGCGACCGAGGGGACGTCCGTCGCGGTGCGGTGCAGGTAGATCGGCCGACCCGGATCGGCGGGATCGATCCGGGTCGGAAACCAACGCCGCAGCAGCGCGGCGTACGGCGTCAGCAGCGGCAGAAACACCGCCGCCAGCAGCAGGTTGAAGCCGGTGTGGAAGTCGGCGACGGCGCGGGCGTTGTCCGGCACCACGGTCACCAGCCACGGACTGATCACCGGCAGCGCCACGAGGCCGATCCCGCACCCCAGCGCGCGGTTCAGCAGATTGCCGAACGGCACCCGCTTCGCCGAGGGGTCGCCGCCGGTCGCGCCCTCCAGCAGCGGGTTGATCGCGGTGCCGAGGTTGGCGCCGAGCACCAGTGCGAAGGCGGCCTGTGGCGGGATCACGCCTTTCGCCGCGAACGACATGATCAGCAGCACGATGGCAACGCTGGAATGGGCCGCCCAGGTGATGACGGCGGCGAGAATGAGGGCGAGCACGGGCTCGGTGGCGATGGTGCCGATCAGCAGGCGAAGGCTCGGCACGTCTTCATACGGCGTGATGACTTCCAGCAGTTGATGCAGCGACAGCAGCATCAGGCCGAGGCCGATCGCGACGCGGCCGAGATCGCGGGTGCGGGTGGCGTCGCCGCGGTTGAACATGATCAGGCCGATCAGGAACAGCGCCGGCGCCAGGCCGACGACGTCCACCGACAGCGCCTGCACGATCAGGGTCGTGCCGACATTGGCGCCGAGCATCACGGCCAGCGCCGGGATCAACTCGACGAAGCCTCCGGCGGCGAAACCGGTGAGCATGAGGCCGGTCGCGGTGCTGCTTTGCAGGCAGGCGGTGACGCCGACGCCGGCGAGGAACCCGCGGATCCGGTTGCGCAGCGCCGCCGCCAGCACCAGGCCCAGCCTGGGACCGAAGCCGCGCTGGATGCCGGTTTGCACCATGCGCACGCCCCACAGCAGGAGGGCGATGGTGCCGGCGAGATCGATAAGCGTCACCGGGAAGCCCATGGTCTCCTCCTGCGTCGCGTTGTTCCCATCGGGCACCACCCTGATGGGCGTTTTCCCCGGGAGTCATTTTCCCCGGGGGTCATTTTCCCTGGGGGTCAATTTCCCCGGGGGTCAATTTCCCTGGGGGTCAATTTCCCTGGGGTCATTTTTCCCCGGGGAGCTGTTCCGACGGCGTTATCCCAACGCGCGGTTCACCAGTGTCTTCAGGTCGGCTTCCGGGCGAGCGCCGTAATGGCTGATCACTTCCGCCGCCGCCACGCTGCCCATGCGGCCGCACGCCCGCAAGGGCCGGCCGGCCGTCCAGCCGGCCAGGAACCCGGCCGCATAGGCGTCGCCGGCACCGGTGGTATCGACGACGTTGGCGCGCTCGGCGGCGATCGTGACGGTCTCGGATCCGCGCAGGATCACGCTGCCCGCTTCCGACCGGGTCAGCGCCGCGAGCGCCACCTCGGCGCGCGCCGCCTCGGCGGCCTCGGCGAAGCTGTTCTTTTCGTAGAGGCTGGTGATTTCCGTTTCGTTGGCGAACAGGATATCGACATGGCCCGCCACCAGATCGCGAAACGCCGCGCGATGGCGATTGACGCAAAACGCATCGGATAGCGACAGCGCGACCTGGCCGCCCGGCCCGATGCGCCGCCGCGGCCGCCGCTCGGAATGCCGCCTGGGCCGCCGGAGGGTCGAACAGATAGCCCTCCAGGTAGGTCACCGACGCGGCGGCGACGAGTTCCTCGTCGACATCGTCCTCGCCCGAACGTCACGCAGGCGCCGAGATAGGTGTTCATCGTGCGTTGCCCATCCGGCGTGACCAGGATCAGGCAGCGCGCGGTCGGCGCGCCGCCGCTCAACCGCGCCGAAGGGAAATGCACGCCGAGCGTGCCGAGGTCGTGCGCGAACACATCGCCCAGTTGATCGTCGGCGACCTTGCCGAGATAGGCGACGCGCGCGCCGAGCGCGGCGGCCACGGCGCAGGTATTGCCGGCGGAACCGCCGCTGCTTTCGATGCCGGGCGGCATGGCGGCATACAGTGCCTCGGCGGCGTGCGGCATCCACCAGGATCATGGCGCCCTTGTGCATGTCGTGACGGGACAGGAACGTGTCCTCCACGCGCGCGGTCACGTCGACCATGGCGTTGCCGATGCCGAGGATATCGAAACGAATTTCCGTCACGGGCGTTGTCCTTTGCGTTCCGTCATTTGAACCCATCAGTATCCCGGATCGCGGTCGCGATGACCCGGCATCAGCAACATTTCCGCCTCTGTGCATCGGATCATCTGTGTTCAATTTCTTCGCTGCCAAACTACCGCGTGGCGCGAGCACGATGAAATCAAACGCAGACACGTGCGGACGATTCAGGACTGGCCGGGTCGGGGCATGGCGCTGTCCCTATCGCCGCGATCACCGTGCATCGCATCACCGCCCCTTCGGCGGATGCGCGCGCACCGCGGCCTCGTTGACCTCGACGCCCCAGCCGGGGCCGGTCGGCAGAATCAGATCGCCGTTCTCGATCTTCGGCGCGATTGATGAACAGTTCGTCGCGCCACGCCACGCTGTCGATATCGATCTCCATCACCCGGAAATTCGGCACCACCGCGCAGAAATGCGCGCTGACCGCCGAGCACAAATGCCCATAGTAATTATGCGGCGCGCAGTTCACTTCGTACGCCTCGGCCATCGCGGCGATCTTGATCGACTTCAGGAAGCCGTTCCAGATCACGTCGATGATCGCGACATCCGTGGCGTAGGCGTCGAAGAACGGCCGGAACGCGCGCCGGCCGGTCACCGATTCCAGCGACGCGATCGGACACGGCGCCTGACGCCGGATCAGAGCCAGCGACTGCGGGATCCCAGGTGTCGATCTCCAGCCACGTCATGTCGTACGGCGCGACCGCTTTGGCGACCTGCAGAAAGCCTTCGGTTTTGAAATGGTAATTGACGTCCAGATGCAGTCCCATTTCGGGTCCGGCACCGGAACGAAACGCGCCCAGCGTGTCGCGGACGGCCTGCAGGGTCTTGCGATCGACATTGAGTTCGGGATGGCCGGGCGTGCGCCCGAAGCCTGGTCCGAAGCCGACCAGCCTGCCATTTTCATAAGGCAGGATATTGGTCTTCAGCGCCTTGAAGCCGCGCGCCTTGACCTCAGCGCCGAGTGCCGCGACGTCGTCGTAATTCTTCAACGGCGGCACGCCGACCAGTTCGTGATTGCGCACCGCGGTACGTGCCGCAATGCGACCAATACACCGGGATCCGGGTGCGCACCGGCCCGCCGAACAACTCGTACACCGGGCACGCCGAGCGCCTTGCCCTTGATGTCGAGCAACGCGTTCTCGATCGCCGCGATGGCGCGCTGGTTGACGCCGTTGGGCGCCTGCACCTGACGCACGTAAAGCAGCGAGTTCGATCGATTGCACCGGCCGCGGATCGAGGCCGATCAGGCCCTCCGCCATGCCCTGGATGACGGCGGACAAGCCGCGGCTGCCGTCGGCCTCGGTGTATTCCGACCAGCCGACCAGCCCATCGTCGGTGGTGACTTTCAGGAACGAAAACGTGCGCCAGCCGGCGTCGCAATGCAGGCTCTCGACCGTGGCGATCTTCATCCGACGTCTCCTTTATTCCGCGGCGCGGCGTCTCCCGCGCGTGGGTATTCCGCGGCGCGGCGTCTCCCGCGCATGGGCATTCCGCCGCGCGGGCATCTCCCGCGCATGGGTATTCCGCTGCGCGGGACATGCCCGCGCATGGGCATTTCCTCCGCACCGGTTAGCACCATCCGGCTCTGGGCGACAGCCACGGGCGTGTTACACGCCGCCGCATGACCCCTCTGCTGCTGCCGTTGTCCCGCGCGCTGTCGCAACTGACCGATCCGGCGTTGCTCGGCGTGGTCTGGCGCAGCGTGCTGTTTTCGGCGTTGTTCTTCGCCATCATCCTGGTCGGCACGATCGCCGCCGTGCACCATTTCGTCACCGCCGGCGGCCTCGCTGGCCTGGGCGTTGGACGCGCTCGGCTCGATCGCCGCCGCGGTGCTGGCGATGTGGCTGTTCCTGCCGGTCGCCGCGATCATCGGCACGCTGTATTTCGAGCGGATCGCCCGCGCGGTGGAGCGCCGGTTCTATCCGATGCTGCCCCCGGCCCAACCGGCGCCGGTGCTGGATCAAGTGATGGTCAGTCTCGGAGTTGGCCTGCGGGTGCTCGGCCTGAACGTGCTGGCGCTGTTGCTGACGCTGTTCCTTCCCGGCATCGGCTTGCCGATCGGTTGGGCCGTCGCGTCCTGGGCCATGGGGCGAGGGCTGTTCGTCGCCGTCGCGATGCGGCGATTGAACCGTCCGGACGCGGAGGCGCTGTATCGCGCCATTCGGCCGATCGCATTGGCGCAAGGCGGCGCGATGGCGGCGGCGGCCTATTTTCCGTTATTGAATTTGCTGATCCCGGTGGTCGGGACAGCGGCGATGGTGCACGTGCTGGATCTGGCCTTGACTCGCGCGGCGATGGGCGACGCGCGGGCGCGGTGAGCGCACGTCACGGTCGTTCGCGCGAAGCCGGCACAGTAACAAATTCTCACCAGCCCCGGTTTGCGGACCACGCCGGTTCGCACGATAGTCCCGGTCGATGAGCCCAACGGCGCGCGACCGGGACCCGAGCAATGTTGAAACAGGCAATTCCGAACATCTTCGTCAAGGACTTTCAGGCGGCGCTCGCCTGGTACACGGGGCCGCTCGGCTTCCACCCGCTGTTCGTCTACGGCGAGGTCCCGTTCTACGCTCACGTGGCGCGGGACGAGGCGATCCTGGCGATCCGCCACGTCACCAAACCCGTCATCGATCGCACCGCGGGGGAGGCACTGCTCAGCGCGTTCATCGAGGTCTCGGACGTCAACGCCCTGCACGACCAGCTACGCATCACCGGCGCCCACATCTGGCAAGCACCGCGCGACGAGCCCTGGGCCATGCGCAGCCTGATCGTCAGCGATCCCGACGGCAACCTGATCTGCTTCGCCTCCGATCTGGCGAGATAATCCCACCCGGCCGAAACAGCGACGTACTGCCGGCTTCACCGTCAAAGCCGGCCGCCGGGCCGGCGCTCGCGGAAGGCGCCCATGGTGGCCGGACCGGCGTGGAGCGTCCGGGGACGTGTCGGACACCTGTTCGGAGGCATGGCTGACACCTCGGCGGCGGCCCGTGGTGCCGTTGCTGGCAAAGCGCGATCATTCCGATCGCGCGCGGTAGCCGGGAACAAATCATGCACGTTTTATGTTGACTAATATCCTATCTTAAGAATATACAATCGGCACGCCCGCCCCGATCCGTTAGATCCAGGAGCTTCATCCCATGACCGTTCTCCCCTGGCCAGCCGATCTCTTCTCACGCCGTCCCAAAACCGCCGGAAAACTCATGGTGGACCCACTGCCCACCGCGGTGCTGCACCAAATGGTCGCCGACCTGCCCGGCCCAAAAAACGAAACCGAGGAACAGCGCGCCGCCCGCTTCCGGACGCAACTCGCGGAAGTGCTCAGCTACAATCCGCGCGACTCGGCGGACGCGATGCTGGCAACCCAGTGCATCATGCTGCGTATGCTGTCCGAGGACTGCACCCGCGACGCGAGCCGGCCGCACCATTCCCGCGCCGCCGCGAAGCAGATCCTGCGCACCGCGAAGCAATTCGACCAGTTGTTCGGCGACATGCTGCGACAACTCGCGCAACGGCAGGAGCACCCGCTTCAGAAGCTGGATCAGGCGGTGTTCGCCGCCATGGGGCTGGAGCAGTTCCTGGTGCCCGACCCCGACGACCCGGACGCGCCGGAGGAAGCTTTCAGCGCCATCATCGTCCCGCTGCACCCGGCGCCGAAGTCGCTGCAGTAGAGGGCGAACCCGCGCCGGAGGGCGCGCCCGGCGCCCGGGTCGATGCCCCGGTAGATGCCCCTGTAGATGCCCCTGTAGATGCCCCGGTCGATGCCCCGGTTGGCGACAAATCCGGCAGGTCCTTGCCCGCCGTCAGCCGGTCGGCCATGAGCGCGGCGGCGTAGTTATCCCGCCCCTCATCGGCCAACCGGGCGTGCGCCTCCAGCCGCCACACGCCAGCGTCCATGTTCGCCAGCCGCGCGTCCGCCAGCACGCGGCCAATCCCCCCTGGAAGGCTCGTCAGATCATGCTGATCGATCGCCGGCGCCGGGGTCACCGCCTCGAACGCGCCCTGCACCGCGGCGCCGTCGGCGTCGGTCACGCGCACCGCGTAGACGCCCGGAACCGGCGTGATGGTGGAGGAGACAACGCGTTCCTCGCCGATCTGATAAACCCAGGGCGGTCCGTCGACGGCGCCTTCCTCCGGGCCGGTCACGGTGACCGTGAAGGGCGGCTTGCCGCCGATCCAGGCGAGGTTGAAGTGCCGCGGTTCCGCCACCAGGCGCTGCCGCACCGGTCCGTCCAACAGCGGCATCGCCAGCGGCGGCGGCGGGGCCGGCTTCACCACGACCGGTTGCAGCACCGCCACCGGCCGCGCGCCGCGTTTTCTGATCCAGACTTTCCGCGGCGGCGGAGGCAGCGGCGGTTGCGCCTCGTCGTTCCATTTGTTCAGCGCGAGGCCGATCGCTTCCAGGTCCTTCGGCAACGCCACCGCGCGTTGGGCTTTCACGGTCACTTGCGTCGGAGAGTTCGACGGCACGACGGTCCAGCGCCGCGGGCCGTCGCGCGGCATGATCTCCATCCGGCAATCGCCCTTGGCGATCAGCGCATCGCCCACCAGCAGGTCTTCCCAATACCGCGCGGTCGTTTGCTTGCGGCCGCGGGCGACAAGGCACTCCGCCGAGTGTCCGTCGATCGCGCTGATATAGCCGGCGATCGGCACGGGCCGCGCGGACGCCACCGGCACGACGGCGACCCCGACCACAAAGGTCACGATCCCTCGGGCTATCACGATCCAGCGATTCACTGTGGTGCTCCGGCGTGAAGTACGCACCTTCCGAACGGCCTGGGTCAAGCCTGTTCACGCGGTCATTTCCCGCGGTCGTCGGAGCGTTGCCGGCGGGGTTGGGCGGAGTGGCACGCGCGCGCACCCCGAGATAGATCAATGACGAACCCCATTCACTGCCGCATGCGGCGATGAACGCCGGGGGCCGCGTCGCCACGACGGGCCCCTCGCGTCTCATGCTGCACTGCGGTAACCAAAGGCCGTGGACATGGACATCGAACCAGAACGAGCCGCTCCGGTGGCCCAGGCCTCGCCCGCTCCGGCGGTGCCGGCGCGAGTGATCGACGACGAAGCGGAAGCGTGGCCGCGTTGGCTGCCGCGGCTGCTCGGGTATTTCATCGCGGTCGGTCCGGCGGCGACCGATATGTATTTGCCGGCGTTTCCGGCGGTGGAGGCGACGTTTCATACCGCCCCCGGCACCGCGCAACTGACGCTGGCGGCGTGGTTCGCGGGCCTCGCGGTCGGGCAGATCATGCAGGGGACATTGTCGGACCGCCTCGGACGGCGGCGGCCGTTGATGATCGGGTTCACGGTGTTCGCGCTGGCCATGATGGGCGGCGCGATGGCGCCGAATCTGACCACGCTCGCGGCGCTGCGGTTCGTGGGCGCGATCGGCGCCTCGGCCGGCATGGTGATCAGCCGCGCGGTGGTGCGCGACCTCGCCGAGGGCACGCGCGGCGCCATCCTGATGTCGCGGCTGGTGCTGGTGATGGGCGTCGCGCCGATCCTGGCGCCGAGCATCGGTGCCGCGTTCCTGACCTTCGCGAGCTGGCGGTTCATCTTCTGGTTCCAGGCGCTGTACGGCGCGTCCTGCGCGGTGCTGGCATGGCGCATCCTGCCGGAGACCTTGCCCGATGGACCGCCGCATCAAGGTCGGCGTGGCGCAGATCCTGGCACGCTACGGCTCGATCCTGCGGGAGCCGGTGTTCCGGGCGCACGCGCTGATGGGCATGCGCGACGACGTTCTGCATGTTCGCCTATCTCGGCGGGTCGTCGCCGGTGTTCATCCAGGGGTTCGGCCTGACGCCATCGCAGTTCGGGCTGATTTTCGGTTTGTGCTCCTGCGGATTGATCGCCGGGTCGCAGATCAACGCCCGGCTGCTGCCGCGGTTCGGACTGTCGTTCATGCTGCGCGGTCATTTGCCGCATCTCGTTGGCGGCGACGACCATGCTGCTGGTGCTGAGCCTGGAGCGGCGTGCACGTGCTGTGGATGATCGTGGCGCCGGTGTTCCTGGCGTTGAGCTGCCAGGGCTTTACCAACGGCAACGTAACGGCGGGCGCTCTGGCGCGTCACGCGGCGCATGCCGGGTCGGCCGCCGCGCTGATGGGCGTGGGCCAGTTCGCGCTGGGTGCGACGAGCGGGCTGTTGGTCGGCCTGCTGACGGATGGCACGCCGCGCGGGATGGCGCTGCTGATGTTCACCGGATCGTTGTGCGCGGTGATCGCCGATCTGTTCCGGCCATCCTCGGGCGGCACGGCGTTGAAGGCCTGACGCATGGCGTCGAGGGTCCGCGGCGCGAAGCCGGGGAGACAACCGGCAAATTCCACGCATGGCGCACAACCGGCTTCCATGGCCGGTCATCCGGTTCGGCACGTTTCGTCATAACCGGCCGCCATACGGAAACGACCGGCGTGGTGTGATCTGGTTGGCGCGCGATGACGTTTGGCGCACCGTCTGTTAGGTACACGCATGGTGTTAAGTCCTCGCCGGCGGAAACGCCGCCTTGCAACGCGGGCACCGTCGTGACCGGCCGCCGAACCGGTCGTCTGTCGCCGCGCGTGCTGATCGAGATGACCGGCTCGGTGGCCGGTCATGACGGCACTCGTCGCTGTATTGGCCCGCTGGCATGTAATGGCCCGCTGGCATGTATTGGCGCGCTGGCGTTAAATCCCCGCCGGTTGATCGCGGCGCTCTTGCTGCTTTCCGTCCTGTCCTGGACCCGCGGCGGCTGGGCGGACGATGCGCCGCCGCCGCATCCGCATACTTCCGCCGCGGAGACTCCGGCGAAGTTGCCAGCCGATCAGATCACCCATCACGTGCTGGAACTGCCGGGCCGCACCCTGAAATTCAGCGCGACGGCGGGGGCCATTCGGCTCAGCGACGACGCGAACGAGGCGCAGGCCGACCTGGCGTTCATCGCGTATCAACTGGACGACGCGGACCCGCGCACCCGGCCGGTGACGTTCGTTTTCAATGGCGGCCCGGGATGGCGTCCGGCTGGCTGCAGGTCGGCGCGGTCGGGCCGTGGCGGATTTCGATTCACGGCGCCGACGGGGTTCCCTCCGCCTCGGCCGAGCCGCTGCCGAACGCCGATACGTGGCTGGATTTCACCGACCTTGTGTTCATCGATCCGCCTGGCACCGGCTATTCCCGCATTCTGGCCAAGGGCGATGCGGCGCGCCGGCGGTTCTGGTCGGTCAACGGCGACATCGACGCGCTGGCCGAAGCGGTGCGCCGCTGGCTCGACCAGGCCGGCCGGTCGTTTCTCCCAAATATATTCTTGGCGAAAGTTATGGCGGATTCCGCGGCCCGCGGCTGGCGCGGGCGTTGCAGTCCGATCAGGGCGTCGGGGTCAGCGGCCTCGTGCTGATTTCGCCGTTGCTCGATGTGCATGTCATAGCGGCTACAACGATCCGTTCGAGGTGGGTCGATCGTGCTGCCGTCCGAGGTCGCTGTCGCGCGGGCGCTGAAAGGTCCGGTGACGCGCGCCGACCTCGCGGATGTCGAGCATTATGCCGCGACCGACTATCTGACCGACATGCTGCGCGGATATCATGACACGGCGGCCGTGGCGCGCATGACCGACCGCGTCGACGGCATTGACCGGCATCGACCGGGCGCGTGGTCGCGCGGGTCGGCGGCCGGTCGATGGCGACGTGTTCCGCCACGAACTGGAGCGTGCGCAAGGCCGTGTCGGCAGCCTGTACGACGCCGACGGTGACGCGCGGCGATCCGTTTCCCGAACAGCGTCCGCTGAGCCAATATCCGGACCCGGTGCTGGAAGGGCTGAAAGCGCCGGTGACCAGCGCGATGGTGGCGATTTACACGGAGCAATTGAACTGGCGGCCGGACGGCGTCTATCAGCTGGCCAACGACGACGCGTTCAAGCAATGGAACTGGGGCCGCGGCATGGGGCGGCCCGAGAGCCTGAGTGATTTGCAAACGGCGCTGTCGCTCGATCCGCGGCTGCATGTGCTGATCGCGCATGCGGGCTGTTCGATATGGTGACGCCGTATTTCACCACGGTCCGCGAACTGAACCAGTTGCCGGATGCGGGCACCGCGGATCGGCTGCGGCTGGCGGTCTATCCGGGCGGGCACATGTTTTATTCCGAGGACGCGTCCCGCGCCGCGTTCCGCGATGCCGCGAGCGCTTTGTACCGGGCGCCGTAGGGGGGCTTCCGCCCCGAGGGCAGAGCCCTCGCCTTGCCGTCAGCCGTCCTCCAGGATCATCGCCGCGGCTTTCTCGGCGATCATGATGGTGGGCGCGTTGGTATTGCCCGCCGGAACCGTCGGCATGATCGCGGCATCCACCACGCGCAGCCGGCCGATCGCCATGCACGCGCAGGCGCGGATCGACAACCGAGTCCGAGGGCTCCGGCCCCATGCGGCAGGTGCCGACCGGATGCAGATTGGACAAGCGCGTTTTCCCGGATCGCGGCTTCGAATTCCGCGTCGGTGTTGATCTCGCGGACCCGGAACGATCTCCTCCGCGACGTAGGGCGCGAGCGACGGCTGTTGGGTGAAGTTGCGCGCCATGCGCATGCCGGTGGTCAGCGCCTGGAGATCATACTGGGTTTGCAGAAAGTTGAACCGGATCGCCGGCGGCGCGAGCGGATCGGGACTTTTCATCATGCACGGTGCCGCGCGCGTCGGGCCGCAGATGCACCGCGCTCAGGCTGAAGCCGGGAAACTCGTGCGCGATCGCACCGTTCGGGCCGCGCGACGCGTAGCTGAACGGGGAGAAATTGAATTGCAGATCGGGCCGTTCCAGGCGCGGGTCGCTGCGGCCGAACGCGCCCGGCGTGACCCCGTTGGCGGCGAGCGGGCCGTCCTTGAAAAACACATAGCGCGCCATGGCGACGATCTTGCGCGGCAGGCTGTTGGCGAGCTCGTTCATGGTGATCGGTTTGCTGCAACGATACGCGAGCCGAACGTAGAAATGATCCTGCAAATGCGCGCCGACCGCCGGCGCGTCGCGGATCACCTCGATGCCGTGCTGACGCAAGCAGCTCCGGCCGGACCGATGCCGGACAGTTGCAGCAACTGCGGCGAATTGAATACGCCGCCGCAGACGATGATTTCGCCTTTGCGCTCGCGCGGTGCGGGGAACGCCGTTGACGAGGTAAGCAACGCCGGTCGCGATGCCGTTCTCGATCACGATTTTCGTGGCCATGCGCGTTGGAGCGGACGGTTAAATTGGCGCGGCTTCGGGCGGGTTTGCAGGTAGGCGGTCGCGGTGCTCCAACGTTGGCTTTTGCCCGTCGTGCTCTGGAAATAACCGGCGCCTTCCTGTCGCGCGCCATTGAAGTCGTCGTTCGGCGGCAGGCCGGATTCGATCGCTCCGGCGACCACGGCGTCGGCCAGTTCGTAACGGCGCGGCTGGTCGGAGACGGTGAGCGGCCCGCCGACGCCGTGAAATTCGTTCGCGCCGCGCTGCTGGTTTTCGGCTTTGCTGGAAGAACGGCAGGACGCTGTCGTAGTCCCAGCCGGTGCAGCCGCGCTGCCGCCATTCGTCGTAATCGGCGGCATTGCCGCGCATGTAGACCATGCCGTTGATCGAACTCGTGCCGCCAAGCACCTTGCCGCGCGGTTGATACAGCGTGCGATTGCCGAGTTGCGGCTCGGGTTCGGATTCATACATCCAGTTGACCGAGGGATCGGCGAACAAGCGGGAGAACCCCATGGGGATGTGGATCCAGGGGTTGCGGTCGGGCGGTCCGGCCTCAAGCAGCAGCACGCGGTCGCGGCCGGACTCGCTCAGCCGCGCGGCGACGGCGCATCCGGCCGAGCCGGCACCGGTGACGATGTAGTCGTATGAATTTTCGGCTGCTGACGGCATCCTGGTTTCCCCGCGGCGCGGCCGGTTCTGGCCATTGTCCGCCGGGCAGGATGGCCGGGTTTCGGCGGCGAGGCCAGAGGCACGCGCCAGAGGCACGCAACAGCGGCACGCGGCAGCGGCAAGAGACACGCACGGAGGGCACCGTAACGAAGGCGAGGAAGAAAAATCGCGGGCCGGATTATCACGCGAACGGGGCGATATCAGTATGACCTGGCCCGATGCTTCAACGTCCCGCGGACGGAAAGCGACCGGCGGGGCCGCTTTCCGTTCCGATCGCGCATTAACTCGGCAGCAGAACGGACGACACCACGTCGATCACGCCGTTCGACTGCATGACGTTGGAAATCGTGATCTCGGCCATGCCGCCCTTCTCGCCGGCGACATACAGATGGCCGGATTTTTCCGTGACCGTCAGCGGATCGCCTTCGACGGTCTTCAACATGGCCTTACCATGACCGTCCTTGACCATACGCATCAGGTCGGCGGTGGTCAGACGGCCGGGCACGACATGATATGTCAGGATTTTGGTGAGCATCGCCTTGTTCTCAGGCTTCAACAGCGTATCGACCGTGCCCGGCGGCAATTTGGCGAACGCCTCGTTGGTTGGCGCGAACACCGTGAAGGGGCCAGGACCTTCCAGTGTCGGAACGAGCCCGGCCGCTTTGACGGCGGCGACCAGGGTCGTGTGATCTTTTGAGTTGACGGCGTTCTGGACAATATCCTTCGACGGATACATCGCGGCGCCGCCGACCATGACCGTCTTCTCGGACGACGTGGACGCCATCTGCGCGTGGCTGGAGACCGCGGACAGCGCGAGCGGCAAGGCTACCGTGGCCAGCATCAGGGAACGAACGGATCGCATGGGAAGTGCTCCTGTGTTGGTGCGCTTCTCGATTGACGCACGCCCCTCATACGCGGCGGATCGTGGATTGGATCACGCGAAACAACCGGGTTTCAGATTTCGACGCGAAAGCCGACCTCGGACAATCCATTTTGTGGTATGCGAAAGAAATCCGGTGCGCGGCTCGCGATCTTCGTCAGGAACGCGAAGATCGCGAACGACACCGGACTCATCCTTGAATGATGCGCGCGACGGATCACCGTCTCGTGTCCGATATAATAATGCACGTTGTCGAGGTCGGCGTCGAAACCCAGCAACTCGCAATTCCTGAGCGTGAGCGGGATGTCGGGACGTTGCATGAACCCGAGCCGAACGGTGATGTGGTAGAAGCCGTGGCCCAGTCGATCGAGGGTGTGTCGTTCGCGGAAGGGTACGCGCGGCCGGCGGTCGGGCACGACGGTCAACAGCACGACGGTGCGATGCAGTACGGCGTTGTGTTGAACATGGTGCAGGATCATCGGTGAGATGCCGTGTTCGACTTTCGTTAGCCAGACCGCGGTGCCCTCCGGGCGGCCGATCACCATTTCGTCGATGCGGCTTATGAAAGACGCGAGCGGCATCGACATCTGGTGTAGACGGCCGCGGACCTCCACCGTGCCGCGCCGCCAGCACCACATCAGCAGAGCGATGGCGGCGCCGATGGTCAGCGGAAACCAGCCGCCCTCGAGAATCTTCAGTGAGTTCGCGCTCAGGAATGCGCCATCCACTGTGCCGAACACGGCGATCATGGGCACCGCGGCCGCCAGCGGCCAGTTCCAGCGCCGCGTGACCAGATAGCCGAGCAGAACGGTGGTCGCGAGCATGGTGCCGGAGACCGCGACGCCATAGGCCGACCCGAGATTGTCCGAGGTCCGGAATATGATAACGATCAGCAACTTACCGATCATCAGCATCCAGTTTGCGGTGGGCACGTAAATTTGCCCGGCCTCGTCGCTCGAGGTCGGAACGATATCGACACGGGGGCAAAAGCCCAGTTGGATCGCCTGACGGGTCAGCGAGAAGACGCCGGAGATCAGCGCCTGCGATGCGATCACGGTGGCCGCCGCGGCGAGAACGATCAGCGGAACCAAAGCCCAGGATGGAGCGAGTTTGTAAAATGGGCTGTCGGCGGCGGCCGGGTTGGCGATCGTTAGCGCGCCCTGGCCGAGATAGTTCAGTACCAGCGCCGGTATCACGAGGCCGAACCACGCGAGACGGATGGCCGGCGCGCCGACATGGCCCATATCGGCGTAGAGCGCCTCGCCGCCGGTGAGCGCCAGGAAAATCGCCCCGAATACCGCGGCCGCGACGGCGGGGCTCTCGGTCAGGATGGGGATCGCGGCCATCGGATTGAGCGCTCCGACGATGCCCGGCCCGGCGGCGATGTTCACTGCGCCAAGCACTCCGATCACGACGAACCAAACCACCATCACCGGGCCGAACAGCCGGCCGATGCGGTGGGTGCCCTGGCTCTGGATCGCGAACAGCCCGACGAGGATTCCGAGCGTGACGGGAAGGATGAACGACCGGAACCCGGGCGCGGCGAGTTTCAGTCCCTCCATCGCGGAGAGGACGGAGATCGCGGGCGTAATGACTCCGTCGCCGTAGAGCAGCGATGCGCCGATGATGCCGAGGATCATCGGGAAGGACACGCGCGCCGCGGCGGCGAGGCGATCGCCTTCGACGAGGGCCAGAAGGGCCAGGATGCCGCCCTCGCCGTCGTTGTCGGCGCGCAGCACCAACTGCACGTATTTGACCGACACCAGGAGCATGAGTGCCCAGAAAATAAGCGAAACGACGCCGCGTATGTCGGCTGGCGTGGGTGGGCTGTGGCCGGTGGCATTGAGCGCGATGGAGAAGGCGTAGAGCGGGCTGGTGCCGATATCGCCGAACACGACGCCGAGCGCGGTCAGCGCGAGAAAGCCCAGGCCGCCGGCGTGGTAGGGGGCGGGGCGGGTGGTCGTCGAGGCGGTGATTGGCTGGTCGATGCTGCGCCCCTCCGGCGTGGCGGATTTGGCGAGACCCGAGGCAAGAAATGGGCCAGTTTCGCACAGACGGACGAGGACCGGAGTCCATGCCGGGGCGGAACAAACACGCTGCCGCGCGTGCGGCGATCAAACAGGCCGCTTTGTTCGCCTCGGTGCGTGGGACAACGCCAGCCTGTCGGGCCCGCGCCGCATAGCGATCCCACCCTCGACTTCCGCCGCCGCCGCGCGATACTCCTGCGTCCTTCACCATCCGCGAGCCCGGAATCCCCCATGTCCATCGTCGTCGGCATCCCCGCCTGCGCCACCATCCGCGACCAGCGCCTGTTCCACGCCACCCCCGCCCGCTACGCCGAGGCGCTGATCGGCGGCTCCGACGCGCTGCCCATCATGATCCCGCCGATGGGCGAGGCCCAGCTGGCCTTGCTCGACCGCATCGACGGCTTGCTGATCCCGGGCAGCCCGAGCAACGTCCACCCCTCGCACTACGGCACCGACGAATCGCTGACGCCCGACAAGCACGACCCGGCCCGCGACGCGACCACGCTTGCCGCTGATCCGCGCGGCGATCGCCCGCGGCATGCCCGTGCTCGCCATCTGCCGCGGCATCCAGGAGCTGAACGTCGCGCTCGGCGGCACCCTGCTGCAGAACGTCCATGACATCCCCGGCCGGCGCGACCATCGCGGCAATGGCGACGGGGACGCTGGAACGCGCCTATGGGCCGAAGCATCACGGTCAATGTGACCGGCGCGGTGGCGCGGATCGTCGGCGCCGACACGATCATGGTGAACTCCTTGCACAGCCAGGCGATCGACCGGCCCGGCGACGGCCTGGTGGTCGAACGCGCTCGCCGAGGACGGCACGATCGAGGCCGTTCCGCCCCCAATGCGCCCGGCTTCGTGCTCGGCGTGCAATGGCATCCCGGATGGCGCTGCGCTGAGAACCCCGCCAGCGTCGCGATTTTCCGTGCGTTCGGCGACGCTTGCCGGGCGCATCAACAAGGTCTGCAGAAAGGCGGCATAACGATGGATCTCCAACTCGCGGGCAAGACCGCCCTGATCACCGGCGGCTCGAAAGGCATTGGCCGCGCCACGGCCGAGGTGCTGGCGGGCGAGGGCTGCAACGTCATCCTCGTCGCGCGCGACCAGGCGCACGTTGGACGAGGCCGCGGCGGCATCCGCGCGCAAGCGCCAGGTCAACGTGCGCACCATCGCCGCCGATCTGTCGAGCGACGCCGCGGTGCGCAAGGTGGCGGCGGAGGCGGGCGACCTCGACATCCTGGTCAACAACGCCGGCGCGATCCCGCCGGGCGACGTGCTGTCGATCGACGACGCGAAGTGGCGCGAGGCGTGGGACCTGAAGGTGTTCGGCTACATCTCGTTCTGCCGGGTGGTCTACGGGCAGATGAAGGCGCGGCAAAGCCGGGCGTGATCATCAACGTGATCGGCGCGGCGGGGGAGAGCTTCCCGACCAACTACATCGCCGGCGCGGCGGGCAACGCCTCGCTGATGGCGTTCACCCGCGCGCTGGGCAAGGGCGCGCCGGCGGACGGGCTGCGCGTGGTGGCGATCAATCCCGGGCCGGTGGAGACCGACCGGCTGGTGATGCTGCGGCGTGCCGAGGCGCAGCAGAAGTTCGGCGATCCGGACCGTTGGCGGGAACTGACGGCGGGCATGCCGTTCGGCCGCGCGGCGAGCCCGGCCGAAATCGGCAACGCCGTGGCGTTCCTGGCGAGCCCGGTGTCGGGCTACACGACCGGCACCGTGCTGACGATCAACGGCGGGGGCTGAGTGGGTTTCATTCACTCCACGGATCAATGTTCTGGCTCGCTGCCATCGATCGAGGATGCCGCGAGATGTCGGAAGCGATCCGATTGACCGGACGCATCCGAGTGGGGATGCGGCGCCGGGAACCCAACAGCGGCCACGGACCTTATGATCGCCGCCATCGCGCGCACCCAGGCCATGCGCATGGTCACACGCGACACAGCTGATCGCGAGGCGTGGGGCCTCACCGTCACCAATCCGCGGGAGGCGGCATGAACCGCGATACCGCGTGCGCCACCACGGCTCAAGGCCGCCACGCCTGCTGTGAATGGGTCAGTCCGGCAGGCTGACTCTCCTCGCATATCCGGACAAATGGACAATGTCTGACGCCCTCCCGCCCGAATTCGCGCTGATCGCGAAGTACTTCCGTCCCCTCGCCGGACCAGGCGCGCTGAACCTCAGCGACGACGCGGCGCTGCTCACGCCGCCGCCGGGCCGGGACCTCGTGCTGACGGCGGACGCCATGGTCGGCGGCGTGCACTTCCTGCCGGACGATCCGCCCGACCTGATCGGGCGCAAGCTGCTGCGGGTCAACCTGTCCGACCTCGCCGCCAAAGGCGCGACGCCGCTGGGCTATCTGATGACCGTCTCCACGCCGCGCGACACGCCGGAAGCGTGGTTCGCCGGCTTTACGGCCGGGCTGGCGCGGGACCAGGCCGACGTTCGGGGTGACGTTGCTGGGAGGCGACACGACGTCGACGCCCGGTCCGATTTCCCTGTCGCTGACGATAATCGGCCATGTCGCGCCGGGCATGGCGGTGCATCGCGCGGGAGCCCAGGACGGGGACGGCATCTGGGTCACGGGGACGATCGGCGATGGCGCGCTCGGCCTGGCGGTGGCCACCGGACGGCTGAGCGACCCGACCGGGTTCCTGCTCAGCCGCTATCGGTTGCCCGAGCCGCGCGTTGGGCTGGCGATCGGCGGCGTCGCGAGCGCCGGCATGGATGTCTCCGACGGCCTGGTCCAGGATCTGGCACACATCTGCCGGGCGAGTGCCGTGGGCGCGGTCATCGACGCGGCGCTGGTGCCGTTGTCCCCACGGCGCATGTCGCCGGGCCCGCCTGGCTGGAGACGTGCCTGACCGGCGGGGACGACTACGAACTTCTGCTGGCGGTGCCTCCGGCGCGCGAGGCGGCGCTGCTGACGGCGGCCACCGCGTCCGGCATGGCAGTTACCCGGATCGGCGGCTTTCATTCCGGACCGGCACACGTCATGGTGCGGGCGGCGAATGGAGAAACCCTTGCTCTGACGAAACAGGGCTGGAGCCATTTTTAGCGCGGACACGGGGCGGGGAGAAAGCCCGTCCTCTCGTTCGCCGAACGATCGATCGACCCGAGGCACGTCCTGAAGATGAACAAAAATGTCTGGTTGCTGTTTGCCTGTCAGGCGTTGATGAACGCCGTGATGTCGGGGCAGACCATCATGGCCTCGCTGGTCGGCTACAAGCTGGTCGGCACCACGGGGTTGAACACGCTGCCGATGGCGATCCAGCAGATCGGCGTGATGTGCGCCTCGATCCCGGCCGGGATCGTGTTCGCGCGGTGGGGACGCAAGGCCGGGTTCTGGATGGGCGGCGCCATCGCGATCTGCGGCAGCATGACGTTCGCGCTGGGCATTTATACCGACAACTTCCCGCTATACGTGTTCGGCGCGTTTCCGGCGGGCATCGGACACGGCATCTCCCAGCATCTGCGGTTCGCCGCCGCCGAGGTAGCCGCCCCCGAGGCACGGCCGCGCGCGATCTCCCTGGTCCTGGCCGGCGGCGTGCTGGCCGCCATCGTCGGCCCCGAAATGGTCAAGCGCACCTACGACTACATTCCGGGCCATCCGTTCCTGGCGACGTATCTCTATTTGCCGCTGCTGCCGATCCTGACGGTCACGCTGCTGTCGTTCGCGGCATTGCCTCCGGCGCCGCCGCGGGCGAGCGTGCCGATCGCGTTCCGCACCATCATCGCGCGGCCGACCTTCCTGACGGCGGTGATCGCCTCCCTGGTCGGCTACGGCACGATGAACCTTGTGATGGCGTCCACGCCGTTGCAGATGCTGCTGTGCGGGTACGGGGTTCCGGCCAGCGCGGACGTGATCCGGGCGCACTCGCTGGCGATGTTCCTGCCCGGGTTCGTGACGGGACGGCTGATCCAGAAGTTCGGCGTGCACCGGATCATCGCCGTCGGCGGCGTGCTGACCTTGAGTTGCGTGGCGGTGAACCTCGAGTTCGCGCCGTATTTCGCGACCTTCATGGTGGCGCTGGCGCTGCTGGGCGTTGGCTGGAACTTCATGTTCGTCGGCGGCTCCACCATGCTGACGACCGCGTACGATCCGACCGAGCGGGTGCGCGTGCAGGGGCTGCACGACTTCATCGTGTTCGCGAGCGTGGCGTGCACGGCGGTGTCGTCGGGCGCGATCCACATGAAGGCGGGTTGGGCCGCGTTGAATTTAACGCTGGTGCCGGCGGTGGCGATCGCTCTGGCGGTGGTGACGTCGCACTTCCTCGCGCAGCGGCGGATGCGCGCGGTGGCGGCGGAGTAACGTGCGGCTTCGCGCCTGATCCGGCGATCAGGGTCGCGGGCGCGGCGAGCGGGACAGCTTCTGCAACTCGCGGCGCACCCGCTGCAAGGTCGCGCGATCGGTGCGGCGCTCCCGCCCGGCGACGGCGACCCGCCGGGTGAGCCACTTCTCCAGCAAAGTGAGCAGATCCGCGGCCGACTCAAGATCGTTGACGGCGCGGGCTTTGGTGTAAACGGTCTCGATCAGGTCCTCCATGCGTCGCCGTTGATTCTGGCGCGCATCCGCCTCCCGCGGCGCATCGGGCAGCCGAGGCGCGCTCATGCTGGAACGCATGTTGTAGAAGCGATAGGTCGACCAAGGCCGCATGCAATGTCTCACGTAAGAAATGGTCCGCCGCACTCTCGCCTTCGCAGGCCGCATCTCCGGGCGGCACGGCGGATACACCCGGAACGACGCGCTTCTCGCACTTATCTCTTTTCGCTATTTTTCACCGAATATGCGGCGATGCTTTACACCCTGGTTACAGCCGAATTCCCAATATTGATCTGCGCGGCCCGAGCCGGAGCGATTGCGAGAAGATAAGATAAGGCCTTAAGATTCCTGCAATTGGGGAGCATCCGAGGATCCGCGGCCGGGCCGCGGACGCGCGCGGATCCTTGATCCTCGGCGGGGTTGCCAGGACCAGATTCGGCTCAATCAGGGTGAACCGGGCGAATTTTGATACGCGCGAGGCCCCGGGAGCGAAACCGCTCTGCAACCAATGCGATGGCGGAGTGACTACCGTCAATCGGAACAAAGCCATTGGGCGATTACTCCCATCCGGCCGCGCGACGATGACCCCGAACTTTAAGCTGACGACCAACCGTGGGTGCCGAATACGCGCGAGCTTCTGTGTTCAAGGCATGTTCGCTCGATCTCAGCGCCTGAACGGGCATGAAGGATTTAAGGACGCAAGATGATTCATCTCCATGAGACGCAGCCGGTTTCATTCCGCGTCCTGATCGTTGACGATGAGGCCGTGCAGCGCCTCATCCTGGGCCGCTGCGTTGAAATGCTCGGCTGGAAAGCGGACACCGCCGCCAGTGTCGATGAAGCAGTCGCCAAATTCTCCGAACGCCCGCACGACATCGTCGTGATCGACCTTTGTCTGGGCGAGCAGGACGGCATGCATCTGTTGCGCCATTTGCGCCGGAACCGTGCCGATCCGTCGGTGATCTTCGTCTCCGGCATGGACGACCGGATCCGCGCCGCCGCGTTCCGCATCGCCAGCGATCTGGGACTGCGCGTGGCCGGCACGCTGGCCAAACCGATCGATCCGTACAGCCTGCACGCTTTGCTGCTGGCAAATCCCACGCATGTCAGCCCGGCCGTGCGAAGCAACCTCGGGTCTCCGACCTCGGAGGAACTGACGCAGGCGCTGCTCGATAACGAAATCCATACGGAATATCAGCCAAAAACCAATTTGCTGACCGGAGAGGTCGTCGGTGTCGAGGCGCTGGCGCGGTGGGCCAGTCCGGCGCGGGGCATGATCCTGCCCGAACAGTTCATCGCCGTGGCGGAACAGTCCGACCTGATCAACAAGCTCACGTATCGGGTGCTGCGGGATTCGATCGCCGCGTGTCGCGCGTGGCGCGAGGTGCAGCCGAACTGGAGTGTCGCGGTCAATATCTCGCCCATTTTGCTGTCCGACCCGCGGCTGTTGCCTGAGATCGACGCCCTGCTGTTGGAGAACCAGCTTCCGCCCGGTGCGTTGATCGTCGAAGTGACCGAAAGCACGTTGATTTCCAACATGCCGGCCGCGACCGAAGTGTTGACCCGGCTCAGCATCAAAGGCGTGCGGATTTCGATGGACGATTTCGGCACCGGATATTCGTCGTTCCAGTCGCTCCTGCGGATGCCGTTCACGGAACTGAAAATCGACAAATCCTTTGTTGGCGCCTGCCAGACCGATCCCGAGGCGTGGAAGATCGTTCGCGCCACATTATCCCTGGCGCGCGAGCTGGGCATGCGCGTCGTCGCCGAAGGCATCGAGACAGCGGCGATCAACGACCGGTTGCGCGACGCCGGTTGCGACATGGGTCAGGGCTGGCATTCCGGTCGTCCCATGCGCGCCGACGCGATCGCGATTCGCCTCAATCAGCGCCTCGGTGGTGTCACGCCCGAAACCGGCGACGACCCGCGGCGTTCGGCGGGCCGCCCGCCGGCCTTCTCCGGCACGTCGGGTCCATTCGCGGCGGAGCGCGGCGATCCGACGATCGTTTCGCCGACGGCGAACCGCGTCAACGTGGCCGCCCTGCTGGTTACGAACTGAGCGTCAGGCACGGGTCGCCGCCCGACCGCGGGCACTTCACAGCCGGCGTCGTTATCGGCCGTCATACCGCACGCGTTCCGGCTTCCCGCGAGCCGGCGCGCGCGGGCGCATCATTGGCCGAGACAGTAATTTCCCGTGCAACGACCCGGCCATTTGTTCAATGCCGAACGGGATCTCGCCGCTCGTCGTGCTCGTCTGAACATTCACGTTTATCTCATTTTTAAATTGCCGCCGAACTGCACATGTAACCATATCGAAGTCAGTTCGGCGGCATTAAAAAATCCTCATTTGTCGCGATATCAAGTGACTGAGACTGAAACACCGCTTCTTCCGTGATCCTGTTCCACTGTATAATGTTGGGAGTTCGAAAGTTGACGCATTTATCAAATCCAAGAAAGACGCGGCCGGAGACGGTGACGACGAGCCTCGATGTCGGAACCAAATACCTGCGCGCGATCGAGCAGATCGCCGAGGATCACGACCCGTCGAAAAGCCCATTCTTCAAACGTCTGCGCGATCTGCCGGACGTGGTCGCGGCGGATCCGGACATGCTCGGTCAAATCCACCTCGTCTACCAGTCGGCGATGCACGCCACGCGCGCCGGTGTTTATTACATGCCGCACCTGGACAGCCCGGCGATGCGGAAGCGGAAGCTGCAGATTTTCGTGGACGATGACGGGTTGCCTGGCGGCGACACCCACCATTACCAATTGAGCCGCGCGTTCCGGAACATCGGCGCGAAGTTGGTGCTGGAAGACGAGGAGTTCGGCGGACCGGCCGATCTGTGCCGCCATCTCGATCCCGAAACGTCGAAGTTCGTGCAGCTCGCGACGACGCTTTACGCGCGTTCGCTCGGGGCGTGGTGTGTCGTCGAGGTCGTCTCCGACTCCTGGATGCGCCTGCTGGCGGACGGGTTCTCCGCGCATTTCCCGGACATGCCGAACGAACCGTATTTCTCCGATTGCTTCTCGCAGGGCGTTGAAGAACGGCATGCCCAGGAGGCGTTGGAAGTCACGGCGATGGTGCTTCGCAACCGTCCGGAACTTTATTCCGAGACCGTTCTGGATGCCAAACTCATGGCGGAAGCGCTCGACGGCGTATGGCGGCGGTTGGACACCATCGTCATGGCCACCGAGCAAAAGTACCGCGCCGAGGCGACACGGTTCCAGGGCGCCGCGCGGACGCGTGAGCTGGCGCACGGGGACGCCTGACCATGATGAGGGGTCGCCCGGACATGCTTGCCGGCGCTCGGCTGGCGCTTGCCTGGGTGACCCTTTTCGTGATCGGCACTGACCTTTTCGTTGTCTCGCCGATTCTTCCGCTGATCGCCGACGACCTTCATGTCGGCGATCAGGCCGCCGGCCTGACCGTGATGACTTTCGCGTTTGGCTATGTCGCGGCGGCGCCGATCTTCGGCCATCTGGCGGACCGGCTCGGCCGCCGACGGGTGTTGACCTGCTGCCTGGCGGTGTTCTCGGCCGCCAATTTGCTGACCGCGACGGCGCACCATTTACCGGCGATGATGGCGGCGCGTTTGTTGTGCGGCATCGCGGCGGCGGGGGTCACGCCGTCGATTTATGTGCTGACCGGCATCTCGGCGCCCGCCGGACGCCGCGGCACCTGGATCGCCATCGTGCTGACCGGATTGCTGTCGTCGCTTCCGCTCGGCGCGCCGATCGGGGAGATGGTCAGCCTGGCGTCCGGCTGGCCCACCGTATTTCTTGGCCTGGCGGCATGCGCCCTGGTGCTGGTTCCCTCGCATCTCGCCATATGGCCGGACGCACCCCAGGCAACGGCGTCCGCGGCGAGCCCGGCGGACGGTTCCATCGCGACCGCGTTGGCGCTTCGCCTCGTGCCGACGGTGGCGTGGAGCACCGCGCTCTACGGCATGTACACCTATCTCGGAGCCGGCCTCGGCGGCCTGGGTTTCGGGCCGCGCGCGATCGCCGGGATCGTTGGCGTTTATGGCGCGGCCGCTTTCGCCGGAGCACTGCTTGGCGGCCGCATTACCGATCGGCTGGGTCCTCACATCGCGATCCGCGCGAGCCTGACCGGCCTGTGCGTCTGCTTCATCTTGTTACGGCTCGCGATCCAATACGATGTCCTGGTCGCGGCCGCGTTCGGCGTGACGTCACTGTTCGCGCAAATATTTTTTCCCGCGCAACAGTCTCTGCTTTTGAGTGTGTTTCCCAACCGGAGTTCGACCGCGCTGTCGTGGAACAACTGCGCGCTTTTTCTGGGCATCGCATTGGGATCGCTGGTCGGCGGTCAGGCCGTGGCGCTCGGCGGATTTACGGCGGTATTGCCGATTTCCGCCGTGCTCACGGTCGCCGGTTGGGCCGGCTTCACCTGGTGCCCTGTTCGCATCGCAGACCCACGTCCGGCATAGCCGGCTTTCAGACGTGAAACGACATTGTCACGGGATTTAACCGACAATTCCGTCGCGGGTGTTTTGGCCCGGCAAGGTTTCGCGCGAAAAGAGAAATGCAATGCGTCGGTTTTTCGTGTTCGGACTGACCACGAGGTTGGTGTTACTCACGGTTATCGCGGTATTTCCCGCGCTCGGGATCCAGACCTACAACGAATATGATCTGCGCCGCGCCCGCGAGCGCGACATGCGGGAACGGGTCGTCCAGATCACCCGGCAATTTGGTGAGGAAATGGGCGAACTGCGGGAGGGCGCGCGCCAGTTGCTCGCCGCCATGACGCGGCTGCCGCCGATCCGGTCCATCGACAGCCGGCAATGCGAAGCACTGCTGATTTCGATGAAGCAGACCTATCCGAATTACGCGTCGTTGTCGGTGGCCGACACCAGTGGGCACACGACCTGCTCGAGTTCGGCGGATGCGCCGCCGTTCGTTGGCGACCTGCCGTTCTTTAAACGCGCGATGGCCCAGGATGGACTGGTGGTCGGCAATTACTGGATGAACCCGGCGAATGGTGTGAAAGTCATCCATTTCGCCATGCGGTTCGCCGGGCCGGACGGGAACGTGGCCGGCGTGGTGGCCGTCGCGCTCGATCTGAAATGGCTCTCCGGTCATTTGGCGGATCGCGGCCTGGCGCCGTCCGCTTCGATCCTGATCGCCGACCGCGAAGGCAACATCATCGCGCGGTTGCCCAATCCGGACGCCTTGATCGGGAAGAACATGCGCAAGAGCCATGAAGGGATCATGGACGGAAATCAGAGCGGCTGGGAGGAAGCGGCGGGCGTCGACGGCGTGACGCGAATCTTCGGCTATGTTCCCGCCGCGTTGCCACCCGGCGACCTGTTTCTGAGCGCGGGTCTCGCGAAAGCCGAGGCGTTCACGGATATCGACCGCGCCACGCATCGCGGCATCGGGCTGATCCTCGTCGGCTTGTTGGTCGCGATCGCCGCCGCGTTGTTGGGCGGCCGGTACTTCATTCGTCGGCCGATTCAGGATCTGGCGAGCGCGACGAAGGACTGGCGCGACGGCAACTACGAAGCGCGAGCCCACACCACGGACGCGAACTCGGAACTCGGCCAGTTGGCGGAGGCGTTCAACGAAATGGCGGATGCGGTCGCCTCCCGCCAGGCAGCGCAAAAGCGGGCCGAGGCGGAACTGTTGGAACTCGCGAGCACGCTCGAGGAACGGGTGGAAAAGCGCACCGAGGAGCTTGCGCTGGCGAACCGGATCAAGTCGCAATTCCTGGCCAACATGAGTTCACGAAATCCGGACCCCGATGAACGGCGTGCTCGGCATGTTGGAATTGTTGCTGGAGGGCGAGTTGTCCCCCAGGCAACGGCGTTTCGCGCAGACCGCGTTCCGGTCCGGCAAGTCGCTGCTGCATATCGTGAACGGCGTGCTCAACCTGTCCAAGATCGAAGCCGGCAAGCTGCAACTGTCCTGTGAGCCGTTCAATCTTCCGACGATGATCGAGGAGGCCGTCGAACTGTTCGCGGGCGCGGCTCGGGCGAAGAAGATCAATCTGGCCCACATGATCGCGCCGGAGGTACCGCGCACCGTCATCGGCGACGAGGGGCGCATCAGGCAGGTGCTGACGAACATTCTCGGCAACGCGGTCAAGTTCACACCGGTCGGCGAGGTCGTGCTTTACGTCAATGCCGTCGACGTGAACCCGGATGCGGTGCGGGTGGAGTTCAAGGTGCGCGACACCGGCATCGGCATTCCTGGCGACAAGCAGGGCGAGGTATTCGACGTGTTCGCCCAGGGAGACCAAACGACCACGCGGCGTTATGGCGGAACCGGTCTTGGTCTGAGCATCGCCCGGCAACTTTGCGAATTGATGGGCGGCTCGATCGGCGTCGAAAGCGAGCCCGGCGTAGGGTCGGAGTTCCGCTTCGACGTGGTCGTCCGGAAAGGCGTCGATGAGCCGAACGTGGTCGCCGCGGGAGGATGGCCGACGCTGAAGGGCCGCTCCGCCGTGATTGTCGATGACAACGTCACGAACCTGGAAATCCTGCAGAACCATTTGGCGCGGGTCGGCGTGCGGACCCGTCTCGTGACCAACGCGGATGCCGCGTTGGGCGTGCTGCAGGAAGGCGCGGATACCGGCATCCGCTACGACTTCATTCTGATCGACAAGATCCTGCCGACGATGGACGGCTGCGAACTCGCGAAACGTATCCGGGCCGACGAGACCCTGGCGGGCATCAGAATTGTCATCCTGAGTTCCTCGGAGGACATGTCCGACGCAACGTGCTCCGAGCAGGAGCGTTGGTTGATCAAGCCGGTGCGCCGTACCGAGTTGTACGAATGCCTGGCCTCGACCACTCCGGCGGAATCCTGGGATACCCCGGTCGAGGCGGAACCGCCGCCGCCGCCGCGGGAAGCCGCGCTCCATTCCGGCGTGCGGGTCATGTTGGTCGAAGACAACGAAGTGAACATGGAAGTCTCCAGAAGCATTCTGGCGCGGGAAGGCTGCCAGGTGACCGCCGCGGCGAACGGCCTGAAGGCGTTGGAGGCGTTCGATACCGGCGAGTTCGACATGATCTTCATGGACTGCCACATGCCCGAAATGGATGGGTTCGAGGCGACGGCGGCGATCCGCGAGCGGGAGTCGGGTACGCGACGCCACACGCCGATCATCGCGCTGACCGCCAACGCGATCGCCGGCGATCGCGAGCATTGCCTGCGCGCGGGAATGGACGATTACATTTCCAAGCCGGTCTCCCGTCAGGCGATCCAGATGATGCTGGAGCGGTGGCACCGGGACACGAAAAGCGCCGTTGACGACAGCGACGATGCCGCGGGCGCCGCGGCTCGATCGGACGTCGCGCTGTGCGACAAGGCGGTTGGCATGCTGCGGAGTTCTGGAGGACAGCGCGAACCCGGGCATCGTGCGCAGAGTGATGACCTTGTTCCTGGATGCGACGCCCGAGCTTCTGGACGCGCTGCGCGAGGCGAGCATTACGCGCAACGTCGAAACGTTACGGGTCGCGAGTCACACGTTGAAGTCGTCCAGCGCGTCGATCGGCGCGCTCGCGCTGTCGGAGCGTTGTGCGAACCTGGAGACGTTGGCGCGTGAGGGCCGTGTCGCGGATGCGAAGGCCTTGGTCGAGGGCATCATTCGGGAGTTCGAACTCATCCGGCCCGCGATCGTCGCACAAACCCGCGATGTGGCGGAACCGGCGGAGGTGTAGGTCGGGGCGGCGTCGAGTCGAACGAAAATGGCCCGGATTAACCGGGCCATTTTTTTTCGCGCGGACCGTTAAACGTTACGCGGCGAGTTGGCGAACGCGCGCCTCGATCTCGGCGCCGAACATCGCATGGGCCATCGACAGATCGTAGGCTGTTTGCAGACCCAGCCAGAATTGCGGGCTGGTGTGGAAACACTTCGCGAGCCGCAGCGCGAGGTCGGACGTGACCGGCTCCTCATGCGCGATGATCGGCTCGAGCCGCCCCGAGGAAATCCCCAGAGCCGCGGCGAGCCCGTCGGTGTCGAGGCGCATCGGCTCCATATACTCCTCGCGGAGAATACGGCCCGGATGCATCGTCTTACCCTTGCGCAGCATGTTGGACCCATCACTTTGATGATGCAGCGCAACATGGGGGCCACCTGTGGCACGATTGTGGCAACATCTGTCCAATTCCAAGGTTTATGCGACGGTCGCGGACCGCTTGCGAATGAGGTAACGCTGCCGCCCTTCGACCACCAATAACCCGTTCTGGTTGTATACGGTCGAGGTGAACCCGACCACGCCGGTGGTCCGCCCAGGGGTGAGTTCGTCGATCTCGAGTGCTGGGTACAGGGTGTCGCCGGCATACACCGGTTTCAGGAAACGACTGGATTGTTCGATGAATCCGGCGAGCGAGTCCTCGACCATGTAGGGGAACAGGCCGGCGCCGGGCGCGGTCTGAATCAACGACTGAAAGCCGTGCGCGAGCAGGCCGGGCATGCCGCGGGCTTTGCAGTATTCGACGTCGTAATGCACGGGATGGTTGTCCCCGCTCGCCGCCTGGAACGCCAGAAACACCGCCTCGGTCATCGTTCTGCCGGGCAGCACGAACCGCTCGCCAAGGACAAAATCCTCGAACCAGCGCTGTTCGGGGATCATGCGGTGATCGGCGGGATTGAAGCCGGTCATACCGCGCCCGACGCGCGCAGGGCGGCAATGTCGGCGGCGGCATAACCAAGTTCGCCAAGGACCTGATCGGTGTGCTGGCCGACCGAGGGGACGTCGCCCACCACCGCCTCGAAGTCGGTGAACTCGAAGGGCGGCAGCAAGGCGCGGACCGGACCGTTCTCGGTCTGGATCTCGCGCCATTTGTCACGGGCGGCGAACTGCTCGTGATTCCAGGTCGCCAACGGATCGTTGAGGCGCCCATTGGCGATGCCGTGGCGGTCGAGCAGCGCGGCGACCTCGGCCGAGGTCATGGTGCTGAAGAAGGCCTCGATCAGCGCGGTCAGTTCATGGCGGTGCTCGCGGCGGGCGTGTTGCGTGCCGTACAACGGATCGGTGGCGATCTCCGGCCGGCCCAGCACGTTCGTGCAAAAGTTGAGCCATTCGCGTTCGTTCTGCAGGCCGAAGATGATCGAGCCATCCTTGGTCCGGTGGGACCCGTATGGCGCGATCGCCGGATGCTGGGTCGGCACCCGCGGCGGTGGCGTGCCGGCATAGGCGTGGCGCAGCATCGGGTAGGTCATCCATTCGCCAAGCGCATCGAGCATGGCGATCTTGATGTTGGCACCCTCACCGTCGCGGGCACGGCGCAACAGCGCGCCCATGATTTCGGTCAAGGCGTACATGCCGGTGGCGATGTCGGCGATGGAAATGCCGACGCGCGACGGTTCATCGGCGGAGCCGGTGACGCTGATCAACCCGGACTCGGCCTGGATCAGCAGGTCGTAGGCTTTCTTTCGCACCATCGGTCCGGACTCGCCGTAGCCGGAAATGTCGCACACGACGATTTTCGGGTTCTCGGGTTTGAGCGCCTCGTAACTCAGGCCAAGACGCGCGGCGGCGCCGGGGGCGAGGTTTTGCAGCAGCACGTCGGCGCCGGCGATCAGTTTCGTCAGCACCTCGCGGCCCGCCGGGTTCTTCACATCCAGCGTCACACTGCGCTTGCCGCGATTGAGCCAGATGAAGTGGCTGCAAATGCCGTTGACGTAGTTGTCGTATTCGCGGGCGAAGTCGCCGCCGCCGGGCCGCTCGATCTTGATCACGTCGGCGCCCATGTCGGCGAGGTGACGGCTGCACAACGGCGCCGCGACCGCGTGCTCCAACGCGACGACGCGCATGCCTTCCAAGGGTCGCATCGGGACGGTTCCTTTATTCGTGACGCCGCAGGAAAGCGCGGGGGCTCCATGGAGTCAAAGCCGCCACGCGACAATCGCGACAGAATTGCGCGGTGCGCGCGGCCTGACCGTTCGGGCCGGTCACCGCGGCGTTGCACGATGCGGTCGATGCTGGCGCTGCTGTCGCCGGTCATCGCGCTTTACCTGATGCGGTGACGATCGTCAGCGAATGCCGGCGCGCATGAAGCTTTGCACGAACTGGCGCTGGAACAGCAGAAACGCCACCAGCAACGGCGCGCTGGTCATCAGGGTCGCCGCCGTCACGATCGACCAGTCGATGCCTTGATCGGTCGTGGCGAACACCGACAGACCGACCGTCAATGGCCGCGTGGTGACGGAGTTGGTGATGATCAGCGGCCAGAGAAAGTTGTTCCAATGGTAACTGACCAGCACGAGGCCATAAGCGATGTAGGTCGGTTTCGCCAACGGGACGTAGACTCGCCAGAGCCGGGCCAGCAGACCGCAGCCCTCCATTCGCGCGGCGTCGTCCAGCTGTCGCGGAATGGTCATGAAGGTCTGGCGCAGCAGGAAGATGCCGAACGCCGAACCGAGATACGGCAGCGCGATGGCGAGGATGGTATCGACGAGGTGCAGCCGCACCAGCGTCCGGTAATTTTCCACCAACAGCACGTCGGGCATCACCATCAGTTGCAGCAGCACGATGCCGAACAGCAGATCGCGGCCCGGAAACACCAGCCGGGCGAAGGCGAAGGCCGCCAGCGTGCACAGCACGAATTGCACCGCCAGGATCAGCGTGACCAGCATGACGGTGTTGAGCAGATAGCGCGCGAATGGCGCGGCGTGCCAGGCGGTGGACAGGTTGCCGAGCGTCAGCGGCGCGAACAAATCGAAACGCGTGGCGTAAGCCGCCGGATGGAACGCGGTCCATACCGCGTAGAGCAACGGCAGCAGCCACAGGATGCCGAGCATCCAGGCGCCCACCGTCTCCAGCGCGTGGCCGAACCAATGCCGGTCGGCGACGATCATTGGTAGTGGATCCGGCGGCCGAGCACGCCGAACTGAAGCCAGGCGGTCAGGCCGAGGATGGCAAGCAGCACGACGGTCAGCGCCGCGGCGGTGGCGGTATCCCAGAAGCGGAACCCGGTCTCGTAGATGTAATACAGCAGCAGCGTGGTGGCGTTGTCGGGGCCGCCGCGGGTCATCACCACGATGTGGTCGATCACCCGGAACGCGTTGATCACCGCGTTGACCAGCACGAACAAGCTGGTCGGCATCAGCAGCGGGATCGTCACGCGGCGGAAATAGTTCAACCGGGAGGAGCCCTCCAGCGCGGCGGCCTCGCGCAGGTCGGTCGGCATGGTCTGCAACGCGGCGAGGTAGAAGATCATGAAGAAGCCGGCTTCTTTCCACACCGCGACGGCGATCATCGCCGGCAGCGCGGTGGCGGAGTCGCCCAACCAGTTGTGCCGTCCGCCGCCGAACCAGCCGAGGATGCGGTCGAACAATCCGTAGTCGGGCGTGTAGAAGAACATCCAGATGTTGGCGACGGCGATCATCGGCAGCATGGTCGGCAGGAAATACGCCAGCCGCAGGAAGGCCCGGCCCGGCAATGCGCCGTTGACAGTCAGTGCCATCAGCAACGCGAGCACGATCGAAACAGGGATCGTCGCGGCGGCGTAAATCGCGTTATTGCGCAGCGCCTGCCAGAACACCGGATCGTCGCGCAGGCCGGCATAGTTCGCGAGGCCAACGAACGGCGGCGGACGGGCGCCGTGCGGCGTGGCGTACAGGCTGTCGATCAGGGTCTCGAGCGCCGGCCAGTGGGTGAACGCGACCAGCAGGATCACCGCCGGCAGCAACAGGAGATACGCGTGGATTGTCTCGCGGCGCATGGGTCAGGCCATCACGTGCGCCGGAACGGCCGCAGGATCCGATCCGCCTCCGCCTGCGCGTCCGCCATCGACTGGGCGGGTGTCTTACCACCGGTCAGACAGGCCTGAATGTTGTCGGTCAGCGCTTTGTAGACGCGCTGGTTCTCGTGCACCGACAACTCGCCGGTGGCGACCGGCAGGAACGTGCGAGCGACGTTCGCCTCGGGCACTCTGGCGATGTACTCGCGCAAGGCCGGCGTGTCGTAAGCCGCCGGAGAGGTCGCGATGTAGCCGGTACGGATCGACCATTCCGCGGCACGCTCCGGCGCGGTGACCCAGCGCGCGAACCGCAACGCGGCCTGGCGCTCCTCGGGCGTCGCCTGTTTGAAGAAATACAGGTTGCCGCCGCCAACCACCGTCCGCGGCGCCTGCTTGCCCGCGAGGCCCGCCACGCCAAACGGAAACGTCGCCTTGTCGCGCACGTTCGTCAGATTGCCCGTGGTGTGCTGGATGATCGCCGTGTTCCCGGCGAGGAAATCCGGCGACAGTTGCGGCCAGCTCGACATACCGTCGGGCGAGGCGTGGTATTTATCCGCGAGATCGCGCCAGAACGTCATCGCCTCGATCGACTTCGGCTGATTGAAGTAAACCTCGGTGCCGGCTTCATTCATCAACGTTTGCCCGGCCTGGTGGGCAAGCGCGCCGAACGTCCATTGCGCGTTGCCGAGATCGGCGGCCAGTTCGATGCCCCAGCGCGTGACTTTCCCGTGCGCATCACGACGCACCAGTTTCGCCGCGGTCTCGGCGAGCGCGTCCCAGGTCGTCGGGAATGGCTCCGGGTCGAGGCCGGCGTCGCGAAACGCTGCCTTGTTGTAATAGAAGATCGCGGTCGAGCGTTGGAACGGCACCGACCAGGTCTGGCCGTCGGCATGACTGTTGGCCAGGAACGCGGGATAAAATCCACCGAGCCACTGTCGGGCGTCCGCGTCCAGACCGATGTCGTCGAGCGAGACCAGAATGTCGAGATCCCGCAGGCTGTGTATTTCCGCGGCCAGCAGTACGGCGAAATGCGGACCGCCGCCGGCTTTGATCGCGGTCGTGGTTTTTATCAATGTCTGGCTGTAGTCGCCGGCATACACCGCCTCCACCGCGACGCCGGTTTCCTTCCGATAAGCGCTGCAGAATCCGTCGATGATCGCGGTGAGCGGGCCACCCACGGCAACCGGATAGTAGAACGTCAGCTTTCGCACGGCCTGCGCGCGAAGCACGGCGGGCGCGGCCAAACCGAGGGCGGTGGCGGCGACGAATTGGCGGCGACGAAGCATAACGCACCCCTCCCCGGTTTATTGAAACGACCTCAGCAGACGGGTCGCGGTGGTTTGCGCCTGTTGCAACGCGGCGTCGGGCGCGGACTTGCCGGTCAGCGCGGCCTGCAACGAATCGTTCAGCGCCTGAGTGACGCGCTGGTTGTCGTGTGTGGACAACTCGGCGACCGCGTATCGCAACTGATCGCGCGCGACGGTCGCGGCGGGGAAACCGGCGGCGTAATCTCGCATGGCGGGCGTCTCCCAGGCGTCGGGCCGGGTCGCGACGTAACCGGTGTCGATGCCCCACTGCGCGGCTCGCCCAGGACTGCTGATCCAGCGCAACAGGCGCAGGCTGGCGTGACGTTGTGCCTCGGTGGCGGATTTGAACAGATAGAAGTTGCCGCCGCCGGTCGGGCTGCCGCGCTGCTTGTCCGCGGGCAACATCGCCACGCCAAACGGGAACTTCGCATTGCCGCGGATGTTCGACAGATTGCCGGTCGTGGTCCAGATCATCGCGGCCTTCTGCTCCAGAAAATCGCGAGGCGTGGTGCCCCACTCGACGACGCCGGGCGGATGCGCGTGATATTTGGCGCTGAGGTCGATCCAGTACCGCAACGCCTCGACGCAGGGCGCGCTGGCGAAATCGGTCGAGGTGCCGGCAGCGTTCGCGAGGCTTCCGCCGGCCTCGGTCGCCAGCGCCTGGAACAGCCAATAAGCGAAGCCGGTGCTGGGGATTTGCGTGCCCCACCGCGCATTCGGTTGCGTCAGTTTCGCGGCGAACCCGGCATGCTCCTGCCACGTGGCGGGCGGATGCTCGGGATCGAGGCCGGCGGCGTGGAACAGGTCCTTGTTCCAGTACAATACGATGGTGGAACGCTGGAACGGCACGCCCCAGGTGTGGCCACCGATTTCTCCGTTTTTGAGGAACGCCGGATAGAACCCGGCGAGCCAGGCTTTGTCGGCGGCGTCCGAGGCCACCTGATCGATCGGTACGATCAGGTCGTCGTCAATCAACGAGAACACGTCGGTGGACAGCAGCACCGCCATCTGTGGTCCGGCGCCGGCCTTCAACGCGGTTTGCGCTTTGGTCAGCGTGTCCTGGTAGGTCCCCGCGTAAATCGGCGTCACCTTGATGCCCGGATTCTCGTGCTGGAAATCCGCCGCGTAGCCGTCGATGATTTTGGTGATCGGACCGCCGACCGCGACCGGGAAGTAGAAGCTGATTTCCGTCTCCGGCTCGGCGCGAACGATGGCGGGCAACGCGAGTGTCGCGGCGCCGGTCAGCAGCGTACGGCGTGTGGTTATCGGCATGATTGTTCCCCCAGGGTTTCGGCGTGTGTCGCAACGCGCCGTCCGGTCGCGGCATCGAACAAATGCACCGGTTCATCGAAGGCAAGGCAAACCGGCGTGCCCTCCGGCGGCATGACGCGGCCGGGCAGCCGGACCAGTATCGTCGCCTCGCCGGCGGCGCAGGCGATCACCGTGTCGGAGCCCAGATATTCGGCGTTTCGCACGACGGCCGCGAGGCCGTCCGTGGTCAGGCGCACATGCTCCGGACGAATGCCGCCGATCAGGTCGGAACCGTCGTGGTACGCCAGCACCGGCCCCTCGGAACCGCGTAGCACGAGGCCGCCGCCGCCGCGCTCCAGCGGGAACAGGTTCATCGGCGGCGTGCCGATGAAGCTCGCGGCGAAGCGGGTCGCGGGCGAGGCATACACCACCTCCGGCGGCGCATCCTGCTCGACGCGACCGTCGCGCAGCAGAACGATCTGATCCGCCATTCCCATCGCCTCGGTCTGATCGTGCGTGACGTACAGCATGGTGATGCCCAAACGTCGTTGCAGCGCCAAAATCTCCCTTCGCATATCCGCCCGCAACTGGGCGTCCAAATTCGACAGCGGCTCATCCATCAGGCAGACCGGCGCCTCGGCGACGATGGCGCGGCCGAGCGCGACACGCTGTTGCTGGCCGCCGGACAATTGTCCAGGCTTACGATTTAGCAACGATTCGATGCCGAGGATGTCGATGGCGCGGGCGAGGCGGGTCGCGCGTTCCGGGGGCGGGACGTGCCTGGCCTTGAGACCGAACACGATGTTCTCGGCGACTGTCAGATGCGGAAACAGCGCGTAGGACTGAAACACCATGGCGACGCCGCGGCGGGCGGGCGGCAGATGCGTGACATCGCGGCCACCGATTTCAACCCGGCCGGCGGTCGCGGTTTCCAGCCCCGCGATGATCCGCAGACAGGTCGTCTTGCCGCAGCCGGAGGGGCCGAGCAGCACGGTGAAACTGCCCGCCGCGACATCGATGGAAACGGCATCCAATGCCGTCACGCCACCCCAGCGACGGCTGACGTCCGTCAACCGCACGGTGGCCGCGCCCACGACCGTCGAGGCGCCGCCGCGGATCATCGTTCAGCCTGGCTCTGGATCAAGGTTGCTCCCCACCACGAGGCTCGCCATACACGGCCCTGGGGCACCGGCAAAGCCACGCGATCCTTCCCCGAGTACCTTCGCCGCCGGCCGGCGGCGGGACGGGTCCCACGCGACCAGACACGGCGTGACCCGCCATCCAGGGCGGCACGTGCCGGAACCGTTGGCACACACACGGGGTGGCCATGACGGTGAGACGGCAGCCCGTGACGCCGCGGCGCGGTGTCGGACGGTTCCGCGGCGTGCGTGCGGGATGACGGTTTTGTGAAGACTGAGTCTACGTCGATACCTGCTCCAGCACAGCGCGGCTTTGTTTGATGCCGAACCCGCGGATCAGGAACGCCGGCAGCAACGCGCCCGGGATGGTGATGAACAGGATCCACCCCAGGTGGTTCGGTCCAAGCTGATACAACGGTCCAAGCAGTGTCACGCCGGCCCATGCCCCGAGGTGGCCGAGCCCATCGGTCCAGGCGAAGGCGACGGAGCGGATGCGGGTCGGGAACGACACGGCGGTGTAATTATACAAATTGAACAGCACCAGCGTGGTGCAGATCCGCGCGATGATCACGCAGCCCGCCATGATCATGGGCGTTGGGTAGAGCCACGCCACCAGCCAGGCCAGAGCGAACAGCACGCCCAGTACGAAAATGGTATCGCGGCGCTCGACGTTCTCACCCAGAGCGGCATTGATCAGGAAGGCGAGGAAGGTGGCGGCGTA
>CAVRDN010000105.1:0-164046 GCA_963719675.1 uncultured Alphaproteobacteria bacterium | reverse complement strand
AACCCGCCGCGCGGCACGACAATTGATCTGCTCGCCCGCCGGTCCCGAACGGTCCGCCAGGATTGCCCGCCACTCGTCCCACCGGTCCGGCTCCGGCGCCGCCGCGTCGCGGAACCGTGCGAGATGACGGGCGACCCGCGGGCTGTCGGGGTCGTTCGGATCGTGCGCGGTGATCATCGAAACGCCGGCGGGCAGGCGCTGCGCCGACGGCCTGCCGTGGCCCGCGCCGCGTACGAACGTCGCGCCGTGCCGGTCGGCGATCACCAGGTTGAACCCGCGCCACTGGCCGGCATCCAACGCCTCGATGGCCGGACGGCCGCCTCGGCCGAGGCTCCTCTAACGCCCGCAACGGCAACTCGCCCCGGCTCGCTTGCCCCGCGCCGGCCCCAACGAGCCCGGCCGATTGAGCACAGCCGCGGTGAGGCCGTGCCGGTTCATGCCCATCCAGGTGCCGCCGGCGGTGCGGTCCCGGCCGGCGACGATACCGGGATGCTCAGGCCACCACGCGGCGGGAGGGTCCCACGCGCGGTCGATGCTCTCATCGCGATTGGCCACGAGAACGACGGGCCACGCATGTCCGGGACGCGACAGCAGAACGACGGTGCACATAGGGCATTGGGTGAAGGCCAAATGAACAGGCACGTCAACCGGCGTCCCTGCTTAACTGAAATGAACGGCGCGCGCGGAACGGCGCGCGCGGAACGGCGTGGCGAACCGGTGCGATTCCGGATCGTGGCGGCGGACCGGCCGCGGCGCCGCGACGCGGTTCGCCGAAACGATACGGCACGAAACACATCATCGCGGCTTAAATCCGATTTAAGTATTCGGGTCGTCCCCGCCGCGCGAGGTGCCGGCTCGTGGCCAGGAACCGCACGCGCCCGCCACGGTTTTACCATGATTGCGCGCGGAACCTTTCGCGCCAGGGTGACGTTACCCGATCGCACGCGGAGATCCGCGCGTCGGGCCACGGAGTATCGCATGTTGAGCTGATCACTCGTCAGAGATTGATCCCGTGACCGGGTCACGGTCTCGTCGTTCATGAGAGTGGCGAGGCAATTTTCCTTGCAACAGGATGAGGAGATTCCGATGAGGAGATCACTGCTTTCCATCGCCGCCGCGTCCCTGCTTCTGGCGGGCGTTGGGGTCGCCGCGGCCCAGACGACATCGACGACCACCACGACCTGGACCAGCAATGAAGGGTCCGGACTGCGGGAATATTCGACCACGCGGCATTACCAGTCGTACAGCGACCCAGCCTGGCACGCCGAAATCGGCGCGGAACTGCCGAGCAGCGCGTCGATCTATCCGTTGCCCGACACCATGCACGTGCCGTCGGCTGACCGTTACAGCTACAGCATTATCAACAACGAGCCCGTTGTTGTCGAGCGTACGACCCGCAAGGTCGTTCACACGTGGGATTGATCGGCAGGATCGCGAATTGGACGAGTGGGATTAACCGGTTCGGAAATTAATACGATCGGTATTAACGGCGCCGGGTAGTTATTGGAGATCATCCGGAGTTCGCGCGTCGGAACACGGTACGTTCCGGGTGACGAAAGCGATCGAAGCATTTGATTGATCCGCGCGGGGAGCCCTCAGCCGAGGACTCCCCGCTTTTTCGTTCGCGCTCCTGGCGTTCGCTCCCGGATGAGGGGTTGGCCGGCGCGGCGGTTCCGCCACACACCCGTCGCCAGCACCTTGCGGTGCCGTTCCGCGCCTGTAGCATCCGGCGCCATCCAGGCAGGAGGAAACCGCCCCATGTGGGAACCAAGTACCCGCTACCCCGACCCGTCCGTTCAGGTCCTCGACCCGGCTTTCAACGCGCTTCGTCTGCCGCTCGCGTCGGTCGAGCGGCTGTATTCCGGATGCCGCTGGTCCGAAGGGCCGGTGTATTTCGGCGACGGCCGTTACGTGTTGTGGAGCGACATCCCGAACGATCGCATTTTGAAATGGGAGGAAGAGACCGGCGCGGTCAGCGTGTTCCGCAAGACGTCGCACAATGCCAACGGCAACACGCGCGACCGGCAGGGCCGCCTCGTCACCTGCGAGCATCGCGGCCGCCGTGTCACGCGAACGGAATATGACGGCGCGATCACGGTTCTCGCCGAGCGGTTTCAGGGCAAGAAGCTCAATTCGCCGAACGATGTCGTGGTGAAGTCGGACGGCTCCGTGTGGTTCACCGATCCGGCGTTCGGGCTGCTCGGCTATTACGAGGGCGAGATGCACCCGCAGGAATTGCCCATGTGCGTCTATCGCGTGGACGGTCAGAGCGGCGAGATCACCATGGTCGCCGACGATGTCGAAGGGCCGAACGGCCTCGCGTTCTCGCCCGACGAGTCGATCCTGTATGTCGTGGCCTCGCGCGCGCAGCCGAACCGGTTGATCCGCGCGTTCGACGTGGTGGACGGCAAGAAGCTGGCGAACAACCGCGTGTTCATCGACGCCGGTCCGGGCTCGCCGGATGGGTTCCGGGTCGATATCCACGGCAATCTGTGGTGCGGTTGGGGCATGGGCGATCCGGCGCTGGACGGCGTGCGGATTTTCAATGCGTCCGCGCAACCGATCGGCCAGATTTGCCTGCCCGAACGCGCCGCCAATCTGTGCTTCGGCGGGCGGTGGCGGAACCGCCTGTTCATGGCGGCCAGCCACGGGCTGTATGCGCTCTACGTCAACACCCAGGGCGCGCCCGGCGGATAAAGGCTCCAGTCGATGCCGGTCCGGAGACCCCATGGCCAGGCGCGAGCGTCAGCGCCTGGCCGTCGCCGGGTTCAGCCGCCGGTGCACCCACCAGACCGCCACGCAGCAGGCCAACAGGCCCGCGCCAAGATAGGCCGCGGCCTCCCAGTTGCCCGCCCGCAACTCATCGATCGACAGCCCGGCCAGTTGCGCCGGGCAAACATGCACCGGAGCCCAGACGAAGGCGGAGACGACGTTCGCGATCATGAAGCGCCGGAATGGCATGCCCGCGACTCCCGCCGCCACCGGCACCGTCGAGCGCAACACCGGAATGAACCGGCACAGCGCGATGCTGTATGGACCGTAACGGTCGAAAAACCGGTCGGCCGCGGCCATCAGGTGCGGCCGCCCCGCCAGCGGCCACCATTGCCGGATCGAGTGCCGATACCGCACGCCGAGCCAATAGGAAAAATACTCGCCGATGATCGCGCCGACGACGCTCACGGCGACGAACGGGAGCATGGGTTGGCCGAGCGCCGCGGCCGCGCCGGCGACGCCCATCATCGCCAGCGTGGCGGGAAGGAAGGTGCCGAGGACGGGGATCGCCTGCAGTATCGCGCCCGAAAACGCGACGACGAGCGACCATACGGGATGCCGGGCGATGAGGTTCAGGGCGTCGGACAATCCGCCCTCGGTCATGGTGATCCAGTGCCACATGATGGAAATCAAAAATCCTCGAAAGGCCGCGTGAATGCCGCCGCCGTAATGTAGGTGCCGGCGCGCCTTCTCACACTATACCATCCGGAGCCGGCGTCGCGTTTCCTTCCTGGATTTCATCCCAGGGTCATGCCCCCGGTCCATTTGGCCGGTCACGCCTCCGGTGATGCCTCCGGTCGCCCCCCCTGCGCCATGCCGGTGCGCGGATCCGGCGCCGCGCGGCGCCATGCCCCGGCCGCGCTTCCCGCGTGGCCGGCACCGCGAGGGCCAATACGGGTTCCTGGCCGTCGACTTAGACCTGTCCGCTCATCCCTGAACGGCGCCAACCGGCATGCCCGGCGCGAACGTTATCGACCCGCTCAACGTCTGGCCGGGCGAGAGCACCGCCATCGCCTGCGACGCGGGCAAATCGTGCCGATGGATGGCGTCCGGCACATGGCTGTTCGGCTCGACGCAGAAGAAATCCGCGCCGGCCGGCGTGAACACCTGCAGGTTCGCGAAAATCGAATCCGCGGTGATCCGCATCCCCGGGATGTCCACCACGCCCCGCCATCCGGTGAAGCTGTTGTCGAGCCGTTCATCGTCCACCTTCCGGCCGCGCGCGTGATCCCACGCGGGAGGGATCGTCTCGTGCGAGACCGGCAGATTGTCGCGCGTCAGCCACACGCCGTCCGCTTCGAACGCGATCGACGCGCCGGCGCGGCGTGGAAACCAGGGATGCGCGCCAATCCCCATGGGGGCCGGCGCGGCGTGGAGATTGGTTGCCTCCATTCGCAAGATCAGGCCGCGCGCGTCCAGTTCGAAGCCCATCCGCGCGGCGAACGCGAATGGCCATGCGGCGGCGGCCTCACCGGTCGCGTCATGATGCAGCGACAGGGTCGCGGCGTGCGGGGACACACGCTCCAGCGTCCACGGCCGCTGCCATCCCACGCCGTGAATCGCGTGCGGGCTGTCGCCGAAATTGGCTGCCAGCTCATAGGTCCGGCCCGCCCACTGAAACCGCCGGTTGGCGATGCGATTGCAATACGGGATCTGCGGAAAGCACCCCATCGCCGCGGGCTGCCCGAGCAGCACCGCCTCGGGCGCCGGGCGCCGCAGCAGCGGCACGCCACGCCGGGTCCAGCCGAGTATCGAGCCGCCGTCCTCCGGCGCCAGGACCAGCGAATCGTCGCCGTGCGAAAGCTGGATCATGATCGCCTCCGGGTCAGGCCGGCGTGCCGTTCGCGTATGGTTTCAACGCGGCGAAGACCGCGGCGTTCGCCGGCGTCGGGATGCCGTGCCGGCGGCCGAGTTCGACGACCTTTCCCGCCAGCCAAGGCAACTCCAGCCGGTTGCCGCGCGACAGATCGACCGCCATCGAGGCAACGCCGGTGGGCGGCAGTCCCTTGATCGCCGCGGTTTGCGTCTCGACGACGTCGTCCGGCAAGGCAACGCCTTCCGCGCGGCCGACCGCCGCCGTCTCGCGCATCACGGCCTCGAACAGCCAGAACACGTCGGGATCGTCGCGCAGCTTGCCGATCGGCAGACGGGTGAGCGCGGTGCCGCCGCTCATCGCCGTCAGCAGGATGAATTTTTGCCAGATCGGCACGGCGATGTTGGGGCTGAGCGTGACGCCGAACCCGGCGTCGCGGCACAGCGCGAGAAAGGCTTCCGCGCGCGGGGAGGCGGTGCCGTCGCGTTCGCCGAACGTCATCGACATGAACGTGCCGGTCTGGCGGATCACGCCGGGCTTCGCGATCGTGGCGCTGATCGCCACCGTGCCGGCCATGACATGATCGGCGCCCAGGATCGGCACCAGCCGGTCGCCGGCGTCAATGCCATTTTGCAACGGAATGACCCCGGTGCCTGGGCCGATCAGCGGTTTGATCCGCTCACCCGCGCTCTCGACGTCCCACAGTTTGACGCAGAACAGCACGATATCCACCGGCCCGATCGCGGCCGGATCGTCGGTCGCCTGGACCGGGTCGATCAGGGTCTCGCCGCGGTCGCCTTCGATGCGCAGCCCGTTCCGCCGCATCTCGGCCAGGTGCGCGCCGCGGGCGAGGAACGTCACGCTGTCTCCCCTTGGCGCGCCGGCCCTGGCGAGCGCCGCGCCAAAGCCGCCGCCGACGCCGCCCGCGCCGATAACCGCGATCCGCATGTCTGGACTCCTGTTTGCCCGCAGCCTAACCCGTGGGCGAGCGGTAGCGAAGAGGGTTCGGACGTGGAGGAAGTGGATTGCGTCGTGGTCGGCGCGGGCGTGGTCGGGCTGGCGGTGGCGCGCGCGCTGGCTCAGGCGGGGCGCGAGGTGATCATTCTGGAGGCGGCGGAAGGGATCGGTACGGAAACTTCATCCCGCAACAGCGAGGTGATCCACGCCGGCATTTACTATCCCGCCAACAGCCTGATGGCGCGGTTCTGTGTCGAAGGTCGCCGCAAGCTGTACCCGTACTGCGCCGAGCACGGCGTACCGCACCGCAACTGCGGCAAGCTGATCGTCGCGACGAACGCGCAAGAGGATGCGATGCTGGCCGGCATCAAGCAGCGCGCCGAAGCCAACGGCGTCGAGGGCATGCGCGTCCTCACCCGCGATGAGGCGCGGGCGATGGAGCCGGCGTTGAACTGCACCAGCGCGCTGCTGTCGCCGATGACCGGCATCATCGACAGTCACGCCTTCATGCTGGCCTTGCAGGGTGACGCGGAACACGCCGGCGCGCTGCCGGTTTTCTTCAGCCCGGCCGTGGGCGCGCACGTGCGCGACCGCAAGATCGACATCGATGTCGGCGGCGTGGATCCGATGACGTTGCGCTGCCGGCTGATGGTGAACTCCGCCGGCCTGCACGCGCCGCTGCTGGCGCGCCGCACCGCGGGCATGCCGCCAGACCGCGTGCCGACCGAGTATTACGCGAAAGGCAATTACTTCACGCTGACCGGGCGCTCGCCATTCTCGCGATTGATCTATCCGGTGCCGGTGCCTGGCGGGCTGGGCGTGCATCTGACGATCGATCTGGGTGGGCAGGCGCGGTTTGGTCCGGATGTGGAATGGATCGACGAAATCGATTACGCGGTCGATCCGACGCGCTCCGACGGGTTCTATGACGCGGTGCGCCGTTACTGGCCCGGATTGAAGGATGGCGCGCTGCAGCCGGGCTATGCCGGGATCCGCCCGAAGATCGTGCCGCGCGGCGCGCCGGCGCAGGACTTCGTCGTGCAGGGGCCGCAAACGCACGGCGTGCCGGGACTGATCAACCTGTTCGGGATCGAAAGCCCAGGACTGACCGCCTCGCTGGCGATCGCCGATCATGTGCTGGCGGTCGCGGCGACCGGGTGACGATCCGCGGGGGTGAAACCCCGCCGCCAGCCCCAACCCTTGGGCGGTTGCTTGAGCGAACCGCCCCGAACCGCCTACCCTGGCCGTGACACAGGGAGGGCATCACGATGCGCGCGGCGATTTTTCGGGATGGGCGGATCAGGGTCGATACGCTGCCCGATCCGGTGCCGGAGCAAGGCCAGGTGCTGGTGAAGACGGTGCGTTGCGGCATTTGCGGCTCGGACCTGCACGCCGCGAAGCACACGCGGCAGTTCGTCGATCTCGCGCGGCGCTCGGGCGGGCGCTGGGGGATGGATCCAGACAAGGACGTGGTGTTCGGGCACGAATTTTGTTGCGAGGTCGTCGATCATGGCCCCGATACGCCGAAGCGATTGAAGCCGGGCACGCTGGTTTGCTCCCTGCCGATGACGTTACGCGGCAATGACGTGTTGGGGATCGGCTACAGCAACGAGACGGCCGGCGGCTATGGCCAGTTCATGCCGTTGGCGGAGCGGATGCTGCTGGAGGTGCCGAACGGCCTGTCCGCCGAGCACGCGGCGCTGACCGAACCGGTGGCGGTCGGCTGGCACGCGGTCCAGTTCGCGCGGCTCACGGCGGAGGATGTGCCGCTGGTGATCGGATGCGGGCCGGTCGGGCTCGCGGTCATATCGGCGCTGAAGATCAAGGGCGCGCATCCGATCGTCGCGGCGGATTTCTCGCCGGCGCGGCGCGCGTTGGCCGAGCGCATGGGCGCCGACATCGTGGTCGATCCGGCCGTGACCTCGCCGTACAAGGCCTGGACGGACGCGGCGACGCCCGAGGGTTACGATCCGAGCCGGTTCGCGCGCATGTTCGCTCTTGGGCCGCGGCAAAAGCCGGCGGTGATCTTCGAATGCGTTGGGGTGCCCGGCGTGATCCAGCAGGTCCTGGAAGGCGCTCCGGCGGGCGCGCGCGTGGTGGTCGTCGGCGTGTGCATGGAGACCGACCGGATCGAGCCGTTCTTCGGCATCGTCAAGCAACTGAATTTGCAGTTCGTGCTTGGCTATGGCGCCGAAGAGTTCGCCGAGAGCCTGCGTCATCTGGCCGAGGGGCGGATCGACGCGGGGGCGCTGATCACCGGGACCGTGGGCCTCGATGGGGTGGCGGGCGCGTTCGCGGACCTCGCGAACCCGGAACGTCACGCCAAAGTGATGATCGACCCATGGCGATAGGGGAGACCGTGCGATGATCGATGTTGAAAACAGGGATGGGTGGCGCAAGCTGATCCTGAACCGGCCGGAGAGGCTGAACGCGGTGAACCCGGCGATGCTGAGCGCGCTGATCGACGCGATCGGCGCGGCGGAGGCGGATCCGGCGACCCGCGCTTTGTTGCTGACCGGCAATGGCCGCGGCTTTTGCGCCGGGCAGGAGCTTGGGCCCGAGGTCACGCCCGGTCCGGATGGGCCGCCCGATCTGCGGGCTCTGGCGCACACCTGGCATCACGAGGTCGTGCGGCGGCTGCGCGCATCGCGGTTGCCGGTGGTGTGCGCGGTGAATGGCGTGGCGGCGGGCGCGGGGGCGAGTTTCGCGTTGGCCTGCGATATCGTTCTGGCGGCGAAAAGCGCGCGTTTCGTGCAGGCGTTCGTCAGGATCGGCCTGGTGCCCGACAGCGGCGCCAGCTTCTTCCTGACGCATTCGATCGGCGAGGCACGCGCGCGGGCGCTGGCGATGCTGGGGGACGCGATCGACGCGGAAACCGCCGCCGCCTGGGGCATGATCTGGAAAGCGGTCGAGGACGCCGACCTGATCCCGGACGCCGAGGCGCTGACCGCCGGCCTGGCGAAGGCGCCGACCGGCGCGCTGGCCCGCATGAAGACAGCTGTTCGCCGCCGCGGGCACGAACTCGTTGCGCGCACAACTCGATCTGGAAGCGCGGCTGCAAGGCGAGTCCGGCCGCACCGCCGATTACGCCGAGGGCGTTCGGGCGTTTCAGGAAAAGCGCCCGCCGGTGTTCAAGGGATGACGGACGCTGACGCCCTGGCACGACGCTGCGCCGACGCGATGTGGGCACGACGATGCCGCGAGCCGCGGGCTGGGCATGACGCTGGACCATGTCGCCGCCGGGCCGGGCGCGCATGTCGATGCCGGTGCGGCCCGAAATGGTGAATGGTCACGGCCTGTGTCACGGCGGATTCATCTTCGCGCTGGCGAATTCCGCGATGGCGTTCGCGGCCAACTCGCATGGCGAGCGCGCGGTCGCGCAGCACAACAGCATCACCTATGTCCGGCCCGGACGCGCGGGCGAAACGCTGGTGGCGGAGGCGGAGGAACGATCGCGCGCGGGACGCTCGGGCATTTATGACGTACGTGTCACGGGATCGTCGGACGGCTCGGTGGTGGCGGAGTTTCGCGGCCATACGCGGCTGAGCGGCGGACGGTTCTTCACCGACGGCGCGTGACCGGCTAAGACAGACGCCAGCAAGGGAGGCATCGATGCCAGAGCTATCGCAGAAGACCAAAGACGCGCTGAACGGCGCGGCGACCTCGACGTTGACCGGATTGTTGAACCGGCGCGGCTTCAACAACATGTTCATGCAGGAAGTCTCGCCGTTGCGCCTGGACATTCCGCGGATGGTGGGGTTCGCCTACACGATGCGGTTCATTCCGCATCGCAAGGACAAGTCCAGTCCTCTGGGCAATGTGCAGCAGAAGGCGATGGAGGAATGCCCGCCCGGTCACGTGCTGGTGGTCGACTCGCGCGGCGATGCGCGCGCGGCCTCGGCGGGCGATCTGTATATTGGCCGGCTGGCGGCGCGCGGTTGCTCGGGCATCGTGACGGATGGCGGGTTGCGGGATTCCGAGGGCATTCTGAAGACCGGTCTGCCGGCGTATCATCGCCGGCCGACCTCGCCGCCGCAGTCCGATCGTTCATCAACCGTATGATATTGGGTTGCCGATCGCGTGCGGCGGCGTCGCGGTTTATCCCGGCGACGTGATTGTCGGCGATTGCGACGGCGTCGTGGTTATTCCGGCCGATCTGGTCGAGGAGATCGCCGCCGAGGCCGCCGCGCAAACCGTGTTCGACGAATTCGCCGAAGCGGAAGTGAAGAACGGCCGTTCGCTGATCGGACTGTTCCCGATTCAAAACGATCAGTGCAAGGCCGACTTCGCGGCGTGGAAGAAGGCGCGCGGACTGGACTGAGCCGCGTCAGCCCAGAGCGGCGGCGATCGCCGCTCTGGCCTCGGCGAGGCGTTCGAGAGACCGCGCCTGCGTCAACGTGGGTGGGGCGCCGAGCGTGATGTGGGTCACGCCGGCGGCCTGATACGCGCGCGCGGTTTTGATCCAGGCATCGGGTCCGCCGTCACCGGCCGACAGCGTGCCGCGAATGGGGAAGCCCGCCGGGTCGCGGCCGGCCTCGCGAAGATATCGCTGAAACCTGGACACATGCGGCAGAAAGTCGCCGATGGTCATCCAGCCGTCGGCGAGGCGGGCGACGCGGCGTAGCACCGGCTCATCCGTTCCCGTACCGAACCAGATCGGAATCGGCGCGGCGGCGGGACGCGCGAGACCGATGTTTTCGAAATCGTGGTACTTGCCTTTGAACGTAACGTACGGTTCGGACCACAGGCGGCGCAACAGCGTGATTTGTTCCTCCAGCCTGGCACCCCGCGCGCGCATGTCCTGACCGAGCGCGCGATACTCGGTCGCGTTCCAACTGACGCCGACACCGAGATCGAAACGACCGCCGCTGATCAGCGCCAGTTCCGCCGCCTGTTTCGCCACCAGGGCTGTCGGCAACGCGGGCAGGATCAAAATCGCGCTCATGAAACGAATGCGTTTTGTCACGCCGGCCAGATACGCGAAGGTGACGAACGGATCGTTGAACGGGCCAGTGTATTGCGCCGCCACCCGGTCGGGATGCGTCCCGGCCGGTTGCCCCATGATGTGGCCCGCGGTACCGGTGAAATCGAAGCCGGCTTCCTCCAGCGCGACGGCGTAATCGCGGATCGCGGCCGCGTCGGGTAGCGCCTTGAGGGGAAAGCCGGCTCCGTATTTCATGGTCAGACCACGCCGAAGTCGATCAGGTTACGCACCGGGGCGCCGGACTTCAGCATCTCGAAGCCTTCGTTGATCTGATCGAGCTTGATCTTGCCCGAGATCAGCGTGTCGAGCTTCAGACGGCCCTGTCGCCACAACTCCAGCAACCGCGGCATGTCGACACGGAAGCGGTTGCCGCCCATGCTGGTGCCCTGGATCTTACGGTCGCGCAGGAAGTCGGCGCCGTGCAGCTCGATCTTGGTGCCGAACGGGATCATCCCGATGATGGTGGCGACACCGCCCGGCCGCAGCATGGCGAAGCATTGTTCCGCCGTCGTTTTGAGGCCGATCGCCTCGAACGAGTAGGGCACGCCCTGGCCGTTGGTCATGTCCTTCACCGCCGCGACCGGATCGACGTTGGACGCGTTGATGATGTCGGTCGCGCCCATCTCGCAGCGCTTTTTCCAGCTTCGACGGGTTGGTGTCGATGGCGATGATCTTCGACGCGCCCGCGAGCGCCGCGCCGTTCACCGCCGACAGACCGATGCCGCCGCAGCCGACCACCGCGACGGTGGAGCCGGGCTCGACCTTCGCCGCGTTGAACACCGCGCCGACGCCGGTCATCACGCCACAGCCGACCAGAGCCGCGCGATCGAGCGGAATGTCCTTGCCGATCTTCACCACCGCATGCTCGTGCACCAGCATGTTCTCGGCGAACACCGAAAGATTGAACGCCTGATTGAGGGTCTGGCCCTTCCACTTCATCCGCCGCGCGGCGCCCGGCAGCAGTTTCACCTCGGTGTTGTCGCAGAGATTGGTGTGACCGGTCGTGCAATAATCGCACTCTCCGCAGAACACCGACAGGCAGGTGATGACGTGATCGCCGGGCTTGACGTAGGTGACGTCTTCGCCAACCGCCTCGACGACCGCGGCGCCTTCGTGGCCGAGCACGGCGGGCGCGGGATAGGGATACAGCCCCTCCATGAAGTGCAGGTCGGAGTGGCACAGGCCGGCATAGGCGGTGCGCAGCAGGATTTCGCGCCGCTTCGGCTTTTCGATCTCGACGTCCTCGATGGTCAGCGGCTGATGGGGCGCGTGGAAGACCGCGGCTTTCATGGTGGTTCCCTCCGGTTAAGACGGGGAGCCTGGCGCCTGGCGGGCAGCGGCGCAAGGTACTACGTATGCGTGGATAGACGCGGTGGGGGGAAATTGTTAATAAGTCCGGGCTCCTGGCGGGTAGCGCTAACTGCCCGCCAGGGCCGGTTGGGAACGCTACTTACGGAATCGTATTCGGATCCGTATTCGACGCTTTCCCCACCGGCGTTCGACGTCAATGCAAAGCATCTTGCCGTTCTCCTCGGCGGCGATATTGCCGCGCTCCGACCGTGATGCGAACATGTTAAAATGACATGAACATCACGGTCGGACGCGATCCGCTAAGCCTCCAGCACCATCTGTGTCTGCGTCACCTTGGCGACCAACCGTCCGTCGGGATTGGTGATGCGCGTCTCCCACACCTGAGTGCGGCGGCCGCGATGCAACGGCACACTCTCCGCGGTCAAGATGGTGCCGACTTTCGCGCCGGCGAAGAAATTCGTTTTGCTTTCGATCGTTGTCGTCCCCTGCCCTTCGCGCAGGTTCATCACGGTGCCCACCGCGCCGACGGTATCCGCGAACGCCATGATCGCGCCGCCGTGGATCGTATCGCCCAGCGTGCAAATTTCCGGGGCGGACGAGGAGTTCGGCGACGACAATGTCCTTTTCGGACCGGATCAGGCGCAGGCCTAAAAGCGTCGGCAGGCCGGGCATCAGGCGTCGCATCTCTTCCAGGCTCATTCGACAAATCCTCCCGTTTCGCGGCATCTTGCCGGTACTCCGCCGCGACGTTCAAGGGACCTTGAGAATGACCGACCACGCCGAGACGACCATCCAGCGCATCCTCGCCAGCGACGCGTTCCGTCAGGCCGCCGAGGTACTGGCCGCCGAGCATGACCGCACCGTTGAAGACATCATTCGCGCTGACCGAAATCGAGGCCCCGTCGTTCAACGAAACCGCCCGCGCCCAGACCTGGTTCGACATGGCGAAGGCGCATGGCCTGACCGACCTGGAAATCGACGCCGAGGGCAACGTCACCGGGCTGCGCCGCGGCATCGGCAACGGGCCGCTGATCTGCGTCGCCGCCCATCTCGACACGGTGTTTCCGGCCGGCACCGACGTGAAAGTGCGGCGCGAGGGCACGCGGTTGCTCGCGCCCGGCATTGGCGACGACACGCGCAGCCTCGCGGTGCTGCTGGCGTGGCTGCGCGCGATGGACGCGGCGGCGATCCAGACGCGCGCCGATATCCTGTTTGTCGCCGATGTCGGCGAGGAAGGCACCGGCGACCTGCGCGGCATGCGGCATTTGTTCCAGCGCGGCCGCTACAAGGATCGCATCAGCACGTTCATCACCGTGGACAGTCCGAACATGGAACGGATCGTCACCGGCGGGGTCGGTTCGAAGCGGTACCGGGTTACCTTCAACGCGCCGGGCGGTCACAGCTATGGCGCGTTCGGTGTCGTCAATCCCGATGTTCGCCATGGCGGACGCGATTTCCCGGTTGGGCCGCGTGCCAGTGCCATCGGAACCGAAAACGACGTACAGCGCCAGCGTGACCGGTGGCGGGACCTCGATCAATTCCATTCCGAATTCGGTGTGGACCGAGTTCGATCTGCGCTCGGAATCAATCCGTGAACTGAACGCATTGGAGGAACGCTTTCTGCAAATCGTCCACGCGGCGGTCGCGGCGGAGAACGACATCCGCTCCATACGCAACGGACCGGTGACCGCGGACATCCTGCCGATCGGCGACCGGCCCGCCGGACACACCAGCGAGTTGCACGAATTGGTCCGCTTCGCCAAAGCCGCGCTCGGCGCGAAAGGCTTCGAAACCCATTTCGAGGCATCCTCCACCGACGCCAATATCCCGATGAGCCTGGGCATTCCGGCGATCCGTATCGGCTCCGGCGGTACCGGCGCGCGCGAGCACTCGCTCGACGAATGGATCGACGTCGAGCCCACCAACAGTTTGCGCGGCATGGAAGCCGGGCTCGCGACCGTCCTGGCGGTGGCGGGCGTGGTCTGAAATGTGCTACACACCGCCGGAAATTCCAGGAGAAGCCCGGCCATGAAGCTGATGTGGTTCCATCTGATGCCGTACACCGAATTGCCGGAGGACTTCAAACAGAAGCATCCGTCGGTCTGGGTCGATATCCACTCCTCGCTGTTCGACCCAAAACGCGCGCATCTGATGTACAACGACTTCATGGATGAACTCGAATACGCCGCCGATCTCGGCTACGACGCGATCTGCGTGAACGAGCATCACTCGAACGGTTATGGGCTGATGCCGTCGCCGAATTTGATCGCCAGTTCGCTGGCGCGGCGAACGTCGGATGCGACGATCTGCGTGATGGGCAACTCGATCGCGCTGTACAATCCGCCGACGCGCGTGGCGGAGGAATTCGCCATGATCGACGTGATCTCGGGCGGCCGGCTGATCGCCGGCTTCCCGGTCGGCACGCCGATGGACGATTGTTTCGCCTACGGACAAAATCCGAGCCAGTTGCGCGAACGCTACCATGAAGCGCACGACCTGGTGATCCGAGCCTGGAAGGATCCGGAAACCTTCGCGTTCAATGGGCGCTTCAACCAGCAGCGCTATGTGAACATCTGGCCGCGGCCGATCCAGCAGCCGCATCCGCCGATCTGGATCCCCGGCGGCGGCTCGATCGAGACGTGGCAGTGGTGCGCGGAGAAGGATTACGTCTACTGCTACCTGTCCTATTATGGACATAAGATCGGCAAGGCGACGATGGACGGGTACTGGGCTGAAATGGACCGCCTCGGCAAGGATCGCAATCCGTATCGCGCCGGCTTCGCGCAAACCGTCGCGGTGGCGGAAAGCAAAGACCAGGCTTTGGACATGTACGGCGAGGCGGCGGAGTATTTCTTCGGCCGTTGCCTGCATATCGACCCCCGTTTCGCCGCGCCCGCCGGTTACACCACCGAGGCGACGATGCGGTTCGGCCTCACCAGCCAGGTCAGCGCGGCGGCCGCGAAATCCATCGCGCGGCCGACCGAGATGAAGGATCTGGTCGATGCCGGCTACATCGTCATCGGCTCGCCCAAGGACGTCACCGAACAACTGGTCGAGCTGGCGGAGAACCTGCACGTCGGCAACCTGATGCTGTTGATGCAGTTCGGCAACATGAACAAGCAACTGACCCGCCACAACAGCAAGATGTTCGCGGAAAAGGTCATGCCCACATTGAAGAAATTCTTCGGCGAGTGGGAGCATCGCTGGTGGCCGAAGCCGATGGACACCAAACTGCGCGCCGAGCTTCCGGCCTACGCGCCGGCGGCGGAGTGAAGCGCATGGCCCGTCAGCAGATCGTCTCCGATAAGATCGGCAAGCCCAGCGGACACTTTTCGCAGGCGAATGTGATCGAGGCGCGGGGCAGATTCGTGTTCATTTCGGGCATGACGTCGAAACGCGCCGATGGGACGATCGCCGGCGTCGGCGATATCGAGGCGCAGACACGGCAAATGTGCGAGAACGTCAAAGCCGCCGTCGAGGCCGCGGGCGGCACGATGGCCGACATTTGCCGGGTCGATGTCTACGTAAAAGACATGAGGGACTTCGATACCATCCATAAAGTGCGGCGCGAATTCTTTCCCAGCCCGCCGCCGGCCTCCACGATGGTCGCGATTTCAGGCTTCACCCATCCCGATTACCTTATCGAAATGAACGCGATCGCGGTGATCCCCGACTGATGGACATCGCCGCCTCGGGGCTGTTCGTGCCGCCGGTTCCCACGCCGCCGCCGGCGCCGCTGCCGTTGCGGGCCTTCCTGCGCGCGATCCGGGACAACGCGCTGACCATCTGGCCGGAAGCCGCTTATCGCGAAGACGTCATGATCCGGGAGTTTCTCGGCCGGAAGAACGTGCTGCTGAACGCGCCGGAGGCAATCCACCACGTGCTGGTGGACAATCACGCGAACTATCGCCGGTCCCCCGCCTCGATCCGCATTTTACGGCCGATCACCGGGAATGGTCTGCTGTTGAGCATGGGCGAGGCCTGGCGCCTGCAACGGCGTACCATCGCTCCGGCGCTCGGGCCGCGGGTGATCCCGTTGCTGTCGCGTCACATCATGGCAGCCGCGAACGACGCGCTGGACCGGCTGGATCAACCGCGGATCGACATGCTGACGTTCCTGCAGACCCTCGCGCTGGATATCGCCGGGCGCTCGATGTTCTCGCTGGAAACGAAGCAATACGGCGCGGCGATGCGGCGACTGCTGACCGAATTCGGTGAGCACCTGGCGAAGCCATATCTGTTCGACATGCTGTTGCCGCCGTCGGTCCCGACGTTGCGCGACTGGCGGCGGGCGCGGTTCAGCAAACGCTGGATGCATCTGATCGAGACGATGATGCAACAGCGCGCCGCCACGCCCAATCCAGGCGACAAACCGCGCGATCTGTTCGATTTGCTCACCGGTGCGCGGGATCCGGAGACCGGCGCCGGGTTTTCGCCGGCGGAGTTGCGCGATCAGGTCGCGACGCTGATCCTCGCCGGACACGAAACGACCGCGGTGACGCTGTTCTGGGCTTGCGCGCTGCTCGGTCAGGCAAGCGATATGCAAAACTGGATGGCGGAGGAATTGCGCGGCGTCGATCTGACCGAGGAAGGCGCGCAAGCCACACTGGTCCGCACCCGCGCGGTGGTGAACGAAACGTTACGGCTGTTCCCGGCGGCGTTCACCCTGGTGCGGGAGGCGATCCTGCCCGACCGCATCGGCGATCTGAGGCTGCCGCGGCATGCCGTGGTGATGATCGCGCCGTGGGTTCTGCATCGCCATCACGCGTTCTGGACCGATCCCGGGGCGTTCAATCCCCCGCGGTTCATGCCTGAAGCACCCCCGCCGGGCCGTTTCGCGTTCATGCCGTTTGGAGCCGGCCCGCGGATCTGCGTCGGTGCGCAATTCGCGATGGCGGAAGCGGTCCTGGTGCTCGCCTCGATCGTGCAACGGTTCCACATCGCGTTGCATGAGACCGTCATGCCGATGGCGGTCGTGACCACGCAGCCGGACCACGCGCCATTGTTCGAACTGACCCGGCGCTACATTCGCCTGCGTGAGGACGCGGAGGTCTCCGCCGGCATCACGACGCCTGGCTGTCGAGGGCCGGAACGTCGTTTCGGCGGCGATGCCAAAGCGCAACATGTAGGGCCGGAAGCGCTCCCGCTCGGCGGCCTCGTTCAGACCGTGATCGGCGAACGCGTAATGTCGGGGACCGTACCCACCATTCGGCCGCTCGGTCACGTAACGATCGATCGCCGACGCCGCGTTGTCGGGCAGGCTCATGCCGAAGTGACGGTAGACGCCGTCCACGGTGGCGACCGGATCGCTGATCAGGTCCATGTGATGCACGTGACACACCGGTTCGGGCAGACCGGCGTCGTCACCGGTTTCCATCATCCGCGTGGCGCCCGCCAGCCAGCGCGCGCTCTCGTCGCGGCCGATGAGTTTCGGATCGAGCGCGCGGGTGAACGGAAGCCGCAGCACCTCGGTCAAATGCGCGACCGACAACAGCACCTTGACCGGATCGCGATGGACGAAAATCAAACGCGCATCGGGGTAAACGGTACGAATGGCGCGCAGAGCGAACACGTGCTCCGGACATTTCAGCACCCAGCGTCCCACGCCGCGGTCCTGGAATTGCAGATGCCTGAGAAACCGTCGATGAAACTGATACGCGGGCAGATGCCGGCTGACGTCGGCGTCGAGCCAGCGACGGTACGATGGCACATGGTAGTTGGTGTCGAAGCGCAGGCTGCGGAACACATGCGCGGTGATCTCACTGCATTCCTGCGGCGAGGTTGCGTCCAGCGGATGCAGGGCGCGAAACTCCGGAGCCAGCCACTCGAACATTTTCAGTTGGCGGGCCACCTGGGCGATCCGCCGATCCGCACCGCTCCGGTTCGGCCAGGGAAAGATCGTCTCCCAGACCCTGGGCGCGCGATTGTCCGTGTCGGTCATCATCAACCGATGCAGAAACGTCGTGCCGCTGCGGGGTAAGCCAGTAATGAATATCGGACGCTCGATCTTCTGGCTGGCGATGTCCGGATGATTGACCTCCTCCGCCTGAAACCGGAGCAGGTTCGACAGAAATCGCACCACGTCCCATTGCGTGGCGAGGCGGCCGATCAGGCTGAGATTCGCTTCGGGCGCCGAGCAGGAGGCCAGCAAACGGCGCAACGGTTCGATGAACTCAACCGCGCCGAAATCCGAAAGCCCTGTCTCCTTCCGAGCCTGGGCCAGAAGGTTTTCCACGTGAAACGGGCGGCGCAGCAACCCCGCCATGTCGGCGATGGAGTCCGCGATACGCAATGACGTCGACGTGACCGACACGAAAACTCCCGCCGTTGCAGCCATCTTCATATGCCGCGCGATAGCCGGAAAGAAAGCGCGGTACCCATCGGCTCAGAGCATTGCCGCCATGCGCGGACACGCCCAAACGCGGGCAAGCAATGACACATTGCATGACAAAGTCTTGTAACGCGCTTGTGTCAGTGAGACGGCATCGGCCAGCGTGAATATTTCAGCGGCTTAACGCTCGGGTAAGGTTCGCGTTCGGGCCCGACGCGGCCGGCCGGGGCTGTCATCAAAACGTCACGGCCTTCGCCCGATATGTTCGTCCGATCGCCGATTCGGAATCTCGCGTGTCGGTGACGGCGCTGCCCATCATGCGCGGCCCAGGGGGTTACACCGCGGCACGGACGTTGCCGCGCTTCCGCCCAACCCCTCCGGTGAGATCACCGCCCGGCCTGGAACAACGCGAGACGCCGCCGTGCTGACGGTGGAGGACGCGGGGTGCCGGTTCGATGCCAGCGTGACGCCGCCCGCGCGAGAGGCGGCGGAGATCGAGCCCGGTGGTCTGGGCCTCGGGCTGTTGCATCATTACTGTAACGACCTCGTATACGAGCGGGGCGGCGAACGCAACCGGTTGACGATGCGGTTTCCGTTACGGCGCGCTGGCTGTCAATTTGGATAAACCCAGGGACGGGCGGCCTGGTCGGCTCGTTCGAAGGCGATGATGGCGGGTTCGTCGCGCATCATGAAGCCGAGCTGATCCAGGCCCTCCAGCAGCGGCATACGACGCTCATCGGAGAGTTCGAATGTCACCGGATCCAGGCCGGGCACGTGTAACCGGCACCGCTCCAGGTCGACGGTCATTTCGGACGCGTTCGAGCGGTTGAGCGCCGTGGCGATGCGTTCGATGTCCTCCATCGGCAGTTTCAGCGGCAGCAAGCCGTTCTGATAGGCGTTGTCGTGGAAGATATCCCCGAAACTCGGTGCGATGACGCAGCGAATCCCGGCTTCCCGGAGCGACCAGACGGCGGTTTCCCGGGAACTGCCGCAGCCGAAGTTCGGGCCGGCGAGGATGATGCGGACGTCGCGGTAGCGCGGCTGATCCAGCACGAAGTCCGGCCTGCGCGTGCCGTCGGGGAAATGGCGCAGATTGGCGAACAGCTTTTCCCGCAGCGGCATCAGCACGGCTTCCTCCGGCTTCTTGCCGGGGAAGTGCGAGGGCGCGATCAGGTCGGTGTTGATGTTGGTCATCAGCATCGGTGCGGCGACGCCGGTCAGGACAGTGAATTTTTCCATGATGCCGGCTCCCTAATTCAACAATGTGCGCACATCGGTGATGCGGCCGGTCACCGCGGCGGCGGCGACCATCGCGGGACTGGCCAGATGCGTCCGCGCGCCTGGCCCCTGGCGGCCCTCGAAGTTGCGGTTGGAGGTCGAGATCGATCGTTGACCGGGCGGCACGATATCGCCGCCCGCGGCGACACACATGGAACACGCGGCCTCCCGCCACTCGAAGCCGGCCTCCAGGAAGACCTTGTGCAGGCCTGCCGCTTCGGCGGCGGCTTTGACGTGCGCGGCGCCGGGAACGACGAGCGCCCTGACCCCGGCCGCGACTTTACGGCCGCGCGCGACCTCGGCGGCGGCCTGCAAATCCGACAGGCGGCCGTTGGTGCAGGACCCGATAAAGGCGACGTCGATCGGTGTACCGGCGATCGGTTGACCCGGCGTCAGGCCGATATAGGCAATCGCACGCTCCATCATCGCGCGCCGCGCCGGGTCGCTCGCGGACGCCGGATCGGGCACCAGCGCATCGACCGCGATCACGTCCTGTGGCGTCGTCCCCCAGGTGACCTGAGGTTTTATCCGCGAACAATCGATTTCCAGTTCGCGGTCGTATTGACAGTCGGCATTGTCGAACAACGCGCGCCAGTCGGCGACGGCCTGGTCCCACAGGGCGCCTTTGGGCGACATTTCGCGGCCGTGCAGATACTGGAACGTGGTCTCGTCGGCGGCGATCAGGCCGCCCCGGGCGCCGAACTCGATCGACATGTTGCAGACGGTCAGCCGGCCCTCGATCGGCAGCGCACCGATCGCCGGCCCGGCGTATTGCACGACATGGCCGACGCCCGCCTCAATCCCGTAACGACCGATCAACGCGAGGATCATGTCCTTCGCGTACAGCCCGCGCGGCAACGAGCCGGTGAAGTTTGCCCGCAGGGACTTCGGTTTGCGCATGATCAGGGTTTGCGTGGCGAGCACCTGCATCACCTCGGTGGTGCCGATGCCCCATGCCCATGCGCCGACGCCGCCGCAGGACGCGGTGTGCGAGTCGCCGCAGACGTAGGTGCAGCCGGGCAACGCGAAGCCGAGGTTGGGACCGACGACGTGCACGATGCCGTGATTGGGATCGTCGATATCGAACAGCCGCACGCCGAACTCGGCGCAGTTCTCGCGCATCGCCAGGTTGCGGACCGTGCTGGCCGCGTAACTGTCGATCTTTCGGCCCGGCAGCGTGGACAGTCCATGATCGATGGTTCCGACGGTCAATTCGGGCCGACGCACCTTCAAACCGGCGGCGCGCAGGCCGTCGAACGCGCGACCGCTGGTGCTCTCCTGCGCGAAATGGCGGTCGATGTGGATCAGCGCGCGGCCGTCACCGAATTCCTTGACGACGTGCTGGTCCCAGATCCTTTCGAACGGTGTGTTGGTCATATGACCCTCCGTTGGCGGCCCTCCGATGGCGGCCCTTCCTGGGCGGCACGCTACCACGCGATCCGCGGGTTGTCCCTCGCGACCCCCGCTTGCGAGGACGCGGCAAAATGGCCAGGTTCAGTGCCGGAAGAAAAATCAGGAAACGTCCGATGTACCCAACACGCATCCATCGCCGGCTTGTGCTGCGCGCCGCGCTCGCGGCGCCCGCGATCCTCGGCGGCACGGCGCGAGCAGCCGGAACGATTCAAATGATCAGCCATCGCTATCCGGCGCTGGAACACTACGCCGAGGTCATGCGCGGCGCGATCCCCGGCGTCACGGTCAATACGCAACTGATGCCGATCGACAAGGCGATGGAGCTGGCGACCATCGCGCTGTCGTCGAAGTCCGACACGCCCGACATCATCTATGCCAGCGACACGACCTTTCAGACCTTCGTCAAGAACGGCTGGTTCCGGCCGCTTGACGACATGTGGGCGAAATACAGGCAGGAATTCAAACTCGACGATTTTCCGGACTCGGTGCTGGCGCCGTTCCGGCATGACGGACATCTTTATGTGATGCCGCACACGCTCAACACGATGATGTTCTTCTACCGGAAGGATTTGTTCGATCAGCAGGGCAAAACGCCGCCCACGACCATCGCGGCGTATCGCGACCTCGCGAAGTCGTTCAACTCGCCGATGCGCGCCGGGACGATCAACTGCCTCAAGCCGGTGGACGCGGCGACGAACGAGGCGCACTGGTACCTGAACGCTTTGGGCGATGGCTGGTTCGACGCGGACTGGCATCCGACGTTCAACACGGCGAAAAGCGTCGCCGCGATCGAAACGATGAAGGAGATCACGAAATACGCCCAGCAGGGGTTTACGGCGGCGGCGAACGATGAATGCACGATCGCTCTGCAGCAGGATACCGCGACGATGGGGCTGCAATGGGCGACGCGGGCGAAATCGATGGACGACCCGAGCAAATCGCGCGTCGTCGGCAAGATCGACTGGGTCAGGCCGCCGCAGGGACATGGACGCATGGGAGGCGACGGCTATGCGCTTTCGGCGTACAGCAAGCAGGATCCGGATGTGCTGTTCCGGATCATCGCCACCTCGGCCAGCGACAAAAGCCTGCGCGAGGCGGCGGCGCTGATGATCCCGCCGCGCAAATCGGTGCTCGACGATCCGGAGATGGTGAAGGCGAACCGGTTCTATCCGGCGGCGTTGGCGTCTTATGAAAGCGGCACGCGCGCGCCATCCCTGCCGGAGTTCAACGCGGTCTGCGAGTTCATCACCCGCCGCATCCTACAGGCCGTCACCGGGGAGATGACGGTCAAACAGGCGATGGACACGGCGGCTTCCGAGACCGAAACGTTTCTCAAGGGTCATGGCTATTACAAATAGCCGGCTCCGTTCGCACAACGCGTTATGGCTGTTCCTGGCGCCGAGCGCGGCGGTACTGGGCTGCGTGATGCTGTTTCCGTTGGGCTACGCATTGTGGCTCAGTCTGCTGAACTACGATCTCGGCTCCGGCAGCCGGGTGTTCATCGGGCTGGGCAATTATCGGGAGTTGTTGGGTGACGCCCGGCTTTGGGACACCTTGTCGCGCACGCTTGGGATCGTGTTGTCGGCGGTCGGGCTGGAATTCTGTCTGGGTCTGCTGATCGCGTACGGGCTGTACCGGCTGACGTTCGGCGTGCGGGTGCTGAACCTGCTGCTGTTCCTGCCGAATATCGTCACGCCGGTCGTCGCCGCGCTGTTCCTGCGGTGGATTTTCATCGGGCGTTGGGGCCTCGTGTCGGGCTTGCTGATCGGCTGGGGTATTTTCCCGCCTGACTTTCTCGGCGATCCCATGTGGGCGCGCGTGACGGTCGTGCTGGCCGACGCGTGGCAGTTCACGCCGTTCATGATCCTGGTGCTGTACGCCGGCCTGAACACCGTCGATCAGAGTCAGATCGAGGCCGCGCAAATCGATGGAGCCGGCGTGTGGATGTTGCTGTTCCGCATCATGCTGCCGTCGATCCGGCCGTTGATCGTGTTCGTGCTGGCGATCCGGCTGATGGACGCGTTCCGGTTTTTCGACACGATCTACGTGCTGACCGGCGGAGGTCCCGGGACGGCGACCGAAACGATCACGCTGTACACTTATGCGCTGGCATTCCGTCTGTTGCAGGTCGGCAAGGCCTGCGCGCTGGGCGTGCTGACGCTGCTGTTCGTCGCGATGCTGGTGGCGACGATGATCCGCATCGTCTACCGGCGCGAAAAGGGTGCGTTCTGATGCGCGGCGGTTGTCGCACCCAGTTGCCGCTGTTCCTGGCTCTGGCGGGGTTCACCGCGGTCAACCTGACGCCGGTGATCTGGGGATTCCTGACCTCGATCAAGCAGCCGGTGGATGCGTTCGCGGTGCCGCCGCGATTTATCTTCACACCGACGTTCGAGTTTCATTGGCAGGTCTGGGTCGAGAAAGGCTTCTGGCACTTTCTGATCAACAGCGTGGTGATCTCGGTCGGCACGGTGGTGACCTCGGTCTCGATCGGCACGATGGCGGCGTACGGATTGTCCCGGCTGTCGAGCGCCACATCGCGCGGACTGTTGTTCGGGTTGCTGGCGATGCGGATGTTCCCCCACATCCTGCTGGCGATCCCCTTCTTCGTGCTGGCGCGCATCCTGGGCCTGGTCAACACCTATCCGGCGATGATCCTGGCGCTGGTCGCGATCAACCAGCCGTTCACGATCTGGCTGATGCGCGGCTTCTTCGTGGATGTGCCGCACGAGTTGTACGAGGCGGCGGAGATCGACGGCTGCGATGCGTGGCAGGTGTTCTCACGCGTGGCGTTGCCGGTGGTGCGGCCGGGACTTTGGGTGACGGCGCTGTTCAGTTTGCTGCTGGCGTATAACGAGTTTCTGTTCGCCCTGGTGCTGACCGGGCCGGACACCAAGACGTTGCCGGTGGCGATCGCGGAATATGGCGGCGAGGACATCAATTATTGGTCGCTGTCGGCCGCCGCCGCGATCGGGATCATGCTGCCGATCGTGGTGTTCATGATGGCGCTGCAACGGCATCTGGTGCGGGGACTGGCCCTCGGCGCGGTGAAGGGATGAGCGGTTTGCCGGCGCGGCGAGGCGATCAACAGGCAAGTAAGATTTAACACGGAGTTGCACGGAGGAAGCACACGGATTTACAGGGAGTGGGACCGCGGAACGCGTCATCGCATTCCTTTGGCGGAAGCGGTGAAAAAGATCAATGGCTCTTCGCGCGGCTGATCGACGTTCCGTGTGCTTCCTCCGTGTTAAAGTCTTGCCTTTTCTGAGGCGGTTACCCCACGCATCGTGCACGACCATCTCGGCGCCCCAGGCTCGATCCGGACCGCATCTTACGTGCCGCAGAACGTTTGCAGCACCCGTTCCTCCGGCTTCGGCGGTCGCGCGTAAACCTCAAACCCCGGACGCTCCTCGAACGGGCGAGACAGCACCTCCAGCAATTGCTCGAATGGCGCGTAATCGTCGCGCTCGATGGCGGCGGTCAGCGCGGCTTCGACCAGATGGTTGCGCGGAATGTATGCCGGGTTCACCGCGCGCATGGCGTCTCGGATGGCGGCGGGTTCGGCGGCTTCCTCGCCGAGACGCCAGCGCCAGCGAGCAGCCCACGCGTCAAACGCGGTGGGATCGGAGAACAGCGCGCGGACCGTGGCGTCGGCGGAGGGATCCGCGGCGGCATCGCACAAATGGCGGAAGGTCAAAGTGAAGTCGGCCTCGTGCTCGGCCATTGCCTTCAACAAATCGTTGACCAATGTGACGTCGCCGTCCTGTTCCGTCGCCAGACCGATCTTACGGCGCAGACCACCGAAATACGCCGCCTCGAAACGAGGGCTGAAAGCGGCGAGCACGTCTTGCGCCACCGCGACGGACGTCTCCTCGGTGTCGGACAGCAACGGCAGCACTGTCTCCGCCAGGCGGGCGAGATTCCACACCGCGATGCGCGGCTGATTGCCGTAGGCGTAACGGCCGTGCTGATCGATCGAACTGAACACGGTCGCGGGATCGTACGTGTCCATGAACGCGCATGGCCCGTAGTCGATCGTTTCACCGGCGACGGAGCAATTGTCGGTATTCATCACCCCATGGATGAAGCCGATCAGCAGCCAATGCGCCACCAGCGACGCCTGCCGCGCCACCACGGCGTCGAGCAGCGCGCGGTACGGGTTCTCGGCGTCGGCGGACTCCGGATAATGGCGGGCGATGGCGTGATCGGCCAGCAGGCGCACGCCCTCGGTGTCGGACCGGGCGGCGAAATACTGGAAGGTGCCGACGCGAATGTGGCTCGACGCGACGCGGGTCAGGATGGCGCCGGGCAGCATGGTTTCGCGGCGCACCGGCTCTCCGGTCGTGACCGCCGCGAGCGCGCGGGTGGTCGGCACGCCCAACGCGGCCATCGCCTCGCTGACGATGTATTCGCGCAATACCGGCCCGACCGCGGCGCGGCCATCGCCGCCGCGCGAGAACGGCGTGCGACCCGAGCCTTTGAGTTGAATGTCGAAGCGCTTGCCGTCTGGGGCCACGACCTCGCCCAACAGGATAGCGCGGCCATCGCCGAGTTGCGGCACGAAGTGGCCGAACTGGTGGCCGGCGTAGGCGGCGGCGAGCGGCGTCGCGCCTTCGGGGATGACATTGCCGGCCAGCACCGCCTCCGCCGCGGCGAGCGCCTCGGGGTCGAGGCCCAGGCGTTCGGCCAACGCTGTGTTGACCCGGATCAGGCGTGGGGCGGCGACCGGCGTCGGCTCCAGCCGGGCGTAAAAGCGCTCCGGCAGCGCGGCGTACCGAGTTATCGAAGCGAAAGCCGTCAGGCATGGGAGCATCCCCCAGGTTGGTCCTCACCCATCATGTGGTGCGGAAGGGGTGGTTTGACCACCGATCCTGACGCCAACCGGAGCCACGCGGCAACCCGGGGGGCTTAGCCGGCGAACAGCATCTCCGGTGGGCGGCCCCGCTCATGGTGGCAGTCCCAGAACAGCCAGGCATGGTGGTGCTGGCCATGATTGGTCAGCGGCCCCATGTCGAACCACCGAATGCGCCGGCGCAGGACGATGACCTTGCTCAGCGGGCCTGACGAAATCAAATTCGCCGCCTTCTTTCCCGCGAGCCACTGAAAGCGCACCAGCAAAGCGAGCTGCCCATCCGCCCGCTCGGTCAATTGGATCGCGTGGCGCACGAAATGCAGCAGGGCGCCGGGGACCTGGACGCCCTTCAGGGACCCTCCGCCATCGCCGTATGGCGGGTTGGTGACCATGCTCTCGCAGGCGCGCGGGAACGTGCCGCATGCCAGGAAATCGACGCCCGCCTCGCCAAATCCGCGGTCCGCGATATCGCTCGCCACGACCTCATGCCCCTGGGTTTGAATCACCCGGGCCATCGCGCCGTCGCCGCAACAGGGCTCCCACACCGGGCCACGCAGGCTCACACTGCTCAGAAGCGCCTCGGTGACCCAGTCGGGCGTGGGATAGAAGTCGTTTTCCTGCCGATCGTAGCCCGAGATGTGAATCGGGCGCGCATCGCGATACGCGGTGGTCGAGGCTGGATCATCCAGGGTCACGGTGATGGATTCCTCTCAGCCCGTTTCGGGCACATCCGAAACCTGGCCGGGATCGTTCCGATTCGTGAAGTCCCCCGGGCCAGGCGCGCCGCGGTATGGTTCGAAGGATTGGGTCGCAACCGCCGCCAATGCCCTCGCGCGCGCTACCTTCGCACCAACCGCGAATCCTCAGGCGGCGATGTTGTCGAGCAGCCGTACCGACCCCAGCCGCGCCGCTGCGATCAGACGCGCCCCTGGGCGAGGGGCCGCGATTTCGGTCAGGGTCGGGCCATCCACCAGAGCGAAATAGTCCACGCCAAACCCGGCGTCGGTCAAAGTCGCGCGCGCGGCCGTCAACGCCGCGTGCGCGTCGCGTCCGCCGGCGACGCTCCGCGCCGTTCGCGTCAGCGTGGCATGAAGCAGCGCCGCTCGGATCCGCTCCGCCTCGCTCAGGAACCGGTTGCGCGAGGACAGCGCGAGGCCATCGGGTTCGCGCACCGTTTCGATTCCGACGATCGTCAAAGGCAGACACAGATCGTCCACCATGCGCCGGATGACCCGCAGTTGCTGCCAGTCCTTTTCGCCGAAATACGCGCGATCCGGACTGACCTGGCCGAACAATTTCGCGCACACCGTCGCCACGCCGCGGAAATGGCCGGGCCGCGCCTTGCCCTCCCAGTTTTCCGCCGGGCCGGTGACGGTGATCGTGGTCGCGTCGCCCGGCGGATACATCGTGGTCACGTCCGGCATCCAGACCGCCGCGCAGCCGCTCGCCTCCAGGATCGCCAGGTCGCCGGCCTCATCGCGCGGATAGCGCGACAGATCCTCGCTGGCGGCGAACTGCAAAGGGTTGACGAAGATCGAGGTAACGGTCGCCGCCCCCGACGCCACCGCGGCGCGCACCAGCGCGCGATGACCGTCATGCAGCGCGCCCATGGTCGGCACCAGGGCGATCGCGCCATGCGAGGCCCGCAGGCTCGTGACGGACGCGCGCAAATCGGCGAAGGTTCGGATTATCAGCATGCCGGACCAACCTGGTGCGCGCGCGATCCGGGCGCAACCTGGCCCGGCAGCATGGGAGACCGGCATGAAACTCGCGGGAAAGATCGCGCTTGTCACGGGTGGTTCGCGTGGCATCGGGCGCGCCACCGCGCTCGCCTTCGCCGCCGAGGGCGCCGATATCGCGTTTTGTCATTTGGATGACGGCGACAAGGCCGATCAAACGGCGGCGGAGATTTTGGCGCATGGGCGCCGCGCGATGCATCGCTCGCTCGACGTCGCGGACATCAAGGCCAGCGGTGCGTTCGTCGCCGAGGTGGCGCGCGATTTCGGGCCGGTCGACATTTTGTTCAACAACGCCGGCATGAACATTCGCAAGCCGTTCGAGGCTTATTCGGAAGAAGAGTTCGACCGCATCATCGCGGTGCATCTGAAGGGCATGTTCTTCATGGCGCAGGCGGTCTATCCGGCGATGGTCGCGCGCGGGCAGGGCTGCATCATCAACGTCGCCTCGCAGCGCGGGTTGAAGGGCGCGGTCAACTCGACCGTGTATTCCGCCGCCAAAGCCGCGATCATGGGCTTCACCCGCGCGCTGGCGTGGGAGGCGACGCCGAAAGGCATCCGCGTCAACGCCATCGCGCCAGGCCCGATCGTCACCGACCTGACGGCGACGATGACGCCTGACGATCGCCAGGCCTTCATCGACGCGCTGCCCATTGGCCGGTTCGGACGGCCGGAGGAAATCGCCGCCACCGCGTTGCTGCTCGCCGGACCCGACGGGGGATTTTACGTCGGCGCGACGCTGTCGCCCAACGGCGGGGACGTCATGTATTGAACGCCCCGGATCTATCGCGGCGATTACCGGCCGAAACGATCCATCTGCCGTTCGAGGCCGGCCCGTATCGCATGGCCATGGGTCTCGTTGCCGTGGCGGAACCGGAATGGTTCGAGATCGATACGCTGTATCCCGCCGAGATCGCCGAGCGCCAGCGCCTGCTCGCCACGCATCACGCCGACGTATTTGGCGCCGAGCCCGCGTCCGCGCCGGCGCGCGCCGAAACGCTGTCGATGGTGATCGAGCACCTGACGCGAGTGCATCCCGGCTGGTTCGCTTCCGACGGCATCACGTTCCACAATCGTCTGACCAACGAGGACTGGACCATCGCGGCACATGACCCGCTGGAACTCGCCGGCCGATTGGTGCAGGAGGATTTGTGCCTGATCGAGGCGTCGCCCGATGGGCCGCGTCTGACCGCCGCGGTGCTGTGTTTTCCCAGTCGCTGGCGATTGCATGAAAAGTTCGGCCGGCCGCTCGCCGCGGTGCATGACAAGGTGCCGTTTTATGGCGACCGCCTGGCGCGGCCGGTCGATCGGTTCATGAGCCATGTGCGCGTCGGACACATCGCGGCGCGGTTGAACTGGTCGATGATGGATGACCCCACGCTGTTTCAGCCCACCGGCAAGTGGCGCACCGCGCATGACGCGACGATCACGGAACAAAATGCCGGCGACCGGCTGTTCCTGCGGGTCGAGCGTCAGACGTTGCGACGGCTGCCCATCAGCGGCGCGGTGCTGTTCGGGATCCGGGTGCACGTGTATGCGCTGGCTCGGGTGGTGACGACGCCGGAGATCGCCGCGCGTCTGGCCGCGGCGGTTCGGGCTCTCCCGGCCGAGATGGCGCGTTACAAAAGCCTGCCGATGTTTCAGGCCGCGCTGCTGGCATGGCTGGACCGGCGCGCCGGCTGATCTCGTCGGCGGGGACGGATGGCATGCGACGGTCCGGATGTGGCATGCAGTGTGGGAGTTTCCTCAGCGGAAAGGCGGCGGTATGAGCGGCTTCACCCATTTCGATGCGTCCGGCAATGCGACGATGGTCGATGTGTCGGCCAAGCCGGTCACCGACCGGACCGCCACCGCGCGCGCGCGCGTCGTGATGAACCCCGACACGCTGGCGATGATCGAGACCGGCACGGCGAAAAAAGGCGACGTGCTGGGCGTGGCGCGACTGGCCGGGATCATGGCGGCGAAGCGCACATCGGAACTGATCCCGCTGTGTCATCCGCTGCCGATCACCGCCGTGGTGGTGGACCTGGTGGCGGATCGCGCCGCTCACGCGGTCGAGATCACCGCCACTGTCCGCACGACCGGTCAGACCGGTGTCGAGATGGAGGCGCTGACCGCCGCGAGCGTTGCCGCGCTGACGGTCTACGACATGTGCAAAGCCGTCGATCGCGGCATGCGGATCGAGGATTTGCGCGTGGTGCATAAAGCCGGCGGTAAGTCGGGAGAGTTCAAACAGGCATGACTGGCTCAGTGACTGTCCGGGCCATCCGGCATAAAGTTGGGCACGCGAGACCGGCGGAATCGCCGCGTTGATTGACATGATCCAGCAAGGCGGAAGCGGCGGCTCTTCGCTTCCGCGACACGATCCAATCGATGCGGAAGCACGGGGAACGGGCACTGGGAACGGGCGCGTGGAACGACCAGGATCCGGCGCGCGCGTGCCATGGTGACCCTCGCGGAGTGGAAGCAAACATGGAACGTTTACCGATCGACAGGGCATTCACCCTGATAGAGCCGGGCCCGGTCGTTCTGGTCACGACACATGATGGTGCGAAGTCCAACGTGATGACCATCAGTTGGACAATGGTGCTGGATTTTTCAGCGGCATTCGCGATCACGACCGGGCCTTGGAATTATTCGTTCGCAGCGCTCAAGGAACTTGAGAGAATGCGTGGTCGCGATACCCACGGTTGACCTGATCGATCAGGTCGTTGGAGTGGGAACGTGCTCGGGAACAGACGCGGACAAGTTTGCGAAGTTTCATCTCACACCCATGAAGGCGCGGCACGTTCGCGCGCCGCTCATCGAGGAATGCCTCGCCCATATCGAATGTCGCGTGGTGGATATCATCGAGCGATACAGCATCGTCGTGCTCGAGGGTGTCGAGGCCTGGATCAACGGGGCCCGCAAGGAGAAAAGGACGATCCACGCCATCGGCGATGGCACGTTCGTCGTCGATGGCCGCAGGATCGACCGAAAGGAGATGATGCGCTCGAAGCTTCCAGGTGGACTGTAAGCGGCACGGTGTCTCGGGACGCGCGCCGGCCGATTTTGCTTCAGCATCCGCGTTTGGGCGCGCGGCCTGGGTTCGCGGCGGTACCAGGCGGTTGTCAGGGCTGGCGGGTGCGCTGCTCCTGGTACGGTCGTTGTGTGGACCGGTCATTGACTGCTTCGGCAACGGGCCAATTCGGTGATAGAATGGCGGGACGCCTTTTGACCCACTGGCGGGACGCCTTCTGACCCATTGGCGGGACGCCTTCTGACCGCAAGTATTCGCCCATGCCCGAACCCGCCATGATCACCGTCGATGAAGCCCGCACCCGCATCCTGGCCGGCTTGCATCCGATGCCGGCCGAGATCGTGGCGCTCGCCAATGCCTGGAACCGGGTAACCGCGGAGCCGGTGATCGCCCGCCTGACCCAGCCGCCCGCGGACGTTTCGGCGATGGACGGCTACGCGCTGCGGGCCGCCGATGGGGGGTTGCACGCCTCGTTGCGGGTCATCGGCGCGGCGCCGGCCGGCCATCCGTTCGACGGCAGGTCGGGCCGGGCCAAACTGTGCGCCTGTTCACCGGCTCGGTGGTGCCCGCGGGTGCCGACGCGATCCTGTTGCAGGAGGACGCCGAACGGTCGGGCGACAATGTCATGGTCAATGAGGCGGTCGTCGCGGGCCGTCATATTCGCCGCGCCGGTCAGGACTTTTCGAAGGGCGACACGGTGATCCCGGCCGGCAGGCGGATGACCGCGCGCGATGTGGGCCTCGCCGCCGCCGCGAACCATCCGTGGTTGAGCGTGCATCGCAGGCCCAGGGTGGCGATTTTGGCGACGGGGGATGAGATCGCGTTGCCGGGCGAGCCGATTCCGACGGGTGGCATCGTCAGTTCCAACTCGCACGCGTTGGCGGCCTTGGTGCGCGCGGTGGGGGGTGAGCCGGCGGTGTTGCCGGTCGCGAAGGACACCACCGAGGCTGTCGCCGCCGTGGCCGACCAGGTTGGCGGGTTCGATTTATTGGTCACCACCGGGGGCGCGTCGGTGGGCGACCATGATCTGGTGATCGCGGGATTGCGGACGCGTGGCCTCGTGGTGGATTTCTGGCAGATCGCGATGCGGCCCGGGAAGCCGTTGTTGTTTGGTCAGATGGGCGCGGTGCCGGTGCTTGGCATGCCCGGCAATCCGGTGTCGGCGATGGTGTGTGCCGCGTTGTTTCTGTTGCCGTCGTTGGCGTTGATGCAGGGATTGCCGGCCGGTCCGCCACCTACCGTGAGCGCGCTATTGGGGGCAGCGGTGCCGGAGAACGACCGCCGCGCCGACCACCTGCGCGCCACCGTGTCGGTCGACGATCAAGGCCGCGTCGTGGTGACACCATTCCCGGTACAGGATTCGGCCATGTTGCGCCGCCTCGCCTTGGCCGACGCCCTGATCCTGCGCGCTCCGTTCGCCCCGCCCTTGTCCGCGGGCGCCGAAGTATCCGTCGATTCGATTGGATAGTTTAGGGATCTGACTCCATGGACGGGGGTCTGGGGCCTCAAGGCCCCAGCGGGTCCAGGGCAGCGCCCTGGCCTCTTTAATACTGCACTCCTCGTGTCAGCGCCCCATCCACCACGAGGTTCGTCCCCGTAATGAAACTCGCCGCCGGGCTGGCGAGGAACACCACCGCCCGCGCCATTTCCTCGGGCTTGCCCATGCGTCCCGTCGGATTGAGCGCCATCGCCTGTTTGAACAGGTCCGGATTGTTCTGCTCGATATTCTCCCAGACCCCACCGGGAAAATATGTGTTGCCCGGCGACAGTGCGTTGACCCGGATGCCGCGCCCCGCGAGTTGGTAAGACAATCCCTTCGCGTAATGAATGAGCGCCGCCTTGAACACGCCATAGGGACCGGCCGCGAAGTCCACTTCTCGCCCGGAGACCGAGGAGATCATGACGATCGACGCGGCTTTGGACTGCTCCAGAAACGGCATCGCGGCGTTGACCGCGCGCACGGTGCCCATCATGTCGGTGGAGAATTCGGCCTGCCACGACGCCTCATCCTGGCCGATCGCCAAAGCCGAGACATTCGACACAACGATATCCAGGCCGCCGAGTTCGTTCGCGGCGTCGGCGACCCAGGCCGTCAATGCCGGGCCGTCGGAGACGTCCAGTGCGCGTCCGGTCGCCTTCACGCCGCGGGCGTGCAGAGCGGCCACCGCTTCTGCCACGCCGGCGGCGTCGCGTGCGCAAATTGCGACATCCGCACCTTCCGCCGCGAAGTGTTCGGCGACGGCGCGGCCGATGCCCTTGGTGCCGCCGGTGACCAGCGCCTTCATGCCGGAAAGACCGAGGTCCATTGCGGCTCCTGATTGACTGTTACGCCAGATAGGTTTTCAGAATGCCGGCGCCGACGGTGTATTTCGGATCGACGAAATTGCCGAGGCGGACCCGGCCGCACTGGCTGAGCATCATGTAGGCGTCCCAGCGATCGAAGCCGTACTCCGCCTCCATCCACAGCACGAGTTCGCGATAGGCGATACGCGTCGCGTCCTCCAGTGGGCGGGCGCTGCCGATGGTCATGATGAAGTCTTCGCGCTCCAGGCGCGGCCATTCCAACGTCCAGCCCTTGATGACATCGACGCGGATGGTCGTTGTCGAGGGATACTCGACCGCCGTGCCGCAGACCTCGCCGTCGCCCTGGCAGGCGTGCGCGTCGCCGATGAACAGTCGCGCGCCGGGTGTGCGCACCGGCAGATAGGTGATGCTGCCCGGCCCCATGTCCGGCAAATCCATGTTGCCACCGTGCTGATCCGGCGTCAGCGAATTGATCGAGTTGATTTCGGGCGAGGTGCTGAGCGTGCCGATGTGCGGACTGTACGGCAGCGTGACACGCGTGCTCCAGCGCACGTGATTTTCGTCCACGTGGATCTTGCGCGTGAGTTCCGGCAGCGGCGGATTGAGCGTGGCGGTCAACGTGGTGCCGGTGAGGGCGCCGAAATACGGGATCATGCAGCAGGTGCCACACGGATTCTCGCCGCGTGGCAGCATGGTCTCGATGTGCACGGCCAACGCGTCGCCTGGCTCGGCGCCGTCGATCATAATGGGACCGTTCTGCGGATTGACGAAGGGCATGCGCAACCGTTCGGTTGGCTTGTCGTGCTCGGTGCGAATGGCGCCCTCGAACGCGTCGCGCGTCTCGATGCGAATGCGATCGCCAGGTGCCACGGTGAGCACGGGATCGGAGTACGGACCGATCGTGTAATGAAATTTGCCCTGCACGGCTTCGGTCAGGTCATGCAGCGTTGGCTTGCTCGCCCAACCGACGCCGCGGCGTGCGACGATTGAGTGGTCAGTCCACTGCGCTTTCGCGGCACGCGCCATCGTCCATGCCCCCGCTGTTCGACACGAAGTGTGGTTCATTTCGGTGCGGTCGGGCAAGCACTCATGGCTGGCGGTGGGGGCGGGGAAGCGCCGGGGCTTCCGCCCCGGACCCCGACCAAGAGGCTCTGCCTCTTGGATCTCCGCCAAGGGCAGTGGCCCTTGGAACCATTCATTTTGGGTAGGTGTGCGAGGAGGGCCGACCGCGACCTCGCGAGGTCCGGGTCGGCCCTCCTCACACACCTACCCAATGGACAGATTTCAAAGGGCCTCGCCCTTTGACGGAGGTCCAGGAGGCAGAGCCTCCTGGCGGGTTCGAGGGCAGAGCCCTCGCGCTTCCCCGACCCCGACACCAACCATCAACGCGTGTCAGACCGCCCGATATCGAAACACACCGTCGTTGCCGGTCTCGCGCGCGAGTTCGCCGCGTTTGGCCATGTAATTGATATGCGCGAGGACCTCGCCGAACGCGAAGCCGGTCTGGTGCGCGTCGAGTGCGCGTTCGAACAGCACCGGCACCACCTCGGCGGCGGAGAGCGGCCGCGGGCGACAGGCATCGGCGATGCGGGCGCAACGTTGGGCATGATGATCGGTCAGTTCGTCGATGCGCGCGTGCAGGCCGTGGAACGGCAGGCCGTGACCGGGCAACACCAGGACGTCGTGCGGGACGGTGGCGCGGAGGGCGCGCAAATCCTGAAGGTAGATGCCGAGTGGATCTTCTTCGGGCTCGACGGGATGCACGCTGACGTTGGGGGAGATGCGCGCGATGACCTGATCGGCGGCGAAGAACAGGCGATCCGACGACTGGTGCAGCATCGCCTGTTCCAACGCGTGACCGCCGCCGGTCAGAACGTCGAAGTCGCGACCGCCGATCCGCCTGACGTCGCCGTGTTTGATCCGCTCATAGGCGTGAGGCACGCCGGTGGTGAGGCGCAGATAATTCAGTCCGCGGCCGAGAATGACATCGGTCGTTTCGGCCGACAGCCCATTCGAGTGATAGAACTCCCGGTGCGCGGCATCATACATGTCGCCGCGGCCGTGCGCCGCCATCAGGTGGTACAGATACTCGGTACGCGGCATCGCCAGTTTCAGGCCGAACGACTGGGCCAGCCAGCCCGCCAGCCCGACGTGGTCCGGGTGGAAATGCGTCACCAGCATGGAACTCAGCCGCTCGCCGTTCAGCGGACCGGTCAGGATGCTGTCCCAGCCGACCCGGCAATCGTCGGTGCCGAGCCCGGTGTCGAACGCGAGCCAGCCGCCGGTGTCCTCAAGCAGATAGATGTTCACGTGATTGAGCTGGAACGGTAGTTTCAAACGAAACCACAGCACGCCCGGCGCGATGCGGGTGACTTCACCGGGACCGGGCGGCGCCGCGTGGGGGAAGGTCAGGGACTGAATGTCCATCGTGTTGCCTGGCCGCCGGTCAGGCGGCCAGTTGCTCCACGGTCACGCTGTCGCCGGCGACGGTGGTGCGGCGCATGTCGCGCACCTTGGTGTCGTCGAACCGCGTTACCCGATGCATTGTCGAGCGGTTGTCCCACATGACCATGTCGAATTGTTTCCAAACGTGTTTGTACAGGAACTGGGGTTGCGTCGCGTGCTCGGTCAGGTCGCGGATGAAGGCGCGCGCTTCCGGCACGGGCCAGCCGATGATGCTGCCGATATGCGATGAGAGATACAGCGACTTTCGCCCGGTGACCGGATGCGTGCGCACCAGACGCTGACGCACGGGTTTGAACATCGCGCGTTCGGCGTCGGACAGATCGGTGAAACCCAACGTGCCGCGAGAGAAGAGCAGGGAGTGCTCGCAGATCAGGTCCTCGATCTCCGCTTTGGTCGCGGCGTCGAGGGCGTCGTACGCGGCGCGCATGTCGGCGAACTCGGTGCGGCCACCTTTCTCGACGGTGATGCGGCCGGAGAGGATCGAGTACTTCGCCGGGATGGCGCGGAACGAACTGTCGGAGTGCCAGAGTTGATTGCCCAGATTGAACATGCGGCGACGATCGTCGCGCGCCAGCGGTTTGTGGTTGGCGTCCAGGTTGGACACATCCGCCATGAACGCGCCGAGGCGCTGATCCTTGGCCTGGGTTACGTTGCCGCCTTCGGTCCGTTCCAGTTCGCCGAAGTTCAGGCTGAATGCTTTCTGCTGCTCATCGGTGACGGCCTGGCCGTGATAGACCAGCACGGCGAAGCGATCCATGCCGGCCTCCAACGCCGCGACCTCGGCCGCGGTCAGCGGGTGCGTGAGATCGACGCCGGAAACCTCACCGGCGAACTGCGGAGTTAGGGGACGAATGGCGACCGGCATGGCGGGACCTCCGCGGGATACTGGCGAGTAGATCTACGGTCTGGCGAGGCGGATCACAATCTCCGCGGCGCGGCGTCACCGATGCCCGCACCGCATGGCTGGGGGAGGCTGGGCTGGGGCAGGCGGGGGCTGGGGCAGGCGGGGGCTGGGGCAGGCGGGGGCTGGGGCAGGCGGGGTGGATCAGGCGGCGACCCCCGCGACGGTGGTGCGGCGCATGTCGCGGATCCGGGTTTCATCGAAGCGGGTGACGCGATGCATCGTCGTGCGGTTGTCCCACATCACCAGGTCGTTCCGCTTCCAGGCATGGGAGTAAACGAAGCGGCGTTGCGTCGCGTGCTCATTCAGGTCGCGCAGGAATGCGCGCGCCTCGGGCACCGGCCAGCCGACGATGGTGCCGGCGTGCGCCGAGAGGAACAGCGATTTGCGGCCGGTCACGGGATGGGCGCGCACCAGCCTGTGCCGCACGGGTGCGAACATGGCGCGTTCGGCGTCGGACAGCGCGGTGAAGCCGAGGACCTCGCGAGAGTACATCAGCGAGTGCTCGCACTCCAGGTCTTCGATTTCGGCTTTCGTTTCGGCATCGAGCGCGTCGTAGGCGGCGCGCATGTCGGCGAATTCGGTGCGTCCGCCGTCACTGACCACGATGCGGCCGGACAGCAGCGAATAGCGCGCGGTGACCGGACGATACGAACTGTCGGAGTGCCAGAGCCGGTTGCCCAGATTGAAGAACCGGCGGCGATCGTCGCGGGCGAGGGGCTGTTCATGTTGATCCAGGTTCGACGCGTCCTGCATGTCGAGCGGCAGGCGGCGATCGGCTGTCGCGGTGACGTGACCGCCGGACGCTGCCTCCAGCGGGCCGAAGCGGCGCGTGAACGCGCGTTGCATGTCGTCGGTCAGTGGCTGGCCGGGGAACACCAGCACGGCGTAACGATCCATCCCGTCCTCGATGGCGGCGATGATGGCGTCGGAGACCGGTTGCGTCAGGTCGACGCCGGTGAATTCGGCGGCGAAGTCTTCCGCGATGGGGGCGATCACGTCTCGACCTGCAACTCGCCCAGATAGGCTTCCCGGATCATCGGGTTCCGGCGCAGTTCCTCGGCCGAGCCGGACAGCACGACCTGCCCGGTTTGCAAGACATACGCACGGTGGGCGATCGACAGCGCCATGTTGGCGTTCTGTTCGACCATGAAGATCGTGGTGCCCTGGCGGTTGATCTCCTGGATGATGTCGAAGGTCTGCTCAACAAAGATCGGCGCCAGGCCCATCGACGGCTCGTCCATGCACAACAGCCGAGGCCGCGCCATCAAGGCGCGCCCCATCGCCACCATCTGCTGCTCGCCGCCGGACAGCGTCCCGGCGATCTGCGTGGCGCGTTCCTTCACCCGCGGAAACAGGGAATAAACCCGGTCCAGATCCTGATCGAATTCGGGTCCGCGCTTGCGCAGATAGGCACCCATTTCCAGGTTCTCGAACACCGTCATGCGCGGGAACAGGCGGCGCGCCTCCAGCACCGGCGCGATCCCGCGACGCACCCGTTCGGCGGTGGCCAGGCGCTCGATCGGCTGGCCGTCGTAGATCACCTGGCCGTGCGTCGGGCGCACCACACCCATGATCGTCTTCATCGTGGTGGATTTGCCGCTGGCGTTGCCGCCCAACAGAGCGACGATTTCCCCCGGTTCGATGGCGTAATTAACGTCCTTCAGGACATGCAGATCGCCGTAGTGGGTATCGACGTGCCGGAACTCTAGCAACATCCGCTATTGTCCCAGCGTCGGCAGCGGCACATCCGCCATTCCGGCCGCCGCGGCCTGCGCGTTCCGTCCCAGATAGGCGCGCAGCACTTCCTCGTCCTGGCGCACTTCGGCCGGCGTGCCCTGAGCGATCACCTCGCCATGATCGAGCACATAAACCGTGTCCGCCAAGGTCGTTACGACATCGAGCTTGTGTTCGATCAGCAGCACGGTCAGGCCCAGTTGGTTGAGGCTTTTGATTTGCTCGGCGAGTTCGAGGGTCTCGGCGGGGTTCATCCCCGCGGTCGGTTCGTCCAGCAGCAGGATACGCGGGCGTGATGCCAGAGCGCGCGCGATCTCGATCCGGCGCCGGTTGGCATAGGACAGGCCGGCGACCATCTGGCCTACCCGCGGCGTCAACCGGTTGCCGAAGATGGCGAACACTTCCATGGCCCAGACCCGTGCCGCCGCTTCCTCGGCGCGGGTATGCGGAGGACGGAGGATCGCCTGCAGGACGCCGGTGGTCAGCCGCGCGTGTTGTCCGATCAGCGCGTTCTCCATCACCGTCAGGTTCGGGAAAAGGCGGAGATTCTGGAACGTGCGGGCGATGCCCTTGGTCAGGATTTCGTGCGGCGGCAGCCCCATCATCTCCTCACCGTGAAAGCGGATGGAGCCCTCGCCGACATCCAGCAATCCGGTCACCACGTTGAAAAGCGTGGACTTGCCCGAGCCGTTGGGCCCGATCACCGCCACCACGCCGCCGTTCGGCACCACCAAATCGACGTTGTTCAGCGCGGTGAGGCCGCCGAACTTCACCGTCACGCCTTTGATCTCCAGCGCCAGCGCACCGGTGCGGACGTCGCCGCCGAGACCTTGCAGCTTCAGATCGTTGAAGCCGCCGCGACGGATCTGAGCGGACTGCTGGTCGAAGGTCAGCGCTGCCTGCGGCCGGGTCGCCGGGATCAGTCCCTGACGACGGAACAGCATCATGCCGACGAGGATGAAACCGAAGATCAACTCGATCGACGGCACCAGGTCGATATGCGTCAGCCAGTCGCTGTGCACCGCGCGGCCCAAGGCGTTGAGCCACCCGGTCAGATCCTCGAGCCACCAGGATTGCAACAGTTGCAGAATGAACGCGCCGAGCACCACGCCCCAGACGCTGCCGATCCCGCCGAACACGATCATCACCAGGATCATGACGGAGACCGGGAAGCCGAACATTTCCGGGGTCGCGGTCTGCAGCTTGGCAACGTAGAACACGCCGGTCATGCCGCCGAACGCGGCGCCGATGGCGAAGGCCAGCAACTTGAATTTGGTGCGGTTGACGCCCATCGCGCCGGCGGCGATCTCGTCCTCGCGGATCGCCATCCAGGCGCGGCCGATGCGGGAGTCGCGCAACCGGATGGAGACGAAGATCAACAGCGCCACCAAAGCCACCGCCACGTAATAGTACGGCGTCGAATTGACCCCGAAGCTCCAGCCGAACAGTTTGGGTGCCGCGACGCCGTTGAGGCCGGCGGCGCCGTTGGTCAGATCGGACCAGTTTCGCACCACGATGGGCACGATCTCGCCAAAGCCCAGTGTGACGATGGCGAGATAGTCGCCGCGGAGGCGAAGGGTGGGGGCGCCGAACATCACGCCCCAGAACGCGGCGAATCCGGCGCATAACGGCAACGCGAGCCAGAACGACAGGGTGAAGCGCACGACGCTGCCGTCGCCGGTTTCCGCCGCCATCTTGTGGACAAGGCCGAGCAGCCGGAACGGCTCCCAGAACGACGACCACTCCGGTTGCAACTGAAACGAACTCAGGATGCCGTAGGTGTAGGCGCCGATCGCGAAGAACGCGGCGTAGCCGAGATCGAGCAGCCCGGCGAAGCCCACCACGATGTTGAGGCCAAGCGCCAGCACGGCGTAGGACGCGGCGTTCGCCATGCTGTCGATATCGGCGTCGTTGCTGTGCACGATCGGGAACAGCAGTGCGGCGGCGGTCAGCAAGGTCAGGCCGATCGGCTGGCGCCACGCTTCGGGAATGCGCTCGAACGGACGCGCGATCGCCGATGTAATGGCGTTGCTCACGATTTCGTCGGCGCCATGCGCCCGAACAGCCCGGCGGGGCGGAACACCAACACCAGCACCAGGATCGAGAAGATGATCACGTCGGTCCACGCGGTGGCGATGAACTGGCCGCCCATCGCCTCGATCATGCCGATCAGCACGCCGCCCACCATCGCTCCGGGCACGTTGCCGATGCCGCCCAGTACGGCCGCGGTGAACGCGCGCAAACCGGCGGTGAAGCCGATGAGGAAACTGGTGAAGTTGTAGTACAGGCCGAAGATCAATCCGCCCGCTCCGGCCAGCGCGGAGCCGAGGAAGAACGCCATCATCACGACCCGATCGACATCCACGCCCATCATGCGCGCGGCCTCGGGATCCTGCGCGGTGGCGCGCATCGCTTTACCGATCCGGCTTTTTTGCACGAACAGATACAGCCCGCCCATCAACACCAAAGCGACGACCCAGATCAGCACGACGCGCAGATCCAGCACCGCGCCGCCGATCTGAAAGCGCACGGTCGGCATCGGATTGGGATAGTTCTTCCCCTCCGCGCCGCAGGTCAGCAGGATGATATTAAAGAGGATATACGACACCCCAATTGTCGTGATCATCGCCGCGGGGCCTTTGACATTGCGCAATGGCCGCAGACACAAACGCTCGATCGTGACGCCGATGACGCCCGAAGAGATCATGGTGACGGCGAACGTCACCAGCAGCACGCCCACCAGCGGCAAACCGGTCAGGATCACGTCCTGACCGGAGATGCCGAACATCTGCAACACGCCCATGGCGATGAACGAACCGACCATGAAGACGTTGAAGTGGGAGAAATTGATCAGCTCCAGAATGCCGTAGACCAGGGTAAAGCCGAGTGCGAGCAACGCGTACATCGCACCCAGGCTCAGTCCGTTGATCGTCTGCTGCAGCAGCAGATCGAACAGCGTCATCGTCGCGTCCCGACCCGCGCCGGATCAGGACTGCGGGGCCACGCCGATGTAGTGGTATTGCGCCGATACGTCGTCCAGCTTGCCGTCGGGGTTCTTCTTGATCTGGAACACGCTGACGGTGCGGTCGGCGAGGTCGCCGTTCTCATCGAACGACACGGTACCCTGGATCGTCGGCACCTTGGCGGTCTGGATGGCGTCGCGCACCGCGCTGCGTGTCACCGGCTTGCCCGACGCCGCCACGCGCTTGACCGCGTCGATGATCACCAGCGCGCCGTCATAGGCGGTGATCGAGTAATCTTCCGGTGCGACACCGAAACGGCCGGTATAGGCTTTGACGAAATTGGCGGCCTTGGTGTCGTTGGTCAGATGCGGCGAGGCGACGGTCGCATACCAGCCCTCCACCGCCGGAAATCCGGCGCCGTTGAGGAACGTGGCGCCGTTGACGCCGTCGCCGCCCGCTTTGATCACGTTCGGAATGATGTCGTAGGCCTGCTTCGCCAGCTTGATGCCGGCCTGGCCGACGCCACCATAATACAGCGCTTCCGGATTGAGTGCCTTGATCTTGGTGAGGACCGCCGTGTAGTCGGCGGCCTTCGGATCCAGCCGGTCGCGGCCGAGGACCTTGACGCCCTTCTTCTCGATCTGGCCCTGAAACGCGTCCGCCAGTCCAACGCCGTAAGCACCGCTGTCGTCGAGGATATAGACGGTCTTGATATGCAGTTGCTCGGCCATGAAGTTGGCCATGTTCGGACCCTGATACGCGTCCGTCGTCACGGTGCGGAAATAGATCGGCTTGCCCGCCGGCCGGTACTGCTCGGCGAATTTCGGGCTGGTGATGTCGGGATTGGTCGAGCTCGGCGTGATCGTCGCCAGATCGCCCTGGCTGAGAATCGGCGCCATCGCCTTGCCGGCGCCGCTCATCTGCGGGCCGATCGCCGCCACGACATCCTGATCGGACACCATCTTGCGCGCGTTGGTCGCCGCCTGCGCCGGATCGTACTGGCCCGAGGTCGCGGTGCCGTCGTCCAAAGTCAGCAATTCGAACGAATAACCCGGTACGGCGTTGCCCTGGTTGGCGGCGTCCACCGCCATGACGATGCCGTTCTTGACCCGCAGCGCGTCGTCGGCGTCAGCGCCCGTCAAGGACAGATCGACGCCGATCTTGACGACCTTATCGGCCGCTCGGGCCGGGGTGACGCGGGTGGCGAGAGCCGCCGTGGCGGCGGTTCCGGCAAGCAAACGGGCGGCGGCGCGACGCGTGATCATGTTGGTCTCCCTGCTCTTCGAGCTTGATTGTGGCCCCCTGTCAGCGGCCCATTCGGCAGCATTGAACGGACCACGTGTCCGCGGCAAGGGGGAATCTCGCCGGATGCGCGCCGCGCCGGACTTTTAGCGCCAACGCAGCCGATACTGGGCTATTCCGCCGCCAGCGTCTTCCGCGACCCCATCGGTTCATGGGTTTCCATCGGCCCCTGAATCACGGTCGGCGCGGTTCCGGCAACCGTTGTCCGCCGCATGTCGCGCACCTGGGTCGCGTCGTAGCGGCGGGCGCGATGCATCGTACAGCGATTGTCCCACATCACGAGGTCGAACGGCCGCCACTGATGCGCGTAGACAAATCGCGGCTGCGTCGCGTGCTCGGTCAGGTCGCGAATGAAGGCGCGCGCCTCGGGCACCGGCCAGCCGATGATCTTGCCGATGTGCGACGCCAGATAGATCGACGTCCGCCCGCTGATCGGATGCGTCCGCGTCAACGTCTGCCGTACCGGGCGCATGGTGGCGCGCTCCGCCTCGGTCAGATCGTCGAAGCCGAGCAACTCCCGCGAGTAGATCAGCGAATGTTCGCAGATCAGGTCGGCGATCTCGGCCTTCGTTTCGGCATCGAGCGCGTCGTACGCGGCGCGCATGTCGGCGAACTCGGTCTGGCCGCCGCGTTCCACCACGACGCGGCCGGACAGTAACGAATACGCGGCGGGGATCGGTTTGAAGGAGCTGTCGGAGTGCCACAACATGTTGCCGAGGCTGTACAACCGCCGCCGGTTGTCGCGCGCCAGCACGGTGTTGTCCGTGTCCAGATTGGACACGTCGGCGAACGCCGGATGCAGCCGCTGCTCGCCCGGCCTGCTGATGCCGGTGCCGCGGGTTTCCTCCAGTTCGCCAAAGTAACGACTGAACCGGAGCTGTTCATCGTCCGAGATGACGCTGGTCGCGGAACACCAGCACGGCGTGTTCGGCGATCGCCGCCTCGATCGCGGCGATGTCCGCGGGCGGGAGCGGCCGCGTCAGATCGACGCCGCCGACCTCGCCCACGAACAGGTCGTGCAGCGGGCGAACCGTGATCGGCACGGATTACTCCGCGGCCATCGCGTGTTTCACTTCCAGTCCGACGCCCTTCAGCGAGGTGCGGCGCAGATCGCGCACTTCCTCCAGATCGCGGAAGCGCGTGGCGCGATGCATGACGGTGCGATTGTCCCACATCACCATGTCGCCGACGCGCCACTTGTGGCTGTAGACGAACTGGGGCTGCGTCGCGTGCTCGGTCAGGTCGCGGATGAACGCGCGCGCCTCGGGCACCGGCCAGCCGACGATGCCGCCGATATGAGACGACAGATACAGCGACTTGCGTCCGGTCTTCGGATGCGTCAGCACCAGGCGATGGGGACCGGCTTCAGATGTTCTTCGTGGCCCGGATTATAGTCGCCGAAGCCGATCTGCTCGCGTGAGAAGACGATCGAGTGTTCGCAAACCAGGTCTTCGACTTCCGCCTTCTGGGCGGCGCTGAGCGCGTCGTACGCGGCGCGCATGTCGGCGAACTGGGTGTCGGCGCCGCGGCTGGGTACGATACGAGCATGCAACAACGTGTAGCCGGCGCCCACCGCGCGGAACGACGCGTCCGAGTGCCACAGCCGGTTCGCCAGCGCGTACATCCGCCGCTTGTCGTCGCGCGCCCGCAGCCGTGTCGTGTCGGCGCCGTTGAAGTTGGAGATGTCACCGAGTTCGAGTTGCTGAAACCGCCGTTCCTCCGGTTTCGCCATCTGGCCGGCGAGAGTGATTTCCAGTTCCCCAAAATTGGCGGTGAAGGTGACCTGCTGCTCATCGGTCAACGGCTGGTCGGGGAAGGTCAACACCGCGTAATCGTCCATGCCGCGCTCGATCGCCGCGACATCGTCTCTGGTGAGTGGCTTGCAAATATCGATGCCGGTGACCTCGCCGACGAAGCCGTCCTGAACCGCGCTTATGTTCATTCCCGTCTTCTCCCGTGATTTATGCTGCTTCCTGAACCTGAGCGACGGTGACGCCGTCGCCGCGAATGGTGGTGCGCCGCATGTCGCGCACATCGGTGAGATCGTTGTAACGCCGTGCGCGATGCATCGTGGTGCGGTTGTCCCAGATCACCAGATCCCATTGCCGCCAGACATGCGCGTAGACGAATCTGCGTTGCGTCGCGTGCTCCATCAGATCGCGAATCAGCATGCGCGCCTCCGGCACCGGCCAGCCGACGATCGCGCCGATGTGCGCCGAGAGATACAGCGTGTCGCGGCCGGTGCGCGGATCGTGCCGCACCAACCGATGCCGTACCGGCTTCAGTTTAAGTTGATTTTCCTCACCGTAGTCGAATTTCATGAAGCCGATCTGCTCACGCGAATACGCGTTGGAGTGCTCGGTGACCAGGTCGGCGATTTCGGCTTTCGTTGCGTCGTCGAGCGCGTCGTACGCGGCGCGCATGTCGGCGAATTCGGTATTGCCGCCGGTGCCCGGGATGTTACGCGCCGATAACAACGAATACTTCGCGGGGATCGCCCGGAACGAGGCGTCCGAATGCCACAGCCGGTTGCCCAGAGCGGTCAGCCGCATCCGGTCCGACGCGGCGCGCAACTTTCCATCACGATCCAGATTGGAGATGTCGGCCATTTCCATCTGTGGCAATCGCCGGTCCTGGGGTTTGCTCATCTCCGCGCCGGAGGAGACTTCCAGTTCACCGAAATTCCGGCTGAACGCCAGTTGCGTCGCGTCGTCGAAGTGCTGATCGTGAAACACCAGCACGCCGAACCGGTCCATGCCGTCGTCGATCGCCGTCACCTGCGCCGCGGTCAACTCTCGGGTCAGGTCAATGTCGGAAACCTCGCCGGCGAAACCGGATGAGGTGAGGGGGCGGATGGATAACGGCATTCCGAACGCTCCGAGGCGGTGCTACCGGCAAGTATATCGCGGAACCGGCAGGTTTTGCCAGGGGGCGCGGACCCGCCAGGGGCTTTTCCCTGGACCCCATCAAAGGGCGAGGCCCTTTGAAATCTGTCCATTGGCGTGTGAACAAGAGCGGCCTACACGGACGTTGATACGCCACGACCGGCCTCTCTTGTTCACACACCAAAATGAATGGTTCCGAGGGCCACTGCCCTTGGCGGGGATCCAAGGGGCGGCGCCGCTTGGTCGGGGTTCGGGGCGGAAGCCCCGCGCTTGCCGCGCTCACGCGATTGCCCTGAGGCTCAACTCCGATCCGGCTGGCTGGCTTTGTGCGCGAGCAACGCCATGAGCCGCCGGTCCCGCCACTCCTGCCGAACCGGCGCCATGTTCAGCGGCAATTCCTCGCGGCGCGCCTCGTGCAGGCGATCGACCAGCGCCGCATCCCATTTCAGCGGTACCGCCTGCTCCTGCAACTTCGCGTAGAGCGGCCCGTACCGTTCGCAGTAATCCTTCAGCCCGCCCGGCGCGTTGAGGTCGATCGTCTCCAGCGGTCCCATGAAGCTCCAGCGCAGGCCGAGCCCATGTTTCACCAGCGCATCGAGATCGGCCGGCGAGATCACGTCATCCGCGAGCAAGCGAAACGCCTCGGCCAGCAGCGCGCCCTGCAACCGATTCAGCGCGAACCCGTCCATTTCCTTCTTCACCGTCGCCGGCACCTGACCCGCGCGATGCATCAGATCCCGTGTCCGCTCCACCACCCCCGGATCCGTCCACGGTGCCGGGCACAATTCGACCAGAGGCACGAGATAGGGCGGGTTGACCGGATGCGCGACGAGACACCGCTCGCGGTGCCGCAACGTTTCGGTGAACGCGCTGGCGGGAATGCCGCTGGTCGAGCTGGCCAGCACGACATCGGGCGGCGCCGCGCGATCCAGGTCCTCGAACAATGCCTGTTTCGCGGGCACCTGCTCGGGTCCGTTTTCCTGCACGTGCACGACACCCTGGACTGTTTCCCCCAGTGACGCCATTGGCGTGATCCGAGCCAGTACCGCGTTCGGTTCATCCGCGAGCAAACTCGCCTGACGCAATTCGGGCAACCGCTCGGCGATGAAGGTCATCGCGGCGGTGGTTTGCCGCGGAAACGGATCCCAGAGGTTCACCGAGAATCCGGCGCGGGCGAAGACGATAGACCAGGATCGGCCGATCAGTCCGGCTCCGATGACGGCGACTTTGGTCATGCGACGATCTCCCGTTGACGCGCGCGATGATAGCAGCGGCGAGGCGGCGATCCAGAGACGGAAACTGAGACAGGGCTCTTGTCACGCCGCACCGCTCGCGCCACGGTGCGGCGAAACCGAGGAGGGACGCACATGAGCGGCAACAAAACCAAAGTCGCGGTACTTGACGACTGGCAGGGTGTGGCGCGGCAAAGCGCCGACTGGTTTGAGCTGGAATCGCGTGCCGATGTCACGATTTTTCAGGACGCGTTCAACGACGAGGACGACGCCGCGGCGAAACTCGCGGATTTCGACATCGTGCTGTCGATGCGAGAGCGCACGCCTTTGCCGGGTTCGCTGATCAACCGTTTGCCGAAATTGCGCATGCTGGGGATGACCGGCGCGCGCAACGCATCGCTCGATACGCCGGCCTGCACGGCGCGCGGTATCGTCGTCAGCAACACGGTGGGTGGCGGATATTCGGATTCAGCGACCGCGGAACTGGCGCTCGGACTGTTGCTCGCGGCGGCGCGCGGCATTCCGAAGGGCGATGAGAATATGCGGCACGAGCTGTTCCAGATGGGCGTGCCTGTTGGCATGGGGCTCGCCGGCAAGACGATGGGAATCGTCGGCCTTGGGCGACTGGGTGGCTACATGGCGCGATATTGCCTCGCGCTGCGGATGAACGTGATTGCCTGGAGCCAGAACCTGACCGCCGAGCGCTGCAAGGAAGTCGGCGTGGAATTGGTCTCGAAACAGGACCTGATGCACGATTCCGATGCAATTTCGATCCATATGGTGTTGTCGCCCCGCAGCCGCGGGTTGATCGGCGCGGCGGAAATCGCGCTGATGAAGCAGGGCGCGATTTTGATCAACACGTCGCGTGGTCCCCTCGTGGACGAGGAGGCGATGCTGGCGGCGCTGCAGGACGGCAGGATCATCGCGGCGCTCGATGTTTATGATCGGGAGCCGTTGCCGGTCGATCATCCGCTGCGCCGGCTGTCCAACACGGTGTTGATGCCGCACATGGGTTATGGCGTGAAGGAGACCTGGGACGGGTTTTATCCGCAGATGATCGAAAACGCGTTGGCGTTCATGGATGGCACGCCGGTGCGCGTCACCAATCCGGAAGTGCTGAAGAAGTAAGCTAAGAATCCGGTCATGGCCGGGCTTGACCCGGCCATCTCGCGCCGCGCGTACCCTGACAGATCACCGCATCGAGCACGGCGATCACGCGGCAATCGAGGCAGCCCGCGGAGAACTTCGTCATGGCCGGGCTTTTGACCCGGCCATCTCGCGCCGCATGTACCTCGACAGATCACCGCGTCGAGCCCGGCGATCACGCGGCAACGAGGTAGCCCGCGGAGAACTCCGTCATGGCCGGGCTTGACCCGGCCATCTCGCGCCGCGTACCTCGGCAGATCACCGCGTCGAGCCCGGCGATCACGCGGAAAGCGAGTCGCTACGTCCCCTCCAGCGGAACGATCCCTGGACGCGCCTGTGCTTTGTGGTCCTTCAGCACCGCGTCGGTCTCGGGATCGATTTCGGTCATCACCACGTCGTAGCCCCAAAGGTCGGCGATGTGCTGCAGCACCATGCGCGCGTCCTTCTCCTCCAGCAGGATCCGGTTCATCGCGCGGTGCTGCACGATCAGCTTCCGGTCGCCCGCGAGGTTGACGTCCACCACCTGAATGTCCGGCGTGAAGTAAGCCGGGTCGTAATGCCGGGCCAGCGCGCGCTTGATCGCGCGATACCCGCGCTCATCGTGGATCGCCTCGACCTTCAGATGCGGGTCCTCCGCATCGTCGGTCACGTGGAACAGCCCGAAATGCCGCGTCAGCCGCGGGCTGAGGTATTGCAGGATGAAGCTCTCGTCGCGGTAGTTGGCCCAGACGTCCTTCAGCACGTTCATGTGGTCGCCGCAGCCGGCGATGGCGGAGAAATACTCGCGGTCTTCCTCCGTCGGTTCGTGGCAAATCCGCTCGATGTCCTTCATCATCGCGAAGCCGAGCGCGTAGGGATTGAACCCGGAATAGCGCGGATCGTCGAAATCCGGCTGGAACACCACGTTGGTGTGGGACTTGCAGGAACTCCATCAGCGAACCATCGCCGATCATGCCCTTTTCGTGCAGCCGGTTCATGATCTGATAGTGGACGTAGGTGGCGCAGCCCTCGTTCATCACCTTCGTCTGCGTCTGCGGATAAAAATATTGCGAGATGATGCGCACGATGCGCAGCAATTCGCGCTGCCACGCCTGCAACCGGGGCGCGGTTTTTTCCAGGAAGTAGAGGATGTTTTCCTGCGGCAGTTCGAGCAGAGCGCGGCGGCGTTCCAGCGCGCTCGGGTCGTGGCGGCTGGCTATCGTTGCCCGGCACGGTGCGCCACAGATCGTTGAACACCCGTTCATCGTGTTCGCGGCGTTCCCGCTCCCGCTTTTCCTCGGTGCGCAGATCGGTGGTGCGGCGCCGCGGATATTTATGAACCCCGTGGCTCATCAGCGCGTGCGCGGCGTCGAGCAGCCGTTCGACCTCGGCGGCGCCGTGCTGCTCCTCGCATTTCATCACGTAATCGCGGGCGAATTCCAGGTAATCGAGGATGCCGTCCGCGTCGGTCCACTGTTTGAAAACGTAGTTGTTCTTGAAAAAATGGTTATGCCCGATACGCCGCGTGCGCGATCACCAACGCCTGCATCGTGGCGGTATTTTCCTCCATGATATAGCTGATGACCGGATTTGAATTGATGACGATTTCGTACGCGAGGCCTTGCATGCCGGCGCGATAAAGTGCCTCGTTTCGTGCGAATTGCTTGCCAAACGACCAATGCTTATAAAACAACGGCATGCCGATGGAGGAATACGCGTCGAGCATTTGCTCGGTGCTGATTACCTCGATCTGGTTCGGATAGACATTCAGGCCGAGTTCGTTGATCGCGATGTCTTCCACCGCGTCGTTGATGCGCTGGATGGTGGCGAAGTCCCAGTCCGCGCTATCGAACAGCAGGCGGCTGGAGTTGATCGCGATGCTCATGCCTCGACCTCCGCGCCGGTTTTCTTGGCGAACAATTCACGGAACACCGGGTAGATATCGCGCCGGTGCCCGACCTTGCGCATCGCCATGGGTGCGCCGGCTTTGATCAGGCCGGTGTAGGTTTGCCACAAATCGCTGTCCCGGCGGATGAAGCCGGGCGGAAAATGCTCGGCGTCGCGACCGACTTCCAAATAGGCGTAATACTGGCAGATCGGCAGAATTTCGTTGGTCAGCAACGACGAGGTCCGGTCGTTGTCGCTGGCGGTGTTGTCGCCGTCTGACGCCTGCGCGGCATAAATGTTCCACGCGTCCGGGTCGTAGCGCTCGGACACCACCTTCGCCATTTCCTCGAGCGCGGTGGACACCACGGTACCGCCGGTTTCCGGACTGTTGAAGAACGTATCCTCGTCAACCTCGGAGGCTTCGTGCGTGTGGCGGATGAACACCACGTCGACGTTCTTGTAGCGGCGTTTCAGGAAGATATAGAGCAGGATGTAGAACCGCTTGGCGAGGTCCTTCATGTGCTCGGTCATCGAGCCGGACACGTCCATCAGGCAGAACATCACCGCCTGGGCGACCGGGCGCGGGATCGGATCGAACCGTTTGTAGCGCACGTCCAGCGGATCGATATACGGGATCAGCCCGGTCCGCCGCTCCTTGCGGGCGAGTTCGGCGCGCAATTCCTCGACCCGGCGGGCCTGTTCGGGATCGCCTTCGAGTGAGGCGATCTCCTGGCGCAGCGCCTCGAGTTCTTCGGGTTTCGGCCGTTTCAGCGCGATCCGGCGCGACAGCGAATTGCGCACGGTGCGGTTCAACGCGAGATTGGCGGGCGATCCGGTCACCGAATAGCCCGCGCGATGCCAGGCGACCGATTCCATCGTCGCGACCTTGCGCTTGGCGAGGTCGGGCAATTCCAGATCTTCCAGGAACAGATCGACAAACTCGTCGCGCGACAAGCGCGAAGCGGAAATCGTCTTCGCCTTCGCCGTCGGGACTGCCTTCGGAGCCGCCGCCGCCTTCACCCCCGCGCGGACGCGGAATGGTGTCGCCGGTCACGTACTCCTTGTTGCCCGGCAGCAGGTGGTCGCGAAGCCCGCCATGCGAACTCCGGCGGAACTGCGGTTCATGAACGCCCTGCGCGGGCAGGACGACCTCGCCGCCATCATCCGCGTCTTTGATGCTGCCTTTGGCGGTGCTCTCGTGCACCGCCTTTCGGATCTGCGACTTCGCCCGCCGCATGAAGCGCTGCCGGTTGGCGAGATTTTTTCCGCTCGGGTTTAGTCGGCGGTCGACAATATGCATATCAGGTGACCATCAGGGGTGCGTCGGCGGAGGTCATGATGGTTACCCCGCCTGCTTCACCCGCATATACCATTCAACCAGCCGGCGCACCTGACGTTCCGTGTAACCGCGGCTCATCATGCGGTTTACGAATTCGGTGTGCTTCTTTTCGGTATCGCCATCTTTCTTCGAACCGAAACTGATGACCGGCAGCAACTCCTCGACCTGGCTGAACATCCGCTTCTCGATCACTTCGCGGATTTTCTCATAGCTGGTCCAGGTCGGATTCTTCCCGGCGTTGTTGGCGCGGGCGCGCAGGCTGAACTTCACCACCTCGTTGCGGAAATCCTTCGGATTGGCGATGCCGGCCGGCTTCTCGACCTTGGTCAGTTCCTGATTGAGCAGCTCCCGGTTGAGCAACTGCCCGGTGTCCGGATCCTTGAAGTCGATGTCCTCGATCCACGCGTCGGCATACGAGACGTAGCGGTCGAACAGGTTCTGCCCATAGTCGTGATAGGATTCCAGATACGCCTTCTGAATTTCATTGCCGATGAACTCCGCGTAACGCGGGGCCAGTTCGGCCTTGATGAACTCCAGATAGCGCTTTTCGGTGTCCTGCGGCAGTTGGTCGCGGCGGATCGATTGCTCCAGCACATACATCAGATGCACCGGATCGGCGGCGATTTCCGTCGTGTCGTGGTTGAAAGTCGCCGCCAGCACCTTAAACGCGAACCGGGTCGACGCGCCGTCCATGCCCTCTTCGACACCGGCGGCGTCCTTATACTCCTGGAGGCTGCGCGCGCGGGGATCGGTCTCTTTCAGGCTTTCGCCGTCATACACCCGCATCTTCGCGAAGATCGTCGAATTTTCGTGCCGTTTCAGCCGCGACAGCACGGTGAACCGCGCCAGCATCTCGAACGTCGCCGGCGCGCACGCGGCGGTCGCCGAGTTCGGAGCGCGATACCAGCTTCTCGTAGATCTTCTGTTCCTCGGTCACCCGCAGGCAATACGGCACCTTGATGACGTAAATCCGATCGATGAACGCTTCGTTGTTGCGGTTGTTCTTGAAGGTCTGCCACTCCGACTCGTTGGAGTGCGCCAGCACGATGCCGGAGAACGGAATGGCGCCGATATTCTCGGTGCCGATGTAGTTGCCCTCCTGCGTCGCGGTCAGCAGCGGATGCAGCATCTTGATCGGCGCCTTGAACATCTCGACGAATTCGAGCAGTCCCTGGTTGGCGCGATTGAGGCCGCCGGAATAGCTGTAGGCGTCCGGGTCGTTCTGCGCGTGCATCTCCAGCTTGCGGATATCGACCTTGCCGACCAGCGAGGAGATGTCCTGGTTGTTCTCGTCGCCCGGCTCGGTCTTGGCGATGCGCGATCTGGCGCAGCCGCGACGGCATCAGCTTCTGCACGCGGAATTTCGAGATGTCGCCGTTGAACTCGTCGAGCCGCTTCAGGCACCACGGGCTCATGAGCCCGTTCAGCCGGCGCCGTGGGAATGCCGTAGCGCTCCTCCAGCATGCCGCCCATGCGATCCGGATCGAACAGACCCAAGCGGGCTTTCGAACACCGGGACTCAGCTCGGTGCCGGCCTTCAGGACGTAGATCGGATGGACTTCCATCAACGCCTTCAGCCGCTCGGCGAGCGACGACTTGCCGCCGCCGACCGGGCCGAGCAGGTACATGATCTGCTTGCGCTCTTCCAGGCCCTGCGCGGCGTGGCGGAGGAAACCGACGATCCGCTCGATCGTCTCCTCCATGCCGTAGAATTCGCTGAACGCCGGATACATCCGGATCGTCCGGTTCATGAAAATCCGGCCCGAGGCGGGCATCCTTCGAGGTGTCCACCATCTCAGGCTCACCGATGGCGGCCAACAGCCGCTCGGTGGCGGTGGCATACATCATCGGATTGTCGCGGCAGGCCTCGAGAAATTCGGGTAGCGTCATCTCGCCTTCGCGGTGTTGGTCGTAGCCGCGGGCGTAAACTGAAAAGATGTCTTCAACGGTCTGCACTGGCCGCTCCATTTGCTAACAGGGGGAAGCTACACCGCCCCTCGCGAGATTGAGGCTTTTTCACCCCATGCAAGACTCGGGCTAACGTAGCGTACCGATGGCCTGGTATGTGAAAGATTCTTCGTGAAGGTCTGACTTTCGCTAACGAATTCATGCAACGTGCCTGACCATAGAGCGTTCCCCGTATACGAGGGGTTATGAACAATTCACCGCGCGGTGCGGCTTTTTCCCGACAGCTGGCGAACCAGGCCCGGCCCGCCGCCAAATGACGGTCGATCGCGTCGCCAAGCGCCGAAGCGCCACCCGACGAGCCAGCGTTCCCGAACTCAGCGTTTGTCGAGTCGGAGTTTCCCGAATTGGCACCGGTCGAATTGGTCGTCGCCAGGTCCGGTCCGGAAAATTCAGCATAGTGCGGAGCGCCTGGCGCGAGTTCAACAAGATTTGTTGGTACGCACATGCATTTCTGTGGACAAGTCATACGGGCGGCGCACCGCCGGATCGAGGATGACGCTGTCAATTCGTGGATGCCCCGTGTCCCTTCCGAGGAGCGAATACGTTATCATTTCGTGCCGATTCGCGGCTCGTTCAACCTACAGGTGCATGATTAATAAAAAGTTAAAGAAATAGTTAATATAACTAACATTGTGCGCTGCCACAAAAATCGGCAAATGCAAAATAACAGCGCGATTCTATTGCTCGCGATGAGCAGCCTCCAGCAATGCGATGATTTCGTTCTCGTTTTCCGGTGGTGGTGGTGGCGGCCCCGACCCCAGAAACCGAATGGTGCGCCGAACCTGATCGAGATAATTGCGGCAGGCCGCGCACAACCGCAAATGGAACCACGCCGCGAACCGGGCACGCCGAGAAAGCGAACCCTCCAGATACGGTGTCGCCATTTCGGCGAAATCACGGCACTTCAGCACTGCGGCCTCGTCTCTGTCCGGCGGAACGCGATGTTTTGCCCCACGCCACTGGCTCCGCGGCGCCGGATGCCCGAACCCCGCGGCGCGGCGAGCCGGCAAACCGCGACCCGGGAGGCGGCGAACCGGGGATGGCGCGCCGCCGTCGCGGGTGGGGAATCTTAACGCCGCCGTGCCGCCATGTCATACCACGCGGCGCGGCACGCGCCACCGGCCCGCTGATGACCGCCGCCGGCTGGACCATGGACACGCGAGACAGCGTCAGAACGGGGGGCCACGCAGCCCGATGCGTACGACCGAGTTCGACGATCCGCGCTTTCTCACCCGTCTGCGGGAGGGTGACGCCACCGCGTACCGCACGCTGGTCCGCCGCTTTCACGCCTCGCTGGTGCGGTTCGCCGCTTCGATCATCGGCAGCCATGCCCAGGCGGAGGAGGTGGTGCAGGATGCGTGGATCGCGGTGTACGCGGGGGTCGGCCGGTTCGAGGGGCGGTCGAGCCTGGTGACCTGGATCTTCAGCATCGTCATGAACCGTGCCCGCACGCGCGTCTCCCGCGAAGGCCGCCTCGTCGGACTGGGCTCGTTGCTGGAGGGCACGTCGCCCACCGAGCGCGGCGTGCCGCTGAGCGAGTTCAAGCCGGATGGACACTGGGTCGAGGCGCCCAAACTGTGGGACGAACTGAACCCGGAGCGGATCGTCGGCGGCCGCCAGCTTTGGGATCACGTGCAGGGGGTGATCGACCGGTTGCCGTCCGGCCAACGCGCGGTGATCCTGCTGCGGGACATGGAAGGCCGCGACGCCGAGGAAACCTGCGCCGTGCTGGAGATCAGCGCCGAGAACCAGCGGGTCCTGCTGCATCGCGCACGCTCCCGCATCCGCCAGGAGATTGACGCGCTGATCGGCGCGGAGCCGGCGCGACGGTCCGCTCCGGCGCGGCCCGCGCGCGGCGCCGGCATCGTCGCGCGCGCGCTGTGCGACCGGCTGGCCCCGTGGACGTTGGTCTGCTGGACGTTGGTCGGCCGGACGCTGCTTCGCGGGATTTCGCCGGGGTGCCCGCCAACGCCGGCCGCGCCGCGTGGTTTGGCGTCGCGCGGAGATCCGCTTCACCGCCGCGTGCCTCAAGGCCTCGCGAGGTTCACGCGTCTCAGCGCGCCGGCGACGATGGCCATCGCCTCGGCGCGGTAGGACAGCAGAATAAAGCCGGCGCACAGCCACACGGTGCAGGCTTCTTTGAACAGCGCGCCGCCGTCGTGATACGGATCGATGCCGAGCGGGCTGACGAGATGGAAAAAGATCGCGCCCGACATGACGCCGAGCGCCAGCGCCGCTCCCCAAATTCGTGAATACGGCACCAGCACCAAAAGCGATGCGACGATTTCCATGCTCGCGACGAACAGCCGGAACGGCTTCTCGTAACCATGGATATGCAGCCAGTCGGACAGCACGGTGAACAGCCAGACCGAGCCGGGGTTGCCGGTCAGCTTATACTGCTCGTACCACAGCAGAATGCCCGCGATGTAAAACGCCGCCGGCCAGGTCAGCAGGCGGTGAATACGATCCACCGGCGACGCGATGGCGGTGTCGGGAGGGCGGGTCATGCGGTGGCTCCTTCGCTTGCGTGCTCTCGCGGTATGGACAAACGAACGCGCGAGACGTTACAGCGAATTCCGGTCGCGCCCGACGTTCAGGCCAGGTGAGCAACGAACCCACTCGCCGCCCGCTTTCGCGAAGGACATGGTTCGGGCACTCTGCGACGCCATAAGGGAGACGACACAATGAAACGCCGCCAGCTTCTCGCCGCCAGTTCCGCTTTGCTGACCTCGCCTCTGGGTTTGCCGTTCGTTTCGGCGCGCGCCGCGGACACGCCGGGCGTGACGGCGACCGAGATCAAGATCGGCAACACCGATGCGTACAGCGGACCGGCGTCGGCTTATGGCGTGATCGCCAAGCTGGAGACCGCCTTCTTGGGCATGGTGAACGAGCAAGGCGGCGTCGCCGGGCGCAAGATCAACTTCATCTCGCTCGACGATGGCTACAGCCCGCCGAAAACGGTCGAGCAGGTGCGCCGCCTCGTCGAGGAAGATCAGGTCGCGCTGCTGTTCAACACGCTCGGCACGCCGACCAATTCGGCGATCTGGCACTACGTCAATCAGAAGAAGGTGCCGCATCTGTTCATCTCGACCGGCGCCGACAAGTGGGGCGATTACCAGCATTATCCGTGGACGATGGGCTTCCAGCCGAGCTACCGCACCGAGGCGCAGATCTATACGAAGTACATGCTTCAGCAGAAGCCCGACGCGAAGTTCGCGATCCTCTATCAGAACGACGACTTCGGGAAGGATTACCCGGCCGGCGTCAAGGACGTGCTGGGCGATAAGTTCGATAAGATGACGGTGATGGCGTCGTACGAAACGACCGATGCGACGATCGACAGCCAGATCAATACGCTGAAAGGCTCGGGCGCCGATGTGCTGCTGGTCGCGGCGATCCCGAAATTCGCCGCGCAGGCGATCAAGAAGGTACACGACGTCGATTGGAAGCCGTTGTTCTTCCTGACCAACGTCTCGGTCTCGGTGGGCGCGGTGATGACCCCCGCCGGCGCGGAAAACGGGATCGGCATCGTCAGCACGAATTACCTGAAGGACTCCGACCGATCCGCGATGGGCGAACGATCCGGGCATGAAGCAGTGGCGCGACTTCATGGCGAAGTACATGCCGGGGGCCGACCAGACCGATCTCAGCTACGTCTTCGCCTACGCCGTCAGCCTGACCATGCTGCAGGTGCTGAAGCAGTGCGGCGACGATTTCTCCCGCGCGAACATCATGAAGCAGGCGGCCAATCTGAAGGACCTCGATAATCCGATGTTGCTGCCGGGGATCAAAATCAACACCAGCCCGACCAATTTCCATCCGATCAAGGCGATGCAACTGATGAAGTGGGACGGCAAGACCTGGGTTCCGTTCGGTGACGTCATTGAAGGGGCGTAGTGTCCGCGTCGCGGCACGCGGGCTCGTGTCGTGGCCGGGTGACGCGGAGAGGCCGGCGATGAAGCCCGGCGCGTCCGACCCGGCCGATGGCGGTTCGCCGGCCGCGATCCATCGATCGATTTTCGGGTTCATCGACCCGGCGCGCAGCCCGGCGCGGAAAACTTCATGCACGTCTCGCTGATCGTTCCGTCGCCGTTCGACACGGTCTCCGGCGGTTATGGCTACGACCGCCGGATCGTCGCCGGCCTGCGGGAGGCCGGGCATCACGTGGATGTGGTGGAACTGATCGGCGCGTTTCCGCTGGTCGATGATTTCGCCCGCGATTCGGCCTGCGCCGCGTGGGATCGATTGCCGCCCGATACGAAACCGGTGATCGACGGGCTCGCGTTGCCGGCGTTTCGCGGGCTGGAGGACGCGATCTCGGCGCGAGGCTCGGTTGGGTTGATCCATCATCCGGTCTCGCTGGAGACCGGTCTGAATACCGCCGATCAGGCCGCGCTGAGCGACGTGGAACGGCGTTTGCTGCCACGCCTGTCGCGGATGGTCGTTACCAGCGAAACCACGGCGGAAACCCTCGTCACCGGCTTCCACATTCCGGCCGATCGCATCCATGTGGTGGTACCCGGCACCGACGACGCGCCGCGCTGCACGGGTTCGGCCGGCCCGTTTTGCGAGGTGCTGTCGATCGGTACGCTGATCCCGCGCAAAGGCCACGACGTGTTGCTGCGCGCGTTGGCCCGTTTGTTCGATCTGAACTGGCATCTGACGATCGTTGGAGCGCCGGATCGTGATCCGGTGCATGCGCACGGTCTGCTCGCGTTGACCGAAGAGCTCAAAATCGCGCATCGCGTGCGTTTCGCCGGCGAACTGGTGGGCGACGCGCTGGAGGCGGTCTGGCGCGGCGCCGACCTGTTCGCGTTGGCGACCTGTTATGAAGGCTACGGCATGGCGATCGCCGAGGCGCTGAAACGCGGCCTGCCGGTCGTCGTCACCGCGGGCGGCGCGGCCGGCAAGCTGATCACGCCGGAGTCCGGTTGTGTTTGTCCGGTCGGCGATCGCGACCAGGTTTCGAAGTCGTTGCGGCGGCTCATCTTCGGCATCGGCCTGCGGCGCGAGATGGCCGAGCAGGCCTGGCAGATCGGCCAAACCCTGCCATCATGGCAAACCCAGTCGGCGGCGTTCGCGCGCGCACTGGAGTAGGAGGCCGCGTTCATGCTGTTAGGTGCCATCGCCGACGACTTCACCGGAGCGACCGATCTTTGCTCCATGCTGGTGCGCGGCGGCATGCGGACGGTGCAACTGATGGGCACCCCCGCGCCGGGCGATCCGGTGCCGGACGCGGACGCGGTGGTCGTGGCGATCAAGTCGCGTACCGCGCCGGTGCGATGGGCGGTGGAGCAAAGCCTGCAGGCGCTCGACTGGTTGCGGAAGGCGGGCGCGCGGCAGTATCTTCTTTAAGTATTGCTCGACCTTCGACAGCACGGATCAGGGCAATATCGGTCCGGTCGCCGATGCGCTGATCCAGGCGCTCGGCTGCGGCTTCTCGTTGCATTGTCCCGCTTTCCCAACCAATGGGCGCACGGTTTATCTCGGCTATTTGTTCGTCGGCGGCGCGCTGTTGAATGAAAGCGGCATGGAACATCACCCGCTGACTCCAATGACCGACGCCAACCTGGTGCGGGTCCTGTCGCACCAGACCGACGGAACCGTGGGCCTCGTGCCGTTCGCGACGGTGGAACGGGGTGGCAATGCCATCCGCGACGCGCTGACCCGATTGAAGGAGCAGGGCCGTCGTCACGCCATCGTCGATGCCGTCACCGACGCGCACCTGATGGCGATCGGCGAGGCCGCCGCGCATCATGCGTTGCTGGGTGGCGGCTCCGGTGTCGCGATGGGGCTGCCCGGCAATTTTCGCCGCGCCGGGTTGTTGCCGGAGGCGGATCATGCCGCGTCGTTGCCGGCGGTTTCAGGCGCCACCGCGGTGCTGTCCGGTTCGTGTTCGCGCGCGACCCTGGCACAGCTTGGCTTCGCGCGTTCGCATCTGCCGGTGCACGAACTCGATCCGTTGCGCACACCCGACGCCGCGCGCCTCGCGGAGACCGCGTTGGCATGGGCGGACGGCAAGATCGGTGCGACGCCGGTGGTGATCGCCGCCTCGGCGCCGCCCGATCAGGTCGCCGCGACGCAATCGTTGCTTGGCGGACCCGATCAGGCGGGCGCCTTGCTGGAGGATGCGATGGCACGCATCGCCGACGGCCTCGTGTCGCGCGGCGTGCGGCGCATGGTCATCGCCGGCGGCGAAACGTCCGGCGCGGTGGCGATGCGGCTTGGCGTCAAACGGCTGCGGATCGGCGCCGAGATCGATCCCGGCGTGCCCTGGACCTATGCCTCCGGCGACGGGCACGACCTGTTGCTGGCATTGAAGTCGGGCAACTTCGGCGCCACGGATTTCTTTCTGAAAGCATTTCAGATGTTGGAAACCGCGGCGTCATGAACGAAACGCAATCGCGCGACCTGATGGTCGAGCTCGCCGCCTCGCTGTTCGCCCGCGGCTTTTCCGTCGGCAGCGCCGGCAACATCAGCATGCGGATCGACGACGGGTTTCTCATCACGCCAACCAATTCGAGCCTCGGCCGCCTGGATCCGGCACGGATCTCGAAGCTCGACGCGGCGTTCAATCATGTGTCGGGCGATCGTCCGTCGAAGGAGGTGTTCATGCACCGCGCCTTCTATGTGACGCGCGCCGACGCCGGGGCGATCGTGCATTTGCATTCGACGCTGGCGACGGCGGTGGCCTGTCTGCCGGATGTGAATGTCGAGAATCCCATTCCGCCCCTGACGCCGTACTTCGTGATGCGGGTCGGACGGCGGCTTCCGGTGATCCCGTATTTTCGTCCGGGCGATCCGGCGATGGAGCCGGCGATCAAGGCCGCGGCACCGGACGCGCGCGCGGTTTTACTGGCCAATCATGGGCCGGTCGTATCGGGGAAGACTTTGCTGGACGCGGTCTACGCGGCGGAAGAACTGGAAGAAGCCGCGAAATTGTACCTGACGTTACGGGGCAGCGCACCGCGTTTGCTGACGCCAGATCAGGTGAATGAACTGCTGGAGACGTTTGGCTGATACCGGAACGTCTCCAGGCATTTCACCGTTCGTCTTACGAGTTGGCCGAGTCGGAAGTTTCAGGAGCCTCATCCATGGGCATGGGCGCGGCGGCCTTCTTACGCGCTTTGCGGACAGCTTTCTTCGGCGCCGCCTTTTTCGCGGTCTTCTTCACAGCGACCTTACGACCCGCCTTCTTTGCGGCGGCTTTCTTCGGGGCTGCTTTCTTCACGGCGGCTTTACGACCGGCCTTCTTCGGCGCGGCTTTACGGCCAGCCTTCTTCGCGGCGACTTTACGCGCGCCTTTCTTCGGCGCCGCCTTCTTCGCGGTCTTCTTCACCGCGGCCTTGCGTCCCGCCTTCTTCGCGGCGGCCTTCTTCGGCGCGGCCTTCTTCGCTACCGCTTTACGTCCGGCTTTCTTCGGCGCGGCTTTGCGGCCGGCCTTCTTCGCCGCTTTCTTCGTACCGGCGCGCATCGCGAGAGGCTGCGCGCGCGGGGTCTCTTCGAGTGTCGCTATCGTCGCTGTTCACGCCTGGAAACTCCCTGTTGCCGGTGTCACGGCCGAATGGCCGTCCTGACCGGTGTCGTTACGAAACCAAAAGTTCTTTCGATCGCGTCTCGCTGCGACCGAGGTCGAGGCCCGCACCCGTTTCGAAACGCGAGGTCGTTGCTTTGACCATCGGTTCGTAATGAGGACCGGACGAGCGTGCATAAACGTCCTTACCATTGACATGCGACTCGGTGATTCGAATCGATTCTACTCTAGCCAGAATCGCTTCTCGACATCTGACGTGCCGATGTCAATGCAAAAGTATCGAATGCACAAAAAAATTCCGCCGCGGCATGTCGCCGCGGCGGCATCGTATCGGTTTCAAACGCGTTGTCAGCCCCGTTTATCGATCGGCACGAACTTCAGATTTTCCGGACCAACGTAGTTCGCGGTCGGCCGGATCAGCTTGTTGTCGAGCCGTTGTTCGATCACGTGCGCGCCCCAGCCGGAGGTCCGCGCAATCACGAAAAGTGGAGTAAACATCGAGGTCGGTACGCCAAGCATGTGGTACGAGATGGCGCTGAACCAATCCAGATTGGCGAACATTTTCTTGGCGTCCATCATGGTCGCCTCGATGCGGTCGGCGATGTTGAACAGCCGCAGATCGCCCGCCTGCTCGGACAACCGGCGCGCCACCTTCTTGATCACCTCGTTGCGCGGGTCGGCGATCGTATACACCGCGTGACCGAATCCGATGACGACCTCGCGGTTCGCGACTCGCTTGCGAATGTCCGCCTCGGCTTCGTCCGGCGACGCGTAGCGGTTCTGGATTTCGAAAGAGACCTCGTTGGCGCCACCATGTTTCGGCCCGCGCAAGGCGCCGATCCCGGCCGTGAGGGCCGAGTACATGTCGGCACCGGTGCCGGCCACCACGCGGCAGGTGAAGGTCGACGCGTTGAACTCGTGCTCGGCGTAGAGGATCAGCGACGTGTGCATGGCGCGGACGAACTCGGCGCTCGGTTCGCGGCCGTGCAGCAGATGCAGGAAGTGACCGCCGATCGAATCGTCGTCGGTCTCGACGTCGATCCGCTTGCCGTTATGCGCGTAGTGGAACCAGTACAGCAGCATCGAACCGAGCGAGGCCATCAGCCGGTCGATGATGTCGCGTGCGCCGGGCACGTTCTGATCGTCCTTTTCCGGCAGCACGCAGCCCATTGCGGACAGTCCGGTGCGCATCACGTCCATCGGGTGCGAGGCGGCCGGCAACGCCTCCAGCGAGGCTTTGACGGCCGCCGGCAGGCCACGCAACGACGACAGCTTCGCTTTGTAGTTCCGCAGCTCCGCCTGCGTCGGCAGTTTGCTCGTGCACGATGAGATAGGCGATCTCCTCGAACTCGCAGACGTCGGCGACGTCGAGAATGTCGTAGCCGCGATAGTGCAGGTCGTTGCCCGAGCGGCCGACGGTGCACAGCGCGGTGTTGCCGGCGACGATGCCGGACAGGCCAACACCTTTTTTCGCCCGGTTGGGTAACGCGGTTTCGCTCATGGGTCAGGTCCTTCTTCGATGATGGCTGGGCCTCAGATAATGCCCGGCTTGCCGACGGCCAGCGTGCCCGCGGGCAGCGCCACGTTCAACTGATGCAGTTCACCTGCCGGCAGGCTGGCAACCGACTGTGCGGCCTCCAGGAAGCGTGTCGCTTCGCGCGCGCTGACGATGCCGTCCGTCAGCGTCAGGAATTTTCCGATGTAGTCGTCGCGGCCGAACGGTTTGGCGCCGAACGGATGGGCGTTGGCGACCGCCATTTCGTCGACCAGCTTCGAGCCGTCGCGCATGAAGATTTCGACGCGGCCGCCGAACGACAATTCATTCGGATCGGTCGAGCGATAGCGGCGGGTCCATTCCGGATCCTCGGTTGTCTCGATCTTGTGCCATAGCCGAACGGTGTCGGCGCGGTCTCGCACGTTTCGAAGTGTAACTGTCGACGTGATGCCATTTACCGTCCTGCAGCGCCACCGCGAAAATGTACATGATCGAGTGATCCAGCGTTTCGCGGCTGGCTTTCGGATCCATCTTCTGCGGATCGTTGGCGCCGGTGCCGATCACGTAATGGGTGTGATGGCTGGTGTGGATCACGATTTTCTCGATTTGTTCGAGGTCGGCGATCTTCTCGCGCATGCGGAACGCGAGGTCGATCAGCGCCTGCGACTGATATTCCGCGCTGTGTTCCTTCGTGTAGCTGTCCATGATCGCGCGCTTGCGCTCACCCGGCGCGGGCAACGGCACGTGATAATGCCGCCTTCGGACCATCCAGCATCCAGGCGATCACGCTGTCCTCGCCTTCATAGATCGGCTGACGGCGCGCCTTCGCCGCGCAGCACGCGATCGACCGCCTCGACCGCCAGCTTGCCGGAATGCGCGGGCGCGTACGCTTTCCACGAACTGATCTCGCCTTTGCGCGACTGCCGCGTGGTGAAGCTGACGTGCACCGCCTGCTGCACCGCCTGATAGATCACCTCCTGCTTCAACCCGAGCAGCGTGCCGATGCCGGCGGCCTGCGCCGGACACAGATGACCGATATGATCGATCTTGTGTTCGTGCAGCGAGATCGCGCGCACGAGGTCGATCTGGATTTCATATCCGGTCGCCATGCCGCGGATCAGATCGCGTCCCGACTTTCCCGATGGTCTGCGCGACCGCGAGGATCGGTGGGATGTTGTCGCCGGGATGCGAGTAATCGGCGGCGAGGAACGTGTCGTGCATATCAAGCTCGCGCACCGCGGTGCCGTTCGCCCATGCGGCCCATTCCGGCGAGACGCGTTTGGCCGGCGGGACGCCAAACACCGTGGCGCCGCCTTTATGCGGCCGCGCCAGCGCCATATCGCGCGCCGAAACGACCGGACGGCGGTTGATCGCGGCGATCGCGACGGAGGCGTTGTCGATGATTCGATTGGCGATCATCTCCGCCACGTCCTTGTCGACCGCGACTTTGTCGGCGGCCACACCGGCGATCTTCCAGGCGAGTTGGTCTTCGCGTTTCAGATCCTCCGTGGACGGGTGGACCGTGACGTCATGCGTAATCATTCATTCCTCCGTACTGGGCTTCGGCATTGGGCTTCGGCTTTGGGCTTCGGTGTGGACAGAGCCACCGTTCCCGCACATGCTGGCCCGCGTTATCTGCTTCCGTGTTGCTTCCTACGGTCGCGCCAGTTCGGGGCAAGCGTCCGGCGGGAGTCGATGAGGCAATCGCCGACAAAGCACCGAAGGATGCATATATATAAGTGTCAACACCATTCGATAGCGTGATCACCGGTACCGTCGTCACCACCGAAGCCATCATTCGAGAAGGTTACGTCGCGGTGCGGGGTGAAACCATCGCCGCGATCGGGCAGGGAACGCCGCCGCCCGCCGACGGCAACGATCTCGCATGGCGACAACCTGATCTTGCCGGGTCTTGTCGATGGTCACATGCACACATCGTCCTCGACCGGTTGGCCGGGCATCGAAACGGCGTCGCGCAGCGCCGCCGCCGGTGGCGTGACGACCTGTTGCGACATGCCGTACGACGTGCCGCAACCGGTGACCGACGCCACTCTGTTGCGCGACAAGATCGGTTGGGTCGAGCGTACGTCGCACGTCGACATGGCGCTTTACGGCACGATCACCAAGACCGGCGGCGTGCATGCGATCCCCGAACTGGCAGCGGGCGGCATCTCGGCGTTCAAGCTGTCCACCTACGAATATGACGCGGTGCGGTTCCCGCGCATCGATCATCCGACGATGCTGGCCGCGTTTCACGCGATCGCGAAAACCGGGCTGCCGTGCGCGATCCATAACGAAGATCAGGAACTGGTCGAGAAACTCACCGCCGAAGCGCGTGCCGCCGGCCGCACCGATCCGATCATGCATTGCCGCACCCGTCCGCCGTTGGCCGAGTCGATGGCGGATCTGGAGATCTTCGAGATGGCGCTGGAGACCGGCGCGCATGTGCACATCGCGCATTCCTCGATCGCGCGCGGTTTCGATCTCGCCGCGCGAGTTTCGGCAGTTGGGCGCGAAGACCACCGGCGAGGCCTGCATCCATTATCTGTGCATGACCGAGGACGACATCATCAGGCTGAAAGGCTTCGGGAAGTGCAATCCGCCGTTCCGTACCGCCGCCGAAGTAGAACGGATGTGGGACAGTGCTGCTCGCGGATCAGATTGCTTATATATCTACCGATCACGCGCCGTGGCCGCGTGAGCGCAAGACGCTCGACGACATCTTCGCCTGTGGCGCCGGACTGACGGGATTGCAGAGTTTCGCGCCGCTGATGTTCTCGCTGCTGGAGGAGCGCGGCCTGTCGCCGATGTTGATGGCGACGTATTGCGCCGAACGCAGCGCGAAACTGCACGGCATCTGGCCGAAGAAAGGCGCGCATCCGGGTCGGTTCGCGATGCCGATCTGGTCGTGCTGGAGCGCGGCGATTTCCGCTTCGATGAAACGACGCTGGTGGATCGGCCGGAAATGAACTGGTCGCCGTATCACGGGCGGCCGATGCGCGCGCGGGTCGCGGCGACGTGGTTGCGCGGGCGGCTGATCTGGGACGGCGTGTCGGTGTTGGCGAAGCCGGGCGATGGGCAGTTCGTGCGGCGGGCGAACGTCTGATCGGATGTTCGCGGGATACGGCGTGGTTCGTGCGCGCGGCGCGGCCCGATTAATGCACGGAGGACGAGGAGCAGGCTGAGGTCGCGGAGAAGACGCTCGCTGGCTCGCGTCAATGCGTTGTCGTCGTCTTCCTCCGCGACCTCAGCCTGCTCCGCGTCCACCGCGATAAAATGGCCGCGATCACGCGCGACACCGTCGCCGGACCTGCCGCGCGCCTCAACCCGGACTTACCGCACCACGGCGATCTGCTCGCGCCGCAGCTGCACCGTCAGCGCATCCAGCGACTTGCCGACCCGATCGAGCATCTCGTCGATCTCCGCCGTCGAAATGACCAGCGGCGGACTGAAGCACAGCGAGTTGTTGGCGACCGCTGCGCAGGATCACACCGTTCTCCTCGCACAGCTTCATCAAGCGGCCGCCGACTTTCGCCGCGCGGATCGAAATTGCCGTGGCTGGCTTTGTCGGCGACGAGTTCCACCGCCGCGATCAGGCCGATGCCGCGCACCTCGCCCGACCAGCGGATGATCGGCGAAGCGCCGGCGCAGTTCCGTTCTGCAGATACGGCCCGACCTGCCGACATGCGCGCCGATGTCCATCTCGTCGTAGATCTTCAGCGTCTCGATCGCGACCGCCGCCGGCACCGGATGGCCGGAGTAGGTAAACCCGTGTCCGAATGTGCCGATCTCGTTGCTCTCCTTGGCCAGCGCATCGAACACGCGCTGGTTCACCATGACCGCGCTGATCGGCAGATAGGACGCGGACAGCGCCTTGGCGCAGACCAGGATGTCGGGAACGATGTCCAGCGTCTGGCTGCCCCAGTAATTGCCGGTGCGCCAGAACCCGCAGATCACCTCATCGGCGACCAGCAGCACATCATATTTGCGCAGCACCGCCTGGATCTTCGGGAAATATCCCGCGGGCGGAACGATCACGCCGCCCGCGCCCATGATCGGCTCAGCCCACATCGCGGCGACAGTGTCGGGACCTTCCTTCAGGATCAGTTGCTCCAGGTCATCGGCGAGGCGCGTGGCGAAATCCTCCTCGGACTCGCCGGGTTGCGCGCCGTGATAATGATGCGGCGTCGAGGTGTGTACGAAACCCGGCAAAGGCACATCGAAGCTGCGATGATTGGCCGGCAACCCGGTCAACGACGCCGAACCGATCGTGATCCCGTGATAGCCTTTCAACCGTCCGATGAGCTTCTTCTTGTTCGGCCGGCCCAGCGCGTTGTTCATGTACCAGACCATTTTGATGGCGGAGTTGTTGGCCTCGGAACCGGAGTTGGCGAAGAACACCTTGCTCATCGGCACCGGCGCGCGTTCGATCAGCATCTCCGCCAGGTCGATCATCGGCTCGTGCGATTTGGCGGCGAACGCGTGATAGAACGGCAGCTTGCGCATCTGCGTGACCGCCGCCTGCACCAGGCGCTCGTTGTCGAAGCCGAGCGCCGCGCACCACAGACCGGCGACGCCCTCGATGTATTCCTTGCCGGTATCGTCCCAGACCCGCACGCCCTTGCCGTGCGATACGACGACCGGCCCGACCTCGAGATGGGTTTTCAGGTCGGTGTAGGGATGCAGCACGTTGGCGACGTCGCGCGCGGCGGCTGAGTTGGCGCCGAAAGGCGGGGGCGGGGCCATGTGGGAGCGCTCCTGCGATTTGAACCGCGATCCTACCGCGTTCATACTCCTGAAGCCACAACCTGGCGTGCGCCGGGAGCAATCAGGAGGACGTGTCATGCCGGTCGATCCACAAATTCAGGCACTGCTCGACCTGCGGGCGAAGTTGCCGCCGTTGCATTCGCTCTCGGTCGCCGACGCGCGGGTGCAAATGGCGGCACGCGACATTCCCGGATTGCGCAAACCCGAGGTGGCGTCGGTGATCAATCGCGACATGCAGGGGCCGGCCGGTTCGCTGCCGCTGCGCATCTATACGCCGATCGGCGAGGGGCCGTTTCCGCTGATGGTGTTCTTCCACGGCAGCGGCTTCGTGGTGTGCAGCCTGGACACACATGACGCCATGTGCCGCAACCTGTGCGCGGGCGCGAACTGCGTCGTCGTCTCGGTGGACTACCGGCTGGCGCCCGAGCACAAATTCCCCGCCGGCACCCGACGACTGCCTCGCGGCGACGCGCTGGGTGGCGCAAAACGCTGCCGCTCTGCACGGCGATCCCGGCCGCATCATGGTGGCGGGCGACAGCGCGGGCGGCAACCTGGCCGCCGTCACCGCGTTACGCATCCGGGATGAGGGCGGGCCGCAGTTGATCGGTCAGATGCTGATCTATCCGGTGACCGATTATTACCAGCCGGGCACGCCATCGATGATCGAGAACGCGGAAGGCTATGGCCTGACGCGCGACGGCATGATCTGGTTCTGGAACCATTACGTCCGCTCGCACGACGACGGAGCGCATCCGCACGCGTCACCGTTGCGCGCGGAAAACCTCGCCGGATTGCCGCCGGCTCTGGTCAAGACCGCCGAATACGATCCCCTGCGCGATGAGGGCGAATATTACGCCGAAGCGCTGCGCAAGGCCGGAGTCGCCGTCGAAATGAAACGCTGGGACGGCATGAACCACGGTTTCTTCTTCTTCCCCGGCATCGTCGACAAGGCCACCGAGGCGATGGATGAAGCCTGCCTGTGGGCGCGCCGCGCGTTCGGCAACTGACGCGGCGCGCCTACGGGCGTTTTCAGAGGGTCGTTACTGAGGGTTACCGATTCGCCGACAACGGTGGCCATAACGGCCAAGGTGGAAACCACGCGGGCAGGCCCGGCGCCAGCGCCGGTGGCGCGGAACGACCACGACGGGCGGCGGCACGGGTGCGGGTACGATCACCGGGGCGGGCGCCATCGGAGGTGGCGGGGGTGCCGGTTGGACCACGCACGCCGCCAGACTCTAGGCAGACGGATCCGAACAGGGCGGTGAGAATGGCGCGCTTCATTGTGTCACCTCATCGTGATGCGCCGAGTGCGCTAGCATTCCGGGTGGAGACCTGGCAATGCCCAGGGGACTTCTCCCGGGGACGTGGCAAAGCCGGGCGGATCGTGCGAGACCGTTGGCCGACGCGCGGCCCGCATCGAGAGGCCGCCGCGCATGGTGGGGAGAGTTCGCGATGAATTTGTTCAATCTCAAAGGCAAGGTCGCCGTCGTCACCGGCGGTAACGGCGGTATCGGACTGGGCATGGCCGAAGGCATCGCCTCGCTCGGCGCGGACATCGTCATCGCGGGCCGCGACGCGGAGAAAGCGGCGACCGCTCTGGCCTCGCTGCGGGAACTTGGCGTGAAGGCCGAGTTCGTGGCGGCCGACGTGACGAAGAAAGCCGCGTGCGTTGCCCTGATCGCGGAGGCCGAGCGGCTGTTCGGCCGGGTCGACATCCTGGTGAACAACGCCGGCACGTCGGTGCGGAAAATGCCGCAGGACTTCACCGAGGAGGAGTGGCATCACGTGCTGGATACCAACCTGACGAGCGCGTTCCTGTGCTCGCAGGCCGCGTATCACGCGATGAAGAAGGTCGGCGGCGGCAAGATGATCAACATCGGCTCGATGATGTCGCTGTTCGGTGCGCCGTACGCGACGCCCTACGCCAGTTCCAAAGGCGGCATCGTGCAAATGACCCGCGCCCTCGCCACCGCATGGGCCAAGGACAACATCCAGGTCAACGCCGTGTTGCCGGGTTGGATCGACACCGACCTGACGAAGCGGGCGCGGCAGCAGGTGACCGGGCTGCACGAAAGTGTCGAGAAGCGCACGCCGGAGGGGCGCTGGGGCGTACCGCGCGACATGTCCGGCGTGGCGGCTTTCCTGGCCAGCGAGGCGTCGAATTTCGTGACGGGAACGGCGATCCCGGTGGACGGGGGTTTCTCGATCGCGATGTGAGGCCGGCTCGAACGTCAGGACGCGGCACGGACGGCACGACTGACGATACCGTCGAGCCGCCCGATGATCGGGCCGTGACCGAGAGTACTGGGCTCCTTCACGTCCACCCCATCGATCGTTCCACCGCCTTCGCCCAGGACGCCGCCAACGCGTCCCGCCTTGCCGCGTCCATGGCCGGCGTCCAGGTTTCGGCGACGGCCCAGTTGGCGCGGAGGTCATCAAGGCCGTTCCAGTAACCAACGGCGAGGCCCGCGGCATAGGCCGCGCCGAGCGCCGTCGTCTCCAGCACACGCGGCCGGACCACGGGCACGTCCAGCATGTCGGCCTGAAACCGCATCAGCATCTGGTTCACGATCATGCCGCCATCGACGCGTAATGAGCGCATCGGAATGCCGGAGTCCTGTTCCATCGCCCGCACGACATCCAGGTCTGATACGCGACGGCCTCCAACGCCGCGCGCGCGATATGTCCGGCGGAGGCGAAGCCGGTCAAACCGGCGATGATGCCGCGCGCGTCGGCGCGCCAGTACGGCGCGTACAGCCCGGAAAACGCGGGGACGAAATACACGTCGCCGTTGTCGGGCACCGAGGCCGCGAGTGCCTCGATCTCGGCCGCTCGTCCGGATCAGCCGCAAATTGTCGCGCAGCCATTGCACCAGCGCGCCGGCGACCGCGACCGAGCCCTCCAGCGCGTAGGTCGCCGGTGCATCGCCAAGTTGGTGCGCGACGGTCGTGACCAGACCGTGCCGCGAGGGCACCGGCACCGTGCCGGTGTGCATCAGAAGGAAACAGCCGGTGCCGTAGGTGTTCTTGGCCTCGCCGGGCGCGAGACAGGCCTGGCCCATCAACGCCGCCTGCTGGTCGCCCAGAATGCCGCGATCAGCGCGCCCTCCAGCACGCCGCGCGCCGGACCATAAACCTCGGAGGACGGAACGATCCGCGGCAGCACCGAACGGGGAATGCCGAACGCGGCCAGCAGCGAGTCATCCCAGTCCAGCGTCGCGAGGTTCATCAGTTGGGTGCGGCTCGCGTTGGTGACGTCGGTGACGTGCAGCCCGGTCAGGTGCCACATCAGCCAACTGTCGATGGTGCCGAACGCGACCGCTCGCCGCCATCGCGCGCCGGCACATGTTCCAGCAGCCAGCGCAATTTCAGCGCCGAGAAGTAGCTCGCCAGCGGCAACCCGGTCGCGCGCGGAACCGGTCCTGCCCGCCGTCGCGCGCGAACTCCGCGACCATCGGATCGACTCGCGTGTCCTGCCAGACGAGCGCGTTGTGCACGGCGCGGCCGGTGCGGCGATCCCACAATACCGTTGTCTCGCGCTGATTGGTAATCCCGACGGCGGCGAGGTCGGCGGTGGTCAACGATGCGCCGCGCAACGCCTCCTCGATGACCGCGCGAACGGCGGTCAGGATTTCGTCGGGATCGTGCTCGACCCAGCCGGGCTGGGGGAAGATCTGCCGATGCTCGCGCTGCGCCGAGGCCACCGTGTCGCCGGCTCGATCGAAAACGATGAAGCGGCTGGAGGTCGTGCCCTGGTCGATCGCACCAACATATCGCGCCCCCATCGTACCTCCCGGTTGTTACAGGCGCAGCACCATCGTCACCTCATCGCCGCGCGCGTTCTCCGCCACGAAACCCAGTTCTCGCACCAGACGCAACATCCGTGAATTATCCCGCAACACCGAACCGACGATTCGCTGCAATCCGCGATCGCGCGCCACCCGGATGATGCGATGCATGAGGATGGTCCCGAGCCCGTGACCATGCAGATCGCTACGCACGAGAATGGCGAACTCGCCGCTGATGTGGTCGGGTTCCGCGTAGAGCCGGACCACTCCAAGCGGCAGTTCGTCGCCGTCGCGGAACCCGATCAAAGCGATTTCGCGATCGTAATCGATTTGCGTGAGCCGGATCAGCATCGCGCCACTGAAATCGCGCATGGCGCCATGAAAGCGGGCGCGGATGTCCTCGGGCGACACCGACTTGAGGAAGCGCCGCGCCACGGTCGCGTCATCGGGACGGATCGGGCGCAGATGCATCACGGTGCCGTCGCGCAACGGTTCTGTGGTCTCCAGTTCGCGGGGGTACGGCACGATCGACGATTGCGGCCGGCGGTCCGGATCGTCCAGCCGCACGCGCGCATCGAGCGCGATCACCCCTTCGGCGTCGGCCAGGATGGGATTGATGTCGAGTTCGACGATTTCCGGATGATCCAGCATCAACCGCGAGACCGAAACCAGCGCGCCGGCCAGTGCGTCAATGTCCACCGAGGGCCGGCCGCGGAAGCCTTTCAGCAGCCGCGAGATGCGCGTGCGGGCAATCATGCCGCGCGCGAGTTCCATGTCCAACGGCGGCAACGCCAACGTGGTATCGCCGATCGCCTCCACGCCGACGCCGCCCTGACCGAACAGGATGACCGGACCGAAGGTGGCATCGACACTGGCGCCGATGATCAACTCGAACGCCCCGGGACGTTGCGCCATCGCCTCGACCGTGAAGCCATCGACACCTTCGATGCGGGCCAGCATCAACTCGGCGGCGGCGCGCACCGCGTCGGCGCCGGACAGGTCCAGCACGACGCCGCCGACATCGGATTTGTGCAGCGACACGCTCGAGCGGATCTTCAACGCGACGGAGCCGCCCATTTCCTCGGCGGCGCGGCCGGCTTCCTCCGGCGTGGTGGCGGACAGTACCTGCACGATGGGGATGCCATGCGCCGCGATCAGTTGTTTGGCCGCCGCCGCGTCCATCCAGGGACGCTGGCTGGCGGCGATCAGGCGGCCCGCCCGCGCGAGGTCGGTCTCCGGCTCGGCGTCCTCGCCGCGCGCCGGCACGCGCAGCATCAGCCGTTGGTTGCGCGCGAATTCGGCCAACTCCGCGCAGCCGGCGATGGCGCTCTCGATCGTGTCGAAGGCGGGAATGCCCGCCTCGCTGAAGCGTGCGCGGATCGCCTCGCCGTGGTTGGCGGTCAGCCAGCAGGCCAGCAGGTTTGGGGCGGCGTATTTCGGCCGGTTCGCCCATGCCGCGAGCAACCCGTCGGCGGCCTCGATCGGGGAGGACACGCCGGTCGGACAATTCAGCGCCAGGATCGTATCGATGCCGGGGTCCGTCTGCAGCGCGGACAGGGCGTCCTCATAGCGTTGCGCGCCCGCGTCGCCGACGATGTCGACCGGATTGGCGCGCGACCAGGTGGGCGGCAGGTACTTTGTCCAGGGTGGCGATCGTCGCCTCCGACAGCGAAGCCATGGCACCGCCGGCATCGAGCCACGCATCGGTCGCCAGCACGCCGAAGCCGCCGCCGTTGGTGAGGATCGCCACGCGTTCACCGCGGCGGGGGCTGATGGCGCGGGACAACGTCTCGGCGGCGGAAAACAAATCGCCAAGGCCTTTGACCCGCAACAATCCGGCGCGCCGGAACGCGGCGTCGTAGACGGCGTCCGAGCCGGCCATCGCGCCGGTATGCGATTTCGCGGCGGCCGAGGCGGCGGGATGGCGGCCCGACTTCACGACGATGACCGGTTTGCCGCGGGCCGCGGCGCGGGCCGCGCTCATGAACTTGCGCGCGGACGTGACGCTCTCGACATAAAGCAGCACCGCCTTGGTGCCGGCGTCGGTGGCGACGAAGTCCAGCAGGTCGCCAAAATCCACATCGGCCATGTCGCCGAGCGAAATGAGATAGCGGAACCCAACCGAGTGCGCGTAGCCCCAATCCATCAGCGCCGCCGCCACCGCGCCTGACTGCGTAAAGCAGGCGATGCCGCCATCGCGGGCCGGCGATGAACTGAAGCTCGCGTTGACGCCGACGCCGGGTGCCACCATTCCCAGGCAGTTCGGGCCGATAATGCGCAGCATCGCGGGCCGCGCGGCCTCCAGCATCGCCTGGCGGAGGTTCATGCCGGTCTCGGCGGTGCCTTCGCCAAACCCGGCCGTGATGACGACGGCGCCCGCGCACCCGCGGCGCGCCAGTTGCGCGATCAGGCCGGGCACGCTGTCCGGCGGCGTGGCGATGACGGCGAGATCGGGATCCTCCGGCAACGCGTCCACGTCGGCGTAGGCGGGCAGGCCGTCGATTTCGGGCTCGCGCGGGTTGACGGGCATCAGCGTGCCGGAAAATCCGGCGGCGCGCATGTTCGCGAGCACCAGATGGCCGACGGCGCGCGGCCGGCTGGACGCGCCGATGACCGCGACACGGCGCGGCGCCAGAATGCGATCGAGATTGCGGATTGTCATGGTGTCACCTCACAGCGCGATGTGACCTCCCATGGCGGCGGTGGATAGGCGGGGCAGGGCGGCGAGGCAAGGGGACAGCGCGAGGGCTCCGCCCTTCGAACCCGCCAAGGGGCGCTGCCCCTTGGAGCCCCGCCAAGGACATTGTCCTTGGAACCTGTCATTTTGGGTCGGTGTGTGAGGAGGGCCAACCCGGACCTTGCGAGGTCACGGTTGGCCCTCCTCACACACCGACCCAATGGATGGATTGCAAAGGCACTGCCTTTGCTGGGGGTCCGGGGGGCAAAGCCCCTGGCGGGTCCGAGGGCGGAGCCCTCGCGCTTCCCCCGCCATCTGGACCAGCCCCGCCGGTTCGGACCAAACTGCCGCCGCACATCACCAGGGAGACCCATCATGGCGGCACGCTTCGCCGGACGCACGGCTGTCATCACCGGCGGCGTTTCAGGGATCGGCGCGGGCATCGCCGCGCGGCTCGCCGCCGAGGGCGCACGCCTGAGTCTATGGGACATGGACGAAGCCGGCCTCGCGAAATCCGGTGCCGCGCACACCGTGACGTTGGACGTTACCGACGCCGATGCGGTGCATCGCGCCGCCGCCTCGACCGCCGCCACATTGGGAACTATCGACATACTGGTTACCTCCGCCGGGATCACCGGTCCAAACGTGCCGACGTGGGATTACCCGGTCGCGGCCTGGGACAAGGTGATCGATGTCAATCTGAAGGGCGTTTTTTACTGTAATCGTGCCGTCGTGCCCTTCATGCGAACACAAAACAGTGGACGTATCGTTAACATCGCGTCGATCGCGGGTAAGGACGGCAATCCGAACGCGTCCGCCTACTCCGCCTCCAAAGCCGGAGTCATCGGGCTCACCAAGTCGCTGGGCAAGGAACTCGCGGATACCGGCATCCGGGTCAACTGCGTCACCCCCGCCGCCGTGAAGACTCCATTGTTCACCCAAATGACACAACAGCAGATCGACTGGATGCTGTCGAAAATCCCGATCGGACGGTTTGGCGAAATCGACGAGGTCGCCTCGCTGGTATTGTGGCTCGCCAGCGACGAATGTTCCTTCTCCACCGGGGGCGTGTTCGACATCTCCGGCGGCCGCGCGACTTATTAACGGAGCGTTACGATGGATTCCGCGACGATCGGCTTCATGCCCGCGACCGAGTGGGCGGAAAAGATCCGCACCAAACAAATGTCCCCGGTCGAGGCGATGCGCGCCTTGCTGGAACGCATCGCCGCTCTGGAGCCGAAGGTCAACGCGTTCGCGTATCTCGCGGCTGATCAGGCGATGGACGCGGCGCGCGCCGCCGAAAAGGCGTTGATGGGCGGGGAGCGGATCGGCCGGCTGCACGGCGTGCCGGTCACGATCAAGGACCTCGCCTGGACCAAGGACATGCCGACCCAGAACGGCAGCCTGACCTCGAAAGGGTTCCAGCCGACCGAGGACACGCCGGTCGTGCCGCGGCTGAAGTCCGAGGGCGCGATCATCCTCGGCAAGACCACGACGTCGGAGTTCGGCTGGAAAGGCGTGTCCGAAAGCCCGCTGACCGGCATCACGCATAATCCGTGGAAGCACGGCATGAATGCCGGCGCGTCCTCGGCCGGCGCGGGCGCGGCGGCGGCGGCGGGCTTCGGGCCGTTGCATCAGGGCAGTGACGGGGCCGGATCGATCCGCATGCCGTCGCATTTCTGCGGCGTGTTCGGGCTCAAGCCGAGCTTTGGCCGCGTGCCGTATTATCCGGTCGGCACCGGTGACCTGACGTCGCACATGGGGCCGATGACCCGCACGGTGGCCGATGGCGCGCTGATGCTGGAACTGATGTCCGGACCGCATCATCTCGACTACACAACGTTGGAGGCGTGGCCCGCCGCTTACTCCGCCCGCCTGGGCGACTGGGTGAAGGGCAAGAAGATCGCGTATTCGCCCGACCTCGGCGTGGCGCGCGTCGATTCCGATGTCGCCGCTCTTGTGAAGGCCGCCGCGTTGCGGTTCAGCGACCTCGGCGCGCAGGTGGAGGAAGTGTCGATCCCCTGGGGCGCGCCCGGCCCGGAATTGATCCGCTTCTTCTGGTCGGCGCATATGACCAGCCGCAAACCGCTGCTGGCGCAATGGGAAAAGCAGATGGATCCCGGCCTCGTCGCCTGCATCCACGACGCCGAGAACATCCGCGTGGATGAATACCAGGCCGCGCGCGAGCGCAAGATGCGCTACGTCGCGGACATCCATCGCTGGTTCGAGAACTGGGATTTTCTGCTGACGCCCTCGGTTTCGGTCGCGGCCTTCCCGGCCGAAAAACTCATGCCCGACCACTGGCCCTCGCATCCCTGGGACTGGGTGTCCTGGGCCGAGTTCTCCTACCCGTTCAACATGTCCTGGAACCCGGCCGCGAGCGTGCCGTGCGGCTTCACCGCCGCGGGTTTGCCGGTCGGGCTGCAAATCGTCGGGCGACGGTTCGACGATCTGGGCGTGTTGCAGGCCTCGGCCGCGTTCGAGGCGGCGCAGCCATGGGCCGGGAAACGGCCATCGCTTTAGCGATCGGCGACAGCCGATCGGGACACACGCGTCAGCCGTCCGCGATCGTCGATCGCGTGTGTCCCATCAAACCGGCCGCGCACGCGCTCACCACGCAGCCGAGCGTGACATAACCCGCGAGATACCAGGGCTGGTTGCCGTTCCATGCCACCAGCAGCGTCGCCAATATCGGTAACGGCGCGAGGAAGATGATCGCGCCCACCTGATACACGATCGATACGCCGGTGTAGCGCACCTGGGTTGCGAACAACTCGCACAGCAGCGCCGCCTCGGGGCCGTAGATCGGGGCCCACAACACGCCGACCGCCAGCACGATCGCGATCGCGGCGAGCATCGGGTCGCCGGAACTCAACATCCAGAACAACGGAAACGCGGCGGCGCCATGCACCAGCGCGGCCAGCGCGAACAGGCGCCGCCGCCCGACCCGGTCGGACCAGGCCGCGGCCAGCGGCGTCGTGACCACCAGCACGAGGCCGGCCGTCGTGACGGCGCCCAATACCAGCGTGCGGGACAAATGCACGATCGCGGTCAGGTAGGACAGCATGTACAGCGAGTAGATCGTGAACACCGCGCCTTCGCCCATGCGCGCCAGCCAGCCCAGGAGAATGTGCCGCCAGTCGTCGCGGATCACGTCGAGCAGCGGCAATTCGCGGACCTGATAGCGGGCGCGGATGCGCGCGAACTCGGGGGTTTCGATCAATGTCAGCCGAATGAACAGGCCGACGCCCAGAAGCACGACGCTGATCAGGAACGCGCAGCGCCAGCCCCAGTCCATGAACTGCGCGTTCGACAGCGCCGATGACAGCAGCGTGATCGCGCCGGTGCTGAGACACAGGCCGAGCGCGAAGCCGATCTGCGGGAAGCAGGCATAGAAGCCGCGCTTGCCAGGCGGCGCATACTCGAACGCCATCAGCACCGCGCCGCCCCATTCGCCGCCCATGGCGAAGCCCTGGATCAGACGCAACGCGATCACCATCAGCGGTGCCGCGATTCCGATCGAGGCATACGTCGGCACCAGCCCGATCAGGAAGGTCGCCACGCCCATCATCGATAATGTGAGCACCAGAAGCGGCTTGCGTCCGATCCGGTCGCCGAAGTGACCGAACACGGCGCCGCCGATCGGCCGGGTGACGAAGCCCACCGCGAATGTCGCGTAGGCCAGCATCAGCGACACCACCGGATCGTTGGCGGGAAAGAACAACTTATTGAAGATCAGGCCCGATAGCGACGTATACAGAATGAAGTCGTACCACTCGATCGTGGTGCCGATCAGGCTGGCGACGGCGATCAACCGGATCGCGCGCAGGCGCTCGGCTTCGGTACGCGGCGCCGTGTCGGCGATCATGGCATCGTTGGCCATCGTTTTCTCCCTCATCGATCGCGCGTCGGCCGCTACATCGTCGCGTTGACCAGGGCCGCGCCGGCCGCCAGCGCGCGCAGTTTCCCTTCGGCGGCCCGCCGCGACAACGGCATCATTCCGCAGTCGGTACAGGCGAACAAATGACCCGGGTCGGCGTGCTTCAGCGCCGCGCGCAGCCGGCCGGCGACGGTCTCGGCGCTTTCGACCGTTTCGTTGCCGACATCGACCACGCCCAACAGCACGTCCTTGCCGCGCAGCGCGGCGATGACCGAGACATCGACCCCGCTCGCCGCCGTTTCGACCGAGACCTGATCGATCGTCGATTTCGCCAGCAGCGGCAGCGTCGCGTCGTAATGACTCCAGTCCGTGTTCGCCGACTTCCAGCGCTTCACGTCCGCCGTGCCGTAGCCGTAACAGATGTGCACCGCCTTGGTGACGGTGACACCGCGCGCCGCGCGTTCCAGCGCCGCCATGCCCCAGTCCTTCACCTTGTCCACGTAAACATTGAAGGCCGGTTCATCGAACTGGATCACCGAGGCGCCGGCCTCCTGCAGCGCCAACGCCTCCTGGTTCAGCAACTCGGCGAAGCGGAACGCGCGTTGCTCCTCGCTCCGGCCGCCGACCGTGTCGATCAGGCTGTCGACGATGGTCATCGGGCCAGGCAACGTCACCTTGACCGGCTTGTCGGTCATGGCGCGCGTGGCACGCATCGCGGCGGCGAAGATCGGGCCGCGCCATTCCGGTTCGCCAACCATCCGGGCGGCGGAAATCTCCTTGTGATAGCGCCCGCCACGCTGCATGCGTTTGCCGAGGTTGATCGTGTCGATGCCCTCGAGGCCTTCGAAGAAGCCCCAGATGTAATGCCGCCGGCGTTGTTCGCCGTCCGTCACGACGTCCAGTCCCGCCTTCTCCTGATCGGCGATCCAGACGCGCACCGCGTCTTCCTGACCCTCCGCGAGGGTCGCGCCAGCCAACCGCCAGTTGGCGAACATCTCGCCCGGCCCGCACAGCCAGGACGGCTTCGGCAGGCTGCCAACGATGGTGGCGCGAACCTGGTTGTCCGGTACGGTGGTCATCGACGGCTTCCTCGCATTCCCCGTTGTTGTCTCAAGCTTCCCATTCGGCTCGGGATCGGGCAATCGTGCCCAGGGACGCCGTGCCCAGGGACGCCGTGCCCAGGGACGCCGTGCCCGGGATGCCGTGCCCGGGATGCCGTGCCCGGGATGCCGTGCCCCGAAATGTCGTGCCCGGGAGGCCGCGTGCGCGAAGCCGTATCGCGAACCAGCATCGGTGCCTCGACGGCGCGCGCCGCGTTTGGCAGCGTGGCCGCGCGCCGGCGGTTGACCGGTCCAGAGCGCCGATCCGGCGAAACGAAAGGGTGGAACGTGATTGATCCCGCGACGAATGCACGCGTGCGCCCGGTCGGCGTGTGGTCTGTCGGCGTGTGGTCCATCGCGCGGGACGGCATCGTTCGCGTTTGCGAGGTCGTCTCCGCGATCCTGCTGATCACGCTGTCCGCGCTGCTGTTCGCGGGCATCGCCGCGCGCTACGTGTTTCGTTATCCGCTGACCTGGTCGGACGATATCGTCGGCTTCAACTTCATCTGGCTGACCATGATCGGATCGGTGGTGGCGTACCACCGCTCGCAGCATTTGCGTATGAACAGTGTCGTCGAGCGCGCCTCGCCACATTGGCGGCGCGCGCTGGGACTGGCGACCGCGACCGGCGAGATCGTGGTGTTCGCGACGCTGATCGGACCGGGACTGCGGCACGCCATGGACGGTTTCATCATCGGCAGTCCCGTGCTGGATATTCCCATGTTCTGGCGCGGCCTCGCGGTGCCGGTCGGCAGCGTGCTGCTGCTGATTCTGGCGGTGCTGAAGCTGCCGTCGCTGCCGCGCGAGGGCGCCGTCGCCCGCGCCGCGCTGATCGTGTTTGGCTTCGCCGCGGTGGCGGTGATCGGCGGATGGCTCGCCCCCATCATCGGCAAATTCGTGCTCATCATCTATTTCGTTCTGATCCTGGGAGGATCGATCCTGAGCGGTCTGCCGATCGGTGTCGCGTTTCTCCTCGCGACGCTGGCGTTCACCGCCTTCGCCGGCCTGGGCCCGATGACGATCGTCGCCTCGCGCGCGGAGGCGGGGCTCGCCGGAATGCTGCTGTTGCCGATCCCGGGATTTATCCTGTTGGGCGCGCTGATGGGCATCACCGGCATGGCCCGCGCGATGATCGACTTCCTTGCCGCGATGGTCGGCCATCTGCGTGGCGGACTGAGTTATGTGCTGATCCTGGCGATGTTCCTGGTATCGGGCATTTCAGGATCGAAATCGGCCGATATGGCGGCGGTGGCCCCGCCGCTGTTTCCCGAGATGCGCAAGCGCGGTGTCGCATTGGGAGAGATGGTGGCATTGCTGACCGCCACCGGCATCCAGACCGAAACGATTCCGCCAAGCCTCGTTTTGATCGCCATTGGCTCGGTGACGACGGTGTCGATCCAGGGATTGTTCACCGGCGGCCTGATCCCCGCGGTCTTCATGGCATGCGTGCTGATCGTCGTGGTTTATCTGCGCAACCGCGGCAGCGACGCGGGCATCGCGCCGCGCGTCGGCTGGGGTCAGGCGGCCCGACTGTTCGTCGTTTCGCTGCCGGCGATCGCGCTGCCGCTGCTGATCAGGACCTCGGTCGTCGAAGGCGTCGCCACCGCCACCGAGGTCGCGACGATCGGCGTGATGTACGCCGTGCTGCTCGGGTTCATCCTCCGCATCGCCAACAGCGGGCTGTATGTCCGGGCATTATGGCGGGCGCTGGTCGATTCGGCGTCGCTGTCCGGCGCCATCATGTTCGTGATCGGCGGCGTGACCGGGATGTCGTTCTCGCTGACCCAGTCGGGGTTTTCGCGCCAGGTCGCGCAATGGACCACGTCGGTGCCCGGTGGCGCCGCCGGCTTCATGGCCATCTCCATGCTGCTGTTCATTCTGCTGGGGGCGGTGCTGGAGGGTTTGCCGGCCATGGTGCTGTTCGCGCCGCTGCTGTTTCCCGCCGCCGCCGCGCTCGGCATCAGCGAGGTCCATTACGCGATTGTTACCGTGTTCTGCATGGGGATCGGGCTGTTCACGCCGCCGTTCGGCGTCGGTTATTTCATCGCCTGCGCGATCTCCAACGTCGATCCGCGAGAGGGCGTGCGGCCGCTGATGATCTATCTCGCCGCGTTGCTGGCGGGGATTATCGTCGTCGCGATGTGCCCGGTCATGACGACGATCCTGTTGTGACGGATGGACGCCGGACACCGTCGCGTCCAGAACAGGCCGGCAAGGGAGGGACGATCACCATGACAATCGCACGACGGAAACTGCTCCGGTCCGCCGCGACCGGAATGCTGGCGGCCCCCGCTGTGCTGCGCCGGGGCGTCGCGCGCGCGGCGGAGTTCACGATACGCATGGGCATCGATTCACCCCCGGCCGAGCCGACGGTGATCGAGTGCGACGCCGCCGGCGACAAGATCAAGGAACGCACCAACGGCGCGGTCGAGTTCAGCATGTTCCCGTCGAGCGCGCTTGGCGCCGGGACGGATATGATCGCGCCGGTGCGCTCGGGTGCGATCGAGGGTTATTTCTTCACCTCGGCGGTCATCGCGGTCATCGCGCCGAACGCGGCGATCAGCGGCATTCCGTTGGCATTCAAGGATTATCCGACAGCATGGGCCGCGCTCGACGGCGATCTCGGCAACCGGATCAAAAGCGAGATCCGCGCCGCCGGGCTGGAGCCGATGAACAAGGTGTTCGACATCGGCTTTCGCCAGATCGCGACACAGAAACGGATCGACAAGGTCGATGACCTCGCCGGCATCAAAATGCGCGTACCGCAGAGTCCGCTGTACGTCGGACTGTTCCGCGCGCTCGGCGTGCTGCCCGCGACATTGAATTACGCCGACGTCTATCCGGCGCTGCAAACCAAGGTCGTCGAGGGCATGGAAGGGCCGATTGTCGGCATCTGGAATTCAAAGATGTACGAGGTCACGAAATTCGTCGCGATCACGAATCATATGTGGGACGGGTTCTGGCTGACCATCAATCCGGCGTTCTGGGCCAGACTTTCCCAACAGCAGCGCGACATCATCACCGAGGAACTGAACCTCGCCGCCGGGCGCATGCGCGACAAGATCGTCGCCGCGGAGGCAAAGGCGCGGACCGATCTGGCGGCGAAGGGCATGACGATCACCACGCCCGACATGGCGGCGTTCCGGCGAAAGCTGGTGGACGCGGGATTTTACAAGGACTGGAAAGGCAAATTCAAACCGGAGATGTGGACGGCGCTGGAACAGGCGAGCGGCCAGACTCTCTGACGGTCGGGTTTATCGCGCGACCGTTTGCCGCCCAGGCGCTGCCGCGTGGGCGCTGAGATGGACACGCCGCGCGATCCCGCCGCACTCTGAGTTGGCACGATTGAGGGTGAGAGCAATGACCGAACCAACCGCCGGGAATCGCGTTCGCATGACCGTCGCCGACGCGCGGGCACTTGGTGAGGCGGCGATGCGCGGCGCCGGGTTCGACGATGACGACGCGCGCATCCTGACCGATCATGTGTTGGACGCGGCCCTGTGCGGCTACGAGTATTCCGGCCTGCCGAAGCTGCTGAACGTGGTCGATGCGCCGCAGTTTCGCCGCCCGCGCCATCCCGTCACCGTGACGCGGGAGAGCGGGCCGACCGCCGTGCTCGATGGAGGCGGCAACAACGGCATGATCGCGGCGTTTCGCGCCAGCGAGGCGACGATCGAACGCGCGGCGGCGAACGGGATTGCCATCGTGAGCCTCGCCAACACCTGGATGACCGGACGCAGCGCTTACTATTGCGAAATGATCGCGCGCGCCGGTTTCGTCGTGATCCACACCGTCGCGGCCCCGCCGGCGGTAGCACCCTTTGGCGGCACGCGGCCGGCGCTGGGTACGAACCCGATCGCCTTCGGGTTTCCGACCGAGGGCGACCCGCTTGTCATCGATATGGGCACATCGGCGTTCATGGCGACCGATCTGCAGTTCCGCGCCCGGCTCGGCACGCCAATCCCGGAAGGCGTGGCACTCGGACCCAATGGCCACCCCACGACCGACGCGAATGCCGCGCGTCGGGGCGCGCTGCTGCCGTTCGGCGGCCCGGATGGCGGCTACAAGGGCTTCGGCCTGGCGCTGGCAATGGACGCGCTCGGCGCGCTGACCGCCGGAACACGTGCCGCCGGCGACATCAGCGGCTACCTGTTCATCGCGTTCAAACCGGATCTGTTCCTGTCACCCGAGGATTATCGGCGCGAGGTCACCCAGCGGATCGAAACGATCAAGGCCACGCCGCGTCAGGACGGCGTCGATGAGATCCGAATCCCGGGCGAGCGCGGCCATGCGACCCGGGCGCGGTTGCTCCGCGACGGAATTGAGATCGATCGGAAAATCCACACCGCGCTGGGGCGCCTCGCCAAGGGAGAGCGCGACCACGGTGGATGACGGCAGGGCGCCGTTCATCGTGTGCCCGCATTCGTGGCCGGGATAATCCCGGCCACGATTTCGCACTGTCGATCAGTGGATGTTGTACAGCGCCGCCACGTTGTCGTGCACGATCTTGCGCTGCGTGCTCTTCGGGAAGCCCGCGAGATTTTCCGCGAGGATTCGGTGCGAGTCCGGCCACACGCAGTCGGGATGCGGATAATCCGAGCCCCACATGATCCGGTCCTCGCCGATCAGCGGCACGATCGGCTCCAGGTACTTATCCTGCTGATAGGTCACATAGCCCTGACGGCGGAAATAATCCGACGGTTTCATCTTCAGACCGATCGACTTGCCGCGGTCTTCGTATTCGGTGTCCAGCCGGTCGAACACGTAGGGCAGCCACGTCACACCCGACTTGCCGAGCACGAAATTGAAGTCGGGGAAGCGCTCGCAGGCACCCGACGCCAAAATCGAGGTCAGCACTTCCATCGTGTCGAGCTGGAACAGCGCCGAGCGCACCAGCCGCCACTCGGTGAAATACTCTTTCTCCATCTCCGGATTTTGCGGCGCCTTCACCGCCTTGAAACCCGTCGAGTGGAACGAGATGGGGAATTTGCACTCGGCTGAGGCCTGCCACAGCGCGTCCCAGTCATGGTGCCACAACGGCAGTTCCATGCCCTTGAACGCGAGGTCGCCGCCGCGCAGACCCATCTTCGCGCAGCGCCGCACTTCCTCCGCCGCCGCTTTGGGATTGGAATTCGGCACCAGGATCAACGGAAACACCCGATTGGGATCGGACTTCTTCGCGAAATCCGCGACCCAGTCGTTGTATGTCGCGCAGCAGAACTCCCGGATCGCGAAATCGCCGATGATCTCATTGAGGCGCAGGCAGCCATAAATGACCTCGGCGTACACGCCGTCGGTGTCGAGGTCCTTGACGCGCCATTCCGGGTCGGTCGGCCGCGCCACCGCGCCCCGCCGATAGTCCCATTCGAACCCAAGGTCCTTCATCTCATCAACGTGCTTGAACGACCCCTTCTGATACTTCGTGAATCCTGGGCCGACGCCATTCCACATGCCCTGATCGGCGCCATCGACGATCCAGTGCAGCCCGTCGTCGCGCTCCTCGGTGCGTGGGACCTGCGTCTTCCAGTTATGCGGCGCCGCGTCGGACCATAAATCGGGCGGGCAATAGGTCATGTCGATATGGTTGTCGGCGGAGATCAATCTTTCAGCCATCATACGCTCCTCTGTTTCTGTTGCGCTTTTGCTTGTTTCCGACGCCAGACCCATGTTCGCCAACACGCGAGTCACCGTCTTTATCCGTCCTGGCCGGGCCTGATCCATCCATCTCGCGCGACACAGTGCCGCGATGGATGGCCGGGTCAAGCCCAGCCGAGATGAGGAGGGTAAGCACCTGGCGAATTTCGGGGCGGACGGGCCTGGCCAGGGCCGCGGCCGCCGGACACGCGCCGTCGTGCGCTCTCTGGCCCGGCACTCTCTGGCCGGGGCGGCGTGGATCGACTAAGGTCCGCCACGTCCAATCAAACAACAGGAGAAGATGTCATGGCATTCTCAATGTATGACGCAACGGTGCCGGTCTGCGCACAACAACTGGCGGCGCTGGCCGGTATCGCCGGTAAGGCGGCGGATCACTGCGCCACCAACAAGATCGAGGAGTCCGCGCTGCTGACCGATCGCCTGTTTCCCGACATGTTCTGCCTCGCGCGGCAGTTCCGTCAGGCGGCGGATTTTGGCCGCATGACGCCGGGCCGTTTGGCTGGCGTCGCCGGTCCGGACTTCGCGGCGGTGGACGACACCAGCTTCGCGGCGGCGAAAAAGCGCGTTGAGGACTCGTTGGCGTTCGTCAACACTTTGACCCGCGCGCAGATCGACGGCAGCGAGGACAAGGTGATTTCCTGGTCGGCCGGCGGCAACGAACGGAAGCTGAAAGGCGTCGATTACGTACGTCAGTTCGCTCTGCCGAACTTCTACTTCTTCGTCACGACCGCCTACAACATTCTGCGCCATCGCGGCGTGGTGATTGGCAAGCGCGACTTCCTCGGCCCGGTCAACTGGCTGTGAAGCAAGGGGTCCGGGACTTCGGTCCCGGACCCGTTACGCTGCCTCACTGAGTGTCGAGCCCTGATCCAAGGTGGTGGCGCGCCGCAGGTCGCGCGCCTTGGTTTCATCGTGCGGCCGCCCGCGATGCATGGTGCAGCGATTGTCCCAGATCACCAGATCGCCGACGCGCCATTCATGGCGATAAACGAAACGTTCCCGCGTCGCGTGCGCGCTGAGATCGATCAGTAGCAACCGTCCGTCCGCCACCGGCCAGCCGACGATGTGCGAGGCATGCGCGGATAAGTATAAAGTCTTGCGTTTTGAACCAGGATGCGTGCGAACCAGACGCTGCGGTGACGGCGGATATTTGTCTTTCTCCGATTGTGGAAAATCGGTGAAGCCGACCAGGGCGCGCGACCAGAACACATCGTGTTGCACGACCAGATCGGCGATCGCGGCCTTCGTCTCGTCCGGCAGCGCGTCGTACGCCGCGCGCATGTCGGCGAATTCGGTCTCTCCATTGCCGAACGGAGAGGGCGGCGGCAAAGCGACCGCGTGCAGCATGCCCAGCACGACCGGCACCGGCATGTATGACGCGTCGGTGTGCCACAACCGGTTGCCGAGCGAGTCCAGCCGGCGGCGGTCGAACAGATCGCGGACCTTGTTGTCCTCGTCGAGGTTGGAGATGTCGCCGATCTCCGGGATCGACAAACGGCGCCGGCCTGGACGAGCGGCGGCGCGACCGATTTCCAATGGGCCGAAGCGGGCGGCGAAATCGTGCAACTGGCTGTCGGTCAGCGCTTGATCGCGAAACACCAGCACGCAGAAATCGTCGATCGCGCGCCAGATGGTTGCCAGGCCGGCCTCGTCGATCGGGCCGCTCAGATCGAGGCCGGAAACCTCGGCGGCGAACCGGGTCCCAAGTGGATGCACGACGATGGACATGGCGATTCCTCCGCGAGATTGTCAGCGAAAGGTATTCTGGACTAAAATTTCCTGTAACAACAGTGTTACACAAAACAGGAGCCAGTCCGTGGGCAGTATTTCAAAGCGTATCGGGCTTGGCGTCTTCGCGGCGGTTCTCTCCGTACTGATTTTTCATCAGGGCATGTGGGCGTTGCTGCACACCCTCGAGGTGCCGGGACTGACCATGCCGCCGCCGTATCCGATCGACCCTGTTCCACCCTTCGGCGTGCCGAGACTCTGTGGATTTGTGTTTTTGGGGCGGCGTGTGGGGCGCGGCCTTCGGCGCGGTGTGGCGCGGTGGTACCGCGTCGCTGTGGTGGGCCGGCTTGCTGCTCGGCTTTCTCGCGGGGGCGACCGGATTGATCGTCGTCGCCGCGATCAAGGGATTGCCCATCGGCGGTGGTTGGCAACTGAATAATTGGATCAAATCGATGCTGATCAACGGGTCGTGGGGATTGGGCGTCGGCCTGATCCTCACCGTGCTTCCGCGTCATTCGGCGCGCCGAGAGGAATTCGCGAACCGCTGAAACCCGACGCCCGCCGTGACGCGCTGTTGACGAATGCGCGCCGCGATGTCGAAATCGCCGGCATCGCGCAGAAAGGGTCTGGGGATGGAATTCGGCGTCTTTCATGAATTTCCCGCCTTGGTGGGACGTCCCGACTCGGCCGCGTTCGAGGAAGCCTTCGATATCGTCGATGGTGCCGAGCGTTGGGGGCTCGATGTGATGTGGCTCGCGGAGTTGCATTTCGATCCGCCGCGCTCGGTGCTGTCGTCGCCGATGTGCATCGCCGCCGCGATCGCCGCGCGTACCAAACGCATCAAGATCGGCGTCGCGGTGCAGGTGTTGCCTCTGGGCAATCCGCTGCGCATCGCCGAGGAGGCGGCGACCGTCGATCACATCAGTCACGGACGGCTGATTTTCGGCGCCGGCCGCAGCGGCGTGGCGAAGACCTACGAAGCCTACAACGTGCCGTACGCGGAAAGTAAAGAGCGCTTCAACGAAACGCTCGATATCGTGCGGCGCGCGTGGACCGAAACGAATTTCTCCCACTCCGGCAAATATTTCCAGTTCGAGGACGTGACGGTCACGCCGCGCCCGTTCCAGTCGCCGATGCCACCGATCCGGGTCGCGGCCACCAGTCCGGATACATTCGTCGCGATTGGCGAACTTGGCATGCCGATCTTCCTGGCGATCCGGCATGAGGACGCGCGCCAGTTCGTGCCGCAGGTTTCGGCGTATCGGGCGGCGTGGAAGGCCGCGGGTCATCCGGGCAACGGCCAGGTGTTCCTGCGCGCGCCGGGCTTTGTCGCGGCGAGCGCGGCGGAGGCCAAAGACCGATACGAGGCAAGCCTGCTGCATTACTTCCACGCCCAGGGCCGGCTGTTGGCGGATTCGGCGCGGCGACTGGGTCTGGATCCGGGCAATCCGCGGTGGAAGACCTCGGAGGGGCTGGCGTCGATGACCTATGACCGCGCGACGCGGGGATCGGTGATGATCGGCTCTCCGGATGAGGTTGTCCGGAAAATCGAAGCGCTGCGGGATGATATGGGCCTGGACGGCGTGCTGCTGGAACTCAATTGCGGCGGCAAGGTCGACCACGCGCATGAGATGGAAGCGTTGCGTCTGCTGTGCCAGGAGGTGCAGCCGACGTTTCACTGATCGCCCTTTGGGATCGCCCCATTTGGCGCGTCAGGCGGGCGGGTCGCCAGGCGCTGGCACGCCTCGGGCCAGCGACAAGAGCAGACGCGCCAGATCGGACTGGCGCCGCGTTCCGGTCTTGATGAAGATCTGTTCCAGGTAGGTGCGCGCGGTGCTGACGGCGATGCCACGACCGCGCGCCGCCTGCGCCAGCGTCTCCCCCAGGCAGAGTTGCCGCGCGAGGGCGGCTTCCGCCGGCGTCAGTCGATAGACCTGACGAAGCAGACCGACGTCGGGCGCCCGGGCCATGTCCGGGGCGGCGATGAGAATGCACACCGCCGGACCCAGATCGGCCAGCTCACCGGCACGGATGGGCATTGGCGTGACCGTTATCACCAGCGGATGGCCGCGTTCCCGCCTGGACAGTCCCAGCGTGCCGCCCGGCGACGCACCCGCGCGCAGGTAGGTGGCACGGCAGGCGGCGATAAGACCGCGCAACATCTTGTCCTCCGCGCCTGAGCGGGCGCGAACTCCCGATGCATCCAACAACAACGCATCCCCCGACTGGGCGCGTGCCGCGTCGTTGACGAAGACCGGGCGCCCGGCGTGGTCGAGCAGGATGCATCCGTCGGCGGCACCCGCCACCGCGGCGAGCCCGGCGGCGATGCCGCGGTCGAGATTCAGGCGGTATTCAACCTCCAGCGCGCGCTCGATGTGGTCGAACAGCAAACGGAACAGGTCCATCTCCTGTCCGGTCGCATGGCCGCGCCGTCGCGGACGATGCAGTGTGACACTCGCGAAAAATGGCAGATCGGGCCTGACCACGCCGCCCAGATGATAGCGCATGCCGGAGACGGGTTGATACCAGGCGTAATATTCATTGCGATCAAGCTCGCTTTCCGGAACGGCGAGGTAATCGAAATTGATCCGGTTACGAACCGGATCCCGCACCAGGGAGACGTTTGGATCGATGGTCACGTAATGATTGATGTAATCGACCTTGCCGGCCGGATCGAGGCGATGCCACAACGAGCGCCCGCTGCTCACGTCCGCGAGGCGACGGGAGGTCCACAGCGCCGCGCCGTCGAACCCGGTCATGGCGAGCACGTGATCGAGCGCACGATCCCAGGACGTCGTGCCGACCGCGGCTTCGTAGAGCGCCGTGATCGCGGTCGAAAGATCATCTTGCGAACTCAACACGTAAAATCCCAAAAACCGCAACGTGTCGTTGCGAAGTCGTGAAACGTCTCGTCTTAAGGTCCCGGCGAAGCCTACCAACGTCGTGTCGCATTGTCATGTCACACGCGGAAAAAACCGCGATCGATGCCGCGAGTTCCACTCAATTTCGCGTTTGCTCCGGTTATCGGACCGGTATCGGCGCTCGTCTCGCGGGTCTTAAAATGCGCGAACCGGGCCGGGGGACGTGCGTTTCGTTCGCGTCGCCGGGCACCTTACTATGGGATCATCGCACCGCGCCCGTTGATATACAGCGCGTAAACCGACGTGCTCGCGCACATGAACAGGCGGTCCTTCTTCGGGCCGCCGAAGCATAAATTCGCGCAGCCCTCCGGCAGATGGATCTTGCCGATCAGCGTGCCGTCGGGCGCGTAGCAGCGCACGCCGTCCTCGGACGGATCGCCCCACCCCATCGAACACCAGACGTTCCCGTCGAGGTCGCAACGGAGCCCGTCGGTCATCCCGGGCGCGAAATCGTCGGCGAACACGCGGCCATTGCGCAGATGCCCGCCATCGACCTCGAAGACGCGGATATGCGCCGGGCCGCCATGCGAGATGCCGCTGTCGACGATGTACAGCGACGCCTCATCCGGCGAGAATCCGATGCCGTTCGGCCGTACGAAATCGTCGGCCACGACGTGCGCTGTCCCGCTCAGCGGATCGAGGCGATAAACGTTGCGCGGCAGCATCGCCTCGGCCTCATGGCCCTCATAGGGCCCGTCGATCCCATAACCCGGATCGGTGAACCAGATGCCGCCGTCGCTCGCCACCACGACATCGTTCGGGGCGTTCAACGGTTTGCCCTCGAACCGGTCGATCAGCACGGTGACGGTGCCGTTCAGTTCGGTGCGCGTGACCCGGCGGGTGTCGTGCTCGCAGGAAATCAGCCGGCCCTCGCGATCGCGCGTGTTGCCGTTGGTGTAGTGCGAGGGCGCGCGGAATACCGACAGGTGGCCGTCTTCCTCCAGCCAGCGCATCATCCGGTTGTTCGGGATGTCGCTGAAAATCAGGTATCCGCCGTCGCGGAACCAGACCGGCCCCTCCGCCCAACGGAAACCCGTGGCGATGCGCTCGATCGCGGCGTTGCCCTGCTTGTAGCGAAACCGCCTGTCCAGCACTTCGATCCGCGGATCCGGGTAGCGCGTGTCGGGCAGGTTGCCCAACGGAAGTCGCGTCGGACGGTGCATGGTTCCTCCGGTTGCGTGATCGCGCGCATTGTAAGCGGTTTTCGTCCGTTCCGCACATCTCGGGCGCGGGAAACAGGCGCGGGAAACCTGTTGCAACGCACCATCGTCCCGTGTCACGCTATCCGGGCAGTCGCGCGGGCAATGACCCGCGAGACGCGTGGAAATCGTCCTGAAGGCGGGTCTGGGTGCGACAACCTGGCCGCGGATGGAGATGCCGGCATCCGTCAACGGCCCAAACGAGGACGGATCACCATGCTCGAAAAACCCCTTGTCAGCGAGTTCTCTCATGTGAAGCCGGGCGAGACGCCCTGGCGCAGCGACGGATTGCGCGACTTTTTTCTGTATCGCGACCTCGGCGTCGCCGCCGCGACGGGCGGGCGGGTCATCGCGCAACTGGTGAAGGCGAATGAGGCGCCGGAGAAGGGCACCGGCTGGCATCGTCATGAGGCCGACTTCCACATCGTTTTCATGACGAAAGGATGGGCGAAATTCATGTATGAGAACGAGGAGCACCTCGTTTCGGCCGGCGACTGCGTGCACCAGCGGCCCGGCATTCAGCATTATCTGTTTGATTACTCGCCGGACATGGAATATCTCGAGGTGGTTGGTCCGGCTGACTTCGGCACCGTCGATCTTGAGTCAGGACCCGCTCCGGTGCCCGCGCCGGTGCCCTGGCCGAAGGCGTAACGAAAGCCTGGCGCGGGAGGCGCGGCGACGCGCCTCCATGGCACCTCTGGGCGGAAGCGATCAGAACTCGATATCGAGTTCCTCGATCTGTTCCGGCTCGCGCTGCGCGGCGGCCCACCACTCCCGCATGTCCGGCCAGGCGAGGACATGTTCGCAATAAGCCTCGCTCACCCGGTCCACCTTCACGTCGTAGGTGCGAAAGCGCGTCGCGACGGGCGCGTACATCGCGTCTGCGATTGTCGGCCGCGCCCCGTACAGCCATGGGCCGTGCCACGTCTCCAGACACTCCCGCCAGATTTCGGTGATGCGGCTGATATCCGCCCGCACCGCCGACCATAGCGTGAAGTCCGGCCGGTACAGCTTCAGGTTCATCGGCAGCGAGCCGCGCAACGCCGCGAACCCGGAATGCATCTCCCCGGAGACCGAGCGGCAATGCGCGCGGGCGCGCGGATCATCCGGCAACATGCGGGCTTTCGGAAATGTCTCATTCAGATATTCGGCCATCGCCAGGGTGTCCCACACCACGACGTCGCCGTGCACGAGGTACGGAATGCGGATCGATGAAGATTGCAACAACAACTCCGCGCGCCGCGTCGGGTCGTCGGGAGAGACGACCTGCTCCTCGAACACCAGCCCGGACAGGCGCGTCAGCAGAAATCCGCGCAGCGACCACGACGAGTAATTCTTGCTGCTAATGAACAGGGTCGCACCTTTCATCGTGACAACGCGCTCCTCTGGTGCCATGTTGCGATGCAATATAACAGTCACCCGATATCAAAGCGAGGGACTCATGTCGACCGGAGGCCGATTTCATACCGGGTTGATTAAGGCGGGAGTGGCGCGGCGCCGCGCCCCTGGCCCGCGTGCGATTTCAGGAGCACGGATCCCTGTCCAGCCGCGCGGCTCCGCTCCGGACGGAGACGCATGACCAAGGCGTGCGAGACCGGTGGACGCGAGGCCAATGGACGCGAGACCGGTGGACGCGAGGTCAGCGGACGCAAGAGTGCCTGGCGCATGACCCAGCGGCGCATGACTCATGGGCGCGAAACCAGGGGGCGCATGACCCATGGGCGCGAAACCAGGGGGCGCATGACCAGCCGGCCATGAAATATCAGATCTACCAGACGAAGAACGACCTTCTGCATCCGCTGCGGGAGGCGGCGCGGTTCGGTGCCGCCTGGGTCCGCGCCTGGGATATCGGACCCTTCACGCCGCCGCTGTTCCGCGTCATGGGCGCCGCCGGAGAGATCTTCTCCGAGGCCCGTCTGACCCATCATCGGCCGGACTACGGCATCACCACGGTGCCGGTGGGGAACCGGACCGCCGTGATCTCCGAGGAAGCCGCGGTGGACACGCCGTTTGGCACCCTGCTGCATTTCCGCAAGGACATCGCCGTCGAGCAGCCCAGGGTGATGCTGGTGGCGCCGATGTCCGGCCATTTCGCGACGTTGTTGCGGCAGACGGTGCGGACGATGCTGCCGGATCACGATCTGTACATCACCGACTGGAAGAACGCCCGCGACATCCCGCCCGAGGCCGGGAGCTTCGGTTTCGATGCCTATGTCGAGCATCTGATCCAGTTCCAGCGCGCCATCGGGCCGGGGGCGCATATCGTGGCGGTATGCCAGCCGACGGTGGCGGCTCTGGCGGCCACCGCGATCATGGCGGAGGAGCGCGATCCCGCCCAACCGCGCAGCCTGACCTTGATGGCGGGACCGCTCGACACGAGGGTGAACCCCACCAAGGTCAACATGCTGGCGCGGTCGAAGCCGATCGAATGGTTCGACAAGGAACTGATCGCCACCGTGCCGTGGCGCTTTCCGGGCGCGGGGCGGCGGGTTTACCCGGGCTTCGTGCAGTTGACGGCGTTCATGACGATGAACCTGGAACGGCATATCAACGCGCATATCGCGCAGTTCCGCGCGCTGTCCGGCGGCGATATGGACCAGGCCGAGGCGCACCGGCGGTTCTATGAGGAGTACTGCGCCGTCATGGATCTGCCGGCGGAGTTCTTTCTGGAAACCGTGCAGCGCATTTTTCAGGACGATCATCTACCGTTGGGCAAGCTCACATTCAAAGGCAACAAGGTTTCCCCCGCCGCGATCCGCCGCACCGCGTTGCTGACGGTGGAGGGGGAGCGCGACGACATTTGCGCCATTGGCCAGACCGTCGCCGCGCTGGATCTTTGCACCGGCGTGCGGGTCGATATGAAGTCGCACCACCTGCAAAGCGGCGTCGGGCATTATGGCGTGTTCAGCGGCCGGCGCTGGGAACGCGAAGTCTATCCGAAGGTCCGCCAGGTCATTCAGACCCGGAGCTGACCGATCGGGCGCTGATCGATGGGCCGTCGATCAGTTCCTTCACCGCGCGAAGATCACGAACGAACGCCGCGTATTCGCGGGCGCGCGAGGCCTCGTCGGGTTGCCGCAACAGATACGACGGATGCACGGTCAGGAACGCCGTGCCGCCGTCGGGCAGGCCGAATGGCCGGCCGCGCTCCCGTGTCACGGTCACCGGCCGGCCCAGTACCGCGCGGCCCGCGCTGCCGCCGAGCAGCACGATCAGGGTCGGGTTCACCGCGCGTTCCGCGTCGAGCCAGAAGCGGCAGACGTCGATCTCCTGGGGCGACGGCGACTGATGGATGCGCCGCCGGCCGCGCGGGGTGAACTTGAAATGCTTCACGGCATTGGAGATCAGGACGCGGCGGCGGTCGATGCCGACTTCCTCCAGCGCCTCGTCCAGCAACTGTCCGGCCGGACCGACGAACGGGCGGCCGATGATGTCTTCCTGATCGCCAGGCTGCTCCCCGATGAACAGCACGCGCGCGTCGCGCGGTCCTTCGCCGAACACGGTTTGCGTCGCGGGTCCATAGAGCGCGCACCGCTCACAGCCGCGGGCTTCTCGCGCGAGGTCCTTGGTCGCGCTGGTCTGGCGCTCCGCCAGGACGATGGGTCCGAGCGACGGACGATCCAGCGGGCGAGGGACCTCGTCCAGTTCCTCAGCCTCCGACAGGCCGCCGCCTTCATGGGCGTCTTGCAACAACGTATCCCGATGCGCGTCCCACCAGGCGATCAGCGTGTCGTCATCGCCGGGATTTCTCAGGCCGGCGGTGAAGCGAAGCCCGGCCTGGCTCAGATGCGCGGTGCCATCGGGCGTCACGATCGTGAAGCGGCTGTCCGGCTCGCGTCGCGCCTGCAAACGCGCATTCGCTTCCAGCACGAAATGATCCGGTTCGTACCAGCCGATGAAATGTGCGTCATGATCCAACCGGGCATAGCGGATCAGGGTGCGCATCCGGTGCGCGTCGGCCCGGACCGCCAAAGCCCAGCGCCGCGCGAGGCGGAGGTCGAGGTCGCCGGCGTCGCCAAGGTCGAGTTCTCCGCGATGGGCACGCCAGACCAAGGTATAGAGTAACCCGAACCGTTCCGGCTCGCGGGCCTGAAACGCCTGCGCGGCCAATGCCACCAGCATGCGTGACAGCGTGAAGGCGCCGCCGGCGTCGGGCGGGCCATCGCCGCCGTCACCGCCCACGCTCCAGGTCAGACCGGCTGGCGCGACGCCGGCGAGCACGAACGCGCGTGTGGCGCGCCGCCAACCCGCCCAGTCTGTGTCATGCGCGAGAACGTGGCGGGGCATGTCAACGAAAGTCCGGATATTCGTGCAGATCAAGCGCGCGAGAATCTGCGGGGTTAATCCACCTCAGGTTGCAAACAACTGTGTCTCCGGCCATGTCCCACACTATGCGAAATGCGGGTTTCTGTCGAGCAGCACTGGGTTTTGTCTCACACGAACGCAATCGGTGACGGCGGCCGGTCGAAACCCTGCCGTACCGTATTATGAACGCGGCAATCACGAAGTTTTGCGCCGGGCGGTGACGTTACGCGCGTAGTCTGTGATCACCGCGCGCCTGGTGAAGAACCGGTGCCATGGTGATCCACCCAAGCCGAGGTCTGGCGCCGCATGCCCCAACTATCTCGTTCGCCAACCATTGCCCGCGCCAGGGCTGCCGCCATCCCGATCCCTTCGTCCGCCGCGGCGCAACGCCACGACGTCCGCGCCGGCGCGGAGGCGGCCGCCCGATGGTCAGGCGCTCCAGAGGAGACGCCCGGCCATTCATGTGCCTGGCTATGGAATTCGGCGTGGCCGCTGCTGGTGCTCGCCAATCTGTTCTGGGCGGGCAATATTATCGTCGGACGCGCCATCCTGGGGCCGGTGCCACCCATCGCGTTGTCGTTCTGGCGCTGGACCGGCGCGTTCGCGACGGCGGCGTGGTTCGCGTGGCCTTATTTGCGGCGGGATTGGAAAACCCTTCTCGCGCACTGGAAGATCATGCTGGTGCTGGCTGCCACCGGCATGGCGTTCTTCAATATCGTCGCCTACGTCGGACTGGCCGGCACCACCGCGCTGAATGTTCTGTTGTTGCAATCATCGGTGCCGCTGGTGGTGACGGTCCTGGCGTTCGCTTTCTTCAAGGAGCGGCCGACGGGCTGGCAGCTTGGCGCGGTGGCGATTTCATTGGCCGGCGTCGCCTGCGTCGCCGCGCACGGTTCGCTCGGCGCGCTGCTGGCGTTGCGCTTTTTTCGCGCCGATGTGTGGATCATGGCCTCGGTGGTGATTTACGGCGCCTATATCGTCCTGCTGCGGAAGCGGCCGGCGGTGCATCCGCTGAGTTTCATGTTGGCGGCGGTCGGCGTGTCCGCCGTCATGGTGGCGCCCTTTTACGCCTGGGATCTGGCGCGCGGCATGCGCATTGTCGGTAACTGGCGGGATTATACCGGCATCGCTTACATGGCGGTGTTTCCGTCGTTTATTTCGTATTTGCTGTTCAACCGCGGCGTGCAGTTGATCGGTAGCGCGCGCGCCGGGCAATCCACCCATCTGATGCCCATCTTCGGCAGCGTCATGGCGGTGCTGTTCCTGGGCGAGTCATTCCACCTGTATCACCTGATCGGCGTGGTGCTGATCGGGGCGGGTATTCTGCTGGCGCAATGGAAGGCGCGGCCGTCATCCCCGTGACGCGTACGGGGATGACGCTGACCTCAACTCTGTAGTTCGGGAATGACCCAGAGCGGCTTGTCGCCCCGCAGCACCCGCTGGCAATTGTCGAACGCATTGCGGAACCGCGAGTATTGCGTATCCCAGGTCGGCCCGGCGAAGTGCGCGGTCAGCACCACGTTCGGCAGCGGGAACAGCGGATTGTTCGGCGGCGGCGGCTCCTGATCGAACACGTCCAGGCCGGCGCCGGCGATCGTGCCGTTGGTCAGCGCCTCGACCAGCGCCGGCTCGTCCACCACCGGACCGCGGCAGGTGTTGATCAAATACGCCGACGGCTTCATCATCTTCAGCCGTTCGGCGTTGATCATGTGTTTGGTGTCTTTCAACAGCGGAACATGCAACGAGACGATGTCGGAGGTCTTGAGCAGTTCCTCCAGCAGCGCGAAGCGCACGCCGATCTGTTCCGCGTGTTCCTCACTGAGCCGGATCACGTCGTAATATTGCACGCGCATGCCGAAGGCGCGCGCCAGCTTCGCGGTTTTCTTGCCGATCGTGCCCAGACCGACAATGCCCAATGTCTTGCCGTACATTTCGTACAGCTTGACGTCGCTGGCGTTGTTGCCGCGCCAGCGACCGCCGGACACATTGGCGTGCTGCCAGGTCAGGCTGCGGCTGACCGCGAGCATCAGCATGATCGCGTGCTCGGACACGGCGGTCGAGTTGGCACCGCCATTGTTGCAGACCGGTACGCCGGCCTTACGCGCGGCCTCGATATTGATCCGGTCGTAGCCGGCCGACAGCAACTGCACCAACTTCAACTTCGGCGCGCGCTGATAGAACGCGTCGTCCATCGTGCCATCGCCAAATCCGACGAGGCATTCGACGTCCGCCAGCGCGGCATTGAACTCCGGACTGCCGTGTTTCGCCATGACGGCGTCCAGACTCGGTGGCAACAATTCCCGCGCGATGCTCATTTCGTTGAGCGGATTGTCGGCGACGATGATCTTGCCCATGAGGTTTCCTCCCCTCCGGTTGCGTTATTCGGCGGCCTTGGCTTTGCGCGCCGGCCATTCGTCGACCGGGATGCGCGGCAGCTCGAACCGGTCGGTGGTGCGCGCGTACCAACCGGCGCCATGCATGCGTCCGATCAGGTCGAGTTTTGGTGTGTCGATATAGCAACGATCCTTGTCGAGCACGCAGTCGTCGCGCACATAACAGGCAACCACTTTGCCGAGCACCACGGCGCGATCGATGCCGACATCGACGATGACCAGCCGCTCGCATTCGAACGCGACCGGTGCCTCGGCGATGCGCGGCACGTCGATATGTTTGGACGGCGCGGTGGTCAGGCCGGCTTCCTTGAGTTCATCGACGTTCCTGGGGAAGTCGATCGCGGTGATGTTCATCTGCTCGGCGAGCGGGAAGCTGCACAGGTTGATCACGTATTGCCCGGTGCGGCGGATATTGCCGCCGGTGTCCTTGACGTCGCCCGGGGCGCGCCCGCCGATGCCGAAGGCCAGGACCGGCGGATTGCCGGACATCGCGTTGAAGAAGGAAAACGGCGCCGCGTTGAGGGTGCCATCGACGTCTTTGGTCGTGACCCAGGCGATCGGCCGCGGGCCGATGGTGGCGACGAGCAATTTGTAGACATTCTGGTTGGAGGTATCCGCGAAGTCGAACAGCATCCAGGGTCCCCTTGCATGAATTAAGGCAGCGTTACGCGCCACGCGCGGGTGTCCAGACGGGCGGACGCCGGGGCGGGGCGAAGCGCCGGCGGAAGCCCCGGCGCCTCGCCCACTCCCGGCGTCCGCCCCCTCGACCGGAGCGCCCTGATCGCCTAACGTGGCGTGTGAAGCCGTCCCGGAGACAGATCCGCTTTCCGGATCGGCGTGACGACAGAGCAGATATTGGGAGCTACGATGCCAGGTCTCACTTACTCCGCGCCCACGACAGTGGACGACGCGGTCAAACTTCTTGCCGGTTCGTCCGGCCTCGCGAAGGTTTTGTCCGGTGGGACCGACCTTTTGGTGCAAATGCGCTCCGGCCGGTTGAAGCCGGAACTCATCGTCGACACCAAAAAGATCCCCGGGATCATGGAGATCCGCGAAGAAGGCGGCGGTTTCGTCGTTGGTTCCGCCACGCCCGGCGCGGTCGTCGAGGCGCACGCCGGCATGAACAAGGCATGGCCCGGCGTGGTCGAGGCGCTCGATCTCATCGGATCGACGCAGGTCCAGGGCCGCTGCACGCTCGCCGGCAATCTGTGCAACGCGTCGCCCGCCGCTGACTTGGTGCCCGCGCTGTACGCCGCCGGCGCCACGGCCGTGATCGTCGGCAGTAAGGGCAGGCGCGAACTTCCGGTGGAGCAGGTCCCGGCCGGGCCGGGCCGCACCACTCTCGCCAAGGACGAGTTCATCCTGGAGTTTAAGTTTCCGCCGCGGCCCGCGCGCTCGGGCGATGCCTATCTGCGGTTCATTCCGCGTACGGAAATGGATATCGCGGTGGTTGGATGCGGCATCAGCGTGACGCTCGACGACAAGGGCGTTTGCACCGCCGCGCGTTGCTCGCTCGGCGCGGTGGCACCAACCGTGCTGCTGGTGAAGGAAATGGCGGATGCGTTGGTCGGGCATACGCTCGATGACGCCACGCTCGCGAACCTGGACAAGGCCGCGCAGGCCGCGTGCAAACCTATCAACGACAAGCGCGGAACGATCGAATATCGCACCAAGGTCGCCGGCGTGCTGGCGCGCCGCGTGGCGAAGATCGCGTTCGATCGGGCATCCGGCAAAACTGTAAAGGCTCACTGAACCATGGCAAAGACATACGTTTCGACAACCATCAACGGCGAGTTGGCCGAGTATCTCTGCGAGCCGCAGCAGACCCTGCTGGATGTGCTGCGCGACGTCGTCGGGTTGACCGGCAGCAAGGAAGGCTGCGCGTCGGGTGACTGCGGCGCCTGCTCGGTGCTGATCGATGGCACATTGGTCTGCTCGTGCCTCGTGCTCGGCGTCGAAGCCGAGGGCAAGTCGATCACCACGGTCGAAGGTATCGCCGACGGCGAAAAGCTGCATCCGGTGCAGCAGAAGTTCCTGGAGCACGCGGCCTTGCAGTGCGGCTTCTGCACTCCTGGCCTGATCGTCGCATCGAAGGCATTGCTCGACGCCAATCCCAACCCGACGGAAACCGAGGCGCGGTATTGGCTGGCCGGCAATCTCTGCCGTTGCACTGGCTATGACAAAGTCATTCGCGCGGTGATGGACGCCGCCGCGGTCATGCGAGGAGAGGCTTCCTGATGAATTATATCGACTCAAACCTCAAAGTCGTCGGCGTTGGACGCCGTGCGCAAGGCCGATCCGGAGGCGATTCGTCCCGGAACCGCCTGCGTGGGATTTCACACAGGACGCGGCCGGCGCGACGATCCGCCTCGCGAACGGCGAGACAGCGACGGGCGACGTGCTTATTGGCGCTGACGGGGTGCACTCCAGGATCCGCCAGCAGATGTTCGGCGACGGGCGGGCCGAATTCACCGGCATCATGGTGTGGCGCGGACTGGTGCCGATGGAACGGCTGCCGAAGCATCAGCGGCAACTGGTCGGCAACAACTGGCTCGGTGTTGGCGGCCATGTCGTCACCTATCCATTGCGGCGCGGCGAAATCCTGAACTTCGTCGCCGCGATCGAACGCGATGACTGGCGCGTCGAGTCCTGGACCGTGCCGGGCACGACAGAGGAATGTCTGCGTGACCTGGCGCCGTGGCACGAGGATGTGAAGACCATCATCCGCAACATCGATACGCCATTCAAATGGGCGTTGCTGGGACGCGAACCGCTAAACCATTTCGCTGAAGGCCGTGTGTGCGTGATGGGCGACGCGGCGCATCCGACCCTGCCGTTCCTGGCGCAAGGGGCCAACATGGCGCTGGAGGACGCGATTGTCATCGCCCGGTGTCTGGATGCGTTTGACGATGTGCCTGAGGCTTTGCGCCACTATGAGCAGGCGCGCCTCGACCGGACCGCCGCGATTGTTCGTGGTTCGTCGGACAACACCAGGCGGTTCCATAATCCGGCTCTGGGCGACGCCGCCGGCGCGGCGGCTTATGTCGATCGGGAATTCCAGCCGGAGAAAGTCGCGCAACGCTATGACTGGCTGTACCAGTATAACGCACTGACAGTGGCCATTTGACCGGCCTTGCCCGGACCGATCCTGGCCGATTTCGTCAGTGTGGCCCGAGCCGAGCCGAAGCGGGTCCGGCGGCCACCAGGCGACTCGCCCCGTCGCGGTGGACGGGAAGCGACGACTGCCGATGGCAATTCGAACCCGCATCATCGTATACGCCAATACCAGCGCAAGTGATAGGCACGCCGCCGCACGCCCAGACGAGGATCCCACGCATGAGTGATGCCCGCCTGTCCAGTTCCAGCATCCCTGGCACACCCAATACCAGCAACCGTGTCACGAGCCGTCTCGCGCTTCCCGGCACAGGATGAGGATGTGGCGGCATTGCGTCGCGCCGTGATCGCGAAACTGACTTATGCCGTCGGCAAAGACCCGGTCATCGCCACCGAGCGAGACTGGTTCGTGGCCACGGCGCTGAGCGTGCGCGATCGTATCGTCGATCGTTGGATGACCTCGACCCGCGCGGTTCACACCGAAAACCGCAAACGGGTCTATTACCTCTCGCTGGAATTCCTGATTGGCCGGCTGCTGATCGACTGCGCTGAACAATCTCCAGATGCTGGAGCCGATGCGGGCGGCGCTGGCGGAACTGGGGGTCGATCTCGACCGGCTGCGCGAAGTCGAGCCCGACGCCGCGCTTGGCAATGGCGGTCTGGGACGGTTGGCCGCCTGTTTCATGGAAAGCATGGCGACACTGGCGGTCGCCGCGTATGGCTACGGCATTCGTTACAACCACGGCCTGTTTCGCCAGGTGATCCGCGACGGCTGGCAGCGCGAGTATCCGGAAAGCTGGCTATCTCTCGGTAACCCATGGGAATTCGAACGACCCGAAGTGAGCCACATGATCGGTTTCGGCGGCACCGTGCGGCGGGAGACCCGGCCAGACGGCACCGACCATCACATCTGGGACCCGGCTGAAACTGTCGAGGCGATCGCATACGACACACCGATGGTCGGCTGGCGCGGGCGGCATGTGAACACGCTGCGCCTTTGGTCGGCGCGGGCACCGGATCCATTGCGCCTCGACACGTTCAACCAGGGCGACCACGTCGGTGCTCTGGCGGCACGGGCTCGTGCCAACGCCATCTCGCAGGTGTTGTATCCGAGCGAGGATACTCCGGCGGGCCAGGAACTGCGTTTGCGACAGGAGTATTTCTTCTCCGCCGCCTCGCTGCATGACCTGCTGTATCGCCATATCCATCAACACGGCGACGTGCGCACGCTTCCCGATTACGCCGCGATCCAGCTGAATGACACACATCCGGCCATCGCCATCGCCGAGTTGATGCGCATGCTCGTCGATGTCCACGACATTCCCTGGAAAGAAGCCTGGGCGATCACCACCGCGACATTCTCGTACACCAACCATACGCTGATGCCGGAGGCGTTGGAGGCGTGGCCGGTGCATTTGCTGGAGCGGCTGCTGCCGCGTCACATGCAAATCATTTTCCTCACCAACCTGCTGCACCTCGACGGACTGCGCGCCGCCGGGCATGCCGATCCGGCATTGCTGTCGTCGGTCTCCTTGATCAACGAGCATAACGGCCGCCAGGTTCGCATGGGAGCGTTGGCGTTTCTCGGGTCGCATCGCGTTAACGGCGTGTCGGAACTGCACACCGAACCTGATGCGGGCGACCGTGTTTCACGACATGCACGCGCTGTATCCGAATCGGATCGTCAACAAAACCAACGGCATCACCTTTCGCCGCTGGCTGTTCGAGGCCAATCCTGGGCTGACCGCGGGCTGGTCGATGCGCTGGGCGAACGCGTGCTGGATGATGCGTCGGCGCTGGAGGGCTTCGCCGCGTTTGCCGACGACAGTTCCATGCATGCACGCCTGGCGGCAATTCGCCGCGCCAACAAAGTGGCGCTGTCCAACCGGATCATGGACCGACTGCGGATCAGGACCGACCCCGAAGCGATTTTCGATGTTCAGATCAAGCGGATCCACGAGTACAAACGCCAGCTGCTGAACATCCTGGAGACTGTGGCGCTGTACGAGAGCATGCGCGCGGAACCGACTCGCGACTGGGTGCCGCGGGTGAAGATTTTCGGCGGCAAGGCGGCGGCCGGCTATCACCGCGCCAAGCTGATCATCAAGCTCATCAGCGACGTCGCGGCCGTGATCAACAACGATCCGACGTTGCGCGGCATGTTGAAGGTCGTATTCTTCCCCAACTATAACGTCAGCCGGGCCGAGGTGATCATTCCGGCATCGGATCTTTCCGAGCAGATCTCAACGGCGGGAATGGAGGCGTCGGGGACTGGGAACATGAAGCTGGCGCTGAACGGCGCTCTGACGATCGGCACGCTGGACGGCGCCAATATCGAAATTCGCGACCGCGTCGGCGAGGAGAATATCTTCATTTTCGGCCTTACGGCGGCGGAGGCGGAACAGCGCCGCGCGATGCGGAATTGATGCGCGGGAAACCATCGCGGGCTCCCTGCCGCTGCAGCGCGCGCTCGACGCGATCGGGTCCGGATTGTTCTCGCCGTCGGAGCCCGACCGCTTTCGCGATCATGGTGGATGTCCTGACCTATCATGACCACTTTCTGGTATCCGCCGACTTCGACGCTTATGCCGCCGCGCAGCGCCGGGTCGATGCGAAATGGCGAGATCAGGCGGCGTGGTGGCGTTCCAGCATTCTCAACACGGCGGGTGTCGGCTGGTTCTCCTCCGATCGCGCGATCCGCGAATATTGCGACGATATCTGGAACGTGAAGTTGTCCGACTGACGTGGCCAGGCGCAAGCCTGGGCCCAAAGCCAAATCCAGCGCCAGAGTTACCGTGCCGAGGTGGCACGCCGGTAGCGCCGACATCGACGCCATCGTCGGGGCCCGTCATGGGGACCCGTTCGCGGTCCTCGGCCCGCATGTGACCCGCGCCGGCCTGGCCATCCGCGCGCTCGTGCCGGGGGCGATCTCCGTCGAGGTGCGCGAGGCCGACGGGATCACCACGGCGGCCATGACATGCCGCCATCCGGATGGCTTTTTCGAGGTTCTGCTCCCTGGCCGAACCAACACGGCGCGCTATCGGTTGCACGCGACCAACGCCGGCGGAAGCTGGGACTTCGACGACCCCTTCAGCTTTGGACCGGTCTTGGGTGCGTTGGACGACCACTTGCTTCTGGAGGGCACGCATCAAACGCTTTACGAGCGGCTCGGGGCCCACCCGATGCCTGGTTGATGGCGTTGACGGCGTGCACTTCGCGGTCTGGGCGCCGAACGCCCGCCGGGTGTCGGTGGTCGGCGACTTCAACGCCTGGGATGGGCGCCGCCATCCGATGCGCAAGCGGATCGACTCCGGCCTCTGGGAGATTTTCGCGCCGGGCATTGGCGAGGGCGCCGTCTACAAGTTTGAGATCGTCGGCGCCGACGGCACATTGCAGCCGCTCAAAGCCGATCCGTTCGGGTTCGCCGCCGAGTTGCGACCCTCCACCGCTTCGGTCGTCGCGCGTCACTGACCAGTTTTCCTGGACGGACGAGGCGTATATGCGCGACCGCCGCTCGGCGACCCGCGCCGGCGTCCGATGGCGATCTATGAGGCGCATCTTGGATCCTGGCGCCGCGGCGAGGACGGGTCGTTCCTGTCCTACGACCAGATCGCCGATCTTATGCTCCCGTACATCGGCGAACTTGGCTTCACCCACATCGAATTGATGCCGGTCAATGAGCATCCATTGGACGCCTCGTGGGGCTACCAGCCGATCGGCCTGTTCGCGCCCACGCGCCGGTTCGGCGACCCTGCCGGTTTCGCACGATTTGTCGATCGGGCGCACGCCGCCGGCATTGGCGTCATCCTCGACTGGGTGCCGGCGCATTTTCCCAACCGATGTGCACGGGCTGGCGCATTTCGATGGCTCGCCGCTGTATGAGCACGCCGATCCCAGAAAGGGCTTTCATCCCGACTGGAACACGGCGATCTACGATTTCGGGCGACGTGAGGTCGCCAACTTCCTGGCGGCCAGTGCGTTGTATTGGCTGGATCGGTTTCACATCGACGGGCTGCGGGTCGATGCGGTGGCCTCGATGCTCTATCTCGATTATTCGCGTCAGCCTGGCGAATGGGTGCCGAATGAAGATGGCGGACGCGACAATCGGGACGCTGTCCGGTTTCTCCGCCAGGTCAACACGCTGACTTATGGACTGTATCCCGGACACAGATGATCGCCGAGGAAGTCCACCGACTGGCCCGGCGTGTCGCTACCGGCCGACGCGGGTGGCCTGGGTTTCGGCTTCAAGTGGAACATGGGATGGATGAACGATACGCTCGACTATATCGGGCAGGAGCCGGTGCACCGGCGCTGGCACCACGACAAGCTGACATTCGGCCTGCTCTACGGGTTCTCGGAGAATTTCATTTTGCCGCTGTCGCATGATGAAGTCGTGCACGGCAAACGCTCGATCCTTGGCCGGATCCCTGGTGACGCGTGGCAGCGTGCGGCAACGGCACGCGCCTACTACGCGTTCATGTGGGCGCATCCGGGGAAGAAACTGCTGTTCATGGGACAGGAGTTTGGCCAGCTCAGGGAATGGAATTTCGCGGGCGAACTCGACTGGCATCTTCTGAACGACCCGTTGCACGCGGGGCTGCGTCAATGCGTGCGCGATCTCAACCGTCTGTATCGTGGCATCCCGGCGTCTGCACGTGCGCGACTGCGAGGCCGAGGGATTTCAATGGATCGTCGTCGATGATGCGAGGCAGTCGGTGTTCGCCTGGTTGCGCCGGGGCGCCGAAGCAGACGTTCCGGTCGCTGATCGTCTGTAATTTCACGCCGGTGCCGCGTCTGGATTATCGTGTCGGGCTGCCGTTTCCCGGACGCTGGCGGGAGGTGCATGAACACGGATGCCGCAGGCCTATGGCGGCTCTGGTCTTGGAAATCTTGGCGGTGTCGAGGCATCCGCGCGGCCGTCGCATGGATTGCCGGCTTCGGCGGCACTCCTGTTACCGCCCTTGGCGACGTTATATTTCCAGTTCGAACCGGGGTGACAAGCGTGAAGTGGCGTTCCATCATGTCCTGGCGGGGAATCTCCGCCGTGGACGATCCTCCCGAGGACAAACTCCACGTGGAGGCAGTTCGAGAAGGGCGTGAGCGCCCGCCACGTTGGTCGGGCACCGGTGGGATGGGCGCTGCCTGAACCTCGCCCGCATTGCCAGGAAAGGAGACGACGATGTACCCGACCCGGACCGTCACCGCCCCTCTGGCCCGCCACGCGATGGCCTTTGTCCTCGCGGGCGGGCGGGGCAGTCGTCTGATGGAGCTGACCGACCGGCGCGCCAAGCCCGCGGTCTATTTCGGCGGCAAGCTGCGCATCATCGACTTCGCATTGTCCAACGCGCTGAATTCCGGCATTCGCCGTATGGCGGTGGCAACCCAGTACAAGGCGCATAGCCTGATCCGCCATTTGCAGCGCGGCTGGAACTTCTTTCGGCCGGAGCGCAACGAAAGTTTCGACATTCTGCCCGCAAGCCAACGGGTCGCCGACGACAAATGGTATCTCGGCACCGCCGACGCCGTGTTTCAGAATATCGACATTATCGAAAGTTACGACCCGCGCTACATCGTCGTCCTGGCCGGCGATCACGTCTATAAAATGGACTTCGAGCCGATGTTGCAGCAGCACGTCGAGCAAGGCGCCGACGTCACCGTCGGCTGTCTGGAAGTGCCGCGTGCCGAAGCCAGCGGGTTTGGCGTCATGCATGTCGATGCCACCGACCGCATCCTGGCGTTTCAGGAGAAGCCCGCCGATCCGCCGCCGATGCCGGGCCGTCCGGACATGTCGCTCGCCAGCATGGGCATTTACGTCTTCAACACGCGCTATTTGTTCGATCGGCTGCGCGAGGATGCCGCCGACCCGAATTCCAGCCATGATTTCGGCAAAGACATTATCCCGCGTCTGGTGGCCGACGCCAAAGCAGTGGCGCATCCGTTTGAGCGATCCTGCGTGCGCTCGACCGCCGAGGCACCGCCCTATTGGCGCGATGTCGGCACGCTGGATTCCTATTTCGCCGCCAATATCGATCTGACCGACATCGTTCCGGATCTGGATCTGTTCGATCGCGACTGGCCGATCTGGACCTATGGCGAGATGACCGCGCCGGCGAAGTTCGTGCATGATGAAGAGGGCCGCCGCGGCGCTGCCTATCTCTTCGGTGATCGCCGGCGGTTCGATCATTTCGGGTGCGACGCTGCGGCGGTCGCTGGTGTTCACCGGCGTCCGGGTGCATTCCTATGCCGATGTCGCCTGCGCGGTCATTTTGCCGGAGGTCGAAATCGGCAGTTCGGCGCATTTGCGCAACGTGATCATCGAGCGCGGCGTACGTATCCCCGCCGGGTCTGGTGGTCGGGGAGGACCCGGCGCTCGATGGGCAACGGTTCCGCCGCACCGCCAACGGCGTTTGCCTGATCACGAAGACCATGATCGACGAGTTGCGTTCATGCCGCCTTTGGGCATGACGCCCTTGGGCGTTCTGTCGGTGGCGTCGGAGATGTTTCCTCTGATCAAGACCGGCAGGTCTCGCCGATGTGATCGGCGCGTTGCCGGGCGCGCTGGCCGAGGAAGGGGTCGCGGTCCGCACGCTCATTCCCGGCTATCCCGCCGTTACTCGGCGCGATCGAGCGACGCGCAAGCGATTCGTAGCTAAAGCGATCTGTTTGGCGGTGCAGGTCGCGGTTGTTGGCCGCGCGTGCCGCTGGTCTCGATCTGCTGGTGCTCGACGCGCCGCACCTCTACGCGCGGCCGGTCAATCCGTATCTTGGGCCGGACGGCACGGGACTGGCCCGACAACGCGATCCGGTTCGCCGCTTTGTCGCAGAGTCGCCGCCGATATCTGCCGCGGAGCGCTGCAAGGCTACGCCCCGATATCGTGCACGCGCATGACTGGCAGACGGGCCTGGCGCCGGCTTATCTGCATTATCGCGGCGGGGCGCGGCCGGGCACGGTGATGACGGTGCATAACCTCGCCTTTCCGGGCAAGGCGCCGCGCGATCTGCTGGAACGTCTGGGCTTGCCGCCGCAGTCCTATCGCCATCGATGGCGTGGAGTTTCACGGCACGATCAGTCTGCTCAAGGCCGGACTGCAGTTCGCCGACCGGATCACCACGGTATCTCCGTCCTATGCGGCGGAAATTCGCACCGAAGAAGCCGGCATGGGGTTCGCGGGTTTGTTGCGCGCACGGGCCGACGTGCTGTCGGGCATCCTGAACGGCATCGATACATCGAGGTCTGGGATCCCGCCACCGACGCGCTTGTTCGCCGCGCCATTCCGGCCGCAATACGCTGGCGAGAGCGGGCGGCGAACAAGGCGGCGCTGCAGGCACGGCTCGGGCTGGATCAGGATGCCGACGGCGCCGTTGTTCGGTGTGGTCAGCCGGCTGACCTGGCAGAAAGGCATGGACCTGCTGTTGGCCTGTCTGCCGGTGCTGCGGGCACTCGGCGCGCAACTGGCGCTGGTTGGCACCGGCGAAGCCGGACATCGAGGCGGGGTTCCGGACCGCGGCAGCGCATGCACCGGACCGGATTGGCTGCGTCATCGGCTATGATGAGGCGCTGGCGCACCTTGTGCAGGCCGGAGCGGACGCATTGTTGGTGCCATCGCGTTTCGAACCCTGCGGTCTGACCCAGCTGTGCGCGCTACGCTATGGCGCGGTCCCGGTGGTGGCGCGGGTTGGTGGACTGGCCGATACGGTGATCGACGCCAACGCGGCGGCTCTGGCGTGCCGGCGTCGCGACCGGCGTGCAATTCGCCCCGGTCACTGCCGGAATGCTTGACGTGGCCCTGCGCCGCACCGTCGGCGTTGTATCGCGATCCGTCCGTTTGGCACAGTTTGCAGGAGAATGGCATGGCGGCCGACGTCTCCTGGCGCGGCCCGGCCCGCCAATATGCAGCGCTTTATCGCGACCTGGTGGACGCGCGGGCATGATGACAGGCGAACGTGGCAAGCCCCTGTGGCCGCGCTGGTTCCCCAGGCTGCGGGATGCCGGAATGACGTCACGGTGGCCGTCGGACGGCGAACCGGAGACCCTCGGCGTGACCCCGAGCGGCGACGGGGTCAATGTCGCCGTGTTCTCCGCCAACGCCAGCGCGATCGAATTCTGCCTGTTCGAGGGCGAGCGCGAAATTCGTCGCGAGCGATTGCGGGGCCGTACCGGTGACGTTTTTCATGACCATGTTCCCGACGTCGCCGCCTGGCGCCCGTTATGGATTGCGCGCGCATGGGCCGTATCTTCCGCGCGAGGGGCATCGATTTCAATCCCGGCGAAGCTGCTGCTCGATCCGTATGCCGCAGCGATCGACCGTCCGTTCGCCTTGCACCCGTCGATGTTCGAGTATCGCGCCGGCGCGCCGGACGGCAACTGTCCATCGACGATACCGACAGCGCGCCGTTCGTGCCCAAAGGGATCGTCGCGGGTTCCCGGTGCGGTCCGCCGAGGCAACGCGGCCGATCACGCCGTGGCCGCGACACAGTGCTGTACGAACTGCATGTGCGCGGCTTCACCATGCGGCCCACCCCGGCATCCCCGCAAGCCTTGCGCGGCCGATTCGCCGGTCTCGCGCATCCGGCGGCGATCGAGCATCTGCTTCGCCTCGGCGTCACGACGGTCGAAATCATGCCGGCCGCCGCCTGGGTCGAGGAGCGCCATCTGGCTGCGTTGGGGTTGCGGAATTACTGGGGCTACAACCCGGTCGCCTTCATGGCGCCGGATCCTGGGTTGGCGCCTGGCGGGTGGGACGAGATCCGTGCCGCAGTCGCCGCGTTGGCGGCAGCCGGCATCGAGGTCGTCCTCGACGTCGTGCTGAACCATTCCGGCGAGGGCGACGCTCTTGGCCCGACACTGTCGCTGCGCGGCCTGGATAATGCGACCTACTATCGCTCGCTGCCCGGGCTCGCCCTGGCGCTATGCCGATGATACCGGGTGTGGCAACACGCTCGCTCTCGACCGTCCCGCGCCGCTTCGCCTGCTGATGGATGCGCTGCGCCCTGGGCCGCAGCGAGGCGGCGTGCACGGGTTCCGCTTCGACCTTGCCACCACTATGGGCCGGCGCGACGGACGGGTTCGATCCGGCCGCGCCGTTGCTGTCCGGCGATCGCGCAGGATCCGTTGCTGCGAGACCTGAAGCTGATCGCCGAGCCCTGGGATATCGGGCCCGGCGGCTATCAGGTCGGCGCCTTTCCCGTCCGGCTGGGGTGAGTGGAACGATCGCTTCCGCGACGACGTCCGTCGCTTCTGGCGAGGCGACCCCGGCCAGCTCGGCGAACTGGCGACGCGGCTGGCGGGCTCGTCCGATTTGTTCGCGCACCCGCCGGCGTGGCCTCGCGCTCGATCAATTTCGTCGTCGCGCATGACGGGTTCACGCTCGCCGACCTGGTTTCGTACACGCACAAAGTGAACGCCGCCAACGGCGAGGACAATCGTGACGGCACTGACGCGAACTTCTCCTGGAACAACGGCGTCGAAGGCCCAACCGACGACCCCGCGGTACTGGCCGCCCGGCTGCGCGACCAGCGCGCCCTGCTGGCGACGCTGATCCTGGCACGCGGCACTCCGATGCTGGCCATGGGGTCGGAGCTTGGCCATTCACAGGATGGCAACAACAATGCCTATGCCCAGGATACTCCGCGAACGTGGATCGATTGGGCGGCGGCCGACGCGGGTTTGATGGCGTGGACTCGCGAACTGCTGCGGATCCGCGGGGCCTGGCCAGTGCTGCATGGCGAGCGATTCCTGACCGGGCTTCCGTTCGACGTGAGCCTGCTGCCCGATGTGGAATGGCGTGACGCAACCGGTGAACTGATGACGCCCGAGGGCTGGCAGGCATCGGATGGAACGGTTCTCGTTATGTGTTTGGCGAGCCCCGCGGCGGACGATCAGACGACGGATCGCCTCGCGCTGGTTTCGCACCGCGGCGCGGCGGACATCGAGGTTACATTGCCACCTGTCCGGGCGGGACATCTTTGGCATGTGATCGCCGATAGCGCGCTCGGTGCGGTGCCCGGGGATGGCATCGGGTTCCCGGAAGGTGCCCTGCTCCGCAAGCCAGCGGCTCGTGATACGGATCTCGCGCCGCCGCCCGGACATCTTTCCGGCGGCGCTGTCGGGTCGAACAGCGAAGCGCGAACCAGGTTGGCCGTGGTCAAACCGGCGATCGCGGTGGCCGCCCGAAGCGTACTCCTGCTCGTGGAACGGCCGTTGGACCCGCGCGCCCGCGCGACCGCCGATCCCGCGTTGCTCGATCGCCTCGCGCGCGCGGCGGGAATCGCGCCCGTCTGGTGGGATGTCGCGGGCAGGCGGACACTTGTCGGCGACGACACGAAGCGAACGCTGTTGGCGTCCATGCGGCTTGCCGCGGGAACCGAGGGCGAGGCTCGCGATACACTGCGGCGTCTCAGCGAAGCTCGTGACCGTCGCCCCTTGCCGCATGCGCTGGTCTCGCGTGAGGGCGAAGCAGCCTCACTGTCCCTCAGTGTTGCACCTGGGCTGGGGCGTCGGCCGGTCTGGCTGACCATCGAACGGGAGGACGGTGAGGCGGACCGTATTCGGCTGGGGGCCGACGAGGGACGCATTGAACTGGCCACCGGTCTGGACGGACTTCCGGCGCAGGTCTGGCGGGTCGATTTGCCAGCTTTGCCGGAAGGACGGCATCGCATCAGGCGCGATGACGCTCCGGATGCCGTCTGCCATTTCACGGTCGCGCCGCGACGCTGCTTTTTGCCCGATCAAATCCGGCGGGGTGCCAAACGATTTGGCATCTCGGCGCAGCTTTACGCATTGCGGCGTCACGACGATCAGGGCATTGGCGATTTCACCACCCTGGCCTTGCTCGCCGAAGCATCCGCGCAGGAGCGGGCGGCCACGATCGGTATCAATCCGCTGCATATGCTGTTCCCGGGGCAGCGCGAGCGGGCGAGCCCGTATCACCCATCCGATCGGCGATTTATCGATCCGATTTATCTGGATGTCGCGGACGGTCGCGGCGATCCCATTCCAGAGGCCGCGCGAGGCATCACCCATGAGCAGTCGCGCCACTTCGCTTCATTGGTGACGCGCGATGCCGTGGCGTACTCGGAAGTCTGGGCCCTGAAGTGCGCGGTTCTCGAACGGCGTTTCGCGGCTTTCACCGCGGCCGAGCACGCAAGGGCGCCCGAAACGGCGGCTTTTCAACGATTTATCGACGAGGGCGGCTCCGATCTCTGGCGTTTCGCGACGTTCCAGGCCATTGCCGAGACACGGCCGGGTGAAACATGGCGACAGTGGCCCGAGGCGCTTCGCTCGCCCAACAACGACGCGGTGACCGCCTTCGCGCAGGCGCATGGCCAGCGGTTGCGGTTTCATCAGTACCTTCAGTTTCTGGCCGATCACCAGCTCGCGAGCGCGGCGGCGAAAGGCGCCGCATCCGGCCTGGAACTCGGACTGTTTCGCGATCTCGCCGTGGGCGCGGCGCCCGATGGCGCGGAAGCATGGGCGAAATCGGAGGATCTCGCACGGGGCGCCTGGGTTGGCGCGCCGCCGGACCCGTTCGCCAGCGAGGGACAAAACTGGCATTTGCCGCCACCGATTCCAGCCAGGTTCGCGGAGACCGGATTTGCGTCCTTCGCGTCGTTGGTCGCGGCGAACATGCGCCACGCCGGCGTATTGCGTATCGATCATGCGATGGGGCTCACCCGGCTGTTCTGGATCCCCGACGGCGGCAGGGGCGCGGACGGTGCCTACGTCGCGTATCCATTCGCGGATCTGCTCGGTCAGTTGGCGTTGGAAAGCACGCGCGCCCGTTGCATGGTCGTTGGCGAAGATCTTGGCACGGTGCCCGAAGGCTTTCGCTCATCGATGACCGACGCTGATATCCTCAGCTATCGCGTGCTGCTGCTGGAGCGAGAGCGCAGTGACTTCAGACCCGCGTCGTCGTTTCCCACGCGCGCCGTGGCCTGCGTGTCCACACACGATCTGCCGCCACTCGCCGGCTGGTGGGAGGGCGTCGACATAAGGGAACGCGTGGCGCTGGGACTGCTTCGTGACGGTTCCGGCGCCGAGGATGAGCGAACTGCTGAGCGGGCCGCTCTGGTCTCGGCGTTGGTCGATGCGGGGCTCCTGGTTGTGCCGGAGGGTGCGGAACCGTCCGTGGAAGCGGTGGTGGCTGCCGCGCACGCGTTTGTCGCCAGCACGGCGGCCGATCTCATGCTCGTGCAGTCCGAGGATCTCGCTGCCATGCGGGTTGGTGTCAATCTTCCCGGAACCGACACCGAACGGCCGAACTGGCGATTGAGGCTGCCGCTGCCCGTCACCATGTTGCTCAGCGCGAGTTCCGCCCAGGGGATTTTGGATCGGGTGCGCGCGATGGGACGCGCGACAGCGGAGCGGCCGGACGATAGCTGACGCGGGACGCGACCAGGTTGCTGGCGCGGCCGCCGGCTGCACGCCAGGCGTGTGAACAAGCGACGCCGGCGGGTGTCGGCCCGGGCCATTCGTGTACCAGATTTCGCTGGCACGGTTCATCATGACATGGGCGATGCGATCTGTACCTTTTTTCACTGTCACCGGAATAACATGAGGGCCATGGGATTCCGGGCATCGCACCGAACAATTTCGTGCGCTCGCGGCTCTCCGCGGGCCTGGAATTGCACCGTGCGCCAATAACACCACCGGAATTAAATGCTGATCGCTGTCATTGGCACCCTTACGCCATAACTGGGTCTGGCGTCGCCACGACGTGAACCGCACGGTCAAGACATAAGCCCCATGGCGCAATACGGCCGCGCGTCACCACAACCCAGTGAGCGAAATACTTTGTTCAAAGTCAAACCGCATCGACACGCGTGTGAAACAATCGTTCAACGGCGGCGATGCCGGTGTCAGCCGGCGGGGCTCCGTTCCGCCTCCCCGAGGGAGGTGGCCGCACTTGACGATGCCCGGCATCAGTGGATAGTTAATGCAACGTTAACGGGGTGTGCTGTCCTCGCCGGGTTCGGCGAATGCCTGGTTCGTGTGATCTGCTTGCCGGAGAAGCAATGAACGACGGGATTTTCGCGAACCTGTCCATGTTGAGTTCAGGCGAGCGCCCGTCGCACCCGCGCGCGCCCGCGACCAACGATCATTCGTTGCGGATCCAGGACTATTTGGCGGGTCGATGCAGCGAGTTTGGCTCGGCTTTTGGGTCTGCGTTCGGATCAGCGGTGCCGCTGCCATCGTTCCGCGTCGTGCTCCGTGTCGGGCGCGATGTTCAAAGTCCGCTTATGTCAACCGCGTGTGTTCGTCGCGCTTCCCCGGCAACGGACGGTGTCCGCTGCCGGGTGGCTTTACCCACAGCATCCTTTGAGAGGGCTCCACAGCCATGACGACAACCAGCGTTACCTCTGGTGTGACCAGCAGCGGCATCACACTCAACAATGGCGACTTCTTGATTGTCTCGTCTGGCGGCACGGCGTCGGTTACCGTGGTCAATAGCGGCGGCGTCGCGAGCATATTGGGCGTCGGTAGTAATACCACCATCAATGCCGGTGGCCACGAATTCGTGGGCCCTGGTGGCGTCGTCACCGCCACCATCATAAGCGGCGCGGGCGCGGAAAACCTGATTATCGGGGCCGGCACCGCTGGCGGCACGATGGTCATGAGTGGCGGCGCGGAAATCGTCGCCGCGGGCGGCGTCACGCAATCCGCGATCGTGAGCGCGGGTGGCGATGAAATCCTGAACGGGTCGGGCGCCACCAGCATCAGCGCCACGGTCATGAGTGGCGGCTTCCAATTTGTGTCATCTGGCGGCTTGTCGCTGTCGGCGACGTTGTCCTCCGGTGGCGACAACGTCGTTTTTTCTGGAGGAACCGCTGGCTTCTCCGTGATCAATGGTGGAAGCGAGATCGTCTTCGCCGGTGGTCTGGCCGGGTCCGGATTTGTTAACAGCGGCGGCACGCAACAGCTCTCCGGCACCGTCGGGTCCCCCGGCATCGGTCTCGACATGACGATCAACTTCAGCGGCAACGAACTGGTCGCCTCCGGTGGTATCGCCATCGCTAACGTCGTCAACTCGGGCGGCAACGAGGTCGTTCAGTTCGATGGTCTCGCTGGCGGAACACAGGTCAATTCCGGCGGTTTCGAGGTGGTCTCGTCGGGCGGCATCGCATCCGGCGTCACACTGCAAGCGGGCGCGACGCAGACTGTGTCCAACGGCGGAACGGCCGAGGCGACAGTCGTGAACACGCTCGCGGTCCAGATCATCGACAACGGTGGGACACTCATTGGCACGGTTCTCAACGTCAGCGGTGGGATCGATCTACCTGGATTGCCGTTCGTATCCGGCAGCAGCGTCGCGAATTTTGACTACGGAACCGACCTTCTGACGGTCACCGAGGGGGTGAACTCCGCCTCGGGGCAACTGTCGGGTGATTACACCGGCGAATTCTTTCACGCGGTTTCGGACGGGGGCACCGGCACGCTCATCTATCAGGATGGCCAGGCATGCTATTGCAAAGGCACCCGGATCCTGACGTTCCATGGTGAAACAGAGGTAGAGAACCTGCGTGTTGGCGACACTGTCGTGACGCACAGGGGCGATATCCGGCGAATCCGGTGGATCGGACGGCGTGGCTATTCAGGCCGGTTCGCGGCGGGAAATCGCGATGTCCTTCCGGTGCTGATCCGCGCCGGCGCGCTGGCGGACAACACGCCGCGCCGGGATCTTCTGGTATCCCCGCTGCACGCGATGTTCCTGGACGACGTGCTGATTCCGGCGATCGCTCTGGTGAACGGAACCTCGATCACGCAGGTCGAGGCGATCGACGAGGTCGAGTATTTCCACATCGAGCTGGACAGTCACGACATCATCGTGGCGGAAGGCGCGCTGTCGGAAACCTTCGTGGACGACAACTCCCGCGGCATGTTCCAGAACGCCGCTGAATACAGCATGCTGTATCCGGATGCTCGGCCGGAGCGTCCGCGTTATTGCGCGCCTCGCGTCGAGGACGGCGAGATTCTGGAAGCCGTGCGTCGGAAACTGGCCGGTCGTGCCCGCCCGGAGGCCCAGAAGGCCGCGGCCGAGGCGACGCCAGGCAAATTGCTCGGATGCGTGGATGTCACCCGGCGCGATCGCATTTGCGGTTGGGCTTATGACGAGGCCACCCCAGGCGAACCGGTCCGGCTTCGTATTTACAATAACGACGTCGTGCTGGGTGAGGTTATCGCGGACTGTTTGCGCCCCGACCTCGTTTCCGCCGGCATCGGCAATGGCCGGCACGGCTTCGAACTCGAGGTTCAGGGTGGTCTGTCACCGCTCGTGCGGCATGTGATCCATGTGCGGCGCGCGTCCGATGGCCAGGATCTTCCGAACACGCCCTGGGTTCTCAAAGCCGAGCCGCCGGCGGCTCCAATCGTTGTCGCGCCGGAAAGCGCTGAACGCCGGGTCGATGGATGCGTCGATCAGGTCAGCCGCGAGCGGATCACCGGTTGGGCGTTCGATGCGCGTGACCCGCGAACTCCGGTCGCTCTGCAGATCATTGACAACGGCGTGCTGATCGCGCGTGTGTTGGCCAACCTGCATCGCGCCGATCTGGAACAGGCGGGTGTCGGCAATGGCCGGCATGGTTTCGACATCATCATTCCGGGCGCTCTGTCGCCACTCGCACGCCATGTCGTTCAGATCCGCGCCGAGTTGGATGGGTTCGATCTTCCCGGATCACCGTTCGTGCTTGAGCCGGCGAACAGCTTCGACGCAACGCTTCGGCAGGCCGTAGCCAACGCCGTCGCATCGGTCGCGGCCTCCGGTGAGCAGGAGCGGGTGCTGTCGTTCATTCTCGCCCAGGCCGACCGGCTGCGCCAGCAGCGCGCCGACGCGGATGGAAAACGGGCGGAGCGTGCAGCCGCGCGCCAGTTGCAACGTCGCCTTGGACCCGACGCCGGGGACATCGCCGAGCCCGCGCGACGGGCGCTGGTCATCGATACGCGTCTGCCACGTTCGACCCGGGATGCCGGTTCGCGCGCGATCTTGTCGCATATGCGATCGCTGCAGCGCCTGGGTTACGAGGTGAGCCTCGTCGCGGCCGACGATCTCACCGCTCCCGTCGAGGCGGCGTCCGAGCTTGAGGCGTTGGGCATCGCCTGCCATCGTGCGCCGTTCTACTCGTCGGTTGAGGATGTGCTGCGGCGTCAGGCCGAATGCATCGACGTCGTGTATTTGCACCGGGCGGATATCGCGACCCGCTATTTGACTCTGGCACGAGCATGGTGCCCGCGCGCGAAGATCGTTTACTCGGTCGCGGACCTGCATCACGTTCGTCTGGAGCGGCAGGCGAAAGTCGAGGGACGCCCCGAGTTGCTCGCGGCAAGTCGGCGCATGCGGTTGATGGAGTGCACCGCGGCCTGGTCCGCCGACGCGGTGATCACCCATTCCGCCGAGGAAGCGGCGCTGCTGCGCAATCTGGTGCCGGAGGCCAATGTTCATCGGGTCGGATGGGAGATCCCGGTTCAGCCAACGGCGGTACCCACGGCGAGTTGTCATGGGGTCGCGTTCATCGGTGGCTTCGGTCATTCACCGAACGTCGACGCCGCCCGATGGCTGGTCGAAACCATCATGCCGCTGGTTTGGCGCGTCGATCCCGACATTGAATGCCTGTTGGTTGGTAGCGACATGCCCGCTTCGGTGCGTGACCTGGCGCGGCCCGGGGTGAAGGTCATCGGCGAAGTGGCCCATCTCCAGGCCTCGGTTTACGACAGGGTTCGGCTGACAGTCGCACCGCTCCGCTATGGCGCCGGGATAAAAGGCAAGGTGCTGGACGGTCTCGCCGCCGGGGTGCCATGCGTCATGTCGGATATCGCGGCCGAAGGTATGTCGCTTCCGGCTGCGCTACGAGGTCTCGTGGGCCGAAGCGCGGAGGAGATCGCGGCCCTGATTTGCCAGATGCATCTGGGCCGGGACGATCACGACGCGGCCGTCTCGGCCGGCTTGCTGATGATCGCGCGAGACTTCAACGCGGACGTCATTACCTCCGACGTCCGAGACGCGGTCGAGCGCATGCGTCAACCGATGGCGCGCGACGCCGGATAACTGGCGTCTGGGCGGGTCAGGATCATTGCCTGAAACAGGGTCTTCTCCGTCTTAACGGAGTGCCCCGTTTCCGGCGGAGAACCTGGCGGCCGGCTCGCTGACCGGGTAAGGTGGAGGCCCATGCGGGCGAACAGAATAAAGTCATTGACGACGGCGAAGCCGTGCCGACATGATCGCGTATCGCCAGACAGCCGCACCGCGCCATGAAGCCATTTGATAGCCCAATCTATGTGACGCGGCCCACTCTCCCTCCGCTGCGAACCTTCGCGGCCGGGTTGCAGGAGATATGGGACAGTCGCTGGCTCACCAACAATGGTCCGGTGTTGCGCCGTTTCGAGACAAAAATGAAAGGATTTCTGCAGGCCGACAATCTTAGCATGTTCACGAATGGTGCCCTCGCGCTGATGGTGGCGATGCAGGGGCTTCGTTTGACCGGCGAGGTAATCACGACGCCGTTCACGTTCGTCGCCACGACGAATGCGATCACACAATGTGGCATGCGGCCGATATTCGCCGACATTGCTTTGGAAGATCTGACGCTCGATCCGGATCGGGTCGAGGCGATGATCACGCCTCGTACCTCGGCGATCCTGGCGGTTCATGTTTTTGGCATCCCCTGCCAACTCGAGCGTCTCGGTGCGATCGCGGCGAAGCATGGCCTCGCGCTGATTTACGATGCCGCGCATGCGTTCGGCATGACAGTGGATGGAAAATCGATCGCCAACTTCGGCGATGTGACGATGTTCAGCTTCCACGCGACCAAGCTGTATCACACGATTGAAGGCGGCGCCCTGACGTTTGGCGATGCGAATTTGGGGCGTGTATTTGACGCGCTGTGCAATCATGGACTGGAACCGGATGGCGACGTTCGCCTGGCTGGCCTGAATGCCAAAATGAGCGATGTTCAGGCCTTGATGGGCGAGTTGATGCTGGACACATTGCAAGCCTGCATCGCTCACGGTCGCCGGATCGATGCCGCCTATCGCGAACATCTGAAGGCGGTTCCCGGCCTTTCCGCGTTGCCTGAACCGGCGCCCGGTATAAAGCCCAACTATTCGTTTTTTCCCGTGTTGGTGGATGAAGCCGAATTCGGCATGTCGTCCGACGCATTGAAGGCGGCACTGCTGAACTACAACGTTCATGTCCGCCGGTATTTCACGCCGTTGATCAGCGACATGACCGCGTTCCGCGCCGCGCTGTCGTCGGACTCGCTGGCGAACGCGCGGCGAATTGGTCCTCAGGTCATGGCGCTGCCAACCTACGCCGATCTGGCGATCGAGGATGTGCATCGCATCTGCGATTTAATCGCGAGCATTCAGCGAGTGGACGGCGGTCGGGCAATGATCGACAGCCGGGTTTAGCGGCGCGCGAAGGTTTGGTCTCGAGCGGAAGCGTCGGAGCGGATCGTGAAGCGTGAAGCCGGCTGCCGCGCGACCTGCTCCCGCGGAGTTCGTCGCCCGCCGCGGGCACTGGGTAATCGAGATGATCGGTTCGGCCAGTTACGACGGTGTCTGTATCGGAAGCGGGAGTTTCGAGCCATTGTTTTACGGTGATACTCATGGCCAGCGCGACGCCGCGCTGCATTTCGCATGCTGCTGTTTTTCTTTTGGCAAAACTGAGTGCCAGTTTAAGCTCCGTCGCACGCTTCGTTTTTTTCGTGCAGTCGCGTTAATATGGCATTAATAGACAGAGTGCGAAGACGGCGTGCGGGCCTTGGCGCGAGGGACTGATCCCATGACCGTTGCCGCACGAAAGTCAAATCCATACATATAGCCAGAGCGCAGAAAATTGGACGTGCTGCCGGAAGAAAACATTATTCGCGATATCGCCTCCGGTTGGGGGCGGACCAGAGTGGATGCATTCCGCAACAGCGGACGAATTCAGCAGTACGGCGCCTTTCTGGAGCGGATCGCCTTTTTGCTCGACGCGGGGATTCTCTATTGCACCCTGTATTTGTCACTTCGTCTGGAGGGTTTCGCGTGGACCTTGCGCGGCGTGACGCTCGCGCTCCTCAGCGTCGTTATTTTCAATTTGGTTACGTCGTTCAGAAGCTTGTACCGAACCTGGCGGCTGGAATCTCTACCCAAGGAATTGGTCGATCTCTCGGTTCTCCTGACCGTGTCGTTTGTGATGCTCGCGACGGTTGTCGCGATCATGACCGATTGGGGACGCGGAGACGCGTTTCTGCTGATGCTCGCTCGTTGGTGGGCGCTGTCGTTGGTCGGGATCGCCGGCGGCAGGCTGGCACTTCGGATGGCTCTGCGGGTGTGGCGGGCCGGTCCTCGGGACCACCGTCAGGTTGCATTTTATGGCACCGGGGAAACCGCGGAGTATCTGGCGCGGGTATTCCGTCAGCATCCCTGGATGGGGCTCGATCTGGTGGGTTTCTTCGACGACGCTCCGGCGTCGCGGCCGGATGGGGCAACGCTTCCGGTGTCGGGCGGTCTTGACGACCTGGTAAGGATGGCGCGCGCGCGTGAAGTTGGCGCCGTTTATATCACCATGCGCATGACGAGCGAGACCCGCGTAAAGGAGATCCTGGACCGGTTCGGCGACACCACGGTTTCGCTGCATTACTGTCCGTCCTTTTCCGATCTGAATATGCTCGGTGGGCGGTGGGATGATGTGTTCGGCGTTCCCGTCATCAGCGTTGTCACCTCGCCATTCGATGAACTCAGGCGCCATTTGAAACGTTTGGAAGATCTCGTTCTGGTCGCGTTGATCCTGCCAATCATCGCGCTCCCCGCGCTCGCGATCGCGCTCGCGATCCGATGCACATCGCCGGGGCCCGCTCTGTATTTCCAGAGCCGGCACGGTTTGGGCGGCCAGCCCTTCAAGATCTGGAAGTTTCGGACGATGTACACAATGGACAACGATGCGCAGTTTGTTCAGGCCAAGGCCGGCGACGCGCGCGTGACGCCGTTTGGCTCGTTCCTGCGGCGGACGTCGTTGGATGAGTTGCCGCAGATCATCAATGTGCTGCTGGGCGAAATGTCGGTCGTTGGTCCGCGTCCAGCGCCATTGAAATACAACGAAGATCATCGGGGCATCATTTATCGTTATATGCTGCGCCATAAGGTGAAGCCCGGCATAACCGGCCTCGCGCAGGTGAACGGGTGCCGCGGCGAAACGGAGAGCCTGGAGAAGACAGCGATTCGAACCGCTTACGATCTCGAATACATCGACAACTGGTCGCTGTGGCTTGACCTGCGGATCGTGCTGGCAACGGCCGGACAATTGATCCGGGACTTCGTCGCCCGATGACCCGCCGATCCCGTGGAACGCGCCGTCGGCGGAGCCTGTTTCGATGGCTGTTCGTGGTCGTGCTACTCATCATCGCGGGCGGTGTCGGGCTGAAGCTGCTTGCTGGTCCAACCGAGATCGATATTTCCAAACGGCCCGATAACATGCCGACACAGGAGGGTTGGAGGACGCCGCTGCCGAATCCCGTATTGCCGGCCGGATCGCTTTATCCGCGCGCGCTCTGGAACGATCCGACGCTGCTGAAAGAGGGCGATCAATATGTGATGTGGATGACGACCAGCATCGACGCGCCGTTCAAGCCGCCGATCGTCCCGTTCCGCGCTGTTTCGGACGATCATGGAAAAACCTGGCGGCTGGATCCGCCAACGCCGGTCGCGATGCCCACCGGAACGAGTTTCGTCAACATCGAGACGCCGAGCGTGGTGAAGTTTCACGGCCAATACCACATGTATTTCAGCGGCATCTATCCCAAACCCAGGCCGGCGCTGATGGCGATCGGTCACGCGGTCTCGGCGGACGGCAAGACCTGGCAGGTATCGCCCGCGCCGGTGCTGACCGAGAGCGGACACATTCAGGACTGGAACGGGTTCATGGTCGGCGAACCCGGCGCGATCGTGCGAGGCGATGAGATCTTCGTCTATTTCAGCGCGGTCGGCGCGCGCGCCAGCGGTAAGCCGGAGCAGGACCAGTCGATTGGTCTGGCGATCACCAAGGATGGCGAGCATTTCGGGCCGCAGAAGCGGGTGCTGGTGCAGTCATCGCTTTATCCACCCGAAAAGGGCTTCGCCGGCTATTCGACACCGTCGCCCTTTGAGCTGAACGGCCGTGTTCACCTGCTGTACGACGTCGCGCTCAGCATCAAAGGCGACAACCCGGAGTGGCAGCAGGTCGCGCTGCATCATGCCGTCTCGACCACCGATGGGCAGGGCGACTTCGTGCAAGACGCCCAACCGATCTTCACCCGAAACAGCTTTCCATGGACACTGGGCGAGATCATCGGGCCGTCCGCTCTGGTTGATGACGGCAAGGTGAAGATCTGGTTCGGCGGCCATGTCCCGATCTCGCAACTTGGGCCACTCATCCGGCGTGGCTACTCCGGCAACGAGTTCGGAATAAACTATGCCGAAAAAGACGTGGCGGCGTTCAGGTAATGGCTGCGAAAGGGAAACAATCGACGTCTCGAGAAACTTCCCATCGGTCTCGGGGCGCTGATATCATGAACTCACGCGCAAGGGTGAAACCGTAAATCGGGGTTGGGACAACACACGATTTCGGAGACCACGATGAAGGTAGTGATCCTTTGCGGCGGCCGCGGCGTACGCAGTTTCCCGTTTACCCAGTATCTGCCCAAGCCCATGTTGCCGATCGGTGGCACGCCGGTCGTCGTACCATGTCATCAGGAGCTTCATCCGCCAGGGCTTCAACAAGTTCGTACTGGCGGTCGGCTACCGCCAATCCGTACTGCATGATTATTTCGACGGCAAACAATTCGGCGCTGAGATCGAGATTGTCGATACGGGTGAAGATACCGACACCGGCGACCGCGTCATGGCCTGCCGCGCCCATCTCGACGGCCGGTTTATCGTGACCTACTCGGATGGTCTGTGCGATGTGCCGTTGAACCGCCTCATCGATTTCCACGCCGCCAGTCAGGGGTTGGCGACCGTGACCTGTGTGCAAATGCGCAGTCAATACGGGATCATGCAGCTCACATCCGACGGACTGCTGGAGGAGATCCAGGAGAAACCGTTGATGCGCGACCAATGGGTCAATGCCGGCTTCATCGTGTTCGAACCGGGCGCCTTCGAGCACTGGAGCGGCGGCAGCCTGGAACGCGACGTGTTGCCCGCCCTGACCGCCAGAAACGCCGTGTACGGTTACCGGCACGACGGGTTCTTCAAATCCGTTGACAGCTACAAGGACGTCATGGAATTCGAGGAGTTGATGGAAACCGGTGAAACCCCCTGGATCGCCCGGACATGACCGGAGTCGGCGTGATCGAAAGTGGCCCTGATCGACCGCGGAGCTGATCGAATGTCATTTTGGAATGGCCGTAAGGTCCTGGTGACCGGCTGCACGGGATTCCTCGGCTCCTGGATGACGGCCGAGCTATCCGCGCGCGGCGCCGATGTGGTGGGTCTGGTGCGCGATGGCGTCTGGCGCTCGCCGTTTTACCTGGACGGCTGCGGCGACCGCGTCACCGTGGTGCGCGGCGCGGTCGAGGATCTGGCGGCGGTCGAACGCGCCGTCAACGAATATGAAGTCGATACGGTTTTTCATTTGGCCGCGCAGGCGATCGTCGGCGTTGCCAATCGCAATCCACTGTCGACGTTCGAGGCAAACATTAAAGGCACCTGGGTCGTATTGGATGCCTGCCGCCGGTGTCCGACCGTGTCACAAATCGTGGTCGCGTCCAGTGACAAGGCGTACGGCGCGCACGAACAGTTGCCGTATCTCGAAACCATGCCATTGCAGGGACGGCATCCGTACGACGTCTCAAAGAGCTGCGCCGATCTGATTTCGATGGCCTATCATACGTCTTATCAAACACCCGTCTGCATCACCCGGTGCGGCAACCTGTTCGGGCCCGGCGACTTCAATTTCAATCGGATCGTTCCCGGTACGATTCGCTCGGCCCTGCTCGGGCAGCGTCCGGTGATCCGCAGCGACGGCTCGCCAATTCGCGATTACGTGTACGTTAAGGATATCGTTGGCGCCTATCTGCTGCTGGCTGAGCGTATGGACGACCCTGGGCTGCACGGTCAGGCGTTTAACATCGGCACCGGCGAACCGGTTTCCGTGCTGGATCTGACCCGCCGCGTGCTGCTCGCCGCCGATCGTCCGGATCTGGAGCCTGACGTTCAAAACAACGCGAGCCGGGAGATCCCGCGGCAATATCTGTCGTCCGACCTTGCGCGGACAGTACCTGGGATGGGAGCCAGGTGGCACGTTGAACGAGCGTTTGCGTGAGACCGTGGACTGGTACCGAACCCATGCGGCCAGCCTTTGACGCCTATGACCACGGTATTCGTTGGCATTCCAACCTACAACCGCCCCACGATCGTGCGGGATGCGATCCTGAGCGTGCGCGCCCAGACGTTTGGCGAGTATCGTGTCGTCATCAGCGATAATGTCTCGGGCGGCGATGCCGCCGATCAGGTGGAGCGGTTCGTCGCCGAGTTGGGAGACCCTCGTTTCGTGTTCCATCGCCAGATGGAAAATGGCGGCGAGTACCGGTCAAGGCCGGTTTTTCTTCGACCGCTCGGCGGGGTGCGACCTGTTCATGATTTTGCACGATGACGACGTGCTGTTACCGCAGTACCTCGCGGAGGGCGTCAGCCGGCTCGCGGCGGTACCGGATGCCGCGTTTTTCGTCGCCAATGCCTACGGGATGGAGACGAGCGGCAAACGCAGCGACGATCTGACACGGCAACACCTGCGCGATCAGGGACGGGTCGGGGCCGAGGAAGGTTTGTACGACGTGTTGAGCGGGCACCTTCAAAGTGGCTTCGCGCCAATTTCCGGAACACTGTTCCGGCGTAGCGCATTGGAACGATCGGGCTTCGTGGATGCCGACCTGCGCGGCAATTATCCATTCGAGGCCAATGTATTTCTGCGGTTGGGCGAGACGGGTGCACGCGCCTGGTTTGCTCCGGCTGAACTGATGGGCGTGCGCTACCACTCTGGCGCCTTGCGCAATCAAGGCCTCATGAAGGATTTACCGTTGATCGAGACCTGTGTGCGGCTATGGTCGCGGCGGCGTTTCTCGGGGCCTCTCGAACGTCGGCGTCGTGTGTTGCTGTCGCGCTATCGGCGCGCGGAAGCATTGGCCCGACTGATAGACGGGGATTACCCGGCGGCTCGGCGTGCGTTGGCCGGTGCATTGCGAGACAACCCGGCTTCCATGAAGGCCTGGGCTTTGGCGCCCGCGGTGATCGCGGCGCCGGGCGCGTTGCGGGCCGCATTGCAATTGGTTCGTACGCCAGCCCGCCCACAACTGGGCGGCCCGGCCTCGGCGCAGCCTCCCCATACCGAAGCCTGTTCGGGCCGCGAGCCCATGAACCCGACCGGCGTGGCCATCGCCGTCCAGAGTGATCCGATCGCGATCGGTCACGCCGGCGACACGACGCGCGTTGCGGACCCGATGTCGTCTCCCGCGTCGCCGCGCTACCGATGACCCAACTCCTTCTCTCGCTGTTGGCCGCCCTGATGCTGGCATCCTGCGCCGCCAAACCAGGGCCGCCGTTGGCACTCAAACCCGAGATCGTGCGGTCGCGGGAGCGCTTTTCTCGGGAATACGTCTTGCAGCCGGGTGATCAACTGCAGCTGACCGTATTCCATGTGCCGGAGCTCGCACAGACCATGATCGTGCGCCCGGACGGTTACGTGTCGGTGCCGATCCTGAAGGATGTCAAAGTGGCGGGCCTCACCGTTCCGGAGGTCGATCAGGATCTGGAGCGGCGTTTCGCTACGCGACTGGTCGCTCCTGACGTGACCGTCAGCGTCCTCAATCCGCGCGCGGCGTCGGTTTATGTGCTGGGAGAGGTCGCCAGACCGGGTCCCGTGCCGATACGAGACGCGCCGACCGTGGCTGATGCTTTGGCCAATGCCGGCGGCGTTACCCGAACCGCCGCGCTGGACAACGTCGCCGTGGTGCGTTTGGAAGATGACGGTTATTTGACCGGCACAATCATTCCGCGCGCGAATTCCGGGGAGACGGCGTTTTACACGGCACTCGCGGCGGTGCCGCTAAAGACCGGCGACATGGTCGTCGTTCCCGAAAGCGGCCGCTCGCAATTCGTTCAATTCATCAGCGATTATATCAACACACCGCTGACCGGCATCAACCAGGCGGTGCAACCATATCTTCAGTTTGAAACTCTCAAACTCATTCAAAAAGTGACGCACTGACATGATACGCCGGTTTCCCGTCATCTCGGTGGCAGCACGTTTTCGGACCAAAGTGCGAGGGCGTCCGTGAGTGGACCGCGCATTGCCATTGTGAGCCCAGGGATTGGGCGGGTGCAGCGAGGATTCGAGCGGTTGTTCGGAGATTTGTTTCGCCTCATGCGGGACGAGTTCGATGTCACACTGCTGAAAGGTGGCGGGACTCGCGAGCCGGACGAGTGGGTGCCGCTGTTCATTCACCGCAACAGTCCCATCATGAGTGCCTTTCCCGCGCACAAGCTGTTCGGGCGCACGCCGTATCATAGCGAATGCATGTTGTACGCGCTGGGTATGTTGCCCTGGCTGCGCGCGGGCCGGTTCGACATCGTCAACACGATCGACCCGCCATTGACCAGGCTGCTTTATCGAATGCGGGCTCGTTTCGGCCTTAGCTTCACGCTGCTTTACACCGAGGCGACGGCGATGGCGCCGAGTGACTATCCACCGGCCGACCACACTCAATTCATCAGCAAAGCGTGTTTCGATCAGGCGCTGGCGTATGGCCACGATCCCGGCACGATGACGTTGTTGCCATGCGGCATATATCCGGAGCGGTTCGAAACGCCACTGGACAAGGCGACTCTGCGGCGCGCTTACGGCATCCCGGAGGATAAGTTCGTAATCCTCTCGGTGGCCGCCATCAATCGCAACCAAAAGCGTACGGACTATCTGGTTGATGAGGTAGCGGCGCTCGAAGGCAATTGGCTGTTGTTGCTGGATGGTAGCCTGGATCACGGCGATCCCGATCTGATCCACTATGCGCGCCGTAAGCTGGGCGATCGCGTGCGTATCAGCCAGGTCGCCTCCGACAAGGTCGCCGAACTATACAAGCTGGCGGACGTGATGACGCATGTATCGATGTTTGAGTTGTTCGGGATCGCCATCGTCGAGGCGGCGTCCACCGGCATGCCCGTCATCATTCACGACGGCCCACATTTTCGGTGGCTGTTACCGAATCCGGGTTCCTGGATCGACGCCGCCAGGCCGGGCGCTCTGACCGCGAAGCTGCGGGCCGCCATGTCGGATCAGGCGACACTCGATGCGATGCGGGTCGCGCCGTTGGTGTGCGAACGATTCTCCTGGCACACGCTTAAGCCCGATTATGCCGCGTTATACCGTCACGTCGCCTCATTGCCCCGTCACGGCGTGGCGGAGGCGGATTGCAGGCGGGTCGCATGACCGACAATTCGTCGGATGTCGCGGGAACCGATGCGCCGCGTTTCTCGGTCAACATGAATGTGTACAACGGTGAGGCGTATCTCCGCGCGGCGATCGACAGCGTGCTGGCGCAGACATTTGAGGACTGGGAACTGATCATTTGGGACGACTGCTCGACCGACGGCAGCGTCGCATTGTGCGCGTCCTACGACGATCCGCGGATTCGCCTGTTCGTCGCGGAAGCGAACACCGGTCTGGGGACGGCGCGCAACCGGGCGATGGCTGTCGCCAGAGGCGAATGGGTGGCGTTCCTCGACCAGGACGATATCTGGACGCCGGACAAGCTCGCCGGTCAGGACGAACTGATCCGCGGCGATCGAACCGGCAGATTGGGCCTGCTTTACGGCCGGGCCGAGCGTTTCGATGACAGCGGTCCGACCGGGCCCTTCGATCTGTGGTACGGCGCGGGGAAACTTCCGGAGGGCGATATCCTGGACGCCCTGCTCGCCCGGCCGTCGTTCATTCCGAACAGTTCGGTGGTGTTCAAACGCTCGGTGCTGATGACCCTTCTGCCGATGCCGGCAAGCGTTCGGTTGTGTACCGATTACTTTCTCTGCGTGATGATCGCGCGTGACCATACCGTGGCCTGCCTGCAGACGCTTTGTTGCCATTACCGCGTGCACCCGAACAGCATGACACAGGTATTTCGCCGCGAGGTGCACGAAGAAATCCTGTTGATCATGGAACTCGCCGCCCGCCCGTCGGATCAGCGGATTCTGCGAGTTCGAAGGCGTGTCCATCAGACATGGATCGGCGTGGCGGAATTCCGGGACGGCGAACGCCGGCAGGGGATCACGCGTATCATCCGGCGTGGCTCGCTGGCCTACCTCGCGCTGCGCCCTCTGGTCAGAGGTCTGCGGCGTTTGCGCAATCGGGTCGGTGGCGGAATGCGACCGGCATGACGCGGCCTTCCGGCAGGCGGCATAATGACCGTAAAATTGAACAAAGGCATTTATCGACGTGCGCCAAAAGGTTCGATGCGGCTCCGTGGGCCCTTGGTGTTCCGAGAATGTATTCGTGATTAATTTCTTGTTTACTTTGACACGGCGATTCCGGCAGTGTCTCGATGTCAGCGTGACGATAGCGGAACCATGCGGTCCTTTGAGGCGGGGATGCAACCGATGATTGTGTTCACTCAAGGCTTGATGCGCCGATCGTATCGCGCGGCGAAGGACCCGGCACCATGACAACACCGATCCGCGTTTTTCTTGGCGATCTTCGCTACGACCATGCGGGCGTTCTCGCCAACGACTGCATGCCGCTCGGCGTTGCCTATATGAAGGCGGTGATGGACCAGGAAACGTCGTCGGCCGAGGTCCAATCAAGGCTCTTTGTCTATCCGGAGAAAATGCTGGCGGCCCTGAAGGAGCAGGCGCCCGACGTGCTGATGCTGACCAATTATGTGTGGAACGAAGCACTCAGCCGCGAGTTTTTCCGAATTCGCCAAACAGATCAATCCGAACGTGCTGACTGTCATGGGCGGTCCGAACATCTCGATCGAGGCGGAACGTCAGGCCGCCTATGTATCGCGGCATCCCGAGATCGACGTCTACGCCCTCGGCGAGGGCGACTTCCTCGCCACCACGATCGTCCGCGCGTTTCAGGACGCCGGTCTGGAGCACCGCCGGTTTGGGCAGGCCGGCATACCGTCGGCGGTCTATCGCAACGAAGGAGAGGTGATCGTCAATCCAACGCGGCCCCGGCATCGTGAGGTGAGTGAGATCCCGTCGGCGTGGCTCACCGGGATTCAGGACGAATTCTTCGACGGCCGCCTGGCACCGATGATCGAGACCAATCGCGGCTGCCCGTTCACCTGCACGTTTTGCGTCCAGGGCACCGGCTTTTACACGAAAGTCCACAATTTTTCGGTCGAACGCGTGCAAGAGGAGATCAGCTATATCGCCCGGCGGATCACCCAGTTCGCTCCGAAGATGGGAACGTTGCGGATCGCCGACTCGAACTACGGCATGTACGAGCGCGATATCGAGATCAGCCGGCACATGGGCCTGATGCAGCGCGAATATGGCTGGCCGACGTTCATTGACGCGACCACCGGTAAGAACCGGCCGGACCGCATCATCAAGTCGGTTGAGGAGGTCGGCGGCGCGCTGGTTCTCTATCAGGCCGTGCAGTCGCTGGATGAGGACGTGCTGCGCAAGATCAAGCGCCAGACCATCAAACTCGACGCCTACAAGCAACTCGAAGTGCACATGCGCGGCCGCGGGTTGCGGTCGAACTCCGACCTGATCCTGGGTTTGCCCGGCGAGTCGATCGCGACCCACATGCACGCGCTGACGACGCTGCTCGACAGTAATATTCACCAAATGCACAACTTCCAGGCGATGGTCCTCAAAGGCTCCGAGATGGAGACCCTCGAGGTCCGGAAGATGTTTGGCTTCGACACGCGCTTCCGCGTGTTGCCGCGGAACTTTGGGATCTTCGAAGGCCGCAAGGTGTTCGATGTCGAGGAGATCGTCGTCGCGACCGATACTCTCCCGTTCGAGGACTACGTCACCTGCCGGAAATGGCATCTGGTGAGCAGCGTTTTCTGGAACGACGGTTGGTTCGAGGGTGTGGTGCGCTTCCTGCGCTCGCGCGGCATCCGTAATTCGGAATGGTGGTCGACACTGCTGCCCGCGATGGAGCAAGGCAGCCCGCGGATGCGTGCGTTCCTCGACAGCTTCGTTGCCGAGACCGTCGGCGAACTGTTTCCCGATCGTGAGTTCTGTGTCGCCTTCTGCGCGGAGCCGGAGAATTTCGCGAAGCTGGAACGTGGTGAATTCGGCGACAACCTGATGTACCGCTATCGCGCGATTGCCTCGTTCCACCTATGGGAAGACGTGTGCGCGACGGCTATGGCGGCAACGAGACAATTGCTCGAAGCACGCGGCATCGCAGCCCAGATCACCGACTTCGCGCAATTCTGGGATGAATTCCATACCTACGTCAGGCTCTCGCATGCCGCCGGACGCACCACGGAGGAGGTTCTGGCATCGACCGAAGCACCGTTGCATTACGATTTCCGTGCCTGGCTCGCCAATGACGAGGTCGGCGATCCCGAGGAATACCGCAGTGCCCGCCCGCGACGCTTTTTGTTCGCGCTGACGGAGGATGGTCATCGGGAAATGCGGGATGCGCTGACGTTGTGGACCTTGCATGTCCGGGGCCTGTCAAAGCTGGTGACACGGCTGCGGATCGAATCCCAGGTGCGCGTCTGCCGGCCAACGCAGATCTTCGCCACCGCGTGATCCGTCGATCTGGCTGACGCGCGGTTCCTGAACCGGCTCAAATATTAATATCCGATAACTTCCAAAGGGACTCGTCCGGCTGATATCGTTGCATCGCGCGTGGAGCGGCTGCCATTCCTGGGCTGACATGACATGCGGCTTCACGAGCCAGTTCTTCGGGGGAGACCAGTTTGAAGCCACTGCTTCAGCACGATGGTAGTCCTGAATACCGCGCGCCGGGTGTCGGAACGCGGGCGTGCCACCGGTCGCCCTCGGTGCGCGGCCTCGGGAACCCACGGTCGATGGGAGCTTCAAATACCGTGTCGGATTTCGATTTCGGGAGACCGAATCTCGCGTATTAACCTCGGTCTCGTGTACACTACCGCCGCGTAACCCGATCGCATCGCCAGGAAATCGCTTCATGCCCAACGACGTCGCCCTCCTTGAAGCCGTGCCGCACCTGCCGGAGGCGGACTCGTTTGACTTTCGTAAGTCCTGGATGGGTCTTCGTCATGCCTGTGGCGCGCACAAGCTGCTTATCCTGAGCACCTGTCTGCTGACTGTCGGCATCGTCTTCGCCTACATCCGGATTTTTCCTCCTGTCTTCATCGGTCAGGTGGAGTTGGTTGGCGAATCAGCGAAGGACCACGAGCGGGAGGCCTTCTACGATACCTGGTCGGTGTTCCGGAACGATGAGCTGGCTGACGAGGTCCACTTGCTGACCTCGCCTCCGATCCTGGAGGAGGTGATCAATCGGTTGCATCTGACCGACAAGGACGTGCATCACACATTTTTCAGCTATGTCGGGTATTTGTGGACGACTTCCTGGGTCGGCAGAACCTACCGCTCCTTCAAGGAGTGGATGTTTCCGCCCGTGCACGGACCGTTTGATCCAACCCCCGAGCAGATCGATGCCGCGCGGACGCTGCAGGACTTTAAATCGGGCGTGGCATTCGACCGGGTGATGGAGACCGACCTCGGTTCTCTGATCGTCAGTGGTCCAACGCCGCGCGTCGCGCAAATCGCCAACACGATCGTGCAGGTCTACTTCGAGGACCGTCAGAAGCGGCACGTCGCCGAGGCACAGGCGGCTTACGACTCGTTGAACGAGGAGCTGAAGAAGACGCAGGACGAGGTTGGCCAGCTTGAGAACAGGATGCGGCAATATTACTCGCAGAACGATCTGCTGTTGGTTTTCGAGAAGGATAAGATCGATATCGGACAGGCGCAGGCGTTGAAGGTGGCCATCGCCGACCTGACGAGCGGCATCGCCGCCAATACCGAAATTCTGAACGATATCGAGAGCGACCTTGCGAAGGAGCCGAAAGAGGTCGTCGCCACGCGCGTGACCGCGGCCAATCCGGAACGTGACGGCCTGCGTGATAAATTCACCGCGCTGCAGATCCAACGTAAACTGACATTGATGAACTATCGGCCCAACAGCCCGGAGATCGCGGATATCGACCGGCAGATCGCGATCCTCTCCGATCAGCTCAAACAGACGCCGGAAAACGTGGTACGGCAGACGACGACGGCGCTGAGCAGCCACTACGAGGAATTACGCGGCAAGGCGGCCTCGCTTCGCGCCGCGCTGGCGGGGCAACGCGCCGACCTCGCGTCGAAACAACAGGTTTACGCCAGCCTGGAGGCGGAGCTGAAGACGATTCCCGAGAAGATGCAGATGGTCCACGACATGGATCGCGAGCACAACGCGTTGGAAAAGAAGCTCGAGGTCATTCGGGATAAGATGATGATCGCCGCGGTTTCGCGCGCGACCGCGAGAACGGCCTACTCGTCGATTCAGGTCGTGACCCCGGCGTCCGCTCCGGGTGAGGCATCCTGGCCGAAGACCAAGCTGCTGCTGCTGATCGCGGCGGCGGTCGGGCTGGTCGCGGGTGTCATGCTCGTGCTGCTGGTCGATCTCTTCTTTGGCCGGGTGCACCGCTTCAGACTGGCGAGCGCCGGCCGCGATCTGCCGATTTATGCCATCGTGCAGCGTGACGGTGCGGCGGCGCGAACGCTGTTCGCGTTGCAGCCGATGAATGCGCCCGACCGGCGGAGCCTGTCATGGTCGCGCAAGTAACGGCGGGGAAGGGCACCCATGCCGGACTCGACACAACCAATCGCCGTCCCTGGTTCGCCGGTGCAGCGCCAGGAGGGAACTGACATGTCGGCCTATGAGGACAAGGTTCGGACAGCACCAGCGAGGCAAGGGACGGTGTCGATGTTGCTCGGGCGCCTGACCGCCCGGCTGGGCACCCTGTGGCGCACCAGGACGTTAAACTCGCCCGCCGCGTTGTCATACCGCTTCCTGGCCAGACAAATCGCGAATGATCTGCCGCGCGTCGATGCGGGACGCACGATCCTGTTGAGTTCCGCGGTCCCGGCCGCGGCCAGCAACGAAGCCATCCTGATGTTCTCGCACGCCATCGCTGATGAGTTGGGCGTACGCGTCCTGGTGGTGGATGGCACATTCGGCGCCGAGGGTGTGGGCAATGTACTGGGCTATGACGAAGTTGTCGGCCTGATGGATCTCGTCTACGACAGCGGCCACGACCCGTTCGACGCGATCCAGGAAACCTCTCGGCATAATATCGCCCTGTTGCCGGCGGGGCGGCCGCGCGTTGGCCGGCCGATGCCGATCGGTGCCGCGCGTGTCGGCGATCTGTATCGGCAATTATGCGCCCGGTTCGACTATGTGGTCGTGCAGCAGGGTTCAATCATCGCGGACACCCGCTATTTGGTTTGCGCCGCCAAGGCCGACCTGATTCTGATGCTGGTCGAAGAGGGCGTTACTCCGGTCGATGAGCTTGACCGGTCGCTGGACGTGTTCCGCGGTCACCAGATTTCCGGTTTGCGGCTGGTACTTTGCGAGCCACGTTAAATCCCGCCGGAGCCGGCGCCGATTACGCCGGCCCAGGGCTGTTGCCGCAAGCCACGCTCGTTCTGTTGTTCGCGGGGACCACAGCGGGTGGTCTGATCACCCTGACGATGGCGGACAAACAGATCGCGTTCATGATCGTCGGCGCGTTCGGTCTGGTCATTGCCTTCGCGCTGTCGGGCAATCCACGATTGTTCTCACTGTGGTGTTTGATGCTCAGCGCGCCGCTTGGCATCAAGAAGGTGTTTCTGGCAAACCCGCATATGGGCGGAGCGTCGGGAGTGACCATCGATGGCTGCGACCTGTTCCTCGGAATTTTGCTGCTGTTCATTTTGCGGGATGCCGTTCTGCATCGACGGAGGTTGCGTTTCGCTCGACCGGTGGTGATTTGCTGGGGTGCGATGATCGGGCTTGGGTTGCTCGATGTTCTGCTAGGCCCGATGCGCGCGCTGCCCATCCTTGAGATTGTGCGGATGGCGAAATGTTATCTCTTGTTCTTCGTCATCATCAACGAGGTCGTGCGGGCCCGGCAATTCCTCCACGTCATCGTCGCGATCTGCTGCGGCATCGTGATGCAATGTGTCATCACCGATATACAATGGTTTTTTAAGGCCAACCTGCATTTGCAGTTTCTGGGTGAGCCGGCCGCCGTGGCGACCACGGCCGCCACCAAGGGAGTCTACCTCGGCACAGTGGACATCTACCGGGCCGGCGGGCTGTTCGAACACCCGAACCTGCTGGCGGGATATCTGGCGATGCTGCTGCCGATTTGCATCGCGTTGCTGTTCAGCCGGGTTGGTCCACTCGCGAAAGCCGCGCTCGCCGGAGTGGTGGTACTCGGTATGGTGGCGCTCGTGATCACGCTGTCTCGATCGGGATGGATCTCGTTCGCCGCCGGGTTTGGGGTGCTGTTCCTGTTTTCGATGTTGCACCAGAAGTTGCGGCTCCGGTACGTGCTCGTCCGCGTATTGGTCATCATAACCATCGTCGCTGCTTTGGGCCTGGCATCGGGCGATATCATACGTCGGTTCACCGAAAGCGATCCCGGAGCCGTGCAGTTCCGTTGGGACATGGTGTATGCCGCGTTCGATATGGTCATGAACCACCCGGTACTGGGTGTCGGCCTCAATACTTTCGTCGCTCACTTCCCGGAATATGCCAATCCGCCGGGACGGGAGGCCGTGACAGCCAAGTTCGGCGATCTTTGGCCCATCGTGCACAACAGCTACCTCGTTACGTGGTCGGAGCAGGGGTCGCTTGGATTCGCGTGCCTGGTCGGCCTGTACCTGTCAATTCTTTGGACCGGTATCCGCACTTCGCGATATATGCTCGACGACCGCCTGTTCGCGATCAACCTGGGAGCGTGTTGCGGCGTCGTGGCCATCATGGTCGACGGTATCAGCAGCTTCTTTATCGACAGAGTCCGCCAGCGAGCGTGTGTTCTTCATGGTTGTCGGCCTGATCTTCGCGCTGAATTACTGGACGGAAGCGAACCGGCCGCTGCACTTCCGCGCTCGCCAGGCGGCGCGCGATCCAGTGGCCGGCGGCCTGTCCGGTTCCGGGCCGCCCGGTTTGAGCGAACCTTACCTAGTATGAACGGCTTCTACGGGGTGGACCAACGCTTCAACCGGCGTCAGGGGGGCATGCGCGACGATGTACTCGGACGTATCCCGAAGCGGGTGATGCCGTCAGACAAGGAAGGGCGTGACGATTGATCATATCGGCACTGCCACGATGAGCGAATCGTTTCATTTCACCCTGAAAGGGCGGCGCGGACGGCCCACCTGGGATACGTTTTCGTGCTACCCCTGAACACGTCCGCCGCGGTATCATTGCAATCATGATCCACGCCCTGAACAGGTTCAACCTCGAGGAACCCGCCTGTGGGTACGTATCTCCAACGATACCAGGATCGAACTTAATGTCGCCCGTCCCGATTGTGGAAGCCGAGGCGCGGTGCGTTTCCACGAGCGTGGTTTCGCCGATCCGGCGTTTGGGCATGCGACCGCTGTCAATCGACGCCGTCGATCCATGTCCGGCGTAAATGCCTCCGCCGGAAGCCTGCTCCGCAACGCCGTCAGCCAAATCGGGGGGCGGCTGTTTCTGAGCGTGAGCCGCCTTGGTGTCGCACTGCTCATTGTCCGCTCCACCGGAACTGATCGGTACGGCGAATACGCCCTGGTGATCAACTTTCTCGTGCTGTTTGAGTGGTTGACGGATTTCGGCCAGACAGACATCGCGGTGCGCGACATTTGCCAGGACCCGACCCGGCGGACCGAGGTTTTGCGTGAATTGCTCGGCCTGAAGCTGCTGATGGGCAGCGCGTTGACCGTGTTGTTGCCGGTCATGCTGGTTGTGCTGCGCTATCCGCCCGACATCATCGCCGCCGGAGCGATCGGCGGCCTGGGTATGGTCTTTTATGGGTGTGTCCAGGTTTATCGCACGATCTTCCGCGTCGGTATGACGATGGACCGCGATGTTCTCGCTGAATCTGGTGGCCTGGTCGTCATGGTGCCGCTCACCTGGGCGGCTTGCCGCGCGGACGCCGAACTCGCGGTCCTGGTCGGCTGCTACATGGTGTCGCGTATCGTGTTTCTGATCCTGGCGGTGTGGTTCGGCCGCCAGGACCTGCCGGCCGATACGCTCGCCTTTGCCCGGATCTCACGATCGGAGTTGATCGCGCTCGCCCGCCGCGCCGCGCCGCTCGAAATCGCCGGACTTCTTGTCGCGGTCTATGACTCTCTGGCGGTCGTGGTGTTGTCCAAGTTCGCCGATCTGCACGCGGTCGCGCAGTATTCCGCGGCGACTCGTTACGTTTATCCGGTGATCATCATCGTGTCGTCACTGAACAGCGCGTTCTATCCGCCGCTCGCCGCGGCCTGGCGACCCACTCCGAAGCGCTTCGCTGAACTCCAACAATCGGCCCTGACATTGTCGGTGCTCGTCGGAGGCGGCGCGTTCGTCGTAATCCACGCCGGCGCCGCGTTCCTGATGGGACTGATGGGACCGGAAATCGGTGCCGCCGCGGATGTCCTGCGCCTGATGACCTGGGTTGTGCTGGCACGGTCGGTTACCACCGCCATGTCGCCACTGATCATTATCGCCGGGCATCAGGCCAAAGCGTTATGGATTACGGTCGCCGCTCTGGTGCTGCAGATGGCGGCCTTTTTCGTCGTCGTGCCGCGTTTCGGTTTGTTCGGGGTGGTCGGCGCCTACCTCACGATTGAACTCGTGCTGGGGGTGGTTCCGATCTCGGTCATCGGCCAGCGTGTCACTGGCTTGCGGCTTCGTGTGGGTCCGCCGCTTAAACTTCTCGTCTGCGCGGCTGTCACCGTATGGGCGGTCGAGGCATTTCCCGTCCTGAACAGTCTGGCCGCGGCTTTCCTCGCGGGACTGCTTTATGGAGTATTGGCGCTGCTGAGCGGCGCCATTTCGATCACCGATCTCCGTGGTGTGCTCGACACGATACTGCGCCGCCGACGCGATCTGCCAATGAGCGTGAGTTGATGATAGTGCCAAGATGCGAACCGGTGCGATATCGCCGCCGGCTTGTCGGTGCCATGAGGCGAGGATGAAACGCCATATCCTGAGTTTCGTTCGGTCCGCTGGCCTGCTGCGCCGGGCCGATCGTGTCATGCTGATCCGCGGCAGACTTTCCGCCAGTTGGAGCAATCGTGGGTTCGCGCGTGCCAATCCGGATTTCGCCACGCCGCCGGAGGATCTGTCTTTCGACGCTTACAATCATGTCAATTGGACGAAGTATCGCGACACCGGGCGTCAGCACGCCCAGGTTTACGCGCGGCTCATCGCCGAGAGTACGGCGGAGCATCGGCTTCAAATTCTCGAATGGGGCTGCGGTCCGGGGCGGATTATCCGCCATATGCGAGATTGCCTGCCTGATCGGGAACTCGCGTTGACCGGGACCGACGTCAACGACCGCAGTATTTCGTGGTGCACGGGGCACATTCCCGGCATCACCTTCGCCGTCAATGCGTTTCTGCCACCGTTGCCATTCGCTGACGAGTCTTTCGATGCCACCTACAATTTTTCCGTTTTCACCCACCTCTCGGAAGCGGCGCAAAAAGCATGGTCGCGGGAGATGCTGCGCATTTTGAAGCCCGGCGGGCTGCTGATCTGTAGCACACATGGAGATTTCTATCGCGACCGGCTGGCGCGCGACGGCGAGGTCCTCCGCTACGGTGATGGCGAACTGATCGTGCAGGCCGGTTACGAAGAAGGCAAGAAATGGTACCTCGCGCTGCATCCTCCGCGCTACGTACGCGATGAGTTGCTGCATGGTTTTGCGAACGTTCGCGCGGTGAAAGTGGCACCGGGGTCGGATCTGCATCAGGACATCTGGATCGCGAGCAAGCCGGAATGAGGTTGGCCATCATTGGTGACCGGGGCATTCCTGCTCGGTACAGCGGTTTCAGCACGCTGACTGAGGAGTTGGCCTCGCGGTTGGTGCGGGATCACGGGGCCGATGTCACGGTTTATTGCCGGACGCACTATTATGAGGAGCGTGAACCTGACTGGCACGGCGTGCACCGCGTGTTTCTGCCGGCGCCGGGTGGCAAGAGCTTCGAGAGTCTGATCCACAGCACGCTGTCGATTTTGCATGCGATGTTTCAGCGATACGATGCGATCCTGGTGCTCGACCCCGGCAATGCGCCGCTCTGTTTTCCGTTGCGGCTGCGCCGCTGGCCGGTGCTGCTGCATACAGACGGTCTGGGTTGGCAACGACGCAAATGGAGCAAGCTGCAGCGGCGCTATTACAAATGGTCCGAGTGGGTGTCCGTGCGGATCGCGGATGCTCTGGTAACCGACGCGCGCGCGATGCAGCGGTATTATCAGGACGAATACGGTGCCGGCAGCGTATTCATTCCCTATTCAGGCGTCGTTGGCGCGCCACCGGTCGATGACGGATTACGCGAGCTCGGGCTCGAACCTGGCGGCTATTATCTCACTGTCGCGCAACTCGAACCGGAGAATAACGTCGATCTGATCATTCGCGAGTATCTCGCCTCGTCGGCCACGCGGCCATTGGTCGTGGTAGGCGGCAGCCGGTATGGCACCGCGTACGCGCAGTCGAATTCTCGATGAGCCGGATCCGCGGGTACGGTGCGTGGGAGCGATTTATAAATCGCAAATTCTCAATGGATTGTATCGGAGTTGCTACTGCTACATGCACGGCCACGAAGTCGGAGGCACGAATCCGAGCTTGCTTCGGGCGATGCAGGCCGGTGCTCCCTGCGCCGCCGTCGATGTGGTGTTCACGAGAGAGGTCCTTGGTGAAGCGGGCCTGTTCTTCGGCAAAGGATCGGGCGACCTCGAGTCGCTGTTCAACAGGATTGATACCGATGGCGCGGGACTGGCGAAACGAGGCGAGGCGCTTCGCGCGAGGGCCAGCACCGAGTATCGCTGGGACGCGATCGCGGCTGCGTTCGCGGCGCTGATCCAGGCGTTGATCGTGGACCGCCGCGCCGCGCATGCCGCCGACGCGGAAGCCGCATTGGATGTGTATCGTCCCCGGGAGTTCGCGCAGGCCGATTCAATGGTCTCGAGCCCGGTCTCGCGATGAGGGTTCTGCACGCCGTCAATTATCATCGGCTGACCTGGGGCACTGACCGGGCCTGGGACAAAACCATTCAGATGTCGCGCGACGACGGTATCGACGCGGTGGTGTTTGCCCGGGACAGCCGCGCGCTGCCGCCGGGATTGCGAGGCAAGGCGCGTGCTTTCATCGACGGCATCTATGCGCGTGAGGCGGTCCGCGAATTCCGCGCAACTCTTGAGACGCTAAGGCCGGACGTCGTGCACACGCACGAGCTTTATCCGTTGATCTCGCCCTGGGTCATTAAAGCGTGCGCGGCCGTTGGAGTTCCGGTCGTGCAGATTTGTTATGACTATAGGTTGGCCTGTCCGATCGCGACGCATTTCGTGCATGGCCGGATCTGCCGAAAATGCGCGGGCGGTCACGAATGGCAGGCCGTATTGAACAACTGCCGCGAAAACCTGGCGGAGAGTGTCGCTTATGGATTGCGCAACGCGGTGGCTCGCCAATTCGGATTATACACCGATTATGTGTCTCAGTTCATTGTGCTGACCGAGTTTGGCAAAAACTGGCTGATGCGAGAGATTGGCATCGAGCCGGAACGCATCACGATTCAACCATGCGTCATTCCGATGCCGCCTGCCAACCCGGATCCTTCTCGGGCCGATTACATTGCCTACGCGGGTCGCTTCGCGTTTGAAAAAGGCGTGCACCTGCTGATCGAGGCCGCGCGCCGTACTGGGCTGCCACTGCGTCTTGCCGGCAACGCGGAGTCGCATCCGGATCTCAGGCCGGGCGACAATATCACGTGCGTGCCGACGCGCTCTCCGGCTGAACTGGCGGAATTTTACCGAAATGCACGCTTTTTGGTGGTTCCAAGTCTGTGGGAGGAGACATTCAGTGTCGTCTCCGCCGAGGCGATGAGCCATGGCGTTCCTGTGCTGGCCGCTCGGATTGGCGCGATCCCCGACACGGTGCTCGATGGCGTGACGGGTCAATTTTTCGCGCCCGGCGATGTGGACGACCTGGCGGCGGGTTTGCGCCGGCTATGGGAAGACCCCGCGCTCTGCCGGCGATTGGGCGAGGCCGGGCGACGTCGGGTGGCGACGGAGTTCGATCAGGCGGCGCATCTACGCCAACTCCGTATCGCCTACGATCGGGCCATCGCCTATGCCGCTCGCCCGCGCGCGGAATTGCTCGACGGTCGCGCGCCGGCGAATGCGCAGCTTGCGGGGCAGCAGAGCGACTCCCGACGGTACTGAAACAGTGGCGACGCAACCGGGCTGAACCAGCACGTCGTCACCGATAACGACTGGTCCGAACACGCCGGCGTGGTGCGTGAGGTGAACCCGATCGCCGAGCAAAGGCGCGCGATCGAGGTCGGCGGGCTCGTCGTTTTCTTCCAGCGCCGCGGTGATGCCGGCGATCGCGCCCACGGTCAGGTCCTCGCCCGCCCGGCAGTGCAGCGCGACCCCCGCGGGATGCGGAATCAGCAGACCCGCGCCAATCTCGCAGTTCGGACTGATGTCCGCACCGGTGAAACAGAGATTGAGCAGCCAGGTCCATCGCGCCAGCCGTCGGCGTCCGGTGACATGAAACGCGTGCGACAACCGGTAAAGCCAAACGCACGTCATCGCCGGAAAGCGCGGTGCGCCGGCCAGACGTTCGCGGTCTCGACGCAAATAGCGACAGGTTTCGCGCCAGGGATGATCGGCCGGCAACGACCGAACGCCGGGCTTCGCAATCTGCCGAGCCTCGCCCTGGGCGTTTTCGCCGGGAGCGTGCGCGCTGCCCCTGGCCAGCGGATCCCAGACTTGCGAGCCAGCGTCCAGGTCGTCCATCAATTGCGCTTTCGGTCCGAACTGCGCGCCGTCGCCGATCGTGATCGGTCCGAATGCGCCGGCGTGGCCCGCGATCAAGACGTCGTCACCAAGCAGCGGCGCGGTTTCGGGCGCGTCGGCAAGCGCGTTACCGTGGCATGTGCACAAGGAGCCAGCATACAGCGTCAGCCGGTTACCGGCCCGCCCATGGAAAACCGTACCGCCGAGGTGTGGCATCAGCACGCCGCCCGCCAAACAGGCGGAGGGCGGAATGGTCAATTTGTGCAACAAGATGTTCGACTGGCAAAGCAACATCGCGCAGCGGCGCCATCCATTCATCCGGAGCCAATGCGACACGCGGTAGACCCGCAAAGCGAGCAAAGGGTTCGTCAGTAACGCGCTCAATCGCGGCGGCGGTCTGGCGCCCGGCGGAGCATAGGCACTTAATTCGCTCAGATAACGATCGACGTCGGCGCGCAGATCCTGCCGCACCCGCGCCCAGGTAGCGTGGCCGCAGGAGAGGGGTATTGGCCGCGGCGGTGCCGTGCCTCCCGGCTGATCCGTTTCCCGCACCACCTCCCTCGGCGGAAGGCGAAGCGACATGTGCTTTCCCGTGGCGACGCTGACCACGGCGCCAACGCTCGGGCCGAACACCACGCCATCGCCGACCGTGATGGATCCCTGCACGCCGGTAAACCAGTTGACGGTGACGTCGCGGCCGACCAGGGGCAGGCCGATACCGGCTCCGACATCGGTGTCTCTGACGCTCCCGCCAATGCCGGACAGTGCCAGCGCCGCGAGGTTTTCGCCGACCTTGGCGGAGATATTCACGCCGCACGGGCTGGGGATCAGCAACCCGCCGCCAATATCGCTCGCGGGCTGGATGTCGGCGCCGGTGAGCAGAGAGTTCAATTGCATCAGCAAACGCGCGGCCCGGGTTCTGCGCCGCTCCCACAATAAATGCGAGAGGCGATGCAAGAGTACGCAGATCCAGCCAGGATCCAGGAACCAGGTCACCGGCACGTAGCCGAATTTGCCCATTTGATAGCGGTGGAGGCGGCCGGCGTCCTGGCGTAGTCGCGCGCGTGTATCGCGCCAGGTCGCGGATGGCTCGCCATGGCTGTCAGCCATGGTCCGCGAGAGCCTCTCGCGTGAGGATCACCTGCTCGGCGCGACTGGCGCCAATCCCGGGGAACCGCCACACCGCCGCGAGGGCGCAGCATGTCAGCACCGCTCCCGATGCCAGGATCACGATCGGTGGTCCGGACAGAAGAGCGAGCAGTGGGAACAAGAGCGCGGCCGGCAGCAGAATCATGACGGTGCGCGGACCTGGCAGCACGCCCATGGTGCCGATCAGGATCAATCCACCAACCGTCATGACGCTCAATGCCACCGCCGTCGCGATCGCGCTTCCGACGAAACCAGACCTTGGCAGCAGCAGCAAGTTGGTTGCCGCGTAAAGCACGAGGCCAAGCAGGCTCAGCCGCAACAGGGCCCATTCCCGGTGAGCCGCCACCAAAACCGTTGACAACGCGGAAACAACGAAGGAGCAGCCAAGAGACAGAGCCAGCCATTGCAACGTGGTGACGGCGGACAACGCGCCGGCGCTGAACCGCTCTCCATATAAAAATGCGAGTGTGGGTCGCGCGAGCACCAGGGTGACGACCGCCATCACTGCGCCCAGTCCGATCGAGAGATCGACGGCACCCTGACCCTGGCGGCGGAACGCGGCCGGGTTTCGGGCGACCAGCCAGGACAGCAACGGCACCAAGGGCAGCATCACGACCCATGGTATGAACAGCAGCGGTGCGAGAGGTCGCTGCGCGGCGGCGAACGCGCCGAGTTCGGCGTTGGGGCGCATGATTTGCACCCAAAAAATTCCGCCTTGCAGTTGGAAATGATAAACCACCGTCGCGATGGCAACCACTGCGGCGGCGCCGAAAAAAGAACGCAGTGCCTCGCCGCTGAAGCGCGGTCGCGGCGTATAGCCGATGAGGCGAACGCCCAACGCCAAGGTTCCGACGACGACCAGGACCTCGCGTCCAACGACGACGCCGGCGAGCCACCCGCCGCCAACGGGGAAAGCCAGCAAAATCGCGGCTGCCGCGAGTGCCGCTACCTGAACTCCCACACTCAGTACCGCCGGCGCCACCTGAGCCTGCCGCAACTGAAATACCGTGCCGCAGGCGCTGACGTAGGAAAACGCCAGCACTATCGCCGTCGCCAGCAGCATTCCACGCAACATGCCATCTGTCTGCGTCAGGGCGAAACCCGCGCAGGCCAAAGCAGCGATCAGGCTGAGCATGAGCCGCAGACCGAGCAATTGCTCCAGGATCGTTCGCTCGTTCGCGCGGGAGCGGGCGGCGGCGCGCACCGCGACATTGCCCGTCCCCATATCGGTGAACTCGTGCGCGAGACCGAACACAGTGGCCACCAGCGCGAAGCCGCCAAATTCACTCGGCGAGAGGAAGCGACCAACCAGGATCGTCAGCACCACGGACAGCAGCATCCGTGAGCCGGTCGCGGCCAGCATGACGAGTTGGCTCCATTCCGGTGTGGCTCTGGGGCGTAGCCGTTCCGGGATCATCGGCACGTCATTCTCCGTATCCGAACCACGCGAAGGGACACTCCGTCGATCGGATTGGCTTCACGGATCGAATGTGCACGCGGGCAATTTTCAGTGTCCCACGCCGCGTCATGTGGGACGCCTGAATGCCCGTTCGATCTGGCAACGCGATCAAGGATGACACGAAACGTCCCATGTGTGAGACTATCGTTTATCATGGTCTCACTCCAGACCTTCAAGAAGGTTCCCCGCAAGGTCGCGAATCGCCTGACCGTGCTGCTGTTCATGGTTCTGCTGCCGCTGGAACGACTGCTGTTTCGTTATTCGCTGGTTGGCCATACGGAATTGCATGACCTTGGCCGATTCCCGTGGGTGCCGGAACTGGAGCGGAACTGGCATCTGATTCGGGCCGAACTCGACAAGGTGCTGGCCAATCGCGACGCCGCGCCGAACTACATCGATCTGTCCGCCGAGGCGGCCGGTCTGACGGAGCGGGACAACTGGAAGAGCTTTTTCTTCTACGCGTATGGGGTGCGGGTGCCCGACAATTGCGCGCGCTGCCCGGATACCGCCGCGTTGCTGACCCGGATCGAGGGTATGAAGAGCGGATTCTTTTCGATCATGATGCCAGGCACGCATTTGAAGCCTCACCGCGGGCATTTCGCCGGCGTGCTGCGCTATCATCTTGGTCTTTTGATACCCGATGTTGAAAACTGCGGCCTGCGAGTCGGCTCGTATCAGGCGCACTGGCGCGAAGGGGAAAGCCTGATCTTCGACGACACGTTCGAGCATGAGGCATGGAACCACACGGACGGGATCCGGGTCGTGTTGTTCGTCGATTTCGCCCGGCCGTTGCCGCGGCCGCTCGCCGCGATGAACAACTTCATGATCTGGCTGGTCGCCCAATCGAGCGTCGTGCGGCCGGGGATCGCTCGGCTGGCCGAGTGGAACCGCCGGCTGGCCGCGACCTGGCCGGCGCGGGGACGCTGACCCATGCTCCGGCGGGCGGCGGGCAAGGCGGCTGATGTCGCGACGTTGTTGTTGTTCGTGCTGCTGACGCCCGTGCAGAGATTGATGCACCGATTTTCCCGTGTTGGAGACAAGCCGTTTTTCGACCGCGGCGCGTTTCCCTGGACCGAGGGGATAGAAGCCGAGTGGCGAGAGGTCCGCGCCGAACTCGATCACGTCCTGCGTTACGTCGATGATATTCCGAACTTTCAGGACATCTCCGAGGAAAACCGCGCGCTGACCAACGACGACCGTTGGAAGACGTTTTTCTTCCGCGCCTGGGGTATTCGCATTCCGAGCAATTGCTCCCGTTGTCCGAAGACGGCGGCATTGCTGGACCGGATCCCCGGAGTGACCAGCGCGTTCTTCTCCATCATGCTGCCGCGCAAATACCTGCCTCCGCATCGTGGACCTTACGCCGGCGTGCTCCGCTATCACCTGGGGTTGCTGGTGCCGGACCCATCGGGCTGCCGGATCCGGGTGGCGGATCAGATTGGCCATTGGCGGGAAGGTGAAAGCCTGATCTTCGACGATACGTTCGAGCATGAGGTCTGGAACGACACCGACGCGGTTCGCGTGGTGTTGTTCGTGGACATCGTTCGGCCGATGCCGGCCGTGCTGACCGCGGTGAACGCCGTGCTGATTCGCCTCATCGCCCATTCCAGCCTGGTGCAACCTGGCCTGGAAAAATTCAAATCGTGGGATCAGCGGCTGCAACGGGTCTGGCATTGATCCGGCTGCGTGGCGTTAACCGGAACGGGACCGGATCGAACGGCTGCAATGTGATCTGCGCGACAGGCGTCACCGGACGATCCGTCGTCGGCGCGACGATGAAATCCCGCGCCAGCATCGCGAGTACCAAAGTCGCCTCGGTCAGCGCGAATTGCATTCCGATGCACTGCCGCGGCCCGATTCCGAACGGGATGTAGCTATACCGCCGCGGGGCCGGTGCATCGGGCAAGAACCGGTCGGGATCGAAATCGTCCGGTCTGTCCCACAGGCGGCGGTGCCGATGCAGAACCCACGGCGCCGTTTGTACGATAGCGCCCCGATTGATTTCGATGCCGTCCGCTTTATCGGCGGTGAGCGCGCGACGTACGATCGACAGCGCGGGCGGATACAGCCGCATCGCTTCGCTCACCACCGCACGCGTGTAGGTCAGGCGGTCGATTACGTCGCTTACGTTGCCTTCGCCGATCGCCGCGGCATTGGCTTCGTCCGCGATCCGGGCCTGCGTCTCCGGCGCGCTCGCGGCGAGATAAATCGACCAATACAGCGCGGCGCCGGTCGTTTCGCTGCCGGTGATGAGCAAGGTGGCGACCTGCTGGATGAACAGGTCACGCGGGGTTTCCGATGCATCGAGGCGTGCGAACAGGCCGTCCGGTGGCCCCGCCCGGCGCCGGTCATCGACGATACGGCCGATCAGCGCGAGCCAGCGGCGCCGGAAACGGCGGCGCGGCAGATCACGTGGGCTCGGGAGCCACAACGGCAGCAGAAAATCGAACATGTCGGCCTGCGCAAGCCGCCGCGTGTAGCCCGCCGCCATGGCGCGTACCTCTCCGGCATAGGCCGCGAGATCGATGGCGAACATCGCGTCGGCGGCGATCGTCATTGTCAGGTTCTGCAAGATCTCGAACAGCGGAACGCGATCCAGCGGTTCCGCGTGGAGCCGTGACAGCAGCGCGGTCGCGTGCCGCACCACATCGCCGGCCAGACGATTGACGGCACGGGGTGAAAAGTCCGGTGCGAGCAGCCGGCGCTGCCGCCGCCACTCGTCGCCTTCCGCCAGAAACAGGCCGCCACCGATTGGCGGCGCGAGCACGCGGAACGCGGCGGCCGGCCGGACATAATTGTCCGCGTTTTGAACGAGAATATGGTGCACGGCACCGGGCCGGCTGACGATCATCATCTGGCGGCCGAGGAAATTGTTGCTCACCACGTCATCGTGAAACGCCGCCGGCGCGAACGGTGCGCCGCGAATCCGCGGAAGCGTGCTGTCAGACGAGGGGCGGGCCTTCAGGTTTTGGTACTTCGCAGGATGCTCATCGGCAGACCCTGACCCATCGAATGGTCATACAGGATGGAGGCCCGCGCCTGATTGAAGGGAATGTTCAGTTTGGCGCGCACCTCGCTCTCGACCCGATCCCGCGCGACGGCGAGTTGTTCGCTCGTCATATGATCCGTGAAGACATAGGCCTGATAGGTGCCGGGCGCGCCCTTGTAATAATCCGCGGTGGTCGAGAAATCGATGTCGCGCGCGTGCAACCGGTCGCCCGATCGCGCCGTGTAGGTCCAGACGCCCGGCAATGTGTCGTGCGCGACGCTCAGGTCGTAATAGGGCGTCCCTGGGTACGTCGTGATGATGGTGCAATCGAAATCGTCGACCGCCATTTCGATCAACCATTTCCCGACGGCCGCGACGGTTTCTTCGGATTCGCCGGGATGGCCGATCGACATCAACGCCTTGACGCGCAATCCGTGCCGTTTGGCGATTTCGACGGCGCGAGAGTTATCCGCGAGTGTCGCTCGTTTCTGGATGTTATCCAGAATGCGCGGATGTCCGGCCTCGAAACCGCAAAGCAGCCAGCGGAAGCCGGCCCGGTACATCGCGCTCGCCTGCTCTTCGGTGAACAGTTCGGCCTTTACGAACCCACGCAGGCGAAATTCAACGCCCAGTCGATCCTGCAACTCAGAAATCGCGTTCATGAGTTGAACCATCGACTTGTTCACGTTGAGCTCGTCGTCGTACAGCATATAGCCGGTATAGCCGTAGGTCTTGTACAGTCCTTCCAGCTCCGCCACCGTCAATTCGATGGTCCGGGTTCGAATGACGCGCAGGCTGGCGGAATGGCGGCCGCCACAAAAGCCGCAATTGAACGGGCAACCGAGCTGCGCGATCAAACTCGTCGCGCTGTGACCTTCGATTGTATAATGGTACGATGGGAGATCGATCAAATGACGCGCCGGTACCGGGCTGGCATCGTACATCTCGTCGGTCATGAACATTCCGCCCTTGCGATCGTCGCCATCGACTAGGCGAGGACAGCCGGGTTGGATCGCGTGCTGCGCGGCGAGTTCTCCGTCGCCCATGCACAATACGTCGAAGGCATTCTCAAGTGAGGCGAGCGCCGCCGTGGCCCGTCCATTTCCCGCGCGGCCAAGCTTCTGTTCCAATTTCCACGCGGAGTAAGTCAATGTGACATGCGGTCCGCCGACAATCAGGCGAATGTCCGGTCGCCGCGTGCGCGCGATCTCCGCGAGTTCGCAATGTAGAAGGCAGCTGCGGTGTCGTCGTGGTGAATCCGATCGTCTCGTCTTTGCTGGTTTCCAGGTATGTCTCGAACACGGAAAGAAAATTCTGGACGCCGGACAAGTCCAGGACGCTAACGGAATGACCTGCCTGTTCCAGCGTGGCCGCGACTTTCAGCAGGCCGAGGCTCACGAACACGCGTTCGTCCAGCAAGAATGGTGAAGGAGGAATGACCAGGCCCACCCGCCGGCGCGGTCCGGGGAGCGTTTGCCCGCTCTCGGCAAGCTGCAATGTTTGAAACGATGACACCTCAACAGGAGCCACGTCAGGGCTTAATCGCATGGCACGACCACGAGGAAATTGATTAACCAATCATTAACAGCCTCCGTGGACACGCGCAAAATCTTTTTCGCGAATTTGTTCATGACCGTGATGGGCTTGCTGTTCGACAAATGGCGAGGCCGGTGTTTCACTTGTACCGCCCGCGTTCATTGTGGCGTCCGAAAAGGTTACACCCCTGGCAACTCGGATAATATTGCCGAGGGTTTGTCGGATGATGACACGATATTCATTCGCGCCGTCGGCGCTGTAATTCCGGGTTCGTCCGCCGCTTACGGGAGGGTCAGATTGGAGACCGCCGCGTTCGCGGACAGATCGGCGAGCGTCCGGCTCAAGCCCTGTGAAAAAGACAGCCGCGGCGTCCAGTCGAGCACGCGTCTGGCCCGCGAAATATCCAGCACGCTCACAGGCAGGTCGAATGCGCGCGCCGGTTCGCGCTGGACCAGGACCGGGCGGCCCAGTTGACGCTCGATTTCGGCGATGATGGCGTTGAGGCTGATGCCGGCATTGCTGCCAATGTTGAAGGCATTGTCCTCACCGGGGTCGGGAACCTCAGCCAGCCGGATCAGCGCCGCCGCCACGTCCGCGATATGAACGTAATCGCGTACCACCTCGCCGTCGCCCCAGATGGAAATCGGCTCACGGGACAGTGCCTGGTAGAGAAAGGTTGTCGCCGCCCCTTGCCCGCGTTTCAGGTCCTGGCCGGCACCGAACGGATTGGCGATGCGCGCGACCCGGCAATCCAGGCCATGCATCGAGCGATAAAGATTGAGGTAGAGCTCGACTGTGGCCTTGCCCGCGCCATAGGAGGTAATCGGCTGAAATGGGTGAGTTTCCGGCACCGGAATCTGCTTCAGCTTGCCGTAAACGGTTCCACCGCTGGAGGCGAAAATCAGCCGTTTGCCAGGCTGCCGCCGCAACTCCTCCAGCAGGCTCAGGGTCGATGCGACATTGACGTTGAGATCGCCGATCGGATTTGCGTTGGCGCTGGCCGGAATGGAGGTCCAGGCGTAGTGGTGCACGATCGAGCAGTCAGCGATCAGCGCCTCCCAGTCCGCCGACGCGAACTCGAACCGTTGCCATTTGATCCGGCCCGTTATGTTGCCCGGCAATGGCCATGTCGGCGGAGCCCGGCTGGCCAGGACGACGTCGTGGCCGCCCAGCGCCAGAAGCACGGCGACGTGGCGGCCGATAAATCCATTACCGCCCAGAAGGAGGTGGCGTTTGGCCATGGTTGGGTGCTTTTCACCTCAATCTCGACAACTTATCGCACGGCCGCGCCAGGCGGATGCGTCCGCGCCCCGGAGACCCGATGCACAGCGTGACCGAATTCGCCTATCCGCGACAAGAACATTCGACGTCGATCACGATCATACGGTGCCATGCCTCCTGGTACGGTGCGGGCCAGCGGGCCGAATCGATGCGGAGCGACCCCGCGTATCATGGGGACCGGCCGGTTCATCGCGCGTCGGTGGGCGGAAGGTCTGGACAGGCCCGCCGTGGCAATGCAAAAGGCAGCCGCGGGGTCGTCATGGCGTGGCCTGGTCGTTCGTTCCCGCCATCGGAACACGGCGACGGTGATGGGCGCGAAGACGACAGACGGTTCGGACAGAGCGAGAGATGCCGGCGTAGCTCAGGGGTAGAGCAACTGATTCGTAATCAGTAGGTCCACAGTTCAAATCTGTGCGCCGGCACCAGTAAGCCACGGGAAAGATTGAATTTCATGGCGTAGCAGAGGGTGCGGACAAAAGTGCGCTAGAAAATGTCCGCATAGTGTCCGTATCAGGAGGGGTGAATGCCAAACGAACAGAATTGGCCCGATCCAACCAATCCCGGCGTTCCACCCAATTCCTGGACGGAGGGTCCACACCTCATCTTGGATGAGCACGGCGTCCGTCGCTGGGCTTGGTGGAATGCAGCGGATGGGGGAGCCAGGGGAGGCTGGAATTTCAGCGGCGGCGGCGGCCGGGGGTTGGACTGGACCTATGTCGCGGCCCGCGATGGCGCCGGACGGGCTGCCGGTGCCTTAGGCTTCGACGCTAATATGCCCCCTGAATGGCACCCGACACTTTTCTATCTCCAAATGGTCGGCTATTGGCAGACACTTCTTGCGGGTGTTTTCGCGGTATTCGCCGCTGGATTGACAATTTGGGCCACTGTTCGGTCTGCCGATCGCGAGATCGATGCCGCCAATCGCCAGATCGACACCGCTCGAAGACAAATCGAAATAACCCTTACTATCGACCGAAGGCGCGCCCTGAGTGAGCGGCATTCCTTTCTCGTTGCGGTCGAAGCGGCGGCTGGAGTCGTGGTCGACAACGTCCAAGCATCTCGGTTGATATCCATGGTTCCGGTTGCTGGTCCGACAACTCTCTCTCCAGCGGTGTATCAGGCACGCCAGAGGGTGTCATGCCCACTTTTCCCAGAGTTGCGCTTGGCCTGCGTCCGTTTTGGGGGTGATCTGACCGCCTCGTTTGTCCAATTGGATCAACAAATTTCGGCTTTCGCTGCCGACTGGGTCCTTAGTCAATCGAATAGTGGCATGACGTTCCGGAATGGACCGAGTGCCGGATTTCATGACGGTCTCACAAGCATCGAAGCGCGGGCGAAAACACTCCGTTGGCGGCCCTACAGCGTATAGAGCGATGCAATGAGGAGATCCGCACCTGGACGAAAGCGTAGCAAAAGCGTCATCTCAGACGCGCTCGGGCCAGGCCCCTCCGTCGATCACATAAGGCTCCAGGAAGAAATCAGCGGCCGACAGGTTCACGTCCCGATTAACCAAGCCGGCAATATCTCTCGCCTGGGCTGGCTGAAGCTCCCAATCGCCTGACTGCGTATCGTCCTCGATCAGAAGATGGGCAATCTTCTTTGCTACAGGAACAGCATCTGGAGGCACAGTTTCGCGGAACACCATTCGCTCGGTTGCCTTGCTGTACCCCACTAGTGCGTACACAACGGTCATCTTAAGGCTCCACGGGTCGCCGAGACGGGTCGGGAGGGCCTATCGGTGTCCCCAGCATGGGGTCAAAATCTCCTAAGTGTCGATCGCCCCGAGAGTTCCACACTTCCACCCGGCCATGCTGGCGCCAAAACGCGATTTCATCGCATAGCACTGCCGCGAAGCTGTAACCGCGCGCGGTGCGGAACGATGCCGTGCTGATCTCGATCACGACGCGGTTATTGAGGGTGATTGCCTCGGTGTTATCATCCTCGATCATCGGTTGCAGCGCGGGCACGGCTTTCATGAGGCCAAGGGCGTAGCGGAAGATCGAGCGGGCCTGAAGATCGTCGGCGAGCACCGCGATCGTCGCGACTTCGCCCGGTGCGAGGAATTCGGTGTAGTCGCGCAACGTCGCGAGGCAGACCGCGATCAGTGCCAGCACGCGCGACTTGCCACCTCGCCGGCCAACGATCAGGGCCGCTTCGCTGACGGTTTCAGGTGGCGCGGTGCGCCCGGTGCACTGGCGATAGATGGCCAGTTCGTCGTCAGTCATCGGCTCGGCCGTCAGCGCCGCCAGAAAAGCACGCCACGCGATCCACGATGACCCGGTAAAATGCGGACCGAACAGCGAGGTGATCGAGGGCCTGAAGGATCGAGGTCGTTTCAGCGGTCACGCGGCGGTCTCAGGTGGGGCGGGGGGCGTGTGGCGCGCGGGCAGCGGCGGCGGGCTGTTGGCCGGCGCTGCCCTGGTGCGGCGTGGCGGCGCGCTGGCGAGGATCTCGGCGAGGGGCGTGGCTGGCCGCGATCGATGCCTTCAATCCGAACTGTCGAAGCAACCGAGTGAAGGATTCGACCACGCCAAATAATCCCGAGTTGCGTGCGCCGATCGCCGGCCGGTTTGTCGGAACCGCCTGATCCATGACGGCCAGCCGGAGTTTGACCTCCGCCGCCTGATCCACCATGGCCGCCTGAACCGGCGAGGCGCGCCGAGTGCGCCAGCAATTCACGCCGCAGCCGTTTCACCGCGCGCATGGGGCCGCTGTTGCCGTGGATTTGGATTGGCGCGCCGGTTGCTTCCGGCACGGTTGCTTCCGTCCCGTGCTCAAACTCGGCGCATTGCGAGCGAACGGGGGAGAATTGATCGGGATCAGGCGAGAGTTCGTTCATCGGCTGGAGCGTCTTCGGCGCGGATCGTGCGGGCATGAGTGCGGACACAGAACGCGATCTGGCACATAAACCCTATGAGATACAAGGGAAACTTTGTACCGTGCAGCCCACTGATTGCCAATCAGTTTCCAGCCTCAGGTCCCGCAAATTTGCGGGTGTTCGGAAGCGGAAGGATTGTTTCGGGCGGGTTCGTGACGGTCGCAGCTCTCACCCGTAAGTCTCGCGCCGATGACACTGGCAAGCGTTTGTGTGGGGTGTGCGCGCTGAGGCGCACCACCATCACCTACGCGGCCATACCCCAACCATACGTAGGGAAACCGTAAAGTTCTCCCGTATACGTATGTCTCGGCATTTCCCTTAGGGAACCTGAGACATACGGCCGTTAGTCTCCCGTATGTCTCTCTTTCCATCGTATGTCTCACTCATCAGGGACCACGTCGACGGTCTTTGATTCCAGCCAAAATCGCGGCAGCCCTGTCATCATCCAGCGTGACGCGCGCGACTCTGTTTTTGCTTCCGGTGTGGAAATAGTTCGCCCTTGATTTCAGGGTCCCGGCCTTGATCCATGCCGTGACAATCTTTCCCGCCTCCCGCTCCGACCGACCGCCAATCTCAACCAACGGCTTACCCGCCCACGGGGTGTGCTTCAGCCCTCTTTGCTGCGGCCCATGCACGGTCTCGCGAAGCACCTGGAACACCCTGTGCCAGCGTGGCCGCGTCCATGCCTTCGAACATCGGCCTCGCGTGCCAGGTGACCGCCACGGCGACATTATCGCCCTCCGGGATATTCGGTGGTGACATTCTGCAATTCGACACTAACCAGTTTGAATTTCACCGCCGCCTTGTCGGGTGGCGGTGCGTAGTTTTCTTTCGAACCCGCCACGCCAGATATATTACGCCACGGGTCGGTGATCTTCATCTTTTCCGCGACTTCCGGGCGGCATCCGTTGCAGAGATGCGGCAACTCCGGAACGTGGCGCGTAGGCTGGTGGCGCCCATCAGATCATCGGGATTGCCGGCCGATCCCTTCCGGAGATGGTGGAGCACCAGCACGGCCGCCTTGCTGTCATCGCGCGACTCGTGGTCATTTCCTGCGCGACCCTTGCCACCATGACGTTGTTGTTGCCATCATCGAGATTGTGAGCGTGGTTGAAGGGGTCGACGATCAGCAGCGCGACGCCAAGCACCTCCAACAACGCGGCGAGGGCGTCAGCATCGGAGAAGACCATGCTCATCGATCAGTCGTGCCGAAAGAGACACGACGCGTTTGGTCCGGCTCCGCCAGATCGCATTTCACGATGATGTGAATATTCGCTTCAAGGCTTGGCGATAATCGACATCATGTTGAATGCAGGCGGCGGCGATCCGGCGGTGCCATTCCGTCTCGTCGTCCTCGTATGTCACGATCGCGACCGGCCCCTTACGCCAGACCTGTTCGCCAAGCAGCGGTTGCCCGGTGATCATGGCCAAGGCCATCGAGACGGCGATGGCGCCCTTGCCACCGCCGTCCACGGCACCGATCACAGCCGCCGCGCCGAACATCGAGGAAATGCCCGTATAGCCCACGGTCGCGGCGGAATTTTGACGGCACCAACCGGCGAAATCGAAACGGGTTGGAGTGTGGTGATCATGTTCTCCCGGTGTTATCGAGCATCGCGGCGCGCCTCCGCGTGTTTGTCCGTCGCCCATGACGCCGCCTCGATCACTGCGGCGGGGCAGCGCGTCGGGACGATCGGAATTCCACACGGCCAGCGCCGAGACGAGGCGTTGCCCTGTCAGGCCGGCGCGGAGCAGGCGAAACGCAACCCGCGTCACTTCCTTGCGTCTTGGGTCGGGTATGTATCAAGGAGGGATCAGCCACAGTTTCGGCGCGGCCGGAATCCAGGCCCCACGCGATTGTTTTCTCCGCCGCGATCAAATCCTCGGCGGTGCGCGGGAGCGCATCCAGCAGCCATCGCGTCACCTCGGCATCTGAAAATCCGGCCTCACGCTGAATGCCTCCAAGCAGCCGGGCGGCTTTCCGAAGCGTGTAATGCTTCTCATGATCCGGGGCGCGCGCGGACGCGATCGAGCGCGCGGTTGATTAAAGGCATCGACCATCGGCAAGATACCCGATCACGCGTGATAGCGGCCGGCATGGCACGAGGCGGTGGGATCAGTTCCTCTGGCGCACGGCACGGCAACATCCGGCCCGTCCGGGGATATCGGCGATGCGGCGGGGAGGTGGTCCCCGCGCCCCACGAAAACCGGCGCGGCGGTATAGATCGGTTGCGCCGTTCGGATAAATGCCAAGGTTCTATCGGGAAGCTTCAGCCAATAGCCGGCTTCATCGCCGCTCGCGGGCCTGGACAGCCAATACCAGAGACGGAGTTGGTATTCGGTTTGATGCCGTGGCCGGCAGATGCCTGAACGATGCAGCGCACGCCATGGAACGCCGCCGGGAAGGTCGCCACGGCCAGCGCGGCGCAGGCTGGCAGATCATCAGCCGGGACTTCTTCAGGCCGTGCCACGCCGTCCAGATCGAGCGCGCACCATTGATGCACGATCGGTTGCAACGTGGGTTGATACCCCGTGTCCCGGTCTGGATTCCGCGCCCAGCCGCCGCACACCTTGGTCCGGCTGGATCAGTGATGCCGCCAAACACAGCGGCGCAGTCTGGGCGGCGCAGTAGCTGAGAGTAATTCGCGTATTCCACCCAGGTCCGCGATCGGCACCTCGAACAGGTCAATCGTTTTAGCTTATTATTCCCGTCCAGGATGATCCTGCCGTCCGCGTGAATTGTTTTGGCCAAGGTAAGATAGCGAGAACGAATGACTGTGACGGAGTCGGGGGCGTTCAATGCGGCGACCTTATCCACTTGGCAGCGGATGCGCCCCTCCGCGGCACGATCGCCATGCGTTCGGCCTGTGCGTCGCGGCCCGCACCAACGCGGTCCAGGCGGGCAGCGTGGCCGATGAGCACTCAATGATGAGACATCGGTTGGTCAGTTCCGCCGCGCGAACGACTGCAGCGTAATGTTCGGCTTCCGCGCCTGCCGCGTGAAGCAGGATGCCGCACGTGCCCATCCGACGGCGCGACGTCGAAACGGCCAGCCGGCGGGCTTCGCCCGAAGCCGTCATCGTCGCCGAACATGATAACGGTTGGGCGACGCCGGGTCAGGCGCACGAACGCCTTGAACCAACTCGTCGACGTGTCCGGCATAACGGCATCGAACGCGATCCGCCCGGCGGCCAGAGCGCGGGCGAGGATCTCGAAGCCAGTTGAACCCGCCGCCTCGGCCATTAGGATCGCCCGGTTAAGATCGTCCGAGGAATACGATCTGGAATGGCTGACCGATCATGGCGCTACCTCCCGTTGCATCGGCGCCGGAGGTGTGGTATCAGGGTCCTCGCTGCTGTCGTTTTCGAACCTATCCCGAGAGCCGCCCGCCAGCGGCCTCGGAGTTGGGACCAGCGGCGGTGGCTTTCCCCAAATGCGACGAAGGTTCCATGTGTGCATTTCGGCGGCCCCCACGTGACCGTCGACGCCCATCAGCGCTTTATTTCGGGGTTTTCGGCCACGATAAGGTGCTTTATGTTCTCGACCTGACTGAGTCTGTAAGAAGCGCGAACCTTGTCGATTGGATACAGTTTGGTCGCGCCGATCTTGACTACCGGCAGGCCCTTGGCCTCGTGCCGGCGTCTCGTATGAGATAGCCAGCCAAGTTCGGCCTGGATTGGGACCGAGACGAGCCCTTCCGGGAATTCCCTTGTGGACCTGGGGCAACAACTTGTGTTTCCTGCATACCAACCTCTGACTAAAAGTGACAGGGTTGCGACTAAGAGGTGAAAAATCGGCTGTCTAAATGTGCATAATCGGCCACAAAAGATTAGTGCCGATTTCAACGGCCGATTTTGCTCAGCTTATTTTGGCCGCGCCGCATTTCAGAGGGCAAGCTTTCCCATGCGCTGCGTGCGGCTTGCCGGCTGCAATTCAGGCCGGTACTCGCGCACGCGGCCTCGATCGTTTGATCGCGCTTCAGGAGTTCGCCGCGCGCCATCGCATCCCGTCCCTTGTCCGTCATCCAATTCAGTATGCGTGCGATGGGGACTTCAATCTTGGTGGTCCGAGCGCGAGCCGGAAACGCGGCCGGCGCGCCGGGTGTACCCTCGCCAGCACGAAGACGTACAGGACTTCTGCGGATGTGATTCCAGCCGTCGTCTGACGCCACTTCCTCATACGGAACCACAGTTAATTCAAGCCACGCCGGAAGCGGGATATCTCTCACCCGAAACCAGTGCGCGTCACGTTTCACGTGATGCCCATAAATCCGGCGTCTCGTCGTGCCCCTGGTCGCGCATCCCTTGCACTTGTTGAGGCGTGCGACGAATCCAAAATGGCCGATATGTCGGAACGCGATGAGGCAGACAAAACAAGCGCGATCCAAACTCCCCACGTATCGCGGCATCGCCGAGGTCACGGAATGCCTCGTTACATCTTCATTCAGGCGCACGCCTCCAGGCTCCCTGGCGCGACAGTCCGCTATCTTTCGAAACGAATGCAGATCGAAGCGGCACAGCTCGTCCCGCTGAATAATCTCACCCGGCGATCTGCTCATCTGGCTATGCCAAGGATGCCAACGTCGCTTCGTTCTTGATTAGGTCACGCCTGCCTCCCGGCGATCGACACCACCTCGCCGGCCGGCTTCCCGCTACCGGTGACGATCGCCCCCAGGCGTTCCGTGGCGGCCCTCAGTGGATCGTCGGTCAGATGGGCGTAGCGGTGCGTTGTGGCCGCCTGGGTATGGCCCAGCAGCGCGCCAATGATAGGCAGCGACAATCCCATGTTGACCAGGATCGAGGCGTGGGTATGCCGCAGGTCATGCACGCCGGGTTTCCGCTGATTTCCGCCTTGTCGCATACTGAGGCCCAGAACCGCTTGACGTCCGAAAGCGGCTTTCCCTCGGCTCCGGGAAAGAGGAAGGAAATCGGCGGGTATTTCATTCTCTCGCGGCGTTCATTCTCGATATCGGCTTCGGCCTTCATCTCTGACAGGAGTTGAACGGTCGGCGCGGACAGCGGGATCTGATGCTCCGTTTTCTGTTTCGTGGTGGCGCCGGGTTTGACCCAGATCCCCTTATCCAGGTCGAACTGGTCCCACGTCGCGGAGAGCATTTCCCCCCGCCTGGCCCCGGTCAGCAGCAGCAGCCTGACGGCGTTGGCCGATGGCCTTTCGTGATGTTCCACCAGAGCCGCGCTTAACCGGGCGATCTGTGCTGGCGACAGGTATTTCTTTCTCTTCTCTTCCGGCGCGCGCTCAATCCCGCGTGCCGGATTATCGGACCGCATGTCCTCTTTGATCGCGAAGGCGAACATCTTTGACAGCAGCGCCACGACCCGGTTGGCCATATAGGGCGCGTTGACGGCGATCTTGGCGTGCAACACCTCTATGTCACGCGTCCGGACGGCGTCCACCTTATCGTGGCCGAAGGTCGGTCGGACATAGCGCTTCAGCATCGCCTTATAGTCGCGGGCGGTGGTCGGGCGCCGTTTCACGATGTGCTCGGCCTCGAACCTGTCGGCGAGATCGATCATGGTTGGTGCGTCGCGCGCGTCCTGGCGGTCCTGCATGGGGTCCTCGCCCCGGTCGATCCGGCGCTTGAGGGCCTTGGCTTGTTCCCGCGCCGCCGGCGTCTTCCAATCAGGGAAACTGCCGATCGTGATCCGCCGCTCGCGGCGCGCGACTCGGTAATTGAGGATGAACGCGCGGGCGCCCGCCGACGTCACCCGCACACCGAACCCCTTCACGTCCTCGTCGTACGTGATCCGGTTGCCGGTCTCCGGAACCGGGAGCGCCTTGATCTGGTTGTCCGTCAGTCGGTCTGCCATGGTGCACCGTGTCCGCCTTGTGTCCGCACAGAATGTGCACCATCCTGTCCACCGTTGTCAATGCAAGTCAGTGGTTGTCAACATAAGTGTCTGATTTAACGCCATATCGGTGCGGACACGAGAAAAACGGGCGCCGGCAAATAGGGGTAAAAAACTAATTTCGTAATCAGTAGGTCCACAGTTCAAATCTGTGCGCCGGCACCACAAGCACGGTCGTCAGTAAACCCACCGGACGTCGAATCGGCCAACGATCGGTCGCGCGGACGACCAATCGCACCTTTGCGCCGCGCGACCTCAACGTCGATAGTGATCTCCCGTTGCCGCCTGGGCCGCTGCCATCGATCGGAGCGGCCGCGGGTCGGCCTGCGTTGGCTGCTGAGGAGGTGTGCGCATGGGTTCCTATCTGTTCACCGGCGGACGGTTCCTCGACCCCAGACAAGACGAACTGATCGAAGGCATCGAGGTGCTGGTCGAGGACGACCAGGTCAAGGAGGTGTCCGATCGCCCGATCAGCGCCTCCTCGGCGCAACGCATCGACATCGGTGCTCGCACCCTGATGCCTGGACTGATCGACGCGCATATCCACCTCGTGCCTGACGGAGGTGAACCTGCAACTGCTCGCCGACGTCCCGCTGACTTTGCTGGCGGCGAAAGCCTCGGTGGCGATGCGCGCGATGCTGGAGCGCGGCTTTACCACGCTGCGCGATACCGGCGGCGCCGATTGGGGCGTCAAGGCCGCGGTCGAGCAAGGGCTGTTCGTGGGGCCGCGGCTGTTTATCGCCGGGCAGCCGCTCAGTCAGACCGGCGGCCACGGCGACTTCCGCAAGCGCACGCAGAACCAGAATTTCTGCGCCTGTTGCTCGGGGCTGTCGCTGGGTTTCGCGCGTCGCCGACAGCGTCCCGGACGTGATCAAGGCGGCGCGCGACGAACTGCGCAAAGGCGCGGATCACATCAAGATCATGGTGTCGGGCGGCGTTGCCTCACAACTCGACCCACTCGAGAGCCTGCAATATCGGATCGATGAGATCGAGGCGGCGGTGGAAGAAGCGACCCGCTGGGGCACCTATGTTTGCGCGCATGCGTATAGCGCCGAGGCGATCGCCCGAGCGGTGCGAGCCGGGGTTCGCACGATCGAGCATGGCAATCTGATCGATGCGCCGACCGCCGCGCTGATGGCGGACCGCGACGCGTTTCTGGTCCCGACGCTGGTCGCGTACGACGCGTTGAAGCGGCGCGGCCCGGACTACGGCTTGTCGGCCTATAGCCTGGCGAAGAATGAAGTCGTGATGGAAGCGGGGTTGCGCTCACTGGAGATTTGCCGCGACGCCGGTGTGAAGATTGGCTTCGGCAGCGACCTTCTGGGTCAGTTGCAGACCGATCATTGCGCGGAATTTGGCCTGCGAGCCGGAGTGATGTCGGCGCCGGAGGTAATCCGGTCAGCGACGCTCGTGAACGCGGAGATCGTGCGTCAGTCAGGAAAGCTCGGTGAATTGATCCCGGGTGCGTTCGCGGATCTGTTGGTGGTCGATGGGGACCCGTATCGGGATCTGGGCGTGTTCCGCGGCGATGGCGGGACATTGGACGCGGTCATGGTGAACGGAAGGTTCGTGAAGAATCGGCTGTAGCCATCGCCGGGGAACGGCGTGATCACAGTTTCCCGGCACCCTTGGTGCACCGTTTGGTGCCGCCGGCGTGTCATTGACATCCCGCGCCGCCACACGGAATCCTCCGGCTCGGGAGTCTTCTTAACTGGATCAAACATGACGGACGCTCTGGCGCGTGTGGAGCACGCGGCGGTTTCGCTGCTGGTGGCTCTCGGCGTCGCGCTGATCGGCGTGCCGCTGGTGCTGACGCTGTACCTCAGCGTATTTGACGAGAAGCTGATCCTGTTCCCGCCGCATGCCTACACGCTCGGCTGGTACAGCCAGATCCCGGCGACCTTCGGGGCGTCGATCTGGACCAGTTTGCAACTCGGCATAACCTCCGTTGTCATCAGCCTGCTCCTGGGCGTGCCCGCCGGCATAGGACTATCCCGCCATCGCTTCCGCGGTAAGACGTTGATCAGCACGTTGTTGCTTGCTCCGATCACGGTGCCGGGCATTGCTCTCGGGCTCGCCGTCTACATCGTCCTGGTCGCGGTCGATACCGACATCGGCACGGCGCTGACCGGATCGTTGACCGGCCTCGTTCTGGCACATGTCACGATCACCACACCTTGGGTGGTGCGGCTTTGCCTCGCCAGTCTGGCCACGCACGACACCGCCGCCGAGGAAGCCGCGGCCAGCCTCGGCGCGCACCCGCTTCGGGTCATTTGGCGGGTCACTCTGCCCGCGATGCGCCCCGGTATCATCGCCGGCGCGCTGTTCGCATTCGTGATCTCATTCGAGAATCTCGAACTGGCGTTGTTCCTGAGCAGTCCGGGGGTGACCACTCTGCCGGTCGCGGTGCTGCAATATCTTGAATACCATATCGATCCGATGGTCGCCGCCGTGGCCGTGGCGCAGACCGTCGGCATCGCCGTGCTCCTTCTCGTTCTCGACCGCTTCGTGCGACTGGGGCGCGTGATCCAATGAGCGCGATAACCCGGGACGCATCATCATTGCTCCTGCGAAACCTGGTGCGGCGGTTCGGCGACCATACGGCTGTGGACGACGTCAACCTGGAGGTCGTACCAGGCGAACTGGTGGTGCTGCTCGGTCCGTCCGGTTGTGGCAAGACCACGACGTTGCGTTTGATCGCCGGGTTTCTCGCACCGGACGAGGGCGATATCCGCCTCGACGACCGCAGCATCGTGGCGTTGCCGCCGCATAAGCGCGACATGGGTATCGTGTTCCAGAGCTACGCGCTGTTCCCGCATCTCAGCGTGGCCCGCAACATCGCATTCGGGCTTGAAATGCGGCGCACCGACACGGCCACGACCAGGGCGCGGGTTCAGGAGATGTTGCGCCTGGTGCGGCTCGAGGCGTTTTCCGACCGGCTGCCGCGGCAGTTATCCGGCGGTCAGCAGCAGCGCGTCGCGCTGGCGCGCGCGTTGGCGATCCATCCGCGGCTGCTGCTGCTGGATGAACCACTGTCCAACCTGGACGCCGCGCTACGCCAGGACATGGCGCGGGAGATCCGCCTGCTACAGCGTAGCCGTGGCATCACCACCATCATGGTAACGCACGATCAGACCGAGGCGATGGCCCTGGCCGACCGGCTGGTGCTGATGCATGACGGCAAGGTGCGGCAGATTGGCTCGCCCGAGGCGCTGCAACTGCGCCCGGAAAACCCGTTCGTCGCCCGCTTCATTGGCGGCAGCAATATCGTGCGGGGCCGCATCGAGGCGGGCACCACTCTTGTTCTGGCGGCCGGGCACGCGATCGAACTGGCCACATCATACCGGCACGCCGGCGCCGCGACCCTCGCGGTTCGTCCCGACAGTGTTCGGCTTGGCGCACCCGGTCAGATCGGCGCCCATACCGAAGGCGTGGTCGAATTGTGTAGCTGGCTCGGGGCCACGATCGAGCACCTCGTGCGACTAAGCCCGGAGTGCGCGATTTTGGCGCGCGGCCCAGGCCTGGGGCCGGACGCGGCACCGCGGCATCCGGCCGGGACGCGTGTCACGCTGCATTGGGCCTCGGACGAGGAGTTCGTGTTCGACGCCGATGACCGCCCGGTTCCGGCCGCGGCCGCTCACTTCACTCCATCAAGGGAAACCAACGATGCCTGAAATCCACCCTGTCTCGCCGCGCGGCTTTGGGTTTGCTGGCCGCGCCGGCTTTGCTGACGCGCCGCGCCATCGCCGCGGAGACCTGTGTCGTCGGCACCTGGGGCGGTGATTATGCGAGGCTGCTGCGAGAGAATATCGATGATCCGATCCTGAAGCCGACCGGCGTCACTGTGATCCAGGACGTCGGCGACGAAACCCCACGTTACGCGAAGATGGCCGCGCAAAAGGCGCTGCCTCACGGCACGATGGATGTCGCCTGTCTGGGCGCGGTGAACGGCTACCGCGCGACCGACGCCGGCCTGGTGGAGCCGCTCGATGAGACGAAAGTGCCAAACCTGAGGCACGTCTTGCCGAATTTGCGCGCGACCGGTTTCGTGCCGCACATCTACAGCGCTCAGGTGATCGTCTACAATCCGGGCGCGGTGAAGGACCCGCCGAAGAGTTTCGCCGATCTGCTGGATCCGAAATGGAAAGGCAAGGTCGGCATGGTCAGCACCGTCGCGCCGTGGGTATTGATGGGCGCCAGTCTTCTGGAAAGCGGCACTACCACCGACTTCGACAAAGCCAAGGCCTTCATGCTGAAGTTGAACGCCAACGGATTGCGGCTGTATCCGGAAACGGACTCTCTGGCGCCCGCGTTTAAGTCGGGTGAGATCGACGTCGGCGTGATCTGGCTGGCACGCAGTTTCATGTGGCACAACGCCGGCTTCCCGGTGAAGGGTCAGTTTCCCACCGAAGGCGCGGTTCTTTACGTTTCCGGTATGGTGGTGCCGAAGAACGCACCGAACAAGGCGGCCGCCTTCAAGTACATGAATGCGTTGCTGGAGCCTTCGGCGCAGCAAGGTTTCGCGGCGCATATGGGCTATCTGCCCACCGTCGATGACGCGCCGCTGAGCGGGGATGTCGCCGAACAACTCGGCTTTCCGGAGCCTAAACCTAAATTGGTCACGCCGGATTATGCGGTGATCAGCAAATCCATGGCGGACCTGAACGATTGGTGGCTCAAGAACATCCAGCACAGTTAGCGGCGCGCGCGGCGCAGCGGCGTGAAGCCGGTGCGGCGATCTCGCTGCTCGGGCCCGCCAGCCTGCTGATGCTGCTCACGCTCGTGGTGCCGCTCGGGTTCATGCTGCGCGACAGCCTGAACCGCTTCGATCCGTCCGAAATGATGATCGCCGCATTGACGGCGGACAACTATTTCCGTTTTTTCATCGATCCGTTCTATCGCGGGGTATTGTACACGACGATCCGCGTCTCGGTCATCGTGACGGGGGCGTGCCTGGCATGTGGCCTGCCAATGGCCTGGCGCCTGGCCCGCGCCAGTGGACGGTGGAAGCCGTTGTTGGTGGTGTTGACGGTGTTGCCGCTGTTCATCGGCTCGACCACACGCACCGCCGGCTGGATGATCCTGTTCAGCCGGGGCGGCATGCTGGACATCCTCTCTCAGGGTCTGTTCGCAACCGCGCCCATCAACCTTATGTATACCGAGCCGGCGGTCATCCTTGGGATTATCGCGATCAACCTGCCGTTCACCGTGCTGACGTTGCAGAGCGTGTTCGAGGGCATCGATCCGCGGTTGACGGACGCCGCGTCTTCGCTCGGCGCGGCGCCATCACGCGCGTTCTGGCGCATTGTGTTTCCGTTGGCGCTGCCCGGCGTGCTGATCGCCGCGGTGCTTTGCTTCATCCTGTGCATGAACGCATTCGCGACACCGGTGCTGTTGGGCGGTCCGCGATTTCAGATGATGGCGCCGTTGCTGTACTGGGCTTTCTCCGGCGACAACAACTGGCCGTTCGCCGCGGCGCTGGCATTTATTTTGATGGCGACCACTCTGGGTCTGACCGGGCTGGCGAACGTTTTGATTGCGCATCGCTATCGCGGAGGATAATCGCGTCCTGGCCGCCGCTACGTGTTTTCTCCCAGGAACGCCGCATAGGTCTTCGCCAGCTCCGCGATCGAGGTGTCGTAAAAGCGCTGCCCCTTCTCTGGCGTTGCAAGGCCCGGATTGGACCCGATGCGACCGTCCGGGAACCGGCGCCGATAATCGGCCGGCCCATGAAATCGGCCGGATGGCGCACGCGGGGGATCGATTGTCGCGTGCTTTATGGTGTCCGGAAGAACGAACTGGGTCAGCGCGACCTCGCTCGCGGTGGCGTGGCTCCCCTCGTCGTCCCCGAACACCTCCTTGGACAATTCGTGCATCGCGCGGCCATCCCACCAATTGGCCAGCCGGCATCGCAGTTCATCGTTTCGGCGTTGGGAGAAGACGCCTTCATAAGCGGCGTATATCTCGGAAAACGAAGCCTGAATTCGTGGCGATGTTGCCGCCGTGACCGTTGATGAAATAAAACCGGCGAAATCCGTGACGCGCGAGAGACAGCACATAATCCTGCATGAGCGCGATCAACGTCGAGGGTCTGACGGTCATCGTGCCGGTAAAATCCATGTGGTGCACCGCGACACCGACGCCGATGGTTGGGCCCACCATCGCGTCGGCGGCTTCGCCAACGCCGCGGGCGATGACCTCGGCGCAGATCGCGTCGGTGCCGATCAGCCCGTTGGGTCCATGCTGTTCCGTGGAGCCGATCGGCAGAATGATGCCCTTGGATCGGCCAAGATAGTCTTCAACCTCGCGCCAGGTCTGGTGTTGCAGCAACATATGATCGGACCCTCCTGAACCGGAAGCCTACCGCATCAGGGGACCGGGCGCATCAGGAGACCGGGCGCATCAGAAGGCGGGGCGCGACACAAGGCAGGGCGCAACAGGAGCCCGGACGAACGCCAGGACCGCGGATCGCGCACTGAACGAAAGTCATGCATTTCGTGTCAGGCCCGGTTGCCCCTCACCACGAGCCGCATCCCTTCCGTCGCCGTCAACGATCCTGGGCGTCGCCCCTCGATCGCCCGCGCGATCGTATCCATCATCAGGTCGTCGTGACCGGGGTCGTGGTGGAACGGTACCAGTTGCCCAACTCCCGCCGCGTCCGCGAGGTCGGCTGCCGCGCGCCAGGTCGAATGCCCCCATCCGACGCGAGACAAATATTCGTCCTCGGTGAAGCTGGCGTCGTAAATCATGACATCCGAGCCCGTCACGAATCTCAGCAGGCGCTGGTCGAGGCCTTGAGGCGGGTGCTCGGTATCCGTGATGTAGCAAAGGCTCGCGCCGCCCCATTCGAACCGGTAGCCGATTGAATTTCCCGGATGGCGCAGCGCGACCGTCCCGACCCGCAGGCCAGCATGCGGTTCCAGCGTGTCGCCAGGGGTGAAATTCGTGAACGAAAGGGTCGCCCGGAAGGCGGCATCCAGGTCGGGCATCAATGGAGCGCGCCAGCTACGCGCCAACGCCGCCGCGATGCCGTCCGGCGGGGCCAGGTGCCCACCCCAGAAACGCAGTCGGGTCGCGGAGTTGAACATCGGCGCGAAAAACGGCAACCCGCAGATGTGATCGAGATGTGTGTGGCTCAGCAAGATATCGGCATCGACCGGCACGCCGGACGCGGCGAGTTCCCGGCCAAATTCGCGTGCGCCACTGCCGGCGTCGAGGAGCAGGAGATGCGGGCCGCACCGCAGTTCGACGCACAGAGTGTTGCCGCCGTAACGTCACGGTCGCCGGCCCAGGGGTGGGCAAGCTGCCACGCACGCCCCAGAAGCGGATTGTCATTTCGGCGCTCTTCCCGGGGGGCGGCGGCTCCGGGTTGTTTTCAGTCAACAGGTTGCGTTCCTTTTTGGTTCGGCCGGTCCGGACAAACTCGTATCAGGAGCCGGATCGCGGCGTCCCGGAGGTTGTCGCGATGACTTATTCTGCCAGCAATGCTCCTTCGGTGGCAGCGAAAAGTGATGTGGCGAGCCCCGTGTGGGCGCCCGGGAGGCATGGGCCCGACCGGATGGACGAGAATTTCCTCCCGTTTCTTGCCGAGAACAATATGCGGCCACTGGGAGGCCGCCCATTGTCTCACCGTTGCCGAAGAAGCGCTTTGGCATGGCGGCAGCGGTAATGACGCGTCCGATCGGTTTCGGCGCGGATCGCCGCTGCCCGATGCGTCGTCGCGATGCATACAAAATAATGTCATCCACCGCACATTCGCGCATGCGAAAAATCTTTGAGTTACGCGAAC
>CAVRDN010000104.1:0-12505 GCA_963719675.1 uncultured Alphaproteobacteria bacterium | reverse complement strand
GACTGGTTGGCCGTCACGTGCACCAGGTGACCGCGTTCTACCGCTTCGCGCGCGTCACGATCTGCGTCGGATTGACGAAGCGCAGTGCGATCAGCAGCCACACCAGTGTGGTGACCATGTAAACCACCGCCATCGCGTCGACCGACTGTCCCGGCCGCACGCCCGCGGCGAACACCGCGTAGTAGAGCGCCACGACCAACGTCTGACTTGTCGGACCCGAGGTCAGGAACGTCAGCTCGAACATGCCGATCGTACGCACCAACACCAGCAACAGCGCGGCGAGAATGCCGGGGGTCAGCAACGGCACCAGCACCTGCACGAACAGCCGGCCGATGCCGGCGCCGAACACGCGTGCCGCCGCCTCGATGCGCGGATCGATCTGCTCGACGAACGGGATCATGATCAGGATCACGAACGGCACGGTCGGCACCAGATTGGCCAGGATCACGCCCCAGATCGTGCCCGCCAGATGCGCCTGATACAGCACCGTGGCCATCGGAATGCCGTAGGTGATCGGCGGCACCAGCAAGGGCAACAGGAACAGGAACATCACCATCTGCTTGCCGGGAAAATTCCGCCGCGCCATCGCGTAGGCCGCCGGCACGCCGATCAGGCCGGATACCAGCACCACTGTGCCGACGACCTCGGCGGTCACGACCAGGATGTCGGGCAACTGGAATTCGGTCCAGGCCATCGTGTACCACTGCGTCGTGAACCCTGCCGGCAGCCAGGTGTTGAACCAGCGCGTGCCGAACGAATTCACCACCACGCTGCCGATCATCGCCAGCAGATTGAGCACGAAGAACCCGACCAGCGTCCACACCGCGAACGCCCACAACCGCTCCCCCGGATCGCGACGCATGCGGCTCAGCCCTTGCCGGTGCTGACCGGGCCGCGGAACACCAGGCTCCGCGCCGCCAGCAGCAGCGTGATGATCACTAACTGCACCGCCGCCATCAGCATCGCGATCGCCGAGGCCAGCGAGTAGTCGTACTGCTCGAACGCCGCCTGATAGGCGATGATCGAGATCACCCGCGTCGGCCCCGCCGGCGCGCCCAACAGGATCGCCGAGGGGAACACGGTGAACGCCTGCACGAACGCCAGCGCCAGCGTGATCGCGAGGCCCGGTGCCAGCAACGGCAGCAGAATGCGCCGGAACCGTTCGCGCCGCCGCGCCCCGAGCACCGCGCCGGCCTGCTCCAGCGCCGGATCGATGCCGGTGACGTAGGAGAGGGTCAACAGGAAGGTGAACGGAAATCCGGTAATGACCAGCGACAGCATCACGCCCCAGTAATTGTGCAACAGCCGTACCGGGCTATCGACCAGGCCGAACTCCAGCAGCACGCGATTGAGCCAGCCGCGCGGACCGAGATAGGTCAGCAATCCCTCGGCCACCATGACGGTGCCCAGCGTGATCGGGATCACCAGGATGGTGGTCAGCGCGCGCGAGTTGCGCATCAGGCGCACGCGCAGGGCGACCGGCACCGACAGAATGACGTTGAGCAAGGTCACCGGCACCGCGAGCACCAAAGTGATCTGGATGGTGTCGTAAAGGAAAGGCTCGCTGAAGAACTTCGTGTAGTTGGCCAGCCAGCCACCTTGCTTCGGATGAAACGACAGCACGAGACCGTAGACGAACGGATAGATGAACAGCGCCAGCACCAGCAGCACACCGGGAATGACCAGCAAGGTCACCGAATCCAGCCCATGCTCGCGCATCCGGCGGCGCAACGACATACCCCCGGCCGGCACGTGAGGATCGCTCATGCCGGATACACCAGCACCCGCTCGGGCGCGACGTCCAGTCGCACCACCTCGCCCGGCATGACCCGCTCGGTCGAGCGGAAGTAGAGGTCGGCGCCGTCGGCGAGGCGCGCCACCACGGAGAAGTCGCGGCCGTGATATTCGGCGATGTCCACCGTCGCGGTGAGCGGTCCGTCGCCGGTAAGGTGCATGTCGTCGGGTCGGATCGCCACCATGGCCCTTCCCCCCGCGCGGGCGCCGGTCGCGCCAACCACCGTGCCGGCCATACGTGCGCCGCCGATCGTCACCGCGGTCTCGCCATCCATCATTTCGATGCCGGAGGAGAATAGATTGCGGTAGCCCATGAACTCCGCCACGTCGGCGTTTTCCGGGCGGGCATAGAGTTCCTCCGGCGTGCCGATCTGCCGCGTCTGACCATCGATGATCACCAGGATGCGATCGGCGAGCGACAGCGCCTCCTCCTGATCATGCGTTACGTAGATGGTCGAGCAGCCAAGCATCGTGTGGATACGGCGCACCTCGGCGCGCATTTCCAGGCGCAGCTTGGCATCGAGGTTGGACAGCGGTTCATCCATCAGCACCAGCGGCGGACCGACCACGATGGCGCGCGCGATCGCCACGCGCTGCTGCTGGCCGCCGGAAAGCTGGCCGGGCAATTTCTCGGCCTGGGTTTCCAGCCGGACCAGAGCCAGCGCCTCATTCACGCGGCGGGCGATTTCCTCTTGCGGCCGGCGCTGGGTGACCAGCCCGAAGCCGATATTGCGGCGCACCGACATGTGCGGAAACAACGCGTAGTTCTGGAACACCATGCCGAAGCCGCGATCTTCCGGCCCCAGTTCGTCGATGCGTTGATCGTCGAGCCAGATCGCCCCCCCGGTCACCTGCAACAGCCCGGCGATGCAGTTCAGGGCGGTGGACTTGCCGCAGCCGGACGGGCCGAGCAACGCCACGAACTCACCGCGCTTCACCGTCAGCGTGACGTCGCGCAGAGCGTGCAACTGGCCGAAGTCGCGGCTGACATGGTCCAGCCGCAACTCCCGGAAGTCGCGTGAGGCGACCGCCACGCGAGACTACTTGCCGACCCGCGCGCCGACCTGCTGGTCCCAGCGCTGGAAGGCGTAGACCAGTTTGTCGGCGGGCAACGGAACCTCCGACGGCACATCGGCGATCAGTTTGTCGTAGAACGGCCGGGTGTATTCCTTCACCAGCGCCTGGCTGTCCGCCGGCGCCATCGACAAGGGCACGTCCTTTACCGCCGGGCCTGGATAGAAATAGCCTTTGTCGTAGGTCATCGCCTGCGCCGGCTTGCTGAGCATGTAGCGTGTCATATCCAGCAACACCGCGAGCTTATCGTTCGAGATACCTTTTGGGATAGCCCAGTACTGCGCGTCGGTGACCCAGTGGAAGCCCTGCAACGTGCCGACCTGCGCTTCCTTCGGCACCACGCCGAGGATGCGGGGATTGAGGTCCCAGCCGAGGTGGGAGGCAATCATGTCGCGCGAGCCCTCGGCGAGTTCCTTCATCACCGCGCCGGTGCCGGTTGGGTAGTATTCGATGTTCTTGCCCAGTTCGACGAGATATGCCCAGGTCTTGTCCCAGCCTTTGTCGGGATCCATGGGGTCTTTGTCGCCGAGGATGTAGGGCAGGCCTTGCAGGAAGGTACGGCCAGGACCGGAGTTCGCCGGCCGCGCGTAGATGAAGCGTTTCGGATGCGCCTTGGTCCAGTCGAGCAGTTCCGCCGCGGTCTTCGGCGGCGTCTTCACCGCGTCCGGCATCCACTCGAGAATCGGCCCCGCCGGGCAAAACACGACGCAGACTGCCTGATCCTCGGCGAGGCCCTGCATCTTCAGCGCGCCCGGCAGATAGATTTCCTTCAGGTTCGGCAGCGCCGCCGCGTAATCGCTGACCAGCGGCACCCATAATTTCTGATCGATGCCGGCCGAAAGCCCGTCGGTGCCGGTCAGCACCAGGTCGATGTCCAACCGTCCCGCGTCCTGCTGCGCTTTGAGCTTGCCGGGAAGTTCGGGCGCCGGCGCCTGGGAGAATGCGATTTTCGATACCAGCTTCGGGTTGGCTTTCGCATACGCCTCCATGGCGCCCTGGGTCAGTTGCAACTGACCGGCCACGTCGATGACGTTCAGGCTCACCGGTGCGGCGGGCATCGGCGGAGCGGCCGCCGCGCGCGCGTTTCGGGGCCTAAGTCCGGCGCCGAGAGCGGCGATTCCGGCGGCGCCGCCGAGCAGCGCGCGGCGTGTCGTGTGGATACTTCTCATCAGTCGTGTCCTCCCTGGACATGGCGACGCCCGGCTTCCCGTCTTCGGGCGGGCGCCTGACGTTCCGAACTCGCTATCATAGCGAAGATGTGTGCTTCGCCAACCCGGGACATAAGCTCAGGGCATGCGGTGGGCGGCTACTTCGCCAATGGGCAATCGGCCGCGGACAAAGGGCGATAGGCGGTCGCTCCCGGGATGGTGCTGAGGTACTTGAAATAGTCGGTCGGGCTTTTCGCCTCGGCCGGCGATTTGACCTGCAACAGGTACAGATCGCGGAGCACGCGGCCATCGGCGCGGATCCGGGTTTTTTCCCCAAAGTTGTCGATATCCATGGCGCGGAGTTTGTCGGCCACGACGGTGCCGTCGTCCGTCCCGGCAGCCTGCACGGCAAGGAGATAGTTCCGCACCGCGACATATTCCGCGACCTGATTGCTGGTCGGTACCTTGTTCTGGAACCGTGCCATGTAGGTCGCGGCGAACTTGCGGGTCCGCTCGTTGTGATCCGCGTAGAACGAGTTGGCGATGACCAGCCCCTTGGTCACGTCCAGCCCGAGCGCGGCGATATGCGAGGGGAACAGCAGGAACGGTACCAATTGTTGCGATTGGCCCAGCCCGAACTCGTTAGCCTGCTTCAGTGCCTGCGACAGATCCGTCCCGGCTATGATGAAGCCCACCACCTTGGCCTTCGACGCCTGCGCGCGGAGCAAATATTGCGAAAATTCCGTCTCGCCCAACGGCACTTTGACGGAGCCGGCAACCGTTCCACCCAGGCTCTCGATGGTTTTCGCGGCGGCGGACCGCACCGAGGCGCCGTAGGTGTAATCGACCGTGATAAAGAACCAACTGTTTTGTCCCGATGCCACCAGCGCGCGGGTCACGCCGTTCGCGGTGGCATAGGTGTCCAGGTTCCATTGGCTGGCATAGCGCGAGCAGAATTTTCCGGTGAGATCGGTCGACGCGGCGCCGACCAGCAGCGCGACCTTCTTTCGCGTCTCCAGGATGTCGTGCAGCGCCAGCGCGACCGAGGAATTGCCGATCTCCGTCACGGTATCGACATGATCGACATCGAGCCACTGACCCACGATGGAGATGCCGACGTCGGGCTTGTTCTGATGATCGGCGACGACGACCTCGATCGGCTTGCCGAGGATTTCGCCGCCGAATTCCTCGACCGCGATGCGCGCGGCGAGCACGGCGCCCGCGCCAAGATTATCGGAGTAAGGGCCCGACATATCGGTCAACACGCCGATCTTGATCGCATCCGGCCCGGCCAGCGCCGGTAGCGTGAGCGCGCACGCCAGCACCGCGGCGAGAAGTTTGGTGATCCACATTGTCCGTTTCCCCGGCTGCTCTGGCTCGCGGTTGGTCGATGCTCCGGCCGCCGCGCTCAACTTTACATTCCACTCGAACCGGCGCAACTCACCGCGAACGATCAGGGGAGAACGGCCACCATGCCCATGACCATCACCGAGAAAATCCTTGCCCGCGCGAGTGGCCAGCCCACGATGCAGCCAGGCGACCTCGCGGTCGTCGATGTGGAAACCGCGGTGCTGATGGACATGACGTTCCTGCCGGAGGGCTGGCGCGAGGTGTTGAAGCTGCACGATCCGTCGAAGGTGGTGATCGTGTTCGATCATCTGGTGCCCGCGCCGACGGTGCAGGCGGCGACCGCGCACGCCACCGGCCGGAAATTCGCCGCGCGGTTCGGCATCCAGCGGCTGCATGACGTCGGTTTGGATCAGGGCATCGCGCATGCCGTGGTCGCCGATCGCGGCTATGCCATTCCGGGCACGGTGCTTGTGAACGGTGACTTGCATACCTGCGCGGCGGGCGCGTTCAACTGTGCCGCGCGCGGAGTTGGCGGGCCGGACATGCTGTATGCCATCACCATGGGCAAGGCATGGTTTCGCGTGGGCGAAACGATCCGCTACGATTTTACCGGTGGGCTGCGACCGGGCGTGTCCGCCAAGGACATCTTTCTGTTCATCGCCGGCACGCATGGCGCGCACGTCAATCAGAATGTCGAGTATGGCGGCCCAGGAATGGGGACTTTGAGCATGAACGGGCGGCGGACATTGGCGACGATGGGAGCGGAGCTCTCCGCGGAATTCACGATATTCGAGCCGGACGATTTGCTGACCTCGTATATGGCCGCGGTCAATCCCTTGGCCGTCATGCATCCGACGTTACCTGATGCGGACTGCGCTTATCGTGAGCGGCGGACGATCGATCTGGCCACGTTGGAGCCGCTGGTGGCGCTGCCGGACGCGGTCGTCAACAACTCGGTCCCGGTGGGCCGGGTCGAGGGCCAGCATATCGACCAGGCATTCGTCGGATCGTGCGCGAATGGCACGCTGGACGATCTCGCGGTGGTGGCGCACATCGTGAAGGGCCGTCGCGTGGCGAAGGGCACCCGATTGATCGTCACGCCGGGAACGCAGCGGATTTATGCCGCGGCGTTGAAGGCCGGTTACGTGGAAACGATCACCGAGGCGGGCGGTATCGTGACGCCGGCGACCTGTGGCGCCTGCGTTGGCGGGCATCTCGGCGCGGTTGGGCCAGATGAGGTTTGTCTCACCGCCAGTACGCGCAATTTCAAGGGCCGGATGGGCGATCCTTCGGCGCGGATATTCATGGGTTCGCCGGCGACCTGCGCGGCGTCGGCGCTGACCGGTGTCATCACTCATCCGGGATCGTTCTTCGCGGGAGATTTGGCATGAGCGGGTCGAATGCTCTGGGCGGTAAGGTTTGGAAGTTCGGCGACAACATCAACACCGATCTGATGCTGCCCGGACCGTGGCTGTACCGCTCGGCCGAGGAGCAGGCGAAGGCGGTGTTCATCAACAACCGGCCGGAGTTCCTGCGCGAGATGAAGCAGGGCGACGTGATCATCGGCGGGTTTAATTACGGGATGGGATCGTCTCGGGCGGCGGCGCGGTCGTTGCGCAATTGCGGCGTCGGGTTCCTGCTGGCGGAGGCTCTGAACGGGTTGTTCTTCCGCAACGCGGTGAATTTCGGGTTCCGTGCGTTTGAGTGTCCCGGGGTAAGTACGGCGTTCGAAGAAGGCGATCGGGCGGAATTGTCGATCGACGACTGGACGGCGACGAATACGCGCACGGGTCAGACGCTGGCGGTCACGCCGATCCCGCCGATGCTGCTGGAGATGATGTTGAGCGGCGGCGTGCTGCCGATGCTGGAGGCGAAGGGGCTGATCGCGCGGCGGGGCGCGGCGACGGCCTGAGTTTGCTGGTACGTCAGTGCCGTCGGAAAGAACGATGACCCGCCTTCGCGCAAGCGCGTGCACGTTTGATGTGGTGATGGAGCAGTTTCTAGAAACGAAAGAATTCAACACGGAGTTTCACGGAGTAAGTACACGGATTACACGGAGATTATGACAGTAGCATAGTGAATCTTTCCGTGCACTCCGTGTGCTTACTCGGTGAAACTCCGTGTTGAGTCTTGCTTAATTTAGCCCCATCGTGACCATCGCTCGTTAGGCAGGCTCCATGCGCGCCGAATCACCGCGATGGGAACCGAGGCTAACCACGAACGCGCTCGCCGCCGCGATCTCGACGGCCGCCTCACCTTCCCTTCCACACCGGCTTGCGCTTCTCCACGTAGGCTTTCACGCCCTCGACCCGATCCTCGCTGGTGTACGGACTGATCCCCCTCATTCAACCGCAACGCCAGCGACATCGGCACACCGTTCGCCCGCACCGCCGTTTCCTTCATCCGCCGGATCGTCACGGGCGCGTTTTCGCAAATCGCCTCCGCCATACGCAGCGCTTCCACGAGGGCCTCTCCGCGCGGCACCACGCGATTGACCATACCCCAGCGGCGCGCGTCCTCCATCCCGATATACTCGCCCAGATACAGCATCTCGAACGCGATGCCGGGCGGGATCATGCGCGGCAGCATCACGTTCCCGAAATGCGCGCCCTTGCCACGTTTGGCCTCCGGCAAACCCATCTGCACATGCTCCGCCGCGACGCGGATATCGCAGGCCAGCGCCAGCTCGCAGCCACCGGCGACGGCGGCACCATTCAACGCGGCGATGGTGGGTTTCACGGTCTCATAGACCACCTCGAAGATATACCGCTGCACCCGCGACAACAGCGGCCGAAACACATCGCCCGCCGCATCCGCCTGAGCGCGCGCCTTGAGATCCGCTCCGGCGCAGAACGCGCGATCGCCGACCGCCGTCAGCACGATCGCCCGGACATCCGGATCGGAGCCGCCATCGACGAATGCGTCGATCAATTCCTCGGTCAGTTCCGGCGACATGGCGTTGGAGCGTTCAGGCCGGTTGATGGTCAAAACGCGGATGTGGCCACGGGTTTCGCGCAACAGGATGCTGTCGGTCATGGGCGGGGTTCCTCGATTGTTGACCAACCATAGGCCGCCGCGCGAGACAGGACCAAACCACGACCGGAGTCCGAACCATGCCCACCACCCAGGACGCGCTGGACGCGCTGTTTCACCCGCGCGCGGTGGCGGTGATCGGCGCCTCGGACGACGGCACCAAGCACGGCTACATCGTGTTGAACAACATCCGCGACACCGGGTTCCGCGGCGGGGTTTACGGCATCAGCCGCCGGCTGAAGGACGTGAACGGCATTCCGTGTTTCCCCGATCTGGCATCGGTGCCGGAGCAGGTTGACGTCGCCTTCCTCGCCATTCCCGCCGAGGCGGCGGTACAGGCGGTGCGCGATTGTGCCCGCGCCGGATTGAAGGCGGTGATCGTCGGCTCGGCGGGTTATGCCGAAAGCCTCGATGCCGGCGGCGCGGAGCGCCAGCGCGAATTGCAACGCATCGCCGAGGCCGAGGGCATCCGCATCGTCGGCCCCAACTGCAACGGCATTTACAACGCGCATCATCCGGTTTCGATCGGCTTCAACACCTCGCACGCGAAACGGCAAAACGCCGGCGGGGTCTCGATCTTTTCGCACAGTGGCGCGCTGTTCGACGCCATGGCGGGACGGCTGGCGATGGCCGGCGAAGGCCTGTCGCTGTTCGCCTCGGCGGGCAACGAAGCCGACATGTCGGTGCTCGACTACATGGAATACGCGATCACGCACGAGCCGACCAAAGTCATCGCGTTGTTGATCGACAGTCTGGAGGACGGACCGCGGTTCCGCGCGCTGGCGTTGCGGCGCACGCGGCGGGCAAGCCGGTGGTGGCATTGAAGATCGGCGGCTCCGAGGCGGGCGCGGCGGCGGCGATCGCGCATTCGTCGCGACTGGCGGGAGACGCGGCATCGTATCGCGCGTTGTTCGATGCCAGCGGCGTGGCGGTCGTTTCGACCCTGGAAGGGTTGATGACCGCGAGTGCGTTGCTGGCGCGGTATGGGCGGCGGCCCGGGCGTCTGGGCGCGCTGTCCACCTCCGGCGCCGGTGCGTCGCTGATCGCCGATCGGTGCGAGGCGTTGGGCGTTCCGCTCGCCATGCTGACCGAACAAACCCGCGCGGCACTCGACGCGCATAAGATGTTCTCCCGTATCGGCAATCCGTTGGATCTGGGGATTTTCGGCGGCATGCGGCGGTCCGGCGAGGTGCCGGCGCTGCTGATGGGCGATCCCGAGGTGTCGGTCGTGTTGGCCTGCTGCATTCGATGAACCCGTGGCAAGGCGATCCGTACCGCGCCGCGATGGACCGGGCGCGCGAGGCAACCGGCCGGCCGGTGCTGATCGTTTCGCCGGGCGGCTTGCCCGAGGCGGAACGCGCCACTTACGAAACCATGGGCATGGACGTGTTCACCGAAATGGACATCGTGCTGGAGGGCATCGGCGCGATGCTGACCGCGCCCGCCCTTCCCGCTTCCGGCGATGACGGTCGCCGCGCCCCCGCGCTGCCCGCGCGGCAACTGACCGAGCCCGAAAGTCTCGCGTTGTTGGCGCAGTTTCGGCGTGCCGACAGTGGCCAACCGCGGTTTGTGGCGATAGCGCCGAAGCTGCGTGCCGCGGCCGAACGGATGGGCTTTCCCGTGGTGTTGAAAGGCGTCGCGGAGGGCGTGGCGCATAAAAGCGACCTCGGCCTGGTGCATGTCGGACTGCGCGATGCCGGCGCCGTCGCGCGCGCTTTCACGGCGGCGGGATGCGCGACTGTCGTGATCCAGGCGATGATCGACGGCGACCTGGAAGCCATCGCCGGCGTCACGCGCGCGGACGGTGTCGGCCTTGTCCTGCTCGCCGGGCTGGGCGGCATCTACGCGGAGGCTCTGCGCGACGTCACCATGTGGCCCCTTCCGGTGGACCGCGCGACGATCGAGCAACGGTTGCGCGGCAGTGCTCTGGGCCGGATATTGCATGGCCATCGCTGGAAACATCCAGGCGCGGCCTCGGCATTCGTGGACGTGCTGCTTGGGTTGCAGAACGCGGCGGTCGCTCTGGGCGATAGTTTACGGGCGATCGATGTCAATCCGGTGATCCTCGGCGCGCACGGCGCGGTCGCGGTCGATGCGCTGGTGATTCCGAGGTCATGAGCGAACGGTTCACCGTTACCTACCACGTGCGAAGCGACGCGGCCTCGATCGAGGCGCGCGCCCAGGGGATCGCGGTGGAACAAAGCGTGGAGATGCCGCTGGCGGGGATCGATGAGCCGGCGGTGCGGTCCGACATCGTCGGTCAGGTCCAGGGGATCGACGATCTCGGGAGCGGTTTGTTCGCGGTGCGCATCGGGCTCGCGCTGGCGACGGTCGGCGACGATCCGGGTCAGTTCCTGAATATGTTGTTTGGCAACACGTCGTTGCATGAAGACGTGATCCTGCGCGATGTGGTCGTTCCGGAACGATTTCGGGCGCGCGCGGCCGGCACGCCTGGGTTGCGACAACGTTTGGGCGTGCCGCGGCGGGCGTTCACCGGGTCGGCGTTGAAGCCGCAGGGTCTGGCACCTGAACGGCTCGCGGATCTGGCGGCGCGGTTCGCGCGCGGCGGTCTGGATTTCATTAAGGACGATCACGGGCTCGCGGATCAGGTCTTCAGTCCGTTCTCGGTGCGGGTGCCGCTGATCGCCGCGGCGGTGGCATCCAGCGGGCGTCGAACCCGGTACATCCCCAGCCTGACCGGCGATCTGGAGCAGATGCGCGCGCGGGCCAGGATTGCAATCGACTGTGGTCTGGACTGCATGATGGTCGCGCCGATGGTCTCCGGTTTCTCGACCGTGTGGGCGTTGACGCGGGCGTTTCCCGAGGTGACCTTCTTCGCGCATCCCTCCATGGGCGGCGCGGCGCGCATCGCGCCAGAACTGTTGATCGGCCGCCTGTTTCCGGCGCTGGGCTGTGGCGCGGTGATTTTTCCGACCCATGGCGGACGGTTTGGCTATTCGCCCGCGACGTGCCGGGAGCTCGTGGCCAATGCGAAGCCAGCTCTGGCGGTACCAGCCGGCGGGATCACCTTGAACCGGGTGGAGCGAGTTACTTGACTTCTATGGTCCCGACACGATGTTGCTGATTGGCGGGAGTTTGTTGCTGGCGCGCGAACGAATCACGGAGGAGTCCGCCGCGTTCGTGGACGCGGTGGCGCGGCATGGAGACAGGTGACGATGGACAGTGAACAACCACCCAATGTGCGGCTGGCGCGGGAGGCGTTCCGCTGGGACGGCGTCGCGCACCAACCCTATAAGCAGGACGGTGAAGCGCCATTCAAGGACATCTCGCGTCAGGTGCTGTTCCACGACGACGCGCTGGCCTGCGAACTACGTTACTTCGAGATGGATCGTGACGGTTACTCAACCCTTGAACGGCATGAGCACGCGCACGCGGTGATGATCCTGCGAGGACATGGTCAGTGCATGGTGGGCGAGGAAGTCCGCGATGTGAAACAATTCGATCTGATCACGATCCCGGCGTGGACGTGGCACCAGTTCCGCGCAAACGCGGGCGAGACGTTCGGGTTCCTGTGCATGGTCAACGCGACCCGCGACCGCCCAGTGTTGCCGACAGAGGAAGAACTGGCCGAGATGCGCGCCAATCCGGCAGTGGCCGCCTTCCTGGAGGTTCCCGGAAAGCTTCGTAAGCATCGTGGTCTCGGCCTTCTTCACGAATGAAGCGGACCTCGCGAGCGCGGACCGTGCGTGCATAACGGCTCCGATTATCACGAGGAACTCCAGACATACAAAGCTCACGAAGTGGCCAGGAACGCCTCGGCCTCCCGCACCACATCAGCCAGCGCGCCATCCGCGAACGGCGAAATCAATCCGGCTTCCCGCACCAGTTCCTGGAACGGCGCCGACCCTCCCAGATCGCATAATCCGACGTACGCATCCAGCGCGCCCTTCGGTCGCGCCGCGCCCGCGACCAGAACTGCATCGCGCAACATTGCGCCAGCGTATAGTCGATATAGTAAAACGGCGAGCTGTAGATGTGCGGCTTCGCCTGCCAGCGGCCGCCCTTCGCCGGGTAGACCAGATCGCCATGATCGGTCCATGGCATGTAGTGCCGTTCCAGTCGCCGCCAAATCGCATGGCGTTCCG
>CAVRDN010000103.1:0-10448 GCA_963719675.1 uncultured Alphaproteobacteria bacterium | reverse complement strand
CCCGAGCCGTTGACCGGCACGCTGATCGCGCCGGGCCGGCCGGTGCGGGTCCCTGGCTGGATCGTCACCGTCGCGATCCTGGCCGCCGCCGCGCTGCCGCTGGTCCCCGCGATCCCGTATGTGCTGCAGGTGCTGACCAACGCGTGGCTGGCGGCGATGCTCGCCATCAGTCTGACCCTGGTGGCCGGGACGTTGGGACAGGTGTCGTTGGGACATGCCGCGCTGCTGCTGATCGGCGCGTATGCCTCGGCGCTGCTGGCGCTCGACAGCGGGTGGCCGGTGTGGGCCAGCATCCCCGCCGCCGGCGTGCTGACCGCGCTGATCGGCACCGCGCTGGTGGCGCCCGCGTTCCGCCTGCGCTCCCACTACGTGTCCATCGCGACGCTCGGCGTCGGGGAAATCGTCGGCCTCGTGATCCTGAACTGGGAAAGCCTGACCCGCGGCCCGATCGGCGTGACCAATATTCCTCCGCTGGCGATCGGATCCCTCGCGCTGGACAGTCCGGAGCGGTCGTACTGGGTGTGCCTCGGCGTGCTGGTGCTGCTGTGCCTGATGCAGGCGCGGCTGCTGCGCTCGCACCTCGGCCGCACCTTCCGCGCCATCCGGGACGACGATGTGGCGGCGCGCGCCTACGGCATCGGGCTGGATCGTTACAAGGCCATCGGCTTCGCGTTCGGCGGGTTCGCCGCCGGGATCAGCGGCGGGATCTCGGCGCACCTGTATTCCTACATCAACAACGAGACGTTTACGTCCGCCGTCTCGATCGTTGCTCTGACGATGGTGATCCTCGGCGGCATGGGTAACCTGCTGGGCGCGGTCCTCGGCGCCGTCGCGCTGACCGCGATCCCGGAAATGTTCCGCTTCACCGCGGAATACCGGATGCTGATCTACGGCGCCGTGCTGCTGATCCTGATCCGCTTCCGGCCACAGGGCGTGTTGGGCACGGTATGAGAGCGATCTGGCGAACGCCACCTCCGGCCGCGGGTGCCGAGTTTCGTCCGCGGTCGAATTGTCGCCGTCGTGGTCGTGCGCGAACTCCTTCGCATCTGGCGTTGTCAGCCCTTTCGGCGCGGTGCGCGCTGACGGTGATCCTCGGGTCAGGCCCGAGCATGACGGGAGGCGCCGCATGTGCGTCACATCTGTCAGGCCGCCGTCCGTTCCACCGAGACCGTCGTCCGTCGCACCCAGACCATTGTCCGTCATGGCCGGGCTCGACCTGGCCATCTCTCGCCGCGCGCACGTCGCCCATTGCCCGGCACAGGCCCGGCCGTGACGCGCCATCTCCATGAGCGCCCTGCTCGAACTTCAGGGCGTCTCCCGCGGCTTTGGCGGCGTGCGCGCGGTGCGCGACGTCAGCCTGTCCCTGCGCGCCGGAGAGTTCCTCTCGATCATCGGACCGAACGGCGCCGGCAAGACCACGCTGTTCAACCTGATCGGCGGGCAGGACGTGCCCGACGCCGGCTCCATCGTGCTGGATGGTGTCGCCATCGCCGGCATGGCGCCGGAGCGGATCGCGGCTCAGGGCCTCGCCCGGACGTTCCAGCACGGGCGGGTGTTCGCGACGATGTCGGTGCGAGACAATGTGCTGATCGGTGCTCACCACCGCCTGCGCGCCTCCCGGCCCCGCATACCGGGTCTGGGGGCCTTGGGTCTGGGGGCCTTGGGTCTGGGGGCGTTCGGCCTCGGCGCGCTCGCCGAACTCGCCGCCGCGCTGCTGCGCCCGCCCGCCGTCAGCCGCGAGGAACACGCTCTGGGCCAGGAAGCCGAGCGGATCGTCGCGATGTTCGGCGACCGGCTGACGCCGCGCCTGGACCAACCCGCGTTCTCGCTGTCCTACGCCAATCGCCGCCGGCTGGAGATCGCCCGCGCACTGGCCCTGCGCCCGCGCCTGCTGCTGCTGGACGAGCCGACCGCCGGCATGAACGAGACCGAAACGGCGGAAATGGCCGACATCATCGCCGGACTGAAAGCCGATGGTCAGACCATCCTGCTGATCGAGCACAAGCTGGACCTGGTGATGCGCCTGTCCGACCGGGTCATCGCGATGGACGACGGCAGCGTGATCGCCGCCGGCGCACCGGAGGCGGTGCGTCACGATCCGGCGGTCATCGAAGCCTATCTCGGCCACGGCGCCCTGGGCGAAACCACGCCGGGCGAGACCTCGCCGGGCGAGACCGCGCCGGGCGAGACCGCGTTGGGCGAGACCGCGCCAGGGGAGGCCGCGTTGGGCGAGACCGCGCCGGGGGAGGCCGCGTTGGGCGAGGCACCCGTGGACAAGGCCGCTCCGTGATCCCGTCGCCGACAGCGCCCCGGGCCCGGTCATGCCCACGCGCGGGTTGCGCGCGATGGCCGGCTTCGACGTCCTGCTCAGACCCGAACCGGGCCTCGGCCGCCGCCGTCCCGCCGCGCGGCGGTGCCCGGCCGGTCCGGGCTGGCCGCTGAGCATGACCCTCGCTGCCCCCCTGCTGGCGCTGGACGGCGTCGATACTTTCTACGGCCCGGTGCAGGTGCATTTCGGCCTCACGCTGGAGGTGCGGACCGGACAGATCGTCTGCCTGCTGGGCGGCAACGCCAGCGGCAAGTCCACGACGATGAAGATCATTCTGGGATTGTTACGACCTCGGGCGGGACGCGTGCTGCTGGACGGCGCGGACATCACCGGGCTGCCGACGCCTCAGGTGATCCGCCGCGGCGTCGGCAGCGTGCCGGAGGCGCGGCGGCTGTTTCCCGCCATGACGGTGCGCGAAAACCTGCTGATGGGCGCGTTCGCCCGCCGCGACCGGGCCGCCGTGGCCGAGGACCTGGAGCGAATGCTGGACGCTGTTTCCTCGGGTGCGGGCGCGGCTGACCGCCCGGGCCGGCACGCTGTCGGGCGGCGAGCAGCAGATGGTCGCGATGGCGCGCGCCCTGATGGGCCGGCCGCGGCTGCTGTGCATGGATGAGCCGACAATGGGCTTGTCGCCGCTGTACGTGGATCGCGTGCTGGAACTGGTCGGCACGGTCGCGGCGAGCGGCGTGACGGTATTCATGGTCGAGCAAAACGCCAGCCTGGCACTGCGGATCGCGCATTATGCGTACGTGCTGCAAACCGGGCGGATCATCTTGCAAGGGCCGGCCGGCGACCTGGCGCGGGATCCACGCATCCGGGACGCGTATCTGGGGGGCGAGAAGGAGGCGGCGACACACAGCGCGGGCATCGCGACCGCGCGGTGACGCGGGCGGCGTTTTGTTTCGACCCGTTGAAGCCAAGGCCATCCCGGCCCTAACATCGCGTCATGACCTCGACCCCGCACTTCCAGCGTCTCGCTTTCTTCACCCGCCTGCTCGACGCCGCCCCGGCGGTCGAGCGGTATCGTCTCGCCGCCGAGCAGATCGTCCATGCCGAACGCTTCGGCTACGACGCCGCCTGGGTCGCGCAACATCACTTTCACGAGCATGAGGGCGGCCTGCCCTCCCCGTTCGTCTTCCTCGGCCACCTCGCGGCGCGGACGAGTACGATCCGCCTCGGCACCGGCATCATTACGCTGCCGCTGGAGCTGCCGGTCCGCGTCGCCGAGGATGCCATCGTCCTCGACCTCATCAGCGGCAACCGCCTCGAACTGGGCGTTGGCAACGGCGGCAATCCGACCGCGTTCGCCGGCTTCGAACTCGACAACGACCAGCGCAACGAAATTTTCGTGCGCAATCTGGCGCGGCTGAAGACCGCCCTCGCGGGTGAGAAAATCCCTGGCGGCGACACGCTGTATCCGCGGCACACCAGCCTGATCGAGCGTATCTGGCAGGCGACGTTCTCGGTCTCCGGCGGCGCGCGCGCCGGTCTCGCCGGCGACGGATTGATGCTCTCCCGCACCCAGCCGCGCTCGCCCGAGGCGCCGCACGCGACCCTCGCCGAGATCCAGGATCCGATCATCGACGCCTATCTCGCGGCGCTGCCGCCGGGACGCGCCCCGCGCATCGTCGGCTCGCGCAGCGTGTTCGTGGCCGAGACCCGCGCCGAGGCGATGCGGCTCGCCGATCTGGGGTTGCGGCGCGCGGTCAAACGCTTCCTTGAACGCGGCCATCGTCCGCCGGGCGAGACGCTGGAGGACATGATCCGCGCGTTCGATGTGCATGTCGGCACGCCGGACGACGTGATCGCGTCGCTGCGCGCCGACAAGACGTTGCACCGGGCGACCGATCTCGCCGTGCAGGTGCACTCGATCGACCCGCCGCATCCGTGGATCCTGCGGTCGATCGAGCTGGTGGCGCAGGAGGTGGCGCCGGCGTTCGGTTGGCGGCCAGGGACCGTGCGACCGGCCGAGGTGGAGGCCGTCGCATGAGCACGCCCGACGTCATCGACACGCTGGCGGGCCTGGCGCCCGACTCGCCGCTGGCCGGGATCCGCGACCGCAAGCCGATCACGCGCGAGCACGCGCAGGCGAGTTACCGGGCGCTGTTCGAACCGGCCGATGCGCGCGATGTTTCGTTGCAGGAACGGTTCGCCGTCGCCACGTTTGTCGCCGGCGTGCATGTCCAGGCCGAGGCCGCCGCGTTTTATGCCGCCGGGTTGGCGCGCACCGCGCCGTCGGAGGCGTTCGCCGCGGCGCTGACGGAGGAAATCGCCCAGGGGCGGGCGAGCGGACCGTATGGCGCTTATCCGAAAGGTCCGTTGAGCCAGGAGGACGTCGCCGGGCCGCGTTACGGCGTGGCGCGGACCGAAGCGCTCGGCGTCCGGCTGAGCGCCGCGCTGGCGCACGTGCATATGTTGGTGTTTCATCCGCGCGACGCCAGCCCCGAAGCGTTGCAGCGTCTGCTGGACGCCGGCTGGTCGAACGCGGGGATCGTTACTTTGTCGCAACTCGTTGCGTTCCTCGCGTTTCAGATCCGCGCCGCCGCCGGATTGCGGACGCTGGCCGCGACGCCCCGGAGTGCCCCATGACCGAGACCGTCATTACTCATCCGGACAACCGGGAGCCGGTGGCCTTCACTCTGGCGATGCTCGATTGGCTGCCCTGGCTGGAGCCGCCCGCCGAGGCCGACCTGACCGCGCGGCAGCGGGCCAGCCTGGTGGATAACGCGCGCGCGAAATCGGCGTATTTCCGGCTGCTGTCGCGCGATCCGGATATCCTCGAGGCGCGGACGCGAACCGATAAGGATATTTTCTACAACACGTCGTCCGGTCTGCCGCGCGCGGAGCGGGAACTGGCGGCGGCGGCGACGTCCCGGCACAACGGGTGCATCTACTGCGCGTCGGTACACGCGCGGCACGCGACGACATACTCGAAGCGGGGCGACGACGTGAAACGCCTGCTGGACACTGGGGTTGGCGCGGATCTGGGGGAGCGGTGGAACGCGATCGTCGCGGCCTCGGTGGCGCTGGCGGCGACGCCGATCGCGTTCGGGGCGGAGCATGTGACGCGGTTGCGCGCCGCCGGACTGGATGACGCCGAGATCGTCGATGTCATCAACGGCGCGGCATTCTTCAACTGGGCCAACCGGCTGATGCTGTCGCTGGGGGAACCGGCGGGGACGGGTGGGTAAGCGAGGGCGGTGGATGGAATGCCCGCGCGAGGGAGAGCGGCGGGCGACGGAGTCCGGGTGGGATGAGCCAACGACCCAAGCATGCCTGAGCGACGGTGGCTGACACTTCGGCAAAACACCGTGGACCAAACAGCTTTTTTCGGATCATTTGCTATTTCGATGGCGTGGGATCGCGCGGGAGCCGGGATTCTCTATAAGTCGAGACATTAGGTTCGCGACAACGACGCCGGCGAATGGCACTCAATTCTGTCCAATGTCAGGGCATTACGCGGTGCTATGGATAAAATCTGTTATCCAGGAGTTGCCGTGGGGTCCTATTATCGCGCTGCCGATACGATTAATCGTGTGGCACATTACGTTGCAGAACTCAGCCCGTCGTATCGATTACGTTCCAGGAGCGATTTTAGACGCTGTATGAAGAATACCCTTAATCAACTCCCTTGCGTCTTTAACCGAGAGACCAATCTCTGCATCCTCCTTTCCGATATCCTTGCTATTTCCGATAACTTTGTATAGGTTATGCAATAAGTTGCGATCAGGATGTATTAGAATAAACGCGCTCGCAATCCTCAGTTCGTTCAACCTGTTGACGAACCTTATTTCGCTAAGAATGATTTTCAGACTGGTCACGGCGAGGGAGACCAGGGTAACAATCAGAAATAGCCTTGAGATAATGAATGATATGTCCTGTCCGACATCCACTCGATTGACATCGATATAGTTCCGTATTGTTCTATTTATGACTAAATCTTTATCGCTGACCCGACCCGTCAATCCGTTGATTTTAGACGAGATCGAGGTAGCTTCCTCGGCTATATACCCCTTATAGCATCAACCGAATCCTTGATTTTGGCGATTGGCACGTCTGACAGTAGTGTCTTAACTCCCGGGAATCTAACCTTGGTCGTCTTACTAACGATGTTAGAGGATTGATACGAACCAAAATCTCCTGCCTCGCCGTAAACGCAAAATCGCAATGCTAGGCTCATTTCCAGTGGACGTCCTTCCGCCTCCTCGTATTCAATTATTCGTACGTCCCGGTTGAAGTTACAAAGACCCTTATATCCGTTCGTTTTCGCAACCTTTTGGATAACCTCCTGATCAAAGTTCTCGAAGGCAGCTATCCCAGTTGCGTAGGTGGAAAGCTTGGCACTCCAGGAGTTTATGCCTGAAAGGTATTCGTCATCGACGTTCCTGCGATCTCGCAACGCCTCCAAATCGTATCTCAAAGATGAGTAACCTGAAAATAATGGAGAAAGTTGATTAAAAACATCGAGGTTCGGGGTCGGTGCGGTTGAAACACTCTGACCAGTGATAATCTTGGTAAAAAATGACCACCCTCGCGCAAAGCCCAGGTAGTCGGTTAATGCAAATGCAATCGTGAACAAAATCGCGACAATGACCGCAAAGCTGAAGAATATTCTTTGGTTCGAATTCCTAGATACCGCTGTGATCAGCGATGAAAGGGCCTCCGATGGGTGGGCTGCTGCAGTCGGCTGATCAATACTGTCCGTAGTTAGCTTCCTCCCCACCGACCAGCACGGTTTACTCTAGGCATTTCGACACAATATTCAGGGATCTGACAAAGACGTTATGAACCAGAATCCACGTCGTCAAAACACTGTATCTCTTTAATTTGCGAGATGAGTGCAGTTAAAGTCGTATCCTTTCAACTTCGTCCTGTGTTAGCCGCTCCGTTGTCCGATCATAGAGCTTCGTTGTCCTCGGGACTCTCATGCGCGGCCATTTCCTGAGCATGTTCCAGTGCGCCGCCGTTGGCAAGATAGGTGGTGATCCCCGTCGCACGAAACGAATGATTGCCGATCGGCGCGAAAATGCCAACCGCCGCCGCCCGCTTGCGAATCATCCGCCACGCGTCCGGCTGCCCCATCGGCTCCAGGGCCAGCTCGACGCCACGATGCCCCTTCGATGTCCGGAACAGGAACCCCTTGCGGTCCTCTGCGATGCCGGCGGCGTCGATATAGGCGCGAAGCGCCTCGGCCAGGGAATGATGGCAGGGCATAACGTGGTGTTTGCCACCTTTCTCATGCAGCCGCAGCTCCCACCCGGCGCCCTTCGGCCGGAGATCTTCGACTTTCATCTTCAGCGCCGCGCCGATGCGGGCGAAGGAATAGGTGAGGGTGGCGATCAGCGCCCTGTCGCGCAGGTCCCGCACCGTCCCGGTCGGGATCGCGTCGAGCAGCTTGCGCCATTCCTTGCCGTCCAGCACCGGCGTCTTGCCGGTCTTCACCACGTGTTTCGGGCCGCGCACGGGGGCGGCCGGGTTGTGGGGAAGGATCTGGCCGGTGATGAGCCAGTCGAACAGCATGCGGATGGCGGCGAGTTGCTGCTTCACGTCCGGCGCGGAATGGGTCTGTGCGCGAGTCTCTATATATAAGGAGACGTCATGGGGCCGGATCGTTCCGAGGGACGATCCGCGCGCCTCGGCCCATTGGAGGAACGAACCGCAGGCCCGGGCGTAGGCCCGGCGCGTGTTCGGGTTGCGGATGTTCGAGGTGAAGAAGTCGATGTAGCGCCAGGACGCCTGGTCGCCGGCGTCGGCTATCAAGGTCGGGATCATGGCGTGGAACGCCGCGACCTCGGAGGGCGGTGCGGCGGGCGGGAGGACCGCCAGGAGGTGGTCGGTGTCGGCCGGTTCGGATTCGGGTCGGTCTTCGGGCGTCACGGGTCATTGCCCTAGCACAAAAATCACGCATGATAAAGGACGTTATCATGTGTGATGTTGGGAGTATAGCAGAAACAAAATTTTGCCTCTGTGAAATACCTCACAGTCATCCGCCTTGCCTTTCGGCAATAGTGCAGACGCGTTCGCTATCTGGAACGTTCCGACACACCTTCGCTTTGGCATGCTGGCCGGGCTCGGGGAAACCTTATGAGAATGCTTAACGCATACGGACAGGGGGTTACCTATGCGCTACGATCAGCTGGCTCTGGGCGCTACGCTTGCAATCACCCTAGGCGCTTGCAGCATAGTACCCGCAGCGTTACCAGTTAACTGCCGCACCGCTCGAAGCGGTCCCGGATCAACCATCCGCACAAATCGATAAAGTACACGCTTCTCGTACAGAAACTCTCAGACGAAGTATGCACAGTTCGTCAACTCAATGTTTGCGGAGACCGCCGGTACATCATTGGGCCTTGATGTGCTTAGCACCATAACATCGGCTCTCGCTACCGTTTTCACGCCTCTATCCGCTACGCATGCACTGTCAGCGGCAAGCACAATATTCAGTGGGTCAAAAACCGGCATCACTGCCGAGTACCTAAATAGTTTATCGATTAGCCATGTTTCGCAAGCCATCGGCTCAACGTACACATCAGACATGAGTAAATATATTTCCTCACTTTCCAGCGTGGACCCGACCACCATAAGCGCTTACGCGGAACGTTCAAAGATATTGTCTTACCATAACGAGTGTTCACTTGCAGCCGCTGAAGGCTCCATAACAAGCGCTCTACAGCCTTCCAACACGCAAACGACGCAAATTCCAGTTTCCTACACAGTAAATAAGAGCGATACTACGACATCGATTGCCGCCGCAATTGCCAAACAGATCGATGGAAATACGGGGTTTACCGGCGCTGGGGTAACAGCGACAAATTCGACGAACATTGTTATTCTTAAGATGACTACTCCTTTGAGTATTACTGTCACAGTGACACCTTCCGGTCATACAACAGCCGTTTTCAAGCCAGGCCCTCCTGCAACGATAACCATTTCGGGAACGCCACAAGCGAACGATGTCATTACCGTTGCCCTTCCTTCGACAGCGCAGTCGAGTGGATCTTCGACGACCGCGCCAGCGGCCGTTACCGGAGTTGCACCCGCTCAAAAGTAGAAATACCCTAACCCATCTGAGGCTCTTGGCTGCAGGGAGAAAGGCAATTCCAGTAATCCTCTGTCGCATGAGCGAGATCACAAGCGAATAGAGGCTTTGCGCCCGAAGGAGTTGGCTCTCATGTCCAAAATCGAATTCTCCCGATTGGGTTCTAAACTCCAGATCACAGCTAGCAATAACACGATAGTAGGTAGTTGGGACGCTGCAAACAATGTCAATTCACGCAGCAAAGGGATTTGGCCAAACGGAGAATACGGTTTCGATTATTATGTTGAGCACCCCGGTGATACGCCAAATTCCGCCTACGGCAGTCACGGTATTTTCATTTTTAACGTTCCAAACCGCGAGGGAATGGGTGTTCACTCTGGTCGCGACGGTGTTCCCGACGGATTAGGCCGAAGTGGGTTCAGGCATTGTACTATGGGCTGTATCCGCACAACGGACGATGCTACCGCGCAGCTCCTTAGGATCCATGCTATAGACCCCATCCTATCGATCACTGTCAGTGATTAACTCGATTGTCGTGCGCGCGGCATTCATGAGGGATTGCATGTCGCCATAGCGCCTACCCCTGAGATAGGATGTCATTGGCGTGGTCGACCTGCTGCGGCGTTCCCGACAAAATCTGTTATCAAGAGTAAATAGGAACTTGGCTGCGGTGATGCTGGGCTATGCGGCGTATTCGGCACTCTGGGCCGCATCTACCGTTGGGCTTGTGTATGTAGGCAACGGAAGTGTTTGAATATAGGACCGAACGCAATGCACCCGTCGGAATGCATATGATCGTCCATCCAACTATTTTCTTGTCAATCCGGCATGTAGCGAGGGGAGAGAAACGTGGTTCGAGCATACATCGTAATGATCCGGGTTCAGTTTATTGGTATCGTCACACGTCAGCGCCCAGACGACGCCAGACGCTGAGGCTCTCTCACTTATCACCAAAACAGCGGGAGAGATTTGCACCACGGTAGACCAGAAAGGCAGCAAGACATCCGCTCAATTAAGCGGCGAAGTGAAGGCAAGTTTGAACAACCTTTGGGCAAGGGTCGCTAATATAGGTATCAATTT
>CAVRDN010000102.1:0-39846 GCA_963719675.1 uncultured Alphaproteobacteria bacterium | reverse complement strand
ATCGCCGCGCAGGTGTAGCCGCGTCGCTACTCTTTCACTGCTCCGGTCATCGACGACACGTAATATTCCACGAAAAACGAGTAGATCAGGCCACCGGAACCGAACCCAGCAGCGACCCAGCCATCAACGCACCCCACTGATACACGTCTCCGGTGACCAGCTCGGTCAGGATCGCGACGGGCACGGTCTTCTTGTCCGTCGATTGGATGAATGCCAGGGCGTAGATGAATTCGTTCCACGAGAGGGTGAATGCGAACATCCCGCGGATATCAACCCGGGCACGGCCAGCGGCAAAGTGATGCGCCGCAAGATTTGTAATCGCGACGCGCCGTCGATCAACGCGCATTCCTCGAGTTCGTACGGGATCGACTTGAAATAGCCAATCAGTAGCCACGTGCAAAACGGCACCAGGAAGGTCGGATAGGTCAGGATCAGCGCGATCGGGTTGTCGAACAATCCGAACTGAAAGATCAGCGTCGCCAGCGGAATGAACAGGATTGAGGGCGGCACAAGATAAGCGAGGTAAATCGCGAGGCCGAAATGCTGCGCGCCCTTGAAGCGCAACCTCTCGATCGCATAGGCCGCCAACACGCTCGACGCCACCGACAGAAACGTCGAGCCAACCGCGATTCCCATGGTGATCGTCAACCATCGCGGGTAATTTGTTTCGTACAGCAGGACCTTGATGTTGTGCAACGTGGGCGAATGCACCCAGAATGGCGTGTACTGCTTGTAGTCGTACATCTCGTAATCGGGTTTGAAGGCGGTTATCGTCATCCAGTAGAAGGGAAACAACAGCACGATGACGAACAACGCCAGTGGAATGTAGACCGTGACGGTCCGCCTCAGGCCGGAATCCCAGGACAGTTGTTCCGGCACATCGACCGAGCGGCCAGCGATTGCCTCAACCTCGGCGACCGAATTCGGGGCGAGTTGCTCAGTCATTCGCTTCGCCTTGCTGCCACTTCCGCCGTCCGACGCCGAAGAAGCACACCAGTGTCGCGGCAACCAGGAACGGGATCATGGAAACCGCGATCGCCGCGCCCTCACCGAGTTGCGCGCCGGGGATCGCCCTTTGAAATGCCAGTGTCGCCATCAGGTGCGTGGTGTTGAATGGTCCGCCTCGCGTGATCGCATAAACCAGTTGGAAGTCGGAGAACGTGAACAGCACCGACAGCGTCAACGCGACCGCCAGGATCGGCATCAGCAAAGGGACGGTGATCCGGCGAAACTTTTGCCAGCCGCTCGCACCGTCCAGCAGCGCCGCTTCGTACAGCGATGGCGAAATTGTCTGCAGGCCAGCCAACAGCGTAATCGCCACGAACGGAATCCCGCGCCATATGTTGGCGACGATCAGCGACCAGCGCGCCGGCCACGGTGTGCCCAGAAAGTTGATGTAGGTGCTCCGCAAATGCAGGACATCGACGATCACGTATGACACGATCGAAAACTGCGGCGAATAGATCCACCACCATGCGATCGCCGACAGAACGGTGGGCACGATCCACGGCAGCAGCACGATCGCGCGGATGAAAGCCTTGAACGGAATGTGATGGTTCAGCAACAACGCGAGCCATAACCCGAGCGCGAATTTCCCCACGGTGGCGACCGTCGTGTAGAAAATCGTATTCGTTACGGACATCCAGAACACCGGGTCATCCATCAGATCGACGAAATTGTCGAGGCCGATAAACTGTCCCGGCTGGCCAATCGTCGTATCGGTCATGGACAGCCAAAGACCTAAGCCCAGAGGATAGGTCAAGAACACGAGCAACAGGCCGAGGCTGGGCAACAGACACAGAAAGACCAGGAACGGCTTGTAGTCGAACAGCCTGGTCACCCAACCGTCAGGCTTACGGACAAATCCGAGTTGCCGAATTCCAACGTCTACCGTTGCGTCCATGGCTCTCCGCGGGATCGCGTTCCCGCCCTTCGGAATGGGTGCCACCGACCACTGGCGACACCCGTTGCGCATCAGGCGTCAGGCACTCTTGTAATACCGCTCGGCTTGCCTCGCCGCCTGTTTCGCCGCCGCTTCCGGTGTGGCGTTGCCGGTCACGACGGAAGCGAACATGTCCACCACGGTATAGTTGGCGATCACCGCCGCGGAAGCCGCGCTGATCGGTCCCTTATAGCCGTCGTAGAACGGCGTATCCATCGCGGTGGCGAAAGGTGCCAACTTAGGATCCGACTCCCAGAACTTCATCTGCCGGTACTGCCTTCAGCGATTGGCACCAATAACCGAGGCAATTGGACAACCACGGGCCGTATTGATCGGCTTCCATCATGAAGCGCAGGTATTCCCTGGCGGCGTTCGGATACTTACTGTGCTTAAACACCATCGCGTTCATCGGCGCGGCCGACGACGGTTTGCTTTTTGACATGCCGAACGGCACGTCCTGGTGGTATGTATCGGCCGCGATCGCGTTCAGCTTGGGATCCGGCGATTTCAGCATCACGTAATAGAGCGATACGCCATTGAAGGTCAGACCGATCTGGCCCGCCGCGTAAGCCTGATTGTTGCCGACGTCGTTCCAGGTCAACGTGCCCTGGATCATCGTCTTCTGCAATTCGGTCGCGTATTTCAAGGCCGCGATCGTCTCCTTGAAATCGATCGCGACTTTACCTTTTTCGTCGACAACGAACGCGTTGTGCGTCCACATCAGCCATTCGGAATAACCGTTGGCGTCGCCAAGAGCATGGCCGAGTGAAAAGCCACACGGATGACCGTTCTTCTGCAGCTTCTGGCACAACGTCAGAAAGTCATTGAGGTCATCCGGTATCTTGTCGTAGCCGGCTTCGTTGACCCACGACTTCCGGTAAACCGAGGGACCGGTGCCGCCGCCTATCGGCAGGCCAATCCAGGTCTTGGTGTTCCATTTCTGACCGTAGAGCAACGACAGCGGGTACCAACCGCCGTACTTCGCGCCGAGGTAATCCGCGAGATCGGTGAGTTCGATCAGTTTCGATGAATAGATATGCGGGTCGGTGCCGAAGCTGATGACGATGTCGGCGCCGGCGCCAGTGTTGGCGACCACCGCGAGTTGCGGTCGTAAGTCCTCCCAGCTCACGAAGTCGACCTTCACATCGACGCCGGTGGCATCGGTGAACTTTTTTGTGTTCGACTTCCAGAAGATTTCGTCGGGATCAATGAACTTGGCGGGTCGTAACACATGTAACGACGCGCCGCTTTCGATCTTGTACCAGGCGGCTTCACATTCGCGGTCGGCACATCGTCGACCGCCGCTCTGGCCCCAATGATCGGAATGGCCGCCGCCCCCAGGGCCGCTGTCCCCAAGGCAAGTGCATCACGCCGCGCGATCGTCATACGATTATTCCTCCCTTTTCTTACCCGCCCATTTGCACCTCTGACCAGAGGTCGGGTTGCTTTCCCCGCGATTGTCACGGCCGCGGGAACCTCGGTGAAGCTGCCTTTTGAGCATCTGTCAGGCAGCGTAGCGCAGGCCGGTAGCGGCGTCGAACACGTGCACGAGCGCCGGGTCCGGAGTCATCCGAATCGTCTCTCCGGGCTTCGCGGACACGCGTTCACGGAACGCGCAAATCACCGGCGCACCCGCGAATTCCGCCATCACCTGAGTCTCCGATCCGGTCGGCTCAATGACATGGACGGTGGCGGGCAGTCCTTCCGCGCTCAGCGTGAAGTGCTCCGGCCGAACACCGTATACCACCGGTTTGCCGTCGAAGCCATCCGGCCCGGCCGGCAACGGCAACGTCGTACCGTTATCCGATTGGAACGCACCGCCGGAAATTTTCCCCTTCAGGAAGTTCATCGCCGGCGAACCAATGAACCCTGCCACGAACAGATTGAGCGGGTGATCGTACAACTCCAGCGGCGCACCGATCTGTTCCACATTGCCGCCATTCATGACCACGATCTTGTCGGCCATGGTCATCGCCTCGATTTGATCGTGGGTGACATAGACGGTGGTGGTTGTCAGCCGCTGGTGCAGCTCCTTGATTTCAGCGCGCATCGCGACCCGCAGCTTGGCATCCAGATTCGAGAGTGGTTCGTCGAACAAAAACACTTGCGGATCACGCACGATGGCCCGGCCCATCGCGACCCGCTGTCGCTGCCCGCCGGAGAGCTGACGCGGATAGCGATTGAGGTAAGGCATGAGACCCAGAATTTGTGCCGCGCGCTGCACTTGTTCATTGATCATCGCTTTGGGCATCTTCGCCAACAGCAATGAAAAGGCCATGTTGTCGCGCACGGTCATGTGCGGGTAGAGCGCATAGTTCTGAAACACCATGGCGATGTCTCGGGCTTTGGGCGCGATATTGTTAACCACGCGTCCACCGATCGCGATTTCACCAACAGTGATATTCTCGAGGCCGGCGATCATGCGCAAAAGGGTCGACTTTCCGCAGCCCGACGGACCGACGAGGATCACGAATTCGCCATCCTCAATTTCGACGCTGACCCCATGAAGAACTTCGGTGGTGCCAAACGTCTTGCGGACGTCGCGGATTGATACGTTCGCCATGATTTTATTTGGACGCCCCTGTCGTGCCCCTCTCCCCGGTAAGGGGAGAGGGTTCGTCGCGATCAGAACTTGGAGACCCGTGTCTCCTTCGCCGTAATGAACTCGAGCAGAGCGGGGTTGCCGGCCTTGGTCTGCTCAATACCACGCTGGATCGCCGCCTGGATCTGATCGGGCTGGGTCACACGCTCCCCATATCCGCCGAACGCCTTCGCCATATCGGCATAGTTGCCGGAGATGTCGGTGGAGCGATATTTCTCGGTCGAGATCGGCATCACCTTCAGCTCGATCGCCATCGAGAAGTTGTTCAGCAAGATCGACAGGATGGGGATCCGCTCACGCACCGCGGTCTCGAAGTCCATGCCCGTGAAGCCGATCGCCGCGTCACCCCAAAGGTTGATGCAAAGCTTGTCCGGCTTCGCCAGTTTCGCGCCCATCGCGAGACCGAGGCCCATGCCAAGCTGCGTCGTCTTGCCCCAGCCGATATACGACATTGGCTCGGTCGAAACCCAGAACGGCGAAATCTGATCGCGCGGACTACCAGCGTCGTGCGTAATGATGGTGTTCTTCGGATCGGTGCCCTGCATGAGCTCGTGGATCACGCGATACGGGCTAAGCGGCGCCTCGTTCGAGTGAAGTAGCGGCTCCCACTGCGCCATCCACTCGGCGCGCACGGTGGTGATTTCCTTCACCACTTCGCTGGCGTCGCGATTGGTCTTGATCGTCTGCTTCAGTTCGCCAATCAGCGCGTCCAAGGTGAGCCCAGCGTCACCGACCAGTCCAATCGCGCTGATCACGTCCTTGTTAAGGTGGTTCGGATCGAGCGTGGCATGAATGAACTTCTTGCCCTTGGGGAACTTGATGCCGAAGTTCGTTTCAGTAAACGAGCAACCGATGCCGATGATCAGATCAGCCTTTTCGACGAAGTGATGCACCGGCTTCGGCACCGCGTTGCCGCCCGATCCAAGTGACAATGGGTGGTTTTCCGGGAACGAACTCTTGCCGCCCAGGCTGGTGGTGACAGGCGCGCCCAGAAGTTCCGCGAACGCGCGAAGTTGCGGCCACGCCTCAGCCCATTGCACGCCGGTTCCGGCATAAATCACCGGCCGTTTAGCCGCCAGGATCGCCGCCGCCGCTTTACGAACATCGGCCATGTCGGGGCCGTATTTGTGAACGCCGACCGGCTGGTAATCGATATCGCCGATTTCCTCGTTCCAGATGTCGGTCGGGATTTCAACAATCGCCGGCCCTGAGCGCCCGTTGCGGAGATTGCTGAACGCGCGGCGCATGATGTTGCACAATTCAGCCGGAACAATCACCGGTTCCGCGAACTTGGAGACGTCCGCCATTCTCCGCGCGGAACTGAAGTTCGGGTCGATATACGCGATACGCCGCGCATAACCTTGAGGCAACACAAGCAACGGTACCGACTCGGAATACGCCTGGGCCACACCGCCATACGCGTTTTCCGCCCCTGGGCCATGCTGCATGCAGAACGCGCCGATCTTCCGGCCGGAGGTCACACGAGAAATCGCGTCAGCCATATGCAGGCCAATGCGCTCCTGCCGCACGATGACAGGACGAATGTCGGCCTTCGCCGCGTATTCCAGGAGGTGATTGACCGGATAGCCGCAGAGGATTTCGATCCCCTCCCGCTTCATGATTTCAGCGATTGCGTCTCCGACTTTCATTGGACCGGTCTCCCTCGACGTGGATTACAAAACCAAACTCACCGACAAGCGTAGATGTGTTGCTCCGTGCTGGCAACCGGCGGCTCCGCTACGCTACACCGTGTCCCGCGCCGGCGTCACCTTTAGGGTTCGGCGCCATTCCTCGAAGCCCTGCAGAACAACGAAGAATGATGGCACGAACAGGACCGCGAGACAGGTCGATGCCAGCATTCCGGTCAGAACGCTCAGACCAAGCGATGCGCGCGCGTTGGCGCCGGCACCGGTGGCCGTGACCAAAGGAACGACGCCGAGGATGAAGGCGAACGACGTCATGATGATTGGACGAAACCGAGCACGAGCCGCGTTGGCGGCCGCTTCGAGGATCGGCTCACCTGCTATCACGCGCCGCTCGCGGGCGACCTCAACGATAAGGATCGCGTTCTTCGCGCTTAACGCGATGAGGAGCACCAGGCCGATCTGCGTATAAAGATTGTTGGCCAGCCCCAGCCCTGCCAACGCGGCGGCTGGGCCGATCAGTGAAAGCGGAACCGCCAGCAGCACGCTGAACGGCGCGATCCAACTTTCGTATTGTCCGGCCAGGCACAGATAGACCAGCAAAAGCGCGAACCCGAAGACGTAAACGATCTGATTGCCAACCTGTTTCTCCTGATACGACATCGCGGTCCATTCGTATCCCGCGCCCGGCGGCAAGGTCCGGTCCGCGACCTGCTCCATCACGTCAATGGCCTCCCCGGAGCTGAAGCCAGCCCCCGAGGTGCCAACGATCGTCGCCGTGGGATAGAGATTGTAAAGACTGATCAGCGATGGCCCAACCATTTCCCGAACGCGCACCAAAGTTCCGAGCGGCACCATGTTGCCGTTCTGGCTACGGACATAAAGTTTTTCGATGTCCTCGGGCCGCAGTCGATATTTCGAGTCCGCCTGAACATAGACCTGGAAGGTTCGCCCGAACTTGTTGAACTGGTTGACAAAGCTCGATCCGACGTAGGCGCCTAGCACATTAAAGATGTCGCCAACAGCGACATTCAACGTCTCGGCCTTAACACGATCAACGACGACCTCAAGCTGCGGCGTCTCAGCGCGGAATGACGTATTCAGACGTTGCAGTGCCGATTGCGTTCCTCCATCGGTGACGATATTTTGAGCCAGTCGCTCAAGCTTCTGATAGTCGAAGCCGCCGTCACGCAGTTCGATCTGCATGGTGAAGCCGCTCGCGTTGCCAATTCCCTGAATTGGCGGAGGAATTCAGCAGCAGGGCATTGGCATCCGGCAGTTTATCCAGAGCACTCTGCAGCTTGCCATAAAGCGACCGAAGATCCGCGCCCGTGCCGGTGCCGCGCTCGCTCCAGTCCTTGAGCACCACGTAGACCGCTCCCGCGTTTTGCAGCGACGCGTTGTTATCCAAAGCGGACATTCCACTGATGGCCACCGCGTGATCGACACCTCGCACCGCGAGCACCGCTTTGCTGACCTCGTCGAGCGCACGCTGTGTACGGCCCAGTGCGGCACCGTCCGGAAGTTGCACGGCGACGACGAAATAACCTTGATCTTCGATGGGAATAAAGCCGGTCGGCAGGCGCGCGACGCCCCACGCTCCGGCGCAGGCCAGTACAACCGCCAGGCAGACCATCATGCCGCCGCGTCTCGCCATGCCTGTTACCAACCGAACGTAAGCCCGTTCAATGGGATCATAGACCCGATTGAATCCTCGATAGAAAATATTGCGCTGTTCTGGGGGGATCGGCGCCCGCAACCAAAGGGCACATTGTGTCGGCTTCAACGTGGCGGCGTTGACCGCGCTGATGATCGCGGTCGCGGCGATGACCAACGCGAATTGCGCGTACATCTGACCGGTCAGTCCCGGCAGAAATGCCGCCGGAATGAATACCGACATCAGCACCAGGGTAATGCCAATGATCGGCCCAAACAACTCCGACATCGCCTTGATCGCGGCATCTTTGGGTGACAGGCCGCGTTCGATATGGTGTGAGGCTCCCTCGACCACGACAATCGCATCATCGACCACGATTCCAATCGCGAGCACGATCGCGAACAACGTCGACAGGTTGATGGTGAAGCCGAGAGCGGCCATCGCGGCGAATGCGCCGATGATCGTCACGGGTACCGTCGTCGCCGGCACAAGCATGGCGCGCCAATCCTGCAAGAAGACCAGGATGACGATCAACACCAGAACGGCGGCCTCGAGCAGCGTCCGATAAACTTCATCGATCGACGCCTGAACGAAGTGCGTGGTATTGAACGGCACGTCATAAACGACGCCCGCCGGGAAACTCTTCGCCAGCTCCGCCATTCTGGCGTTGACCTTGGTCGCCACGTCCAGGGCATTGGCGTTGGGCAACTGGAAGATCGCGATGCCAGCCGCCGGCTTGCTATCGAGCGCGAACGATTGCGCATAGGTCTGAGCGCCCAATTCGACGCGCGCGACGTCTTTGACGCGCGTGATTTGCCCGCCATTCGCGCCGCCGACTTTTACGATGATGTCGCCGAACTCGGACGGGTCGGTCAACCGGCCTTCAACGTTCACCGTATACTGAAAATTCTGTCCCGCCGGCGCCGGAGGCGTGCCGACCTGCCCAGAGGTGACCTGCTGACTTTGCTGCTGAACCGCCTGGATCACGTCGGACGGCGCCAATCCACGGGTCCGCAGGGCGTCCGGGTCAAGCCACAGGCGCATCGCGTATTGACCAACACCAAACACCGCGACGTTGCCTACTCCAGGCACTCGCGCCAATTCGTTGACGAGGCTGATCGCGGCATAGTTGCTCAAATACAAACTGTCGCGACTGGCATCCGGTGAGCGTAAAGTGACGATTTCCAGGATGGATGTCGACTTCTGTTGAACGGTGACGCCTTGCACCTGCACCTGCTGCGGCAGCGACGCCATCGCCGCCGATACCCGGTTTTGCACCAGCACCTGAGCGAAATTGAGATCAGTGCCAATCGCAAACGTCACCGTCAGTGAATAGGTACCGTCACTCGCACTGGTCGACTGCATGTAGAGCATGCCCTGCACACCGTTAACCTGCTGCTCAATCGGCAGCGCGACGGTGTTCAGTACGGTCGCGGCACTGGCTCCGGGGTAACGCGTTACCACGGAAACAGTCGGAGGCACGACATTCGGATATTGCGCAACGGGCAGCGTGAACAAAGCGACCGCGCCGATGACCACCATGACGATGGCCAACACATTGGCCAGCACCGGCCGCTCAATGAAGAATTTGGAAATCATCGGCTATGGTCGCCGGAGGTTTCGTCGGTCATCGCGACCTCATCAGGGATCACCTTGGCGCCGGGAATCGCCTTCTGCAGGCCGCTGACAACCACGCGATCCTCCAACGCGAGACCCGATTTGATGACTTTGAGATCGCCAACCGTATCGCCTGTTTGGACCGGCCGTTGTTGCACGACGTTATCCTTATCGACCACAAGCAGGTAATGGCCACCCTGGTCGGAGCCCAATGCCACGTCGCGCACAAGCATCGCGACGGCCTTCTCCGGTGCCAGAGGGATTTGCATGCGCACGAACATGCCAGGCAGCAAGGCGCGGTCCGTATTGACCAGAACACCTCGAATCGCCAACGTCCCCGTCGAGGTGTCCAAGGCCGGTGCGACATAATCGAGCGTTCCGTGATGCGGGTAGCCCGTCTCATTCATGCGGCCAACCTCGATCGGGACCTTCGCGAAATCGGACGGCTCGAATGGTCGTTTCGGCATGGATTCTTTAATTCGTAGCACGTCCTGCTCACTGACGGTGCCAACTACCTGAATTGGATCAAGCTGAATAATTGTCGCGAGCGTTGTCGGGCCGGTTACGCCCACCAGACCACCAATGGACACCTGGTGCGCGGTGACCTGACCATCGAATGGCGCGGTGACCCGCGTATAGCCCAGGTTGATCGCCGCCTGGGTCACGCCGGCCTGCAAATTCGCGAGATTTGCCTGATTGCTGTCACGTGCGGCCCGCGCCTGATCTACCGCCGACTGGGATGAGAAGTCGCTCTTGCCAAGCGAGGCCTGCCGATTGAACTCGACCTCAGACTGCTTGAGTTGTGCCTGAGTCGCTGCCAACGATGCCTGCGCCTGCTGCAGACGGGCCTCATAAGGGGCCGGCTCGATGACGAACAAGGTGTCGCCCTGCTTTGCCGCGGCACCATCCTGGTAATTGATGGACTGGAGGAACCCCTGCACCCGGGCGACAAGATCGACCTGGTTGACCGCCTGTGCGTTGCCAGTCAGTGTGAGATAGGGCGTTACTTCATCGCGCATCGGGTGTGCGACCGCGACCCGCGGTGTCGGAGGTGGAACGAAAGCATTCTGCTTCTTACAGGCCACGAGCGTAAGGCCGGCCATCAGGGCCAGGCCGCTGTACCGTCGAAACGGCAAAGTCCTGGTGGTGAGCAACGTCGAACTCCTTCCCCCTGCCGTTCCTTTGGCGGTTATCGCCCTCTTTGCAACACGACGCGGGCTGGCGAGACGATGACCGTGCCGAGGCGCTTCCGTCAACCGTGGTGCCAGGCGGTGTCCGAGGCGATCGGCAAAGGAGGATCGCCACCCTGTTTCTCGTGCTGGCTTTGCTGGTAGATTGCCCCATGGTCATAGTCTTCGGCTCCATCAACCTCGACCTGATATTTCCGGTGCCACACATTCCCGGACCTGGGGAAACCGTGCTCGCTCCGTCAGTCCGCATCGAACCGGGCGGTAAGGGCGCCAATCAGGCCGTCGCCGCGGCCCGTGACGGGGCGAAAGTCGTGATGGCGGGTGCCGTCGGACGCGATAATCTTGCCGCGGGCGCGCTAAGCCTGTTGCGCGAAGCGAATGTCGATATCGCGCGCGTCATCGAAGCCGACACCAGCACGGGCTGCGCGGCGATTACCGTCGAACCCGCGGGAGGCAACGCCATCGCCGTCGGCTCCGGAGCCAATCTGAGCGCGTGCCAGTCACAGATCGAAGACGCGTTGCTGAACTCAACATCCACGCTGTTACTCCAAATGGAAGTTCCAGCGGAGGAGACGGCGGTGCTGATTGATCGCGCTCGTGCGAGGAGCGCGCGGATTATCCTCAACCTCGCACCCGCCTCGAGCATCGCCGAAGCGGTTCTGCGGAAACTCGACATTCTCGTGGTAAATCAGACCGAGAGCGCATGGCTCGCGAAGGATCTCGGTTGCGCCGATACCGCCTCGGCGCTTCGCGACCAGCTCGGGATCGTGATAATTCGGACTCTGGGCGGGGATGGTCTGGAGGCCGCGACCGGCGCGGGTGTCGCTGTCATCCCCGCGCGCACGATTATCCCGGTGGACACCACCGGAGCCGGCGATTGCTTTGTCGGAGTGCTGGCCGCCACGCTCGATCGCGGCGCGACATTGACCACCGCGCTGAACCGCGCGACCGCCGCCGCCGCACTGTGCTGCACGCGTCATGGCAGCCAGAGCAGCATTCCATCTTTCCACGAAACGGAAGCATTCTCCACGCCGGACCTGTGACAAATCCCGGCGGCCGTGGCAGGGTCCGGCCACCAGCAGGAAGGGGGAAGCACATCCCATGAACAAACAAGAGATCGAGCGAGCGGCCGGTATTCTGGTCCAGGCGCGCCGGGACATGAAGCCGCTGAATGGTCTGCCGGACGGGCTGCAGCCGGCGACGATTGAGGAAGCTCACGCGATTCAGGACGCGGTCAGTCATCAACTCGGCAAATTGATTGGCGGCTTCAAGGCGATGGCGCCGGCCGAAGGCGAACCGACGAGAGGGATTATTTATGGCGGCACCATCCATGCTTCGCCATGTAAAATCCCCGTCTCGACTGTGCCGCAATGCGGCGTTGAAGGTGAGGTCGCGTTTATCTTCCGCCGCGATCTGCCATTCCGCGATAAGCCGTACACCCGAAACGAGGTCGCGGCCGTTGTCGATGCCTGCGCCGCGATCGAGGTTGTGCACAGCCGCTTTGCCCAGAAAGCCCCGGTGTCCAACCTCGAAAAGCTGGCCGATTCGATCAGCAACGGTGCACTCGTCCACGACGTGCCAAGGTCCGATTGGCGTGACCTTCAATTGGGAAAGCTTAAGGTTACTCTGAACGTGAACGGAAAGAAGAGTCTTGAGCAGATTGGCGGCCATCCCACCGGCGACCCGCTCGGCATCGCGGTTGTATTGGCCAACATCTGGCGCGAGAAGGGTGGCGTGCGTGCCGGGCAATTTGTCACCTGCGGCTCGTGTACTGGTTTGAAGTTTCTCAAGCCCGGCGATGTCTGCTCCGTCCGCTTCGAGGGTCTGGGGGTCGCCGAGGTTACCTTCACCAAAGCCTGACAGCGCATCCTCGGGAGCGAAAAAATGGCCGAGGTTGCGCCGTTCCGTGGCGCTGAATTGCCCGCGTCGCCGCTGCCTGAAGCGTGTTGGACTTGAGAACCAAACCATCCACGGGCACGGTATGGCCATGGAACCAGAACATCGCCTCACATATCAGGCCAGCATCGACAGGGCGCGACTGGCGCTTCCCGACGACAAACGGATCGCGGTTTTCGTGGTCGTGAATGTCGAGCGCTGGGACATCAACCGCTCCATGCCGCGTCAGGTCCTGACCGCGCCGCAAGGTGCTTCGGTAACCCCCGACCTTCCAAACTGGGCCTGGCATGAGTACGGAATGCGAGTTGGCTTTTGGCGTCTGAAAGCCGCCTTGGACACGTTTGGGATCGCCCCAACCCTGGCGATCAACGGCGCCGTGCCCGCCGCTTATCCGCGGGTGACACAGGCGGCTCGCGACGCGGGATGGGAGTTCATGGTGCACGGCTTCCACCAAATGGCGACACATCTGGTGGATGACCAGCGCGCCATGATCCGATCGGCGATCGACACATTGCGCGAGGCCGGCGGGCACGATCCTGTCGGCTGGCTCGCTCCAGGTCTCACCGAGACCCTGCAGACGCCGGACCTCCTGGCGGAAGCCGGAATCCGCTACTGCGCAGACTGGGTGATCGATGACCTGCCAGCGACGATCCGGACAGCACACGGCCCATTGCTTACGATGCCATACAGTGTCGAGCTTAACGACATTCCGATCATGATGATTCAGCATCATCGCGCGGACGAACTGTATGAGCGCACTGTCGCCCATTTCGATCGCCTTTACGACGAGGCGGGGCGGCAGGGCGCGAAGATCATGGGCCTCGCGGTACACCCATATATCAGCGGCGTCCCGCATCGGATCGGCTGGTTCGAGAAGGCGCTCGCACATATGGCGAGGCGGCCCGGCACGTTGTTTTGGCAGGGCCGCCAGATCATGGACTGGTACATCAGGGCGACAGCATGAACTGGGGAACTCTCAGCCGGGCGGAGCGCGACGCCGCCTATGACAACATCGGCGCGGTGCCAAACAGCATGGCGCTGAATACCGCTCGGGCCGAAGCATCCGCGATTTTTCGCTCCGCGCATGCCGGACATCTCGATCTTCGTTATGGTCCGAAAGAGCGCAACACCTGGGACCTGTACCCTGCTTCAAATCCCGACGCACCGTGCCTGGTTTTTATTCACGGGGGCTATTGGCAGCGCAACAGTAAGGACCAGTTCGCCAGCCTGATGGCGGGCCCATACGCGATGGGCTGGTCCGCGGCATTGCCTGGTCACACGCTGGCTCCTGATGCGTCGCTGGCCGAGATCGTCAGCGAGATCAACGCCGCCCTGGATTGGCTGACAACCCATCGCAAAGCGCACGGAATAAATGGGCCGGTCATCCTTTCGGGATGGTCAGCGGGAGGGCACTTGACCGCGATGTGCCTTGGTCATCCGCTCGTTCACGCCGGTCTGGCCATATCGGGCATTTTTGAACTGGGCCCACTGCGAGACACTGTCCTCAACGACAAGCTTCGGCTCACCGACGATGAAATCCTCGCGCTCTCGCCGTTACGGTTGCCGATGGTCGACAAGCAATTGGCGATCACCTACGGCACCGCTGAATTGCCGCCACTCGTCGCGGACAGCCGAGACCTCCACGCACGGCGTTCAGCCGCGCATCTCCCTGGAAACCTGATTCCGGTGCCAGGCCGCGACCATTTTACCATCGTTCACGAGTTGCGGGACGAGCGCGGCATCCTGACCCGGCACCTGCCGACCTTGCTGGTCTGACGCCAGACGCAGCTATGCGCGGTGGCAGGCCCCGAGCCGATGGAGGTCTCAGCCCAACGCTTCGGCGAGGAGTTGCAGCGCGCGGTCCGAGAAAGCGCGCATGTTCGCCACCCGATCTCCGCTTCCCGTCTCCAGGGTAATTGCCTTCGAAAATCCCGGGCCCGTTACCGCGATACACGTGTGGCCGGCTTTATCGCCGTAGCGGTTGCCCGTGGGGCCGGTCGCACCGGTCTCACCCAAACCCCAGGTCGCGCTCAGCCGGGCGCGAACCGTATCGGCGAGCAACAGCGCATAAGGTTCCGTGGACGCGCGTTCGATTGGCGCGGGCAACGGATTGGGGATCTCAAGAAACCCGGAGCGCGCGTAAGCCGTATAAATCACGCTGCCACCGCGGAAGTACACCGACGCGCCGGAGACCGAGAGCAGCGCTGCCGACACCAACCCTCCTGTCGAGGATTCGGCGATCGCGATCGTTTCGCCGCGCGATTTCAGACGGGCGCCGATTTTTTCGGCAAGAGGCAACAGGCTTTGCATGGTTTACACTCCCTTGTTGATGATGGCGTCGATAACGCGCTGTGTCGCGAGAGCTTCTTCCCCAGGAATGGCCGGATCGCGACCTTGTTCGACCGCATCGAGGAAATCGCTGATTATAGCCTTATGCGGCTCATGTGAGAACGCCATGAAGCCGGATCCGCTCCCGGACCCACCGACGGCCTCAACGAGGTGCTCGGTTCCATCCAGCAGCGAAACACGCAGGTTGCCACCTTCCATTCGCGCGACGCCTTTTGAGCCTATGACCATGATGTGTTCAGGACCACCCGGAAACGCGGCGACCGTCGCCACGATCGTGCCTGGAGCGCCGTTGCCGAGGCGGACCAATGCCGTGGCGTAATCCTCGGTTTCCATTCTGTGCAGTGACGTCTGTACTCACCATTGCCGCGTCGACCGCCTGAATACCAACGAACCAGCGGAACAGATCCAACGTATGGATCGCCTGGATCATCAGTACACCGCCGCCATCTCGCGCCTTCACACCGCGTCCAGGCTCGTCGTAGTAGGCCTGCGGACGCCACCAAGGCACCGTCATTGTCGCGGCCTGAATGTCACCGAGGGCGTGCGTCGCCAGCAATTCCTTTAATCGCTGGCTGGCTGCGCGAAACCGCAGTTGCAGCATTACGGCGAGGCGTCGATCCGCCCGACGGCCCATCGCGACCAACCTCTCCGCGCGTGCGACCGTGGTGTCCAGAGGCTTCTCACATAGCACGTGCTTACCGGCGGCGAAGGCCGCCTCGGCGATGTCCAGGTGCGAGTTGGTCGGCGTCAGGATCATCACGGCGTCAACCCGCGGATCGGCGATCGCCGCGGCCGCGTCATCGCTGGTCGGAAAGCCAAACCGTTCCTCCGCGCTCCGCCGTTGTTCCGGGTTTCTGGCGACCGCGTGGACGACGCGAGCACGAACAGCCAAATCTCGCAGCGCGTTCGCGTGCGGAGTAAGGGCCGCGCCAAGACCGATGATCGCGAGACCGATCACGGCCGCCGCTCCGCGATGAAACGTTTCGCATCGGCCTGTGCCCGGAGCGCCATACGGCAAACCGTGAACACCGGCTCCTGAGGCAATGCCGCGAAATCTCGCGTACGCACGGCCGCGACGATATCGCTATAGTAGGTTACCGGAAGCGTGCTGCAATCCACGTACCGCGTCTGCTCCTTGCTCGCGACAAACATATGATTGGCACCTGCCCGGCCTTCGATATCGAGGTTCTTGCGCAACTCCAAGGTGCCCTCGGTGCCAACCAGAAACAAACGGCCATCGCCCCATGTCGGCAGTCCATCCGGCGTGAACCAATCGACCCGGCAATAGCCACGCACCGATGGCGTGCGCAGCGTGATTTCGGCGAAATCCTCGAACCCTTCCGGTTCAGTCCCAAAAGCGCCGATCGTGCTGGACTTCGATTTCCGCCTCCGGCGCATCCGCCAGCGCGAGGAACTGATCGATGGAATGTACGCCGATATCGTTGATGATGCCGCCATATGCGGGCCGGTCGAAGAACCATGACGGGCGAAGGTCGCGATTCAATCTGTGCGGTGCCAGGCTCACCACCTGCACCAGTCTGCCCAGTACACCCGAGCGCACGACGCGTACAGCTTCCTGGATCGCCGGCGACGCCACGCGTCCAACGCATATCGACCACAGCCGACCGGTCTCGGTGACAGTGCCCCTTACCGCGTCCAGTTGTTCCAGCGTCGTGACGCCTGGCTTATCCGACACGACATCCTTGCCGCGACGCATCGCCTCGATCGCCAATGCGGCGCGATCGCGAGGGACGGCAGATAGTACGATGAACGCGATGGATGGATCGTCGAGCAAGCGATCTCGGGACGCCTCCGGTACGTGCGGGAAGCGCTTGCGGAAACCCGCCAGCACGCGCGGATCCGTCGTGTCCGAATTGTATCCCACGCACTCCGCGCCAGCGGCAAGCAGTCCTTCCGTCATATCATAGACATGCCGGTGGTCCAATCCGATCGCGGCGAAGCGGGCCATGGCGTCTCCTCCTCGATCTTCAGACTCGCACCATCTTCCACCTCTCGCAACCAAGGTCCACAATGCGCGGGAAACCCATTGGACAGGGAGAAAACACCATGGCGGATCGGGTCGCGGTCATTACCGGGGCGGGCAGCGGCATTGGCCGGGCCTCAGCCCTCGAGCTTTGCAAGGGCGGTTGGTCCGTCGCACTCCTTGGCCGGCGCAGGGACGCGCTGGAGGAGACCGCCAGTCTCGCAAGCGGAGGTAAGACGCTGCCGCTGCCAACGGATGTGTCGGATCCGGACCAGGTGATCGCGGCGTTCGCGGCGGTGAAGGAAAAGTTTGGCCGGGTGGACATGCTGTTCAACAACGCCGGCGGCAATGTGCCTTCGACGAACTTTGGCGATTTCACCTGGGAGATGTGGCGCCGGGTCGTCGCCGTCAATCTGGATGCGATGTTCATGTGCGCGAATCAGGCGTTTCGCATGATGCGCGATCAAACGCCGCGTGGAGGACGCATCATAAACAATGGCTCGATTTCCGCGCATGTGCCGCGGCCTGGATCGGTGGCCTACACATCGACCAAGCACGGTGTCACCGGTCTGACAAAATCGATCGCGTTGGATGGCCGCGAGTTCGACATTTGCTCCGGCCAGATCGATATCGGCAACGCGGCGACGCCGATGACGGCACGCTCGACCAACGGGCAGATGCAGCCATATGGGCAAATGGCGGTCGAAGCCCGAATGGACGTGGCGCACGTTGGCCAGCAGGTCGCGTTCATGGCCAATCTACCCCTCGAGTTCGAACGTCCAGTTCGTCACGATCATGGCGACCAAGATGCCGTTCATCGGTCGCGGCTGAGCGATGCCGGGGCGGCGCCTGTTTGGACAGGCCTGCCTTGGCTTTTGCCTGACCGGTCCGGCATTCGCGGTTCCACCAAAGAAGTCGAAACCCAGGAGGTGATCGGCCGAAACCTCGCGCGGGCGCGTGCGAGGAGCGATGACCGATGGGATCCGAACGTTCAAGGGGATCCCCTATGGCGCTCCGACGGATGGATTGAACCGCTTCCGCGAAGCCAGGCCGGCGGTGCCTTGGACCGGAGTTCGCGACGCCCTCGCCTATGGTCCGATCTGTCCCCAGGAACCGCGCCCACCTCCGTCTTTCGCGGGGTCCTGGGTAACCAGATCGACCATGAGCGAGGACTGCCTGGTTCTGAACATCTGGACTCCGGCGTTACGCGACCATCACAAACGACCAGTCATGGTCTGGCTTCACGGTGGCGGCTTTTCCCGGGGTTCCGGCGCGAGCCCCGTCTATGATGGCACGAACCTCGCGCGCAAAGGCGACGTCGTTGTTATTACCGTCAACCACCGGTTGAACATTTTCGGACATCTTTACCTCGCCCGATTTGGCGGCAGCGAGTACGCTGAAACCGGCAACCTCGGTCTCCTCGACCTGGTGCTGGCGTTGCGGTGGGTGCACGTCAACATTGCCGAATTCGGCGGCGACCCAGCGAATGTGACGATCTTTGGTCAGTCCGGCGGTGGCGCCAAGGTCAGCGTTCTGATGGGCATGCCGCAAACAAGGGAGTTGTTCCACCGCGCGATCGTGCAAAGCGGCTCGCAACTGGACGGTTTGAGCACCGACGAGGCCAGCGCAAACGCGATGGCATTCCTAAAAGCAGCCGAGATTCCGCTCACGGACCTCTCGCGTCTGCAAAAGCTCTCGTTTCAGCAGCTTTTGGCGGCGCTTCGAACCGCGATGGCGGCTCCCGGAGCGCCGCCGAGTTTCAGCCCGGTGGTCGATGGGAAATTCCTGCCAAAGGCGCCATGGGGTCCGGACGTTCTTCCAGGTTCCGCATCTGTTCCAATGTTGATCGGAACCACCAGGACGGAAACCACGGCGCTGATCGGCGTTGACGATCCGTCCGCGCTCTCAATGGACTATGCGGGCTTACGCCAGAAGTTGGCGACATGGGTGCCGGCCGGCGACATCTATCGCGTGATCGCGGCTTACCGAAAATTCGTGCCTCAGGCGACACCGTCCGACCTGTTCTTCGCCATCACGACAGCGCGCCGGTTCCGGCAACAAGCGTGGCTGCAGGCCGAGCGAAAAGTCGCCCAGAACGGAGCGCCCGTGTGGCTGTACGAGCTCGAATGGCAAACGCCGGTCGAGGGCGGGAAATGGCGGTCGCCGCATTCGCTCGATTTGGCCTTCGTTTTCGACAATGTCGCGAGGTCGGAGTCGATGGTCGGGGGCGGCGACGGACCGCGCGGCCTCGCGGAGCAGATGAGCGCCGCCTGGCTGGCTTTCGCGCGAACCGGCAACCCAAACACCAAACCACTGCCGCAATGGGAACAATTTCGGCCGCCCGCGCGAACGACCATGTTGTTTGACACGAAATCTCGCACAATGAACGACTTTCGAGGCGACGAGCGACAACTTTTGGGATCACTGCCGGCGTATCGTGTGATCCGTTGATGCGTTCGGGAGCCTGCCGGACCAAGGATTCCGGACCTGCCGCATACGCGTACCGCCGACGCGAAGATGCCGGACAGTAAGAACGTCACATCGGCGAAAGGGCGGGTCCGCCACCGGTGACACGCGACCCGAATGCGCGAAAACGATCTTTCCCGGCACAAGTCGACACCGATGGCCGTGGCGCCGCCCCAACCGTGGTGTCCCCCTCTTGTGAACCGTGCCTCTCAGGTCTAAGCCCCGCGCTTCCTCAGCCCCACCTTAGCCATTATCGAAGGTTTCACGTATGTTCTCACGGGTGCTCGGCTTCATGTCCGCGGACATGGCCATCGATCTCGGCACCGCCAACACGCTTGTCTACGTCAAAGGCCGAGGCATCGTTCTGGCCGAGCCCAGTGTGGTGGCGATCGCCGAATCGCGGGGCAAAAAGCACGTGGTCGCGGTCGGTGAAGAAGCGAAGCAGATGCTCGGCCGCACCCCGGGCTTCATCACGGCAAGCCGCCCGTTGCGCGACGGCGTGATCGCCGATTTCGAGGTCGCGGAGGAAATGATCAAGCATTTCATTCGCAAAGTGCACGGCCGCCGCGGCTGGGCTTCGCCGCTCATCATAGTCTGCGTTCCGTCGGGTTCCACCGCGGTCGAGCGTCGCGCGATCCAGGAGAGCGCGGAAAGTGCCGGCGCACGCAAGGTCCAATTGATCGAAGAGCCCATGGCGGCGGCAATCGGCGCGGGTTTGCCGGTCACCGAACCATCGGGTTCCATGGTGGTGGATATCGGTGGCGGGACGACGGAGGTCGCGGTCATTTCTCTGGGAGGTATCGTCTACTCCCGAAGCGTTCGGGTTGGCGGCGACAAGATGGATGAGGCGATCATCTCCTATATCCGGCGGGCCCATAATTTGTTGATCGGGGAGTCGTCCGCCGAACGGATCAAGATGGATGTCGGCGCGGCCCGTGTCCCGGAGAATTATGAGGACGGCCCATACCGGGAGGTTCGTGGGCGTGATCTGATCAATGGCGTCCCACGCGAGGTCATTGTCAGTCAGGCGCAAATCGCCGAAAGCCTGAGTGAGCCCGTGACGGCCATCGTCGATGCGGTTAAGGTGGCTCTGGAAAATACCCCGCCGGAACTCGCGGCCGACATCGTCGATCGCGGTATCGTCCTGACGGGTGGGGGGGCGCTGTTGCATCAGCTTGACCAGGTGTTGCGCGATGCGACAGGCCTGTCCGTGGTCGTGGCCGAGAACCCTCTCCAGTGCGTCGCGCTTGGTACCGGGCGGGCTCTTGAAGAACGCAAACAACTCGGCAATGTGTTGACCAGCATGTATTGACCTCGGCGTGCCTTCGCGCCGAGTGGGGGCCATCATGACATTCACCGTTCCAGCCATCTGATTTCGGAGCATGATCCGTCCGTCCATTCAGGCGCGCCACGCGCTGGCAAGGCTCACGTTGCCAGTGATGGTTATCGCCGCTTTTGGTCTGATGTTGGTCGGTAAGGTTGATACGGTCCTGGTGGAGCGTGCGCGTGTAGCCATGTACGACGCGAGCGCCCCAGTTTACGCCGCCCTCGCGGAACCGCTTGGCCAAATGACCAAAGCGATCTCGGAAATCTCCGGACTTTGGGGCCTCCGCGAGGAAAATGCGCGCCTGTTACAGGAGAACGAGCGTTTGCGGCGTTGGCAGTCTGTTGCTCTTACGCTCGACGCCGAAAACCAGCGCCTCAAGGCCGCGCTCCGTTGGATACCGGACCCCGAGGCATCTTATGTGACCGCGCGCGTCGTGGCGGACGCGGGCGGCGTCTATGCCAAAGCGGTATTGCTGTCGGTCGGGCCAAATCATGGGCTTCGCAAGGGCCAGATCGCACTCGATGAGCGTGGCTTGGTCGGGCGCATCACGGAAGTCGGAAGCCGGACGGCGCGGGTATTGCTGATTACCGACATGAACAGCCGCGTGCCGGTGATCCTCGAAGGCAGCCGCTCCCGCGCGATCCTGGCGGGTACGAACGGCCCCTGGCCACGCCTGATGTACTGGTCTGAAGGGACGGTTCCCAAGGAAGGCGAGCGGGTCGTCACCAGCGCTGAAGCGAATGCTTTCCCGGCTAATCTACCGGTTGGAACCGTTCGGTATAATGCCAACGGCGTGCCGGAGGTGGAGCCAGACGCACAGTTGCGCGCCCTCGATATCGTCCGAATTTTCGATTACGGCCTGAACGGCTTCGCGGCGCCAGAGGTAACCGCCCGCTCAACCCAGGGCCGTCACTGATGGCTGTGACGGATCGTTATCCCGGTGTTCGACCTCGCCTGACCGTTGGGCGGCGATTGGATATCGTTTGGCGCTATGCATTCCCGGCAACGACCAGTCTCCTGTTGATGCTGCTTTCTCTGGCCCCTTTCGGGTTATGGGGGCAGGCCGCCCTGCTGCCGACAGTCGCCCTGACCTGCGTGTGGTTCTGGTCGCTGTTCAGGCCCGCGGCGATGTCGCCCCCCGTGGTGTTCCTGATCGGGGTGGTACTCGACCTGTTAGGCTACCTGCCGCCGGGAGTGGGCGCGCTGACGATGTTGACGACCCATGGAATTGCACAACGCCTCCGCCGGTTCGTCTCCCGGCACGGTTTCGCTGTCATCTGGCTCATCTTCATTACCGTCGCATGCGGCATCGCCGCCATGAACTGGGCACTGGTCTCTCTTCTGACATTTAGCCTGTTACCGCCCGCCCCCGTTTTGTTCCAGGCCGGTCTCGCGGCGGCGATGTATCCGGCCGTGGCCATTCCGCTGTCGCTCGCCCACCGCTCCATCGCCGATCCGGACCTGGCATGATACGGCGCGAGGTCAACCGTGGGACGGTCTTCACGCGCCGCGCTTTGATCGTGGCCGGAGCCCAAACACTGTTACTGGGGGGATTGGCCGCCCGCCTGCGCCAGGTCCAGGTCGACGAGGGCAGTCGCTACGCCACCATGGCCGAGGACAACCGCGTCACAGGCCGAATGATCGCCCCGCAACGCGGTCGGATCCTGGATCGGTTCGGAGCGCCGCTGGCCGGAAACCTGATCAATTGGCGCGCTTTGCTCGTGACCGAACAGGCAGCCAATGTTCGTCAAAGCCTGGACAACTTTTCTGAGATCGTCCCCCTGACCGACGCCGAACGGGCTCGTATCGATCGAGACCTGCGTCATGGGAAGAGCTTTATTCCGATCCTGATCAAGGAATTTCTGAGCCGGGACGCGATGACGAAAATCGAGGTAAACGCACCCGATTTGCCCGGTATCATGGTCGACGCGGGCACAAGTCGAACCTACAACTATCCATACGAACTCGCCCACATTCTCGGCTATGTCGCGCCGCCCAATGAAAGCGACGTGGATGGCGATCCGTTGATGGCTCTGCCCGGCTTGAAAGTTGGACGGGCGGGCATCGAGAAATTTCACGATCTGGCACTCCGGGGGCGACCCGGCGTGATACACCTGGAAGTCAACGCTGTTGGCCGGGTGATCCGCGAACTGGATCGAACGGACGGGGTAAACGGCGACGACGTCGGTCTGACCTTCGATGTCGGCCTGCAACTGGCGATTCAGAAAATGCTCGGCGATGATGCCGCGAGCGCCGTTGTGCTTGACTGCCGCAATGGCGAGATCATGGCGATGGTGTCCAATCCGTCGTTTGATCCGACCCTGTTCGCCACTGGTGTTTCGCAGGCGCAATGGAAAGAGTGGACGAAAGATCGCCGAACGCCGTTGATCAATAAGGCGACCTCCGGACTTTACGCGCCCGGTTCGACGTTCAAGATGGCGGTCGCGCTCGCGGGTTTGGACGCCAAAACGCTGAGTGTTCACGACCGCCTGAATTGCCCAGGGCATCTTGATCTGGGGTCGAGTCGGTTTCATTGCTGGAACAAGGCGGGGCATGGACCGCTTGATCTGCATCAGGCGCTGAAGTACAGTTGCGATGTATACTTTTATCAGGTCGCGTTGCGCACCGGCATCGACCGAATTTCCGCCATGGCACACGGCTCGGGATGGGAACGGAACTCGACATCGACATTCCGGGTCAACGCGTCGGACTGGTGCCGACCCGAGAATGGCGGCAATCAGCAAAGGCCATCCCTGGGAACTGGGCGACACGGTCGTGAGCGGCATTGGGCAGGGGTATATTGTCGTTTCGCCGTTGCAATTGGCGACCTACGCCGCGCGGATCGCCACCGGCCGGGCCGTTCAACCCCACTTTACGCGCCGGATCGCCGGCGCCATGCAACCCGGACTCGCAACCTGACGACTGGCCGGACCTCGCCGTTCCGGACCCCATGCTGCAAGCCGTGCGATCCGGCATGTTCGCCGTGGTGAACGACCCCGGCGGGACCGCTCCCAGAGCTCGCCTCGCTGGACCGGTTCACCTCGCCGGCAAAACCGGATCCTCTCAGGTTCGCCGCGTGTCGCGCAAGCAACGCGAGAGCGGCACGTTCGACAGCAAAAACCTGCCGTGGGAATTCCGCCCGCACGCGCTTGTTTGTGGCGTACGCACCTTATGAGCAACCACGCTACGCGTTATCGGTCGTCGTTGAACATGGCAACGCCGGCGGCACCGCGGCCGCGCCGTTGGCGCGAGACATCATGACCGAAGTCCTGCGCCGCGATCCCGCCAGCCGTCAGGATGGGCCCTCCCAGGTCGCGGACGCAAAGTCATGAAAGTGCGCGGGAGCATCGTAAAGTGATCGAGCAGCGCCTATGGCTGAAAAGCCCGCACGATCTGACCGGCAAGATTTTCCGGATCAATTGGCTTTTCGTCGTGCTGCTTTGTGCGCTGGCGACGGTCGGGTATGTCGCTCTTTACAGCGCGGCGGGCGGCTCGCCGGAACCATACGCAACCCGTCACATCGATCGTTTCGCGTTCGGTCTGCTCATCATGGTCTGCATCGCACTCGTGGACATCCGCGTCCTCGCTCGATTGTCGTGGATCGCCTATGTGGGCGGTGTCGGACTTCTGGTGCTCGTTCTGAAGATTGGGCCATGTCGGCAAAGGCGCCCAACGCTGGTTGGAACTTGGCGGTCAACAAATCCAGCCTTCGGAACTGATGAAGTTGGGACTGATCCTGGCGCTGGCGGCCTGGTTCCACCGCGCGACCTGGGAACGGATCGGCAATCCGTTGTTTCTGCTACCGCCGATTATCGCGGTTCTCATCCCGGTCGGACTGATCCTGAAGGAACCCAATCTGGGCACCGCCATGATCACCCTGATGCTGGGCGGCGTGATTTTCTTCGCCGCCGGAGTCAGATGGTGGAAATTCGCTCCTCGTATTCGCGCCGATACCATTTGCCGCTCGCTATGTTTATCACCATCTGCACGATTACCAGCGCGCACGCATTGACACGTTCCTGAACCCCGAGAGCGACCCGCTCGGCGCCGGCTACAATATCATCCAGTCAAAGATCGCTCTGGGGTCCGGCGGCACTATGGGGCAAAGGGTTCCTGCAGGGCACGCAAGGCCACCTGGATTTTCTGCCGGAAAAGCAAACCGATTTCATTTTCACGATGATCGGTGAGGAATTCGGGTTGGTTGGCGCCATTGCCGTCATTTCGCTCTCTTATTGATCACCTGGGGAGCCATGCTGATCGGGTTGCGCTGCAAGCACCAGTACGGCCGGCTGGTCGCGTTCGGCATCGCGTGCAATTTCTTCTTTTATTGCTTTGTGAATATCGCGATGGTCATGGGAGTCATACCCGTGGGTGGTGTGCCGCTGCCGCTGATATCGCACGGTGGCTCGGCGATGATCACGATGATGGTGTCATTTGGGATCCTGATGTCAGTGCATGTTCACCGCGATGTGGAGTTCGCCAACACCGACAACGACTGATGACGCTGCCACCGCGCCTGTTAAATGCCTATCGGCAAACACGTTACCGCGTGGATCGAATTCGACGTGACCGGATCAATCGCCGATCGACGGCAATGGACGAATTGTTGACCGTTTACGGCGCGAAAGCCGCTGTGTTCGTGACGGCATGGAATCCGCGGTCACGCCGCATGCCGGCTGGCTGGAACCAACGCATGCAGGCGGCCCTGAAGCAGCGGTTGCGCCGATAGTCGGACATTACCCGCGGAAGGCTCCTGGCACAGGTGGCGAGAAGCACATCTGCTTGCTTTTCGCGGACCCGCGTCCGGTCACGCGGGTTGCGCGGCAGTTCCGGCAAATCGCCGTGGTGATCGTCAAGCGCGGTCAGGCCGCGGCTCTTGACGACCAGTTTTCCGGTGTTCTCGCCTCTGAACAACATGCCCAATGCGCGAGGAGCGTTTTCCAACCCGTCAACGATGTGAAGCTGCTGACGCAATCGGCCACCGCGTATCTGCGCTGAAAGCCATGCGCGAGCCTCCGGATAGCGGCTATGATAATCGAACACGAGGAAGTTGCGCATGGTGACTCGCTTTCCGCCCAAAAGCCCCAGATTGCGAATGCCATAAGGCTCGGTCGCGACGGTCTGAGAGATGCGGCCACAGAACACGACGCGTGCGTCAGTCCGTAGATTCGCCAGCGCCGCATCCAGGGTCGGGCCGCCCACGTTATCGAAATAGACATCCATGCCTTCGGCGCATTCCCGCCTGATCGCCACTTCAAGATCCTTTTCCGGCTTTGTAATCTATCACCCCATGCAAGCCGAGCGTTTGTTTGAGAAACCTGCATTTTTCCGGTCCGCCAGCGATGCCGATGACGCGACAGGCGTCGATCATTCCGATCTGGGCGGCAATTTGCCCGACACCGCCCGCCGCGGCCGAAACCACCAATGTTTCTCCCGGTTTCAGCGCTCCAACGTCGCGCACCCCAAAATACGCGGTCAACGCGGACGTCCCGAGCGGACCCATCCAGTCCTCAAGGGAACCCAGAGACAGATCGAGCTTCTGAGTTTCCCTCGCGCGGAGGATCGGATGGGACTGCCACCCGGTCCGACCCTGCACCAGGTCGCCGGCCGCGAAACCATCCGCCCGGCTTTGCAGGACACGGCCAATTCCGCCGGCTCGCATGACATCGCCAATCGCGACGGCACGCGCATATCCGGAACGCTCGCTGATCCATGACCGCATTGCCGGATCAATGGAAATATACATGGTCTCAACCAGCAATTCACCAGCTTCGAGCGGCCGCACCGGCATGGCATCCTGGTCGAAATGTTCGGCGCCGGGAATCGCCGGCGGGACGCGCCTTCAACGTGATCCGGCGATTCAACATGACGAAACCTCCCCTGCTTCAGTAGCTCCATTGAAGCAGGCTCACTCCGGTCCGCCAAACCGGATGGTTCTTCCGTCCGGCACCGGACCTCGACAGCCTGCCGCCACCGACGGCATGGTGCGGCTGTGACATCGACCCGACGGGAGGGGACATGAACGAGCAATCGGCACCGACGGCGGAAACATCGTCCGGCAAAGTGCGTGGCGCGATCATCGAAGGCGTCGCCGTTTTCAAGGCAATTCCCTACGCGGCACCGCCAACGGGCGCGCTGCGCTTCCTTCCACCCAGAGAACCGGAAGCCTGGGCTGGCGTTCGTGACGCGACGGCCTATGCGGGTCGCGCGCCGCAGGCAGGCTTGCGCGACCGGCACACGCCCCGAACTTGAAACGTTCTCCGGAGCCCCTGACACGTCCCCGGACTCCGAGGATTGCCTGACCCTGCATGTTTGGTCGCCCAGCACAACGGACGGTGCGAAACGGCCGGTTATGGTGTGGCTGCACGGTGGCGCGTTCTCCTACGGCAGCGCGAACTCCGAGCGGCTTCGGGGCAGCCGGCTGGCGAAGCGCGGCGATGTCGTGGTCGTGACCGTCAACCATCGGTTGAACATTTTCGGACATCTCGATTTGTCGGAGGTCGGCGGCACCGACTACCGCCACTCCGGCAATGCCGGTGTATTGGATCTGGTCGCCGCGCTGACCTGGGTCCGAGACAACATCGCGCGGTTCGGCGGCGACCCGGGAAACGTGACGATTTTCGGCGAGTCGGGCGGCGGCGGCAAAGTCAGTACGCTGCTCGCGATGCCTGCCGCGGCCGGACTGTTCCATCGAGCAATCATCCAGAGCGGCGCCGCGGTGCGACTGCGAACGAAAGAACGCGCGCTGAAATTGACCGAGATTGTCCTGAAGGAGCTTGGCATCACCGCCGCGGCCATCGACCAATTGCGGTTTTGCCGGTCGCCAGCCTGTTGGCGGCGATCAAACCGGCGGAACGGGCGCTGGGTCCCTCCCCTTATCGGTTGTTTGATCGTTACCCGTTCGGGCCCGTGGTGGATGGCGACGTCCTGCCCCGGCAACCGTTCGATCCCGACGCACCGGATATCATGGGCGACATTCCACTCATCATCGGCGACATGAAGGATGAAACGGCGAGCTTTCTCGCCCCGGATGATCTGGTTTGGCATCGCACTTTGACCGAGGCACAGATGGTCGATCGGGTCCATGCGATCGCCGGTGCCGATACGAGTCGCGTGGTCGAGACCTACCGTCGCCTGTATCCCGGCACCAGCCCGGCGGATCGACTGATCGCGACAACGACGGACTGCAACTTCCGCATTCGATCTCTTGTCGCTCGCGCAACGGCGGGCGGCCAAAGCAACCGCGCCGGTCTGGATGTATTCGTTCGATTGGGAAACACCGGTGCATAACGGCAAGATGAAGGCCCCGCATGCCATGGATGTTCCCTTCACCTTCGACACGATCGACCTGACCAACGCCACCGATGGAAGTGATGCGGCACGGCGGCTGGCCGAAACAATGTCCGGTGTGTGGGCGGCGTTCGCGCGAAATGGCGTGCCGGATCATCCGTCGATCCCGCATTGGCCGCCCTACCGTGTTCCGGACCGCGCCACGTTAATCCTGGACGCGACCTGCCGCATCGAGAACGATCCACGCGGCGAAACACGCGCCTTGTGGCAAGACATCACCGGAACACGATAAGCCACGGAGTAAGTTGGCATGCAGGTTCAGACCGTCCTCGGTCCAATCGATCTCGACCAACTCGGTCGAACCCTGATGCATGAGCATCTGTTCATCGCATTTCCTGGAGCGGAATTCGATCCGACCGCGAATTATGATCGCGCGGCTTTTGTCGGCGAGGCGACAAAACGCCTGACGCAGCTTAGGGTTGAACATGGCGTAAAGAGTTTCGTCGATCCATGTCCCATCGAACTCGGTCGCGATGTCAGCGTGATGGCGGAAATCGCCGAGCGATCTCGGATGAATATCATCTGCACGACCGGCTTCTATTTCGAGCTCATGGGTCTGCCGGTCTACTGGCGCGCGCGAGGCGTTGAAGAAATCGCGGAACTCTACATTCGGGAAATCACCCACGGTGTCGGTGCCACCGGCGTTCGCGCGGGCGCCATCAAAGTGGCCACGGGCGCACCTGATATCACGCCACTCGAAATGAAGTTTCTGGAGGCGGCCTGTATCGCGCAAAAGGCGACCAATGTTCCAATCATTACGCATACGCAGGACGGTTATGCGGGACCGGAGCAGCAAGCCGCGTTCGCCGCCGGTGGCGTTCCCGCGCATCGCTGCCTGATTGGTCACTGCTGCGGGAATTCAGATCCGGCGTATCACCGTCGCATTGTCGAGGGCGGATCGTACATCGGTTTTGATCGGATCGGATTACAGCGCTACCAGCCCGATAATGTTCGGGCTGACAACCTGGTCACGCTCGTGCGGTCTGGTTATCGTTCTCAGATCATGATGAGCCAGGATCGGCATTGCGGCTGGCTCGGGAAGTTCGCCCGACAGGTTCCGCCCGACGAACAAACGCACATCGACACGCTGCGGGCGGAAGGCAAATGGCCGCCACCGTACACATACCTCTTCACCGACTTCGTTCCGATGTTGCGAGGTCGCGGCCTCACCGACGAGGAAATATTCTCCATTCTTGACGATAACCCTCGCCGGTTTTTCGCGGGCGAGGCGCTGCCAAACAAGTGAGAGGTGGCTGAGAATGCGTGCGATCGTAAACACTCCCGGCGGAACAACTCCGGTTGCGATACGCGAGGTCCAGGAGCCCGGTTTCGGCCCGAATGAGGCGGTCATCGCGGTGCGAGCTTTCTCACTCAATCGGGGGGAACTGCGTTCGTTCGTCAACAATGACGAAGGATGGATCCCAGGTCAGGACATCAGCGGTGTAATCGAACGAGCCGCCGCCAACGGTTCGGGTCCGACGAAGGGAACAAGGGTTGTCGCACTGACCGACGAGCTCGGCTGGGCTGAACGGGTCGCGGTTCCCACGCACCGTATCGTTCCGCTGCCCGATCAATGTCAGCTTTGTTCAGGCCGCCACGTTACCGGTCGCGGGATTGACCGCGCTTCGCTGCGTACGGCTGGGCGGTGCGCTCGTCGGCCGCCGGGTATTGATAACCGGCGCGGCTGGCGGTGTGGGCACGTTGGCGATCCAGATCGCCGCATGCTCAGGCGCCCATGTCACCGCTGTCGTGGGGCGGGCCGAGAGAGCCGCCGGCCTGAACGAGCTTGGCGCGCGCGAAGTCGTCCAAGGCATTGAAAACGCGGCCGGCCGCTTCGCGTTGATCCTGGAATCCGGTGGTGGGACCTCGCTCACCGAGGCCGTGAGGCGCATCGAACCTAATGGCACGGTCGTGGTTTACGGCAACTCCTCAGCGGAGCCTTCCACCATCAGCTTCCAGGATTTTCGGATGGCGCAAAATGCGCGCATCCAAAGCTTCTTTTATTTCACATCCGGCCCCGAGGAGTTGTTCGCCCCCGATCTTTCCTTGCTGGTCTCCCTGATCGCCGACGGTGATCTCCGTCCGGTCATCGGGATCGAGCGCGATTGGACTGACCTCGCCTCGGTCGCTGAATTGTTGCGGCACCGACAGGTCGCCGGTAAAGCAGTATTTACCATCGGAGCCCGATGAATGGATGCGGACTACGTCGTTGTCGGAGCCGGCTCGGCCGGCTGTGTCGTAGCGGCGCGATTGTCGGAGACAGGGGCGAAGGTTGTCCTGCTCGAAGCCGGCCCACGCGATACGTCACCGTGGATCCACATCCCCGCCGGCATGTTGAAGCTGCTCTATCACCCGGTCGTGAACTGGAACTATAGCGCGGAGGGAACATCGGGTAGCGCCGGCCGCCGTATCCATTGGCCGCGTGGAAAAACGCTCGGCGGATCGAGTTCCATCAACGGCATGCTCTATGTGCGCGGCAACCCGGCGGACTATGATGGCTGGGCGCAGATGGGGTGTCGTGGCTGGAGTTTCGATGATGTGCTTCCGTACTTCAGGAAGTCGGAGGATTACAAGCAAGGCGGCGATCCGGAGATCCGCGGCAGCGGTGGTCCATTGAAAGTTGAGGACTATCGAACAATTCTTCCGCTGACACATCGGTTCGTCGAGGCCGCGCAGCAGGCGGGTTATTCGTTCAGCAAAGACCTCAATGGCCGGGTCCAGGAAGGTGTCGGCTATTCCCAGATGACCCGAAAGGGCAAGTGGCGCGGATCGACCGCGCAAACCTTTCTCAAGGAGGCACGTGGTCGCCCCAACCTGCAGGTCGAAACGGAGGCATTGGCATCGACACTTTTGTTCGATGGCCGCCGCTGCACAGGCGTTACGTTTCGCCAACATGGTGAGATCAAAACCCTGCATGCGACACGGGAGGTCATACTGTGCGGCGGCGCGATCAATTCGCCGCATTTGCTGCAGATTTCCGGCATCGGGCCCGCGGCGCACCTCGCATCAATCGGCGTGCCGGTCGTGCACGACCTGCCAGGGGTCGGCGCGAATTTGCAAGACCATTACGTCGCTCGCGTATCGCACCGCGTCAAGGGCTCCATCTCCATCAACAAACTGGCACGCGGTCTTCGTTTGACCAGAGAAGTCGCGCGGTTCTTTGTGGAAGGGCGTGGCGCGCTGACGTTCGGCGTGACGACAGCGCAGGTTTTCTGCCGGTCCAGTCCGGAGAAAGCCAGCCCGGACCTGCAGCTTTTGTTCACGCCCGCAAGCTATGATCCGAGCAAATTCGGTGCGCTGGAAACGGAGGACGGGATGACCGTCGCGGTGTGTCCGACACGTCCGGACAGTCGCGGAACGATCATGGCGCGGACATCCGATCCGACCACCGCACCGGTCATCACACCCAATTATTTATCGCACTCCGGCGATACAAGGGTCCTACTTGCGGGCATGCGGTTCACCCGTGCCATCTTCAAAGCACCCCAGATCGCGCAGCATAGCGTCGTGGAGACGTTGCCTGGGCCCGACGTTCAAACCGACGACGAAATGGTCGACTACGCTCGCCGCTTCGGAAACACGATCTATCACCCGGTGGGAACCTGCCGCATGGGCCAAGGGCCATCCGCCGTTGTCGATGAGCGGTTACGCGTGCACGGCGTTTCTGGCTTGCGTGTGATCGATGCCTCCATCATGCCGACTCTCACCACCGGGAATACCAATGCACCGACGATCATGATTGGCGAAAAAGGTGCCGCGATGATCCGCGAGGATGCGACCCAAACCCCAGTGACCTAAGCGGCCTGGAATGGTTATCCCGGCATCGTGATACGGCGGCCCGTACCCCGCGGAAGTTGCGCGGGCGCGTATTTGGCGACCGCTTGCCGCAGAGCCTCACGTTGCAATTCCGGAAACGGCGCGACGCGACGGACGCGCATGTCGATGTGCAGCGCCATCAACTCCTGAATCGCTGAACGTTCTCCGCTGGCAACGTGAAACAATTCGTGGAAATAGTGGATCCGCTTGGTGTCCGAGCCCAGGAGCCAGGTTTGAACGCGTAATCGGTCGCCGAGGTGGACTTCACGCTCATACACGGTATGTGTCTCGGCCGTGAAGCAGGAGTTGCCCGTACGTTCACGGTACGCATCTCCGATGTCCAACGCAGCATAGAGTTTGTCGGTGGCGAGATCGAAGACGACCACATAATATGCGAGGTTCATGTGTCCGTTCGAAGTCGATCCACTCTGGACGGACGACGTCTTCATGCTCAATGATAGGACGGCTCATGGTGAGATGGCACATTGTTGTCGACACGCCGCCTGGTCAAGCCACCGTTACGATTACGCGGCCTCGGCCAACTGACGCGGGCGATAGATAGCGATATGCGTCACTCGCGCGATCGGCCGGGCTTCATTGGCGATCACCAACGCATCGATCTCGACCCACTTATGACCTTTATGCTCGTAATTCTTCGTCACGCGAGCACGGACGTTCAACGTATCTCCAACCTTCGCGGCCCCGAGGTTTTGCACCGTGCTTCCCATATGCATCCATGCGGGAAGAATGACATTGTGCGACAAAGCCCAGTTGCAGCAACGCAGGACTGTTCCGGAATGCACGATGCCCTCACGGAGATACAGGGGATCGGTCTCCCTGGTATCGGCGATATCCTGAGTTTGATACTCAGGCGTCACCGTCAGTGGGTTCATCCCCAACCAGTCGCCGACTTTCAGGGATTGCTCATCCGCGGCAACGCGATGCGCGCGAGCCGGAACCGCCTGAAAGTCCACGAGGTTGGGTAACGCCGGAGCGCGATCCGGCAGCGCAGCACGCCCCGTCGCGCAAAGCACGCCGCCGCTGTTAACCTGCAACGACATTCCGTCGGCATCCTCGACCGCCGTGATCTCCGCGATATCGCCTTCGTAGACAGGCTTTCCGAAGCGCGCCTCTCCCGTGCCGCGTTCAAGCCAGGCGCGGCCCCAACGCTGCACAGGCATGTGGGACATGTAGGCATAGACGTGGACGCCGCCGACCAACCCGCCTTTGAAGCCAAAGCGCTTCGCCGTTGCGTCATCGTGGATCTTGTTTTCCGACGACTTCGCGGTGTTGTAGGCGGAGACCTGATACGGCGACAGAACGGACATGAAATCACCCTCCCGCCACCCGCGACGCATGCGGATGGTCATAACAGAAAACCCTGATCAGTTCAGTGCGAACAGACCGACTTCGTAACCCGGAACAAAGTTGCGGTTGTTCATGTCCGGATTGCGGTTCACGAACACCCGGTTGAACATGGGGTGCCGCATGCTGCGGGTCTCATGCTCAATGCGGAACAGTGGCTTGTTGCTATCGACATCGACAAGATCGAGGAAGCGATACTGGTGCTGGTCGCTTTCCTCGGTGATCAGACCACGCTCAAGCAATTTCTTGTGTGGACCGGAGAAGTCCGCGAGGGTGATCTGGATGTGATGCCCATCATACTCCGGAAGGTCGGCTTTGGTCTCACGGTAGATCACCCGGCATTCGCCTGAGCACGAAGCCCAGGCGTAGGGACCGCGCTCATCTTGCGAAACGCCGGCGATGCCGCCGAGGATTTCCTGATAAAATCGGGCAATCGCAGCCAGATCGGTCCCAGCCGGGATATCGAACTCGACATAGGGCATACCGACGCGCATCGGTCCAAACTTCGCGGGATCAGGCGCATGGACGCGGATACGATTTCCCCAGGGGCATGTCGTTTCGACCACTTCGCCGGCTTCACGGAAACTGAACTGCGTCCCTTCAAGGTATTTCTGTGCATAATGCAAGCGCTTCAGGAGCGCTTCCAGGTCGGGCAACACCAAGGCCGTCGTGCCGCGCACGACCTGAACGCCACGGGTCGGCAAATGGAACTGACCCTTTCCGACGTTCACCCACATGTTTTCGAGACCCGCCATCAGGTAGGGGTCCCGCGTCAGGCCCAGTCCCATGATGTAATAAGCGGTCGCGGTGGCCTGGTCAGGCACGGTCACGTTGACGTGGCCAAGTTCGACGATGTTGCCGAGGTCCTCGGCGGTTCGGTCAAACTTCGGCGCCACCATATCGTTCATCTCTTGGTCCCCTTTTCCGGAGTTCATGACTGACTGTCATGGTAGCCTGGAATCCGTTCAGGGTCCATCGTCAGCCAGCGGCGGGAACCCCGGCCTCGGTAAGCGCCGCGCGTTGCCGCTCCGCAAGCGCGGCTTCGTCGAAGTCCACGATCAGGCTCTGAAACAACCGGCTCCAGTTCAACTCGGCGCGAAGCCGGAGGAACACGCCACCAAGTCCGATGGCCGAGCGATCCATCAGCACGAATTCGCGCGGTGGCTTTACCCCTCCGGTTCGTTTCAATCCGGCGTGGACCTTCTCGGCGACGGCACGACCAAATTGAGGGTCATCGGTCTCCTGGATGCGGCGAACCCGATCCTCGGTGAGCGGTTCGTACAGAAATCGGGCCCACAGGTTCAGCACATCCATCTTTTCGTGCGATAGATTGGTAAACCCCCAGGTTTCGTAGGCGTGATGCGCTTTGGCATCGTCGTGATCGCGCACCGCTTCAAACAGGTCGATGACGCCTCGGTACGAATTTCGCATCGAACACGCGAATCGCGCCAAAATCCAGTAGATTCACCGAGCCGTCAGGCCTGACCTGATAATTGCCCATGTGCGGATCACCATGAATGACGCCATACCGATAGAACGGCACATACCACGCCCGGAACAATGCCTCCGCGATCTGGTTTCGCTCTTCCTGCGGCGGATCCTCCGCCAGGCGGTGCATCAGCGGGCGGCCATCGAGCCACGTCATGGTCAGCAGGCGATGCGTGCAGTATCCGGGCACCGGGACCGGCACATGCACCATCGGATGCTCTGCCAGCATCAGCGTGTAGAGGCGCATTTGCGCCGCCTCTCGCTCGTAATCCAACTCCTCGCGAAGACGCTCGGTCAATTCCTTATAGATCTCCTCATGCTGAATCGCGTTGTCCATGCGATGATAGACAGCCATTGCCAGGCGTAATTGGCGGAGATCGGCCTCAACCGTACTGGGCATGTCCGGATATTGCAGCTTGCAGGCGACTTCCCGCCCATCGGGCAACGTCGCCCGATGCACCTGACCCAGCGACGCGGCGGCGGATGCGGTCTGCGAGAACGCAAGAAAGCGGGATCGCCAGTCTGGCCCGAGTTCGCTCGCCATCCGCCGGCGAACAAAGTTCCAGCCCATGGCCGGCGCATTCGATTGGAGTTGCGCCAGTTCCTCCGCATACTCGACCGGCAGCGCGTCCGGCACGGTCGACAGAAACTGAGCCACCTTCATCAGCGGTCCCTTCAGTCCGCCGAGAATGGTCCGGAGATCCTCGGCATGCGCGGCGCGATCCGTGCGAATGCCAAAAACACGCTCCCCCGCCATCCGCGCGGCGATTCCGCCGACTGCTCCAGACGTGCGAGCCATTCGGCGCAGTTCGCCGAGAAAATTACTGCCGGACATGATCGTTCAAGCCTACACCTCTTGGGTCAGGTCGTCGCCTCAAGCTCGTCGATGAAGCCCGAAATCACATCCAATCCCTTCGTCCAGAACGCGGGATCGGAAGCGTCAAGTCCAAATGGCGCGAGCAATTCCTTGTGCCGCCGGGTTCCGCCCGCCCGAAGCATGTCCAGGTATTTTGCCTGGAACCCCGGATGACCCGACTGGAACACCGAGTAGAGCGCGTTCACCAGGCAATCACCAAAAGCATAGGCGTACACATAGAATGGCGAATGCACGAAGTGCGGCACATAAGCCCAGAACACATTGTATTCCGGCGAAAAGTCGAACGCCGGCCCAAGACTTTCCGTTTGAATCTCGCGCCAGATTTCTCCGATCCGGTCCGGCAACAGTTCACCATTCCGTCGTTCATCGTGGACCTTGGTCTCGAAGCGATAGAACGCAATCTGCCGCACCACCGTATTCAGCATATCCTCCACCTTGGAGGTCAGCATAAGCCGCCGCTGCTCCGGTCCAGCCGCATCCAACAACGCCCTGAACGTCAGCATTTCACCAAACACACTCGCCGTCTCCGCGAGCGTCAGCGGGGTGCTGGCCATCAGGTAACCCTGACCGCTGGCCAAAACCTGATGCACGCCGTGACCGAGTTCATGCGCCAGCGTCATCACATCACGCGTGCGGCCATGATAGTTCAGCAACAAATACGGGTGCGCCGAAGGCACCGTCGGATGGGAGAACGCACCGCCTGCCTTGCCTTCCCTCGGCGGCACGTCAATCCATGGCTTGTCAAAGAACTGCTGGCCGATCATGGCGAGATCCGGACTGAACGCGCCGTAGGCGTTCAGCACCCGTTCGCGCGCCTCACCCCAACTGATCTTCCGATCATCGTCGCCCGGCAACGGCGCGTTCCGATCGTAATGGGCAAGTTTCGGCAGCCCAAGCCACTTCGCTTTCATGGTGTAATAGCGGTGCGAAAGTCTCGGATAAGAATCAACGACCGCGGAAACCAGCGCATCCACCACTTCGTCCTCAACCATATTGGACCGGTTGCGGTAACTGCCCGGGCGTGGATATTTGCGCCACCGATCGATGATTTCCTTATCCTTGGCCTTCGTGTTGGTAATCAGCGAGAACAGCCTGACTTTTTCATTGAAGGCAGCACCGATCGCCTCACCCGCGGCCTTCCTGGTTGGGCGGTCAGGTGAGGACAACTTCTCCAGGGCCGCATTGACCGTCAAAGCCTCGTTCGCGACCGAAATTCGCATCCCCGCGACGGTCTCATCGAATAACCAACTCCATGCCGACTGGCCGGTCACATCCTTATCATGCAACAATTCTTCCAGTTCGTCGGGCAGTTGATGCGGCCTGAACACGCGGAGGTCGCGCAACCACGGCCGGTAACGCGCAAATCCCGTATCAGCCGTGAGTTCTCGTTCCAAAGTGGCATCATCGAGCCGATTCACTTCCAGCGTGAAGAAAATCAGATGACTGCTGATCTCGGTCGTCCGCTCGGTCATTGTCTGATAAAACTGCCCGTACACGGAATTCGAGCTGTCGGAGGAAAACAGCAACTGGGCGTACAGACATGATCCGCCCCATGACTTCTTCGATCCTCTCATATTCCTGGATCGCCGCGGCAAGTTCATCGCCAGGGAGTGAGGCGAGCTTCCCGGTGTAACGATCCTTGAAGGCCCGGGCCGACGCCTCCGCCTTCGTCAGGTCGTCCCGCAGCTTCCCACTGTCAGGCGCCGGATAGAGGTCGGACAGATCCCAGACCGGGAGAGTCTGAGGATTCGTGGCTTCGGACATCGTGACACGGTTCCTTTGGCTGCTGCGCTTTCTACAGTTGTAGGGTAGGAACCTCCGGCGTCAAAGGTGCGCCGTCAGGCCATTGCGCCCTGGGGTATTCCTGGGGGAGTCCGGGGGAGATTCGTGGAGAGCTATCCGACATGGCCGAACCTGGCCACGATGATGTTCGACCTGGCCAGAAAATGGCCTGAGAAGCAACTCCTGCGCGCGTACCGAGTCAACGCATGGCACAGCACGACCTGGGCGGAATTCGCCAGGAAGGCCGCGTCCTGCGCCCGTCATTTACGAGCCCTTGGCATCGCGCCAGGCGACCGCGTCGTGATATGCGCGGAAAACCGTCCAGACTACCCGATCGCCGAAGTCGCGTTGATGGCCATCCGAGCCGTGCCTGTCCCCACCTACACGACGAACACAGTGGATGACCACGCCCACATCCTGCGTGATGCCGGCGCACGATCGGCGATCGTCTCACCGGGCGCGATCGCCGATCGTTTGAGCGCCGCGGCACAAAAGACCGGTGGTCTGGATGTACTCTTGGAAATGGGGTCCGATCGCTGGAACGAGATGCTCGCCGATAAGGCACTCCCCGATGACATCATGCGGGATGCGGGAGATGATTCCGCCTACCGCGATGGCGTGCCTGATTTACACATCCGGTACCGGTGGCGCGCCGAGGGGCGTGATGTTGCCGCACCGGTGCATCCTGTCGAATTGTCGGGGTGCGTTCGATCTGGTGCGAACATTGCGGCTTAAGGACGAGATCTACCTTTCCTTCCTCCCGCTCTCTCACAGTTACGAACACACCGTTGGAAACTTCTTCTTCGCCAGTCTCGGCTCGGAAATCGTATATTCCCGGGGCGTAGAGCACCTTGCCGCCGATATGCTCACGATCCGCCCAACAATTTTGACGGCGGTGCCTCGTGTACTCGAAGTGATCCGCGGCCGCGTCATGACGCAGGTCGCTCGGCAACCCGCCTGGAAGCAACGGTTGTTCGATCGCGCCCTGACCATCGGCTACAAACGTTTGGACGATGTTCCGCTCTCGGTGATCGAGCGGATGATCGACCCGCTTCTGGATCGCATTGTCCGGGCCAAAATTCGCGACCGGTTCGGAGGGCGCCTCACGGCCGCGGTGTGTGGCGGCGCGCGGCTGGAGCCTGATGTCGGCCAATTCTTTCTGGCGCTCGGAATCCTGCTTTTGCAGGGCTACGGGCAGACCGAGGCAGGTCCGGTCATCAGCGCGACGCGTCCGGAGGCGATCCGGATCGACACAGTCGGCCCCCCGCTCCTCGGCGTCGAACTACGGCTGGCCGAGGATGGCGAGATTTTGGTTCGTGGCGACCTGGTGATGGACGGTTACTGGGGACGCCCTGAGGAGACCGCTCGCGCGATCCAGGATGGCTGGTTGCACACCGGGGACATCGGCACGATTGATGAACGCGGCGACCTTCGCATTACCGACCGCAAGAAGGACATGATCGTGTTGTCCGGTGGAGAGAACGTTTCCCCGGCAAAAATCGAGGGCATGCTCATGGCGGAACCTGAGATCGCCCAGGCGGTGGTGGCCGGCGATGGGCGCGCCGGGCTAACCGCGCTGCTGGTTCCGGCGGAGGGCCACGACGAGGTATCGGTCGCTTTGGCATTGACGCGCGCCAATCACCGACTATCGGTCACCGAACGCATCCGCCGCCACGCGGTCGTGAACGCGTTCACCGTTGAGAACGGCTTGCTCACGCCCACGCACAAAATTCGCCGCCTGATGGTGATTCGCGCCAACACCGAAATTCTGGCGCGATTGCACGGCTGAAACGACCCGAAAACTGGCTGAGACTGTCCGAAATCGGACAGCGCCCCGGATTACATGCCCAGCGCCCGCCGATACACATCGAGAAGCGTTTCCAGTTCCTCGACCTCGGCGGCTTCCTGCTTCCGGATGCGGATAAGCTGCCGGAGGGCCTTTACGTCGAAACCGGCGGATTTGGCCTCCGAATAAATGTCCTTGATGTCGGCGCCGAGGGCCTTGCGCTCCTCCTCCAGCCGCTCGATCCGCTCGACGATACTCCGCAGCCGATCCGCGGCCACGCCGCCCGTATTCAGCTCCTCACGATCAACCGGTTTCGCCGCCATCCCACCCCTGTCCCTGTTCTGGAAAGCGGGCGGGGATAGCGGGCCGCCGGAACCCGGTCAATGACCGGGATGCGATTTCGCCAACCCGGCCCTCTGCTCCTGGGTCGCCTCTTTCTGGTATTTCGCCTGCCATTCCTTATACGGCATGCCGTAGACGATCTCCCGCGCCTCGGGATCGCTCAGTCCGATACCCTTGGTCTCGGCGGCCTCACGATACCACCGGCTGAGGCAATTCCGGCAAAAGCCAGCCAAATTCATAAGGTCGATGTTCTGCACATCCGTGCGCTCGCGGAGATGCTCGACGAGTCGGCGGAACGCGGCGGCCTCCAGTTCGGTGGTGGTGACGGCATCAGCTTTTGGTTCGGGCATGGTATCCTCCTGTCCTC
>CAVRDN010000101.1:0-15810 GCA_963719675.1 uncultured Alphaproteobacteria bacterium | reverse complement strand
GGTTCCGGCCTGGGCGCAGCCAGCATGATGCGCTGGATGCCATGGTGACCGGGATCGGCAACACCAAGGTGAACTGGATACTCGACGCCGACATTCGGTCATTCTTCGATATGGTCAGCCAGGAATGGCTGATCCGGTTCGTGGAACACCGTGTCGGCGACCGCCGCATCATCCGCCTGATCCAGAAATGGCTGAGGGCGGGCATCCTCGAAGATGGATCGTGACGGTGGGTGAAAGGGGGACCGGGCAGGGGTCGGTGATCTCACCGCTCCTGGCGAATATCTACCTGCACTACGCTTTCGACCTCTGGGCCACGCGCTGGCGACGGCATGAGGCCACCGGCGACATGATCGTCGTGCGCTACGCCGATGATCTGGTTGTCGGGTTCGAGCAGAGGCCGATGCTCGTCGCTTCCTTGACGCGATGCGGACGCGATTTGAGACGTTTGCACTGACGCTCCATCCGGAGAAGACCCGGCTGATCGAGTTTGGCCGCTTTGCGGCGGCGAAACGCGAGAAGCGTGGGGTGGGTAAACCGGAGACGTTCAAGTTCCTCGGGTTCACGTTCATCTGCGGAAAGACGCGCAAGGGCAAATTCCTGCTCAAGAGGGAGACCCGGCGCGACCGCTTGCGACGAAACTCGCGGACATGAAGGAGCAGATGCGGCGACGCCGGCACCAGCCCATCCCCGAACAGGGAAGATGGCTGCAGGCAGGTCGTGACGGGCCACTTCGCCTACTACGCGGTCCCGACAAACAGCCGGGCGCTCGTGGCGTTCCGGCATCATGTCGTCAACCTCTGGCGGCGCTCGCTTCGGCGACGCAGCCAGCGAGACGGCCTGACCTGGGACCGTATAGCGCGGCTCGCAAACGATTGGCTTCCCAAACCACGCATCCTACATCCCTGGCCGAGCACGCGGTTTGCCGTCACACACCCGAGGTAGGAGCCGGATGCCCGAATTGGGCTCGTCCGGATCTGTGCGGGGGGCGGCCAGCAATGGCCGTCCCTACCGCGAATCCGGCCGATCGTATTGTCGCTGGCGCGTTCAACGATTTCCAGTTCCACGACCTTGTCCTCCAGCAGACGAAGCGACCATTTCGCGTGTCCCGGCGGCGGTTCGGAGCAGGCGAGCGTGATCAGCCTGGCCTCTTTCTCACCATCGAAGATCCGCGCGATCGATGGCCGCTCACGCTGCTTGCGTTGGATACCGCGTCAAAACCCTCTTCGACCAGCCGCTGCCGCGTCCTGTGAACGGTCGTGAGGCTGGTATCGAATGCCGCCACGATACGTTTGTCATTCCAGCCCTCACCAGCGTCGGAAACATCGGCCTTGAGCAAGATTTGGGCCTTCAGGACCTGTGCGGACGGATGCATACCTTTGTGGATGATCGCTTCGAGCGTCTGACGTTCTTCCGCGCTCAGTCTGACGACGTACTTCCTTGAGTTCGATCTCTGGCATGATCCGATTCCCGGCAACGTGGATGACGTTGCGAGAGAGTCACAGATGCCTGTCGGTTTCAATGACGCGGGCCACTAGCACACTTTTGGCCGGACCTGCCCGCAACCAACGGAATTCTAGCGCATGTGTTAGCACATATGGGCATTATAGGCTGATTTATTGAATTATATTAATAAATTAGCACGTAAGCCATCCGTCTCATAACCTGAAGGTCACAGGTTCAAATCCTGTCCCCGCAACCATGTTTTCAATAGCTTAGCCGGACCTTCGGCTTGCCGCAATTGGGCAATCAGGTTTTCAGGCACGAGCTCGCACAGGCGAGTGTCGGTAACGGCCCTATATCAGGGTCTTAGCAGCCAAGACCATGGCGTACAACCTTAGCACATTATTGGCATAGCAGGTGACGTTGAAACCGAGGCATCGAGACATGTCTTGTTTTGGGTTTGAACTCACCGGATACCAGCCCCGCCTGGATGAACGTCAACCGCGGCAGCTCGTTGAAATCGTCAAATCGCACCCATAAAGCCGCTCATTATGTCAGCTGGCCAGGCGCACTGAATTCATCGCCGCGACCGAGGCTCGTCGCCGCGCCGGTGGTCAGCCCGATGCGGTGATAAGAGTCACTTAAATGCTGTCTTAAATGCTGTGCTGATGCATGGCATCATGATCTGCGTCTTCCATAAGGCACCCGCGCGGTCGTAACGGGCCGTACCATTCAACGGATTACCGCCAACCTACGAGTGGGACGCTCGTACCGCTTACCGTACCCGTATTGCGTGCGTAAATGCACGCTCGACGGCAAGGTGCTGATGACCATCGGCGTGCCTGGCAAACCGACGCCGTTCATGAGCGGTCAACCGTTCTGTCGTTGTACCCATACCGCGCTGTCACCGAAAGGCGAGATTTATGTGACGGACGGGTACGGCAACGCCCAGGTTCATAAGTACCACGCCGACAGGAAGTCACATGTTCTCGTGGGGCAAATGTGAAATCGGCGAGGGGGAGTTCAACCTTCCGCACAACATTCACTGCGATGCGGATGGCTGGCTTTATGTCGCCGATCGCGAGAACCATCGAACCATCGCATCCAGGTGTTCGACGGCAACGGAAAATACGAGACGCAATGGGCCAGCGTCGTGCACAGGCCCAGTGCATTGCATATAACCACCGGAACCTGTCCGCTGTGCTTTGTCGGCGAAGTCGGTCCTTATCTGGGTTCCAATCGCGGCTTCCCCAACCTTGGGCCCCGCGTCGCCATCCTTTCGAACACCGGCAAGTTGCTGGCACGGCTCGGGTCCGAAGAAAACGCCCATGGTCAGGCTCCTGGACAGTTCATGTCGCCGCACGGCCTGGCAGTGGACCCGCGCGGCGATATCTAATGTTGGTGAGGTATCGGTCGCGTCCTGGCCTTCGCTGTTTCCGAGTCAGCAGCGGCCCGACAATCTGCGCAGTCTGCAGAAATTAGTGAAGGTCGTTTAGCCGGCCTTCGGCGGGTCAACGGACGGCGATGAAACCGCCGTCCCCGGCCGCGGGACGCGGCCGCCGCATTTACTGGCCGCGTGGCAAAGTATTTGGGGGGATCCTCGTCGATCAACGGCATGATCTACATCCGCGGCCAGCACGAGGACTTCGACCACTGGCGCCAACTCGGCAATCCCGGCTGGTCGTCCACCGACGTCCTGCCGTATTTTCAGGCGCTCGGAAAGCCAGGAGCGGGGCGGCGACGCGTATCACGGCGCCGACGGACCGCTCGCGGTGTCGGACGTGCGCTATACCCACCCGCTCTGCGACGCCTTCATCGAAGCCGCCGTGCAATTGGGCTATCCGCGCAACAACGACTTCAACGGGAAGGTTCAGGAGGGGGTCGGCTACCAGCAGACCGCCACCTGCGCCGCTTCATCGAGGTCGGAGTACTTGCCCGGCCCGGATGTCCAATCCGACGCGGACTTGCTTGATTACGCTCGAAGGACGGGCGGGACGACATTCCATCAAACCAGCACCTGCCGCATGGGCCCCGATCCCATGGCGGTCGTGGACGCGGAATTGCGGGTGCACGGGATCGGCGGGCTGCGGGTGGTCGACGCCTCCATCATGCCGACGGTGGCATCGGGGAACACCAACGCTCCGACCATCTTGATCGCGGAAAAGGCGTCCGACATGATCCGCGGGAGAGCACCGCTCGCGGCCGCCGCGTAGTCCATCCCGACCGAAACTTTCCTCGGTCAAAACGAAATCGCGATGATCGTGCGACATTCGACCGGACGAAGGCTTCAACTCTTCGCCACCGGCGCGGATCGAACAAAAGCGCGTTCGTTTCGTGGCGGTCGGTTGCGACGCCCGCATCCTGGCGACCTTCGAGGGGGCCACTGAAATTCAGTTCAGCCATCGCCAGAGGCCTGCTCGGACGCACGAACTGACCCGCGAGGCCTGGTCTGCTTGGTGCCGCCGCCTGTCCGCTCAACTTGACTCAGCGTTGCGAGGCCTCTGAAGTCGGGGGGCTTCAGGCACCACGACACGGAGGACCACCGAGGGTGACAACGCCGACCACGTCTTCCCGGCCGGAACTGCGGGCAGCGAACGACGCGGTGATCGAGGACGCGATCGCCCATGCCGATCCCATGGTCCTGCGTGGCTTGCTCTACCAGCTCACCGGCGATCCGGAAGTGGCGGCGACGGGCGTGAAGACGGTGCTGGCCGGCTACTTCGACGTCGCCGCGCCGGCGACCGAAGCGGACGTGGCGCTGCTCCGGCGCAAGGGCGCCGCGTTCCTGAAAGCCTACCGCGACAGCGGCGCGGGCGACTATCGCCATCGGCCCGCGCGAGCGGCTCGCGGTCAGCCTGGGTCTGATGCTGGGGCAGACCCTGGAGGGCGAGGACCTCCGGCATCACGTGGAGGAACTGGCGCTCGACCCGGCGGTGCGGTCGCTGCACTGGCGGGAGGAACCCGATCCGGCGCGGCTGAAGGACTTCACCGTGACGGTCATCGGCGCCGGCATGGGCGGGCTGAACGCCGCACTCCAGCTCCGCGAGGCCGGGTTCCCGTTCACCGTCGTCGAGAAGAACAACGGCGTCGGCGGAACCTGGTGGGAGAACCGCTATCCGGGCGCCCGGGTCGATACGCCAAGCCGCTCCTACACCCACCTGTTCGGCGTGGACTTCCCCTATCCCAATCCGTTCTGCGAGTGGCGGGAGAACGTGAAGTATTTCGACTGGGTCGCCGACAACTTCGACCTGCGCCGGCACATCCAGTTCGAGACTGAGGTCAAATCGCTGACCTGGGATGAGGCCGCCGGCGAGTGGCAGATCGCCATCGAGGGGCCGGACGGCGCGCGACGATCCGCTCGCGCGCGGTGATCACGTCGGTCGGTTTTCTCAGCCGGCCGAACATCCCCTGATCGCCGGCGCCGAAACGTTCGCCGGTGCCTCGTGGCATACGGCGCGGTGGCCGCAGGACTTCGACCTGAAGGGCAAACGGGTCGCGGTGATCGGCACCGGCTGCACCGGCTACCAGATGATCCCCGAGATCGCGCCTGGAGGCCGCGCATGTCACCATGTTCCAGCGGACGCCGCAGTGGCTGTTTCCGGTGCCCGGCTACCGGTCGCCGTTCCCGCCGCAGGTCAACTGGCTCGACCGCAACCTGCCGTTCCACACCAACTTCATGCGCGCCCGCACCTGTTCGCTCGACCGCATCGCCAACGTCGCGGAGATCGATCCGGACTTCAAAGATCCTTACGCCTGCAACCCGATCAACAAGCGTGCCCGCGACGGGATGCATCGCCTTCCTGGAACTGCAAGCTCCACGATCCGGCGCTGGTCGCGGCCATGACCCCACCGCACCCGGTCTGGTCGGCCCGCGCGGTCGTTGTTGATCCGGAATATTGCGTCCTGGACGCCCTGCTGCGCGACAATGTCACGCTGGTCACCGCCGGGATCGAGCGCATCGAGCCGCGCGGCATCGTTGCCATGGACGGGACACGCCATGACGCCGACGTGATCGTGTACGCCACCGGATTCCATGCCACCGAGTATCCTCTACCCGATGACCATCACCGGCCGAGGCGGGCGGACGCTGGCGGATCTGTGGGCGAGGGATGGGGCGCGTGCCTACCTTGGCTGCATGATGCCGGGCTTTCCCAACCTCTGGACGATCTACGGTCCGAACACCAATGGCGGCCTTCCCGTGGCCACGTTCCATGAGAAGACCGCCCAGTACGCGCTCCAGTGCCTGGAGGCGCTGATCCTGGGTCACGGAGCCACGATGGAGGTCCGTCCGGACGCCTTCAGGCGCTACAACCGGCTGGTGGACGAGCGCAACCGTCGCAAGGTGTGGAGCGACCCGCGCGCCCACAACTACTATTGGACCGAACACGGCCGCTCGGCCATGATGAACCCGTTCTCATACCGCCGAGATGTCGGGTTTCCTTCGCGAACCCGACTTCGCTGACATGGTGATCGCCTGATGGGCGGCGGGCGCGTCAACGGCGAATGGAGTAACCGGCGGGCGAAAATCACCCGCCCATGGCGCGGGAACCAATCGTTGATCTCAGTCAATGACGCGACCGGTGATGTCCGATGACCATCGCACCGCGACCGATCGAACCCGCGACGGCGCCGATCGGTCCGGCGGCCCATGCCGCCTGGGGTCGTGGTGAGGTTATAGGCGTGACCGCGATAGCGGGGCGGTTCGTATCAGTTTATTTCGCCGTGAATTAACAGACCAGGAAACGCATGATATGGATCTCGTCGATCAGGACCCGCGAGCCGACCAGCGCGCCGAACAGGCCAGGGAAGACGCGAGCAGCTGGCTGGCCGATTTCGAAACGGCCCTCAGCTCACGCGATGCCGCTCGCATCGCCGCTCTGTTCCACGCCAACTCGCACTGGCGCGATATTCTCGCGTTCACCTGGTACTACACCGCCATCGCCGGCTCCAGGGAGATCGCCGAAAGGCTCGCGGCGGAACAGCCGATTGTCCGCGCGCGGGAATTCCATTTGCCGGACGGGCGTCGCGCGCCGCGGCATGTGAAGCGGGTCGGCATCGACAGCATTGAGGTGATCTTTGAATTCACCACCGCGATCGGCGGTGGCGCACGGTATTGTCCGCCTGTCTCCCGACGCCGACCGGATACCGAAAACCTGGCAGATATCGACAACTCTGCAATCGATCACCGGGCACGAAAAGATCAGGCGCCAACCGTCCCACCGGCTCCGCGTACTCGCGCAATTTCGGCGGGGACGACTGGGCTGACGCGCGGCGGAAGGCGATTGTGTACCGACAATAGGGAGCCGACGGTGCTCGTGATTGGAGGGGCTCGGCGGGTATGTCGGCGGCGGCACGTTGAACCAAATGGGCGATCGATACGCTTGTGGTGGAAAAATGGCCGCGGATGGGGGAACTCCTGGCGCAAGCGCTACCATTCGCTGGCCCTGCATAACTCGATCCAGTTTGAACCACCTGCCGTACATGGATTATCCGTCGACGTGGCCGGTTTACATTCCCAAGGACATGCTGGGTAACTGGTTCGAGTTCTATGCCGATGCGCTGGAGATCAATTGCTGGACCGACACGGAATTCGTGAAGGGCGAATGGGACGAGGCGGGCAAGACCTGGATCGCGACGGTGCGGCGCGGCGACGGCACCGAACGGGTGTTGAGGCCAAGACATTTGGTGTTCGCGAATGAGAGTCAGTTCCTATCCGTTCATTCCGGACCTGCCGGGCCTGAATGATTTCAAGGGGACCGTGTTTCACTCTGAAGGTTTTGACAGTGGTGCCGGTTGGAAGGGCAAGAACGCGTTGATTGTCGGCACCGGAAGCAGTGCCAACGACATCGCCATGGATCTGCACAGCCATGGCGTGAACACGACGCTGATCCAGCGCGGTTCCACCACGGTCGTCAGCATCAACCCGAGCGCTCGTCTGAATGAGGCGATCTACGACGAGGGCGGATTGCACGATGACACCGACCTGATCGTCGCTTCCGCCACGCCGCCGCTGACGCTGAAGGGCTACAAAGCGGTGGCGCAACGGATGCTGGAACTCGACAAGGACCTGATCGAGGGGCTGAAAGCCATCGGTTTCAAGCACGACATGGGCGAGGACGAAGCTGGGCACCAGATGAAGTATTTCCGCCGCGGCGGTGGATACAATCTGGATGCGGGCAGTTCCGCGTTGATGGCCAAAGGCGAGATCGGGCTTTTGCAGTTCGAGTACGATCGAGCGCTTCGTCGCGGCCGGCGCGCTGTTGAAAGACGGAAGAACGGTTCCCGCCGATCTGATCATTCTGGCGACAGGATATTTCCCGCAACAGGAGTTGGTGCGCCGCGCGTTGGGCGATGCCGTCGCCGCGAAGATTGGCGAGGTCTGGGGCATTGGGCCGAATGGCGATCTGAACAACATGTACAAGCGCACGGCTCAGCAAGGCGCGTGGTTCATCGCCGGCGGGATCGGGCAGTGTCGATCCACTCGAAATGCCTGGCGTTGCAGATCAAGGCGATGGAACTGGGTCTGTTGGGGCCGCTGTCAGCGTTACCGCAAGCTATGGCGCAGGAGGGGTATTCGGCTCGGGTTTCGGCGCCGTGGACGCAGCCCGTATCGCACGCCAAACCCGCTCTGGCGTGGCCGGCAGGTCGATATGCTCAACGCCAAATTCCGCCAGCGCATCGACAATCGCGTTCGCCACCGCCGCCAACCCAGGGGTGATACCCCCTTCGCTGCCGCCGCGCATGCCGGAGGGGGTTGGTCGTGGACGGTACCTCGCTGATTTCGGTCCGGAAAAACGGCAGCATGTCCGCCCGCGGCAGGGCATAATCCATCAGCGAGGCGGACAGAAGTTGGGCCATGTCGCGGTCGTAGACACACTCTCCAACAGCGCCTGCCCAATTCCTTGCGCGATGCCCCCGTGGCTCTGCCCGTGGATCAGCATCGGGTTGACCGCCCGTCCGCAATCGTCGACCGACACGTAGCCGACGACCCCGACAACACCGGTCTCCGGATCGATCTCCACTTCGCAAACCGCGCAGGTGTAGGCGTAAGACGGGATGTTCATGACCTGGTCGGCGACACCGGCCAATGGCCCACGCAATTCGGGTGGAACGGCATCGCTCCGCGCCGCGGCGGCGGTCTCGAACAGGCCGATCGAACGATCGGTGCCGGTCACCACGAACCTTGGCGCGAGGAACTCGATGTCGGCCTCCGCCGCCTCCAGCACGGCGGCCGCGATGCGACGTCCCTTGTCGACGATCTCGTCCGCCGCGAGCGCCGCGACCCAGGACCCCAGCCGCATTGACCGTGCCGAGGCGGAGCCGCCCCCAGCCCGCACCCGATCGGTATCCCCGGTGACCAGTCTGACCTGCTCCAGCCCGACCCCGAGCCATTCGCTGATCACCTGGGCGAAGCTCGTCTCGTGCCCTTGGCCGGCTGACATCGTGCCGAGGACCAGTTCGACGGTGCCGGCCGGGTCGATCGTCATCTCGGCGCGTTCCCTGGGCGCGCCGGTATTCAGTTCGATCGACGCGGCGATCCCGATGCCGCGGCATCGGCCGCGGGTCCGCGCTTCGTCACGGCGCGCGGCGAAACCGGCCCAATCGGCCAACTCCGCGGCCCGGCGCAGGGAGGCCGGGTAATCGCCGCTGTCATAAACAAGACCCAGCGGGTTGCGGTATGGCATCGCCGCCGGCGGCACGAGGTTCCGGCTGCGCAGCGCGAGGCGGTCGAAACCGTGACGCCGGCACGCCATGTCGATCAGCCGCTCCAGCACGAACACCACCTCCGGCCGGCCCGCGCTCCGATAGGCCGAAGTCGGCGCGGTGTTGGTGGTGACCGCCATCCCCCGTATGCACGAGACCGGAATGCGATACACGCTCGATGACACCGCGATCCCTTTCGCCAGTGGCACGAAGGAGATCGCGCTCGCTCCAAGATTGCTGGTGTTGACCGCCCGCAACGCCAGGAAGTCGCCGTGTTCGTCGAGCGCGAGTTCGGCCTCCGAGGAGAGATCGCGGCCGTGAAAATCGGTGAGGAACGCATCACGTCGATCACACGTCCATTTCACCGGGCGGCCCACGCGTTTCGCGGCCCATGCGAGCAGCACGAACTCCGGACAGGTGTTGTTGCGGATACCGAAATTGCCGCCGACATCGCCGGAAATCACGCGCACCGCGTCCTTCGCGACGCCGAGCGCGCCGGCGATATCGTCGCGATGGCGGATCACGCCGCCGCCGGCGCTGGTATAGATGCTATATCGCGCCGCCGCCGGATCGTAGTCACCCAGAGCCGCGCGCAATTCCATTGGCACGCCGGTGACGCGGTTTATCGTCGTCCGCAATCGCACGACATGTGCCGCTCGCGCGAAGGCGGCGTCGGTCGCCGGCCGGTCGCCCGTTTCGGAGTCGACACACAATTCGAGCCGCGCTCTCGCCAAAGCGGCAATGCTCCCGGCGCCAGCGCGTCGTGTGATCGCGCCGCCGCGGCCAGCGGCCGGTCCACGACATTGACGCGCTCCGCCGCGTCCATCGCCGCGGCCCGGGTTTCCGCGACGACGACCGCGACCGGCTCGCCCACGTAGCGGACGGCGTCCGTGGCCAGAACGGGGTGCGGCGCGATGAAGAATTCGGAACCGTCGCGGCTGCGCAACGGTACCTCATGCGGGTTGGTGGGCACCGGGCTGTGCGGGATCGGCCGCAGCCCGTCATTCGCCGCGTCGGCCCCTGTCAGCACTGCGAGGAACTCCAGCGACGCCGCTTGCCTCGGCGAGATCGATGCTGACGATCGCGGCATGCGCGTGCGGCGACCGCACGAGGCAGGCAAAGGCCTGTCCCGGGAGGCTGAAGTCGTCTGCATATCGGCCGCGTCCGGTCAGCAATCGCGCATCCTCACGGCGCGGTGCCGATTTTCCGATGCCCAACGCGGCAAGCAACTCTCGCGCCTCAAGGAACGACATCAGGCCCTCATTGCTTGTGCCCCGTCGCATCGCGCTGCCGGCGGGCCGTGGACAGTCAGCAATACAACGGGATCACAGGGAAGCAAGTCGGCGGCGCCGAAGTGCCGAAACTCGCCTTGAGATCATTCTGTTCCGGAGGGCCGCGGCACCTTCCATTTCGCCGGCAGGCTCGTGGAACGCGACATGGGTGACCTTCGAGACCGGAGGAGCATGACGAGCTTGCAGTCCGCGTTCGCGGGCTCGGCGCTGTTGACAGGGGACCCAGCGGATGTCGCGAGTTTTGAACCGCGTGCGCGGTTCCATGATCTCGCGGGCCGGAAGCACTGCCGCCGATTGCGCCGCCATGCTGGCGGCGATCGCCAGGTCGGATCCGCGCCACGTCCATTTGACTGCCGAGGCTTCGAAGCACAGCTCTCGATCCGTCTCTGTCGCACGCGGTCCTCTCGGAGCTTCTTTAAATCGGTCATTCCGTGGTCCGCGGCGCGAGTTTCAGAACAGGAGCCGGTCAGCGCCAGCCGAGCCTCCGCGAGCTGTCCGCGCACGCGAAAATTCGCGGCACGTCGACGGTGCTGACGGTCTCAGCCAATGTTTCGCTATCAGTTATGTGGATTGCCCGCCGGCCCTCCGGGTTTTCTGCCCTTCACCCGAAAAATACAGCCGATTGGCGCCGGACCTGTGACAGCACCTATCACAACAACGCGGCGAACGCGGTGTCGCGCTTTACCGCTGCCTGACCCAGCCCGTGGCGAGCCGCCGCTACCCAATCGCGGTCCAGGGCGAGCCTGTCACGGTAGCTGATCAGCATTCGCGCCACCTCGGCGGGCTGAGGTCCGCCCATACCCTGGCTGGCACGCACCATCTCCTCCGCCGACAAAGCACGGCGGAACGCTTGCTCGCTAAGCGGCAGGACGACGGGGAGGCCGAAGGCGGCGGCGGTCTGGGCGTATAGTCTCTGGGCCTCGGCGTACGGGATCTCCCCTGGTCGAAGTTGATTGGCGCGGCCGTGGGTCACCAGTTCGGACGCGAAATGATGACCAGCGCGAAACGGCACATCGGCGTCGCGTTGCAACACATCAGCCAGTTCCGTCGTTGTCGAATACTCGGCGTTGACCTCTTCCAGCGCCCGCCCGGCATCGAACCGTAGCGCCCGCAGCAGGACCGCGAGATCATTGAACATCCGTTCCGTATCGCGTAGTAAAGGATCAGGACCTTCCGGTTTGTAATCGTGCATCCCGGACGCGACGTTATGCGCGCGGAACGCGAACACCGTCGCGCCACTGGCGACGCTGCTGGCCAGCTTGCGCAGCCACACCAGACCGGACGGGTTCCGCTTTTGCGGCATGATCGAAGACACGCCGGTCTGCGCTCCCTGCTCCAACACGAGCCAAGGCCTGACCTGGGCGTATTGCTGTGTGATGTCGGCGATCAGCATACCGATTGTCAGCGCCGCGGAGGACGCGACATGACAGGCCTCCGCTCGCAGGTCGACGGCCGAGACCTGCGTGGCGTCGAACGAATTCTCCGCGACGCCGTCGAAGCCGAGCAACTCGGCGAGTCTGGGTCGGTCAACAGGAAAGCTGGAGGTGCCCAGAGCCGCGCTGCCCGAGGGGGCACAAATTCACTCGAGCGTAAGCCTGCCTCATCCGCTCGGCCGTGCGTGCCAGAGCGGCGGCATAAGCGCCCAGCAAGTGGCCGAACGCGGTGGGTTGGGCCTGCACGCCCCAGGTATAGGCGGGGACGATGGCATCGGCATGCGCCTCGGCCAGCGTCAGCAACGCATCGCGGGCGCCATTCAACGCCGCGAGTGTCGCTAACATGTCCTCGCGCAGAAACAACCGGCCAAAGGTGGCGTTGATGTCCTGGCGGCTGAGGCCTGAATGCACACGTGTAACGTCGGGTCCGCCGGCCGCTATCAGCAGCGCCTCGAGTTTGAGGTAGTCGGCAGGTCGTTCCGCTCCCGGCTTCGCGCCACCGGCGGCCACCTCGGCGATGGCGCGCGCTATCGGAGCGGCGAGCAACCTCGGCACGATCCCCCGCTCGATGGTCATGACCGCGGAGGCCTTGTTGATCTCACACAACCAGTGGAAGGCGTCGTTCACGTCGCGCGCTCCTGAATCAGGCCTCTGACGCGGGTCGGCACATCTGACATCTGGGCTTCCGTCGCGAATGGGGTTGTTCGATAGCCGATCGCGCGGGCTGTCGCCAACCGGCGGCCAGGCGCATGGCGCGTCTTCGACATACGCTGTTGCCCATTTCGTACCATGCCTGTAGTGGACCATGCCGCCAGTCGCGGCCGGAGCCGGATGGTCCATGGGAAAACTGTTTTATGGCTGGGTGATCGTCGCTGTCGGCGCCATTATCGGATGCATCGGCATGGGCGGCCTCATGGCCTTCGGCGTGTTCCTCGAGCCGATGGCTGACACGCTTGGCTGGTCCCGCGCCGGAATTTCCAGCGGCTCCACGGTGGCCTTCCTCTGGATGTCGGTCGGCGGCTTCCTCTGGGGCTGGCTGTCGGACCGCCATGGTGTCCGGAAGGTCGTATTTCTGGGCGGCCTGCTGCAGGGAACCGCCTTCGTTCTGGCCAGCAAGGCCAGCAGCCTGCCAATGTTTCTGGCCCTGTTCGGCGGCGGCATTGGTCTCTCCGTGGGGGCGGTGTTCGTGCCTGTGACCGCCGCCGCCGCGAGTTGGTTCACGCGTCATCGCAGCCTCGCCGTTTCCCTGGTCTCGGCGGGAATGGCGATGGGCACGACGCTGGTTGCACCGCTCGCTCGCTGGCTGATCATGACCCATGACTGGCGCTTCGCGATGTTCACTCTGGGCTTGCTCTCGTGGGCCGTCATGCTGCCTGGCGCGCTGCTGCTGCGGCCGGCGCCGATCGTCGAGGATCGCGGTACCGCCAGATCGGTTGCCGCCGGGCCTGGTCGTCCGGACATGACCCTTGCCCAGGCGCTCGGCACGCCGCTGTTCTGGAGTCTCGCCATCGCGAATTTCGCTTGTTGCGCCGCGCACTCCGGCCCGATCTTTCACATGGTCGCGAATGCCGCCAATTGTGGCGTGGCGCCGATGACCGCCGCGACGGTGCTGGGTCTGCCGGAATCGCGGCGTTGACGGGGCGCATCCTTTGCGGACTGTTGGCTTACCGAGCCGGGGTGACACGGGTCCTGGTCGCGTCCCTCGCGCTGCAGGCGCTCGCGATCGCGCTCTATCTGGTGGCGCGTGACCTCAACACTCTCTACGCCGTGTCGATGCTGTTCGGGTTCTCCTACGGGGGCGCGATGCCGCTCTACGCGATCCTCGTGCGCGAGCACTTCCCGGTGAGGATCATGGGTAGCGTCTTCGGTCTCGTGTCGGGCATCGCGACCGTTGGCATGGCGATTGGTCCACTCATGGGCGGATGGGTGTTCGACCGGTCCGGCGGTTATGGCTGGCTGTTCGTGACGTCCGCCGTACTGGGCGCGGTGGCGTTTCTGGTGGCCATGACCGTTGGCCGCATCGGTCCCGGCCCATGGTTCTCGCCCCGTCAGCCTGAGGCGACGACAAGGCTTCAATCATCACCGGCGGTGACCGCTCTCGGACGGATCCACGCTCGGAATGTGGGTGCCACCGCCACGCCGGGCGGTGCTGGCGTTCGCTGTCGCATCGCTCGCGACGACTGAACGGCCGTAGGCGGGTATGGACGGAATCGCATCCGGCGCGAGCGGCCGCATCCATTGCCAGATCAGGCCGAACCTCATGCCGTTGGTCTGCTCCGCGGCCGGGCTCCTGGCGGGTCAGCGAAGACGCCCGCCTGGCGCGTCCACCCGCGACCGCGGGCGGCCGGCGATCGGACGGCTTCCGCGCGCGATTTTTCCCCTCGTATGACCTGGCGCGCGCGGTCGGACCAGAAGGAGGCACCATCATGGCTGAAGACGTTCTGCTGATCGAAACCAAGGGCGCGGTTCGCCTCCTGACCCTCAACCGGCCAGCCAAACTGAACACGATCAACGCCGAACTGTACACGCGTTGACCGACGCTTTGCACGCGGTGCAGGCGGATGAGGCCATCGCGGTATTGATCGTGCGCGGCGCCGGGCGGGCGTTTTTGGCGGGTGCCGACACATCGGTGCCGCGCCCTCTGACAGCAGAAAACCGTCCGAACCTGATCCGGCACGGCGATGCCAATATCGCGCTCTCGAAACTGTTGGGCCGTGTCGACAAACCGGTCGTCGCCGCTCTCCACGGTATGCCCTCGGGGCCGGCGCCGGCCTCGCGTTCGGCAGCACTTTCGTGGTCGCGGCGGAAAGCGCGCGGTTCGGCTATCCGGAGCTGAAGGCGGGACCGGCCACCACCACCGTCGCCGCTCAGGCGGCGCACCTGATGGGCCGCAAAGTCGCCTTCGAGCTTCTGACTCTGTGCGACAACATGTTGCCCTCACGTGGCTATGAACCTGGCCTCGTCAATCGGGTCGTGCCCGACGACCGGCTGGTGGACGAAGCGATGGCCATGGCGGAACGGTTGGCCGGTTGGAACAAATTGCAATTGTCGCGGACCAAGCGGGTTTTCCAACGTTCGCTGTCGATGGATATGGACAAGGCGCTGGAGCTGGCCCGTGATGTGTCGGTGATGATGGGCCGCTTCCCAGGGTAAACCGGGCCGGGCCGTTCGCCGGCATTGGCATGATTGTTTCGATGATTGACCGTCCCCCACCACCAGGATCGCGCGATGGACCTTCGACTTACGGGCAAAGTCGCCCTGATCACCGGCGCAAGCCGCGGCATTGGCCTTGCTGTCGCCCGCGGTTTCGCTCGCGAGGGCTGCCGTCTGGTTCTCGCGGCCCGCACCGCCGAGCCACTCGCCGCCGCCGCTGAGGAACTACGCGCGAGTGGAACCGAGGTGCTCGCCGTCCCCGCCGATGTGACGAAAGAGCCGAGGCCCTGAGTATTGTGCGTGCCAGATTCCTCACCTGGTTATCGTTGACTCCGAAGTTACGGACACCGATTCCCTCGATTTGGTAAGGGAAATGATCGGCGTCAACGCCATGGTGAATACCGCCGTGGTCAGCTCCCTTTCCGACCGGGAGTTCCATGACGCCGGCGAAGGGCTCGGCATCCTTTGCCGACTGCCGCTTGAACCCGGCGACAAGGAAGCCCGTGAGTTGCTTCAAAAACTGCGGGCGGTCGTCGGGCCGGTTGGATAAAGGGGAGTCGCGCACCGGTGCGCCCACTGATCTTTAGATTGGCGTTCTGCCGAGTTTGTAGCACACATCGCTAAACGGGAAGGATTTCAGGGTAATGGGAGAAGTGAAGGATAAGACTAAGAGTTGTCATCGTCGGCGGAGTGGCGTGCGGACCGAAGGCTGCATCGCGCATCAGCGACTTCTGCCTGATAGTGAAGTGACCATGATCGATCGCGGCGGCCTTATTTCCTACGGGGCT
>CAVRDN010000100.1:0-19850 GCA_963719675.1 uncultured Alphaproteobacteria bacterium | reverse complement strand
GCGGCGGGATCCGCTCCGCCACCCGCGGCACCGCGCTGAGCGACACCCGCATCCGCGCTCGAATTTTCTTCGCCGGAACCCTGTCCGTGGTGGGCACGCCCGGACGCGCAAAGGCCGCGAGATGCTGGGTTGAAGCCGCCGATTGTTCATGATACGTTCTAAGGCCTCCCTTGAGGACAACCCCGCGCACCTGACCTGACGGGGACGATGGAGCCTGGCTGAAATATCCGTCCCTTTCGACCACGCCAGAACGCATGCCCTCCGTCCGGCCACCCCTCCGCCGTGTGTCAACCACATTCCCTTTAAAGGTATCCATGAACACGATCGAAACCGAACTCCTCGTTATGCCCAAAGAAGTTAGTATATCTGACGTAATCGCTCCTAATTCCTCCCTCCACCCCTACCTGAAACGCCCGAACGCGGCGCATGCCACCACGGCGCGGCCCTGGGACGTTCCCGCGTTGTGCCGCGCCTATGGCTGGCCCACCCACCTCGCCGGTGGCGGCATTATCGCGATCGTCGAACTGGGTGGCGGCTGGACCGAAAAAGATCTGCATCTGTTCTGCGAAAACAACCACATCCCGGTGCCTTCCGTGACCGACATCTCGGTTGACGGCACGCACAACGCACCCGGCGTCAATCCCGATTCGGACGGCGAGGTCGCGCTCGACATCCAGGTCGCGGCGGCCGCCTGCTCGGTCGCCACCGGAAAGCCCGCGTCGATCCGGATGTATTGGGCCAACGACATCGCCCCCGCGGTGCGCGCCGCGACTCGAGACGGGTGCGACGTCTGCTCGATCTCCTGGGGCATGGATGAGGCGCTGTGGAACGCCGCGGCGGCGCACGACATGGAACTGGCGGCACAAGAGGCCGTCGCGGCGGGCATGCTGGTGTTTGCCGCGGCGGGCGACAACGACTCGTCGGATGGCGGGCCGAACCCGGCCAACGTCGATGCCCCCGCGAGTTGCCCGCACGTGATCGCCTGCGGTGGCACGCGCCTGACCGCCATCGCGGAAACCGTCTGGAACAACGATCCGGGCAGACCGAGCGGCGAGGGGACGGGCGGCGGCTTCTCAACCTTGTTTCAGCCGGTGCCGTTTTGGCAAATCGGCGCGCCGCACGGCCCAGGGCGCATGGTGCCCGACGTCGCGGCGAACGCGGATCCGGAAACGGGGTATAATGTCGTGTTGAACGGTGAAATCGCGATCACCGGAGGAACCAGCGCCGTCGCTCCGCTGTTCGCGGGACTGTTCGCGGCGTTCGGCTGCAGGCTCGGTTGGGTGTCGCCCAAACTGTGGGCCAACCCGATGTGCTTCAACGATATCACCGTCGGCGACAACGGTGCGTTCCGGGCCGCCCGAGGTCCGGATGCCTGCACGGGGCTGGGCTCGCCCATCGCCCATCGGCTGGCGGAATTGCTGATGCCGAAGGCTGCCCGGTAAGCCTCGGACCGCCGAACCTCGATCGGCGAACATGAGAGCGAAGGGAAGCGCGCCAGCCCGGCGCGGTATTGCGCCGAGTCGCGCGCTTCCCTTGTGCCATCGAGACAATGACCCCCAAATGGGTTCCCAAATGGCCCGGGCCCGGTCGCCAGAGACGCGGCCGGCGAGCGTGTCGCCCTCGCTCTCGGTCACCTGTTGAGGATGGTCCGAAAGGCCGACGCCCGCGCTGAAATCGAGCAGGATACCGCGGGGCGATGAAGCGTCTCGCGATGGAGGGAAAGCCCGCGGCGCGACGCCGGTTCGTCTGAGCCGGGCCATTCCCGATCGCCAGGGCCCTCCATGCCGCTCAACGCCGCGTCGCCCATGGCGCGCGCGGGCACAATCGCGGAGACCCCGTCAATTGGGATGGAACTCGAAAGACCGTTTCGCTATTGCCAGTGGAATGGCGCCTGGACCGGCTAGCAGGCGCGCCGTAAAATTGGGGCACGGCGCGTCCCGGGTCATGACGCCGCCATGGAGCACGCGGGAGCAATGACCTCGGACCTGTCGCAGAGATCCACCGAAGCAGCCACGGCGGGATCAGACCCGGCCCAGGCCGATCCGGCATCCCTCCGACCGGACACGGACGCCACGCCTAACTTCCTGTCCGGTGGCGGCGAGATGGGCGCTCTCATGCGGGCCAAAAACTGGGCCGAGACGCCATTGGGACCGCCCGCTCGATGGCCGGAAAGTCTGCGAACCGTCATCCGCATCCTGCTGACATCACGCTATCAGATGTGGATGGGCTGGGGACCGGAGTTGTCGTTCTTCTACAACGACGCCTACCTGCCGACTCTCGGCGTCAAACATGGGTGGGCACTGGGTGCGCCCACCAGCGAGCTTTGGAGCGAGATCTGGCCGGACATCGGCCCGCGCATCGAACACGTCCTGCGCACCGGGGAAGCAACCTGGGACGAGGCGCTGCTGCTACTTCTGGAACGCAGCGGCTATCCGGAGGAGACCTACCATACGTTCTCCTATTCGCCGTTGTCGGACGACACCGGCGCGATCGTTGGGATGCTGTGCGTGGTCACCGAGGAGACCGAGCGCATCATCGGCGAGCGGCGGCTCTCCAGCCTGCGTGAACTCGCGTCCGAAATCGGCGGGAAATACACGCGTGACGAGTTGCTGGCCGCGGTGGAGCGGGGGCTTGGCGGGAATCTCAAGGACCTGCCGTTCACCCTGACGTATCTGTTCGGGCAGGACGGTCTGGCCCATCTGGGTGGCGCGACCGGCGTCATGCGAGGTCATCCCATCGCGCCCGCGATCATCGATCCGGCCGATCCGGATGCGATCTGGCCCGCGCGGGAGATCCGGGCGGGACGCCTGACCCTGATGCGAGGCGACCTCGACCAGCGGTTTGGCGCACGCGCGGAGCCGCTCCCCACCGGCGCATGGGACAGACCGCCCCGGCAGGCGGTGATCGCGCCCATTGCCGGGCAAGGCCAGGACGCGCCCGCCGGCTTCCTGGTGGCGGGCGTCAATCCATGGCGCCGCCCGGACGACGCCTGGTTCGGCTTCATCGACCTGATCGCCGGGCAGATCGCGTCCGGCCTCGCCAACGCCCATGCGTTCGAGGAGGAGCATCGCCGCGCCGAAGCCCTGGCGGAGATCAACCGCGCCAAAACCACCTTCTTTTCCAACGTCAGTCATGAGTTTCGCACACCGCTGACCCTGATGCTCAGCCCGCTGGAGGATGTGCTCGCGGGTGCCGACGGCATCGAGCCCGATCATCGGGCGCTGGTGCGGGTGGCGCATCGCAACGGCGTGCGGCTGCTGAAACTCGTGAACACATTGCTCGATTTCTCGCGGATCGAGGCAGGCCGCGCGCAGGCCAGTTTCGCGCCGGTGGACCTCGCGGGCCTCACCGCGGAACTGGCGTCCAACTTCGACTCCGCGGTCGATCGGGCGGGGCTCCGCCTGACGATCGATCGCACGCCGTTGCCGCGACCGGTCCATGTCGATCACGACATGTGGGAAAAGATCATTCTCAACCTGCTGTCGAACGCATTTAAATTCACATTCGAAGGCGAGATCTCGGTGAGGGTGCGGTCGTCCGCCGACGATCAGCATGCCGAGATCACCGTGCGCGATACCGGCATCGGCATCCCGGCAGACGAGCTCCCGCATTTGTTCGAACGTTTTCGGCGGGTGGAAAACGCCCGCGGCCGTTCGATCGAGGGCAGCGGCATCGGCCTCGCGCTGGTGCAGGAACTGGTCAGGCTGCACGGCGGCACGGTTCACGTCGAAAGCACCGTCGGACAGGGCAGTGCGTTCACCGTGGCAATTCCTTTCGGCACGGCGCATCTCCCGCCGGACCAGATAGGCCACGCGCGGTCGCAGGTCTCCACCAATATCCGCGCCGATGCCTATGTCGATGAGGCGATGGGTTGGCTCTCCAGCGAGAACGGGCGCTCCGATGTTGAAGACCCGGCGCCGCGCGACACGATCGAAGACCTCGGCGATGTCGCGGCCATGGCTGGCGCGAAGAACCGGTCGATCCTGCTCGCCGACGACAACGCCGACATGCGGAACTACCTTGGACGCCTGTTGCGCGCCGCGGGATACCGCGTTCACGCGGTCACGGATGGCGAACGCGCGGTGGCCGCCGCCAGAGAATCGCGGCCCGATCTGGTGTTGTCCGACGTCATGATGCCGCAAGCTCGACGGCTTCGGCATGCTCGCGGCGTTGCGCGCCGATCCGGAGCTGCGCGATACGCCGGTGCTGCTGTTATCGGCGCGGGCCGGAGAGGAAGCCAAAATCGAGGGACTGACCGCCGGCGCCGACGACTATCTGGTCAAACCCTTCAGTGCCCGCGAGCTGCTGGCGCGGGTGCGCGCCAATCTTGACATGGCCTCGTTGCGGCGGGAGGCGGTGCATGTCGAAAATGACCTGCGCCGTGAAGCGCAGGCCGCGCGGGATCGCGCCGAGGGGATCCTCGCCAGTATCAATGACGGGTTTCTGGCGCTCGATCAGGACTGGCGCTTCACCTACGTCAACGCCGCCGCCGAGCGGATGCTCGGTCCGGCGGGCCACGACCTGATCGGCAAGGAGCTTTGGACCGTGTGGCCGGCGACCGCCGGCAGCATCGTCGCGGAACACCTCCGCCGCGCGATGACGGAACGGGTCAGTGGCGCGTTCGAGTATCACTCGGCGCTGTGGACGAAATGGTTCGACGTCCGGGTCTATCCCGGCCGAGGCGGGGGATTGTCGATCTACTTCCAGGACGTCACCGACCGGCAAGCTGGCCGAGGAGAGTTTGCGTCGTCTCAACGAAACACTGGAGACTCAGGTCGCGCAACGCACCGCCGAACTGCGTGACAAAGAAGCGCGGCTGCGCGCCGTGTTCGAAACGAGCTTCACGTTCCAGGGTTTGATGTCGGTCGATGGCACGTTACTCGATGCGAACAAACCTCGCTGGAGGCGATCGGCGCGCCGATGGACGCGTGGTCGGCAGCCGTTCTGGGACACGCCGTGGTTTACCGGCACGGCTGGCATGCCGGAGACCGTGCGCGACGCAATTCCGCGGGTCGCGCGAGGCGAAACGCTGCATCAGGAAATTCACGTCAATCTCCCGGTGGGTGGTTGGCGATGGTTTGATTTTCAGATGCGTCCGGTGCGTGACAATGCCGGCGCCGTTGTCGCCATCGTGCCCGAAGCCGTCGAGGTGACCGCGCGACGACAGGCCGAAGAAGTGATCCGCCAGGCGCAAAAGATGGAGGGTATCGGCCACATCACCGGCGGCGTCGCGCACGACTTCAATAACCTGCTGACCATCATCGTCGGCAACCTCGAATCGCTGCGGCGGAATCTGCAGGCGCCGATCACCGGATATCGCGCGGCTGGATCGCTCGGCCGAAAGCGCCATGCGCGGCGCGCAACGCGCGGTTTCCTCACGCAACGGCTGCTGGCGTTTTCACGTCAACAGCCGCTCGACCCCAGGCCGCTGGATGTCAACGACCTGGTCAGAGAGATGTCCGATTTGCTGCGCAGGACCCTCTGGGCGAGCAGATCTCGGTCGAAACCGTGCTCGCCTCGGCGGCTCGATCGCGCCAACATCGATGCCAACCAATTGGAGATCGCGATCCTCAATCTCGCCGTCAACGCGCGTGACGCGATGCCGGGCGGCGGAAGGTTGGTCATCGAAACCCGCGGCGCAGTCCTCGACGATGTCGATGCCATCGCGCGCCCCGACCTCACCCCCGGCGATACATCGCGCTGTCGATCAGCGACAACGGCATCGGCATGACGCCCGAAACGCTGGACAAGGCGTTCGAGCCGTTCTTCACCACCAAGGATGTCGGGCATGGCACCGGTCTTGGCCTGATCCAGGTCTACGGCTTCGTCCGCCAGTCCGGGGGTCACGTGAAGATCGACAGCGAACTCGGCAAGGGCACCACGGTCCGCATGTATTTGCCGCGCTTCAGTTCCGACGCGGCGGCGGCGCCCGAGGAACCGGCGGCGCATGTGGCGCGCGGCCGGCACGGCGAATCGGTCCTGATCGTCGAGGACGAAGAGGCGGTGCGGGAATACACCAGCGGCATCGTGCGCGAGCTTGGCTACCAGGCGCTGGAGGCCCCCAACGGCAGGATCGCCCTCGAACTCTGGAGCAGCATCCGGACATCCGATTGCTGTTCACCGACATTGGATTGCCTGGCGGAATGAACGGACGCCAGCTCGCGGAGGTGGCGCGGCAACGGTGGCCCGCACTGAAGGTACTGTTCACGACGGTGTACGCGCGCGACACCATCGTTCATGACGGGCGGCTCGATCCGGGCGTGGTGCTGATCACCAAACCGTTCACCTACGCGGCGCTGGCGGAGAAGTTGCGGGGGATTTTGGATACCGCCGACGCACAGCCGCGGCTGCTGCTGGTCGAAGACGAGGTCCTGATTCAGATGGTCGTCACTGAAGAACTCCAGGACCTGGGTTTCGCCGTCGAAGTCGCCGGAACGGCGGCGGAGGCGCGCGGCAAATTGCGGGCGCTGAATGGCGAGGCCGACGCGGTGATTGTCGACATGGGATTGCCGGATGCGAAAGGCGACGACCTGGTGCGCGACATCCGGGCAATGTTTCCGGCGTTGCCGATCGTGATCGCCAGTGGTCACGACACCGCGACGTTGCGAGATTTATTTCAGGACCAGACTGGCATCGGCTTTCTGAGCAAGCCTTATACGACGGAGAATTTGCGGATCACGCTGCGCTCGGTCGGGGTCCCGGCGTAGGAGCGGTCCGGCTTCGCGCGACGCCGTTCAAAAGCTCACGTGACCGAAGCCGGCGCGCAGGACCGCGTAGAGCAGACCGCCGACGATGAACCCGACCAGCGTGCCGTTCATCCGCACGTATTGCAGATCCTTGCCAACTCGCAGTTCCAATCGGTCCGTGATCGTCTTCGCATCCCAGCCGCCAACCACCTGGGCGATGAACGCCGACAGCTTCTCACGCGCCGCCGGCAGCAACTGGTTGGTAATGCCGGCGGAGGCGGCCTCGACACGCGCGCGCGCACCGGGATCGGATGCCAGCATGACGCCGAGGTTCGCCAGCGCGCCCTCCAGATACGCGACGGTGCGCCCATTCGGACGCGCGGCATCCGCTTCGAGAGCCAACCGCAGGCGCGACCAAACATCCCACAGCCACGCCTGCACCGTGTCGTGCGCGACCACCTTGCGGATCGCCGCGCCGATTTCCGCCGCGCGCGCGGGATCTTCCTCCATCCGGTTGATTTCACGCCTGATCCACTCGTCGAACGCGGCGCGCAGTTCGGAGCCATCGGGGCTCATTTTGTCCAGTTCGGTGTTAATCGTGGTCAGTACCCGTCGCGCGATCGAGGCGCCCAGTGCCCATCCGATGAGGCGGCCGCCTTGCTCGCGGACGCGTTCCTCGATCGCGGTGCGCAAGGTCTCCTCGCGGGCGGAGAGCAAGGTTTTGAGTTGCTCCAGGATAAAGCCGAACATCTCCTGATGGCGGCCGCCCTCGACCAGCGTCCGCAAGGCGCGCGCCACCACCACGCCGGCGCCGGCACCGCCGAGCACGCGTGGAATGATCCGGCTCGCCATGCGGCGAGCGCGTCCGTCCTCGACGGTGGCCAGGATGCGCGGCAACAAGGCGGCGAGCGTGACCGCCGCGGGCCGTGCCGAAACCGGATCGCTCAGATAGCGCGCCAGAATGCCGGGCACATCGAGGCGAACCAGAACCGAAGAAACTTCGCCCGGCGTGATGACGTGGTTGGCGACGAAGCGGCCCAGAGCGAGACCAAGCCGCTCCTTCTGGTTGGGGATTATGGCGGTGTGCGGGATCGGAATCCCGAGCGGGTGGCGGAACAGCGCGGTGACCGCGAACCAGTCGGCGATGCCTCCGACAAACCCGGCCTTGGCCGCCGCCTGGAGCAGGTCGGTTCCCCAGCCCTCCGGCATCGCGTAGCTGCCGAGGGTGAGAGCGCCCATGAGGATGAGCAGGAACGTGGCGAACGCGCGATGTTGTCGCAGCTCGCGCCGCGCGTCGGCGTCAGGGTCGATGTCTGTCATGCGCGCGGAGGATACTACCAAACCAAGGGGCACGCCGCGGCGCGGGTCATTCCGCGCGCTTGACCGCTTGCCAGGCGGCTTCCATCGCCGCCAGCGTTTCGCCTTTCAGGTCGCGTCCCTCACGCGCCAGGATTTGCTCCATGGCGTTGAAGCGGCGGACGAATTTGTCGTTGGCGTGGCGCAGGCAGGTCTCGGGATCGAGGCCCAGTTTGCGGGCGAGGTTGGCGAGGACGAACATCAGATCGCCGACCTCGTCGGTCAACCGCGCCGGGTCGGCGCCTGGCAGTTCGGCTCGTAATTCGCCGATCTCCTCGTCGAGCTTGGCCATACCGCCGTGGCGTCCGGCCAGTCGAACCCGACACGGGCGGCGCGTTTGGTCAGTTTCTCGGCGCGGGTGAGCGCGGGGAGACCGATCGGCACGCCGGCCAGTGTGCCGGTTTCCTGACGGGCGCTCCGTTCGGCGGATTTCTGTGCCTCCCAGGCGGCCGTTTGAGCGGCGGCATCGCGCGCGGCGGCGTCGCCGAAGACATGCGGATGGCGGCGGATCATTTTGTCGCTGATCGCGCGGGCCACGTCGGCGAAAGCGAACCGGCCGTCCTCCTCGGCCATGCGCGCGTGATAAACGACCTGGAACAGCAGATCGCCCAGTTCGTCGGGGAGGGATGCGAAATCGCGGCGGGCGATCGCGTCGGCGACCTCATACGCTTCCTCGATCGTGTAGGGCGCGATGGTGTCGAAGGTCTGCTCTTTATCCCAGGGACAGCCAGTGGCTTGGTCGCGCAGGGCGGCCATGATCGTGAGCAGGCGGCGGAGTTCAGCCTCGGCGGAGAGCGCATCGTCCATGCTCGCCGGATAGGCAAGCCCGTCGCCGCGCGCAAGGGGCCGCGGAGTTGCCAGGAACAGCCCCGCGTTGGCACGCCGCGTGTTGGCGCGAACGCGCTGACAAGCCCACTCTGGCATTTGCCCACGCTGGCATCTGCCCACGTTGGCACCCGCCCAACGCTGGTCCCCCCTGCCGGGCACTCCCGTGTTGGCGAGCACCTGCGGCGAACCCCCTTGGCACATCCGACACGGCGGACCACCCAGGCGGGCTCCGTTCGCGCGTGCTCGGTTTCCAAATGCCGCGGCGGTCACGTAGGCTCAGCCCATGACGGATGAGACTGACCTTCGTTTGGCGGCGCAGGACCAAGCCTATCCTTACCCGCATCGCGATCCGCGGGACGAGGCGAAGCGCCTGATCGTCGGCAGCCCCGGTCACCTGCGCGAAGTCGATCATTGGATCTTCGGCGCCACCCGACCCGCGTCTCGACCGTTACGGGTGCTGGTCGCTGGCGGCGGCTCAGGCGACGCCACCATCATGCTGGCGCAGCAGATGACGCGCGACGGGCGGCCGGGGACCGTTACCTGGCTCGACCGGTCCTCGGCGGCGCTGAAAATCGCCCGGTCACGGGCGGCGGCGCGTGGGCTGACGAACATCGTGTGGGAGCAGCGGTCGTTGCTGGATTTGCCCGGATCGGGTCTGGGTCCATTCGACTACATCGACTGCTGCGGCGTGCTGCACCATTTGCCGGATCCGGAGGCCGGGGTTCGCGCGTTGCTGTCGGTGCTGGCGCCGGGCGGCGGGATGGGACTGATGGTCTACGCGCCGCATGGCCGTACCGGCATCTATATGATCCAGGACGCCTTGCGGCTGCTGGCACCCGCGCGCGAAGCGCCCGCCGCCCGGCTGGACGTCGCGCGTCGGGTGATGAAACATCTGCCGGAGACCGCGTGGCTGCGTGGCAACCGGAGCGTCACCGATCACCTGAACGGAGGCGACGCCGGACTCTACGATCTGCTGCTCAATCCACGCGATCAGGCCTACACGGTCTCGGCGTTGCACGATTTGCTGGCCCGCGCCGGCCTCGCGATCGCCTGCTGGGTCGAGCCGATCCGCTACGATCCGGTCCCGCTGTTGCCCGACCCGCGGCTGCGGACCAGGGTCGCCGCGCTTGCCCCGGTGGAGCGCGCCGCGCTCGCCGAAGCGCTGGTGGGCAATATCGCGGCGCACATCGTCTACTGCACGCGCGCCAATGAACTGCCGCGGCGCGCCGATCCGTTCCATTCCGACGCGGTGCCGATCTGCCGCGAGTTGTCCGGAGAGGATATCGCCAAGGGCATTCAGGGCTCCAACACCTTGTTCATTGGGCTCGATGGGTTGCGGGTGCCGGTGCCCGTGCCGCCATTGGCGGGGGCGATCCTCCGCCTGATCGATGGCAAGCGGACCGTCGGAGAAATCGGCGCGTTGCTCGCCGCGCGTGGGACCGGCCTGGAGAGCTTCACGCGCGCCTGGCGGATGCTGTTTCCGGCATTGGAGTCGATCAACCGGCTTGCTGCTCGCCGCGCCAACCGGGGCGCCGGAGCCGGGTCCTGTCGCGCCGCCCGCTCCGCCGCCAGCCGGCGCATGACCGTCAGAGTGATCGGATCGGCCGGAAAAAATGCCTCGATCGCGAGTTCGGCCAGCGTAACATCGATCGGTCCGCCGAACACCGTGGTGGTGCCGAAGAATGCCAACGAACCGTGCACCGTGGCCAACCGCAGCGGGATCGCCACCGGCTCGGGTTCGAACGGCACGACCGGTCCCGGGGATGCGGTGGACCCTGGATAAGCGCTCACTTCCTCGACGAGATCCAGGAGCGTCCGATCGCCGGTCAATTCGATTTGCCGCCGCATGCGCGAGATCAGATGGCGTCGCCACTCGGCCAGGTTGATGATTCGGGGCGCGAGACCGGCGGGATGCAGGCAAAGACGGACCATGTTGACCGGCGGCCGAAGCAGCAAAGGCACCACGCCGGCGACGAGATTGGCGACCGCCTGGTTGGAGGCCGCGATCGTCCAGTGCCAATCAACCGCCACGGACGGGTTCGGCTCGTGCATGGTCAGGATCAGGTCGATGGTCCGCCTGGTCATGCGGAAATCGTGGATCGTCCAGCGAACGCTCAGGGAAAATCCGCGCGAGGCCCGCCGCGTCGAGCATCGCGTTCTGCTCCCGCAGCGGAATCGCCATCCGTTCGGCCAGTCGCAGCAGCAACGCGCGACCCGGCATGGCGCGGCCGGTTTCCAGGAAGCTCAGATGCCGGGCGGAAATCTCCGCGTCACGAGCGAGCTCGAACTGGCTGAAACGGCGCCGCTGACGCCATTCCCGGATCAGGACGCCGATGGAGCGGGTCGGGGTGAGCATAGCAAAATGATACTCCGCGTCGCCCCTTGAGACCAAATCATCAGAACGTTAATTTTATGATAAAACTCGGGTTTTCTCCCGACGACCGGTACGACGATGATTTGCCGGCTCGTCCTTTGTTTCCTCGATTCGCAAGGGTGCTCCGTATGACAATTCCACGCGCGATCACGGTCTACAGCGATTACAAAAGTCCATACGCGTATCTGGCGAAGGACCTGATCCAGCAACTGGAGGACGATGGTCTCGCGACCGTGGACTGGAAGCCCTATGTACTTGACATCCCCCAGTACCTTGGATCGGCGCGGGTCGATGCGGCGGGTAACGTGCTGGAGGAGAACCGCAACGCGCATCAGTGGCGGCGGGTGCGCTACAGCTACATGGATTGTCGCCGGGAGGCCCGCAAAGCGGGTCTGATCATTCGCGGGACTCAGAAGATCTGGGATTCGACGCTCGCCGCCGCCGGGATGCTATTCGCCCAGGATGCGAGTGCGACGGTATTTCGCCGTTACCACGATGCCGTGTTCGCGCGGTTTTGGCGCCGCGACCTGGATATCGAATCGGTGCCGGCGATCGCCGCTCTGTTGCGCGACGCTGGCGCCGATGGCGCCCGATTCCCTGACTGGGCCGACGCTGGTCGCGCCGAGGTCGCGCGCATCTGCCGTGAGGCGGAAGCCGCGGGCGTATTTGGCGTGCCGAGCTTCATCGTGGACGGCGAACTGTTCTGGGGCCGCGAACATCTGCCGGAGATCCGGGCGATGCTCGCCGCGCCGTCGGCCAAAGGTCCGGCGTAGCGGCAGCGCGCCACGATCCGCGGCTGCAGCGGAGTGAGGAAGGAACCAGCAGCGGCGACGGATCATTCGGGCCGATCGTCAAACGCGGGATACACACGCTGGGAATTGGCCGGGAAACAAACCGGGACGGAGAACGCGAATTGCCGGATCGACCGAACGAGGAGGCTGCCAGAAGGGCGGGTTCCCGGACGGGTGGTTTATTCGAACGCGCGCGGCTTCACCCCGAAACCGCCGGCCGCGTTGGCCAACCGCTGGAGGTCGTAACGGTCGAGCGTGAGATCCGCCGACGCGCCACAATCACCGGAACCCTTCGCGGTATGCTGACCAGCCCAGTGCAACTGGAAGCGCGGCGGGTTGGCTTCCTCGCGCGCTTCGATGACGAGGCTCCCGCCGGCGGCCGACATCTCGTTGGGATCGAAGACGCAGGGCCCCGCTTTCCAGTCGCGTCCGACAACCGAGGTCGTGGCGACCTGGAGTTGCCAGGTGTCGCCGTCGCCCTGCGTCGGGGCGAATACGATCATGTCGCCAACGCGGGGCCGAAGGGCATCGAACCTGAGCGCGAGATAAGTCGTCATGCCGCCGATGGCGATGATCAGCAACGAGGCGGCCAGGGCAGGGGCCCAGGCGGGCCATGACAGGGAAGAGGGTTCGCGCGGATCCTGGTCGGGTCTGATCATGCCGAGTCTCGATTTCGTATTTCAGCCTGAATGTATGGACCCGGTTATTGCGGTGCAACATAAACGTCCACGCGTTCGCCGCGGCTGAGATCTGCTAACTACGCGGGGCTTGCGCGTTGGCCATGCGAATGTGTGAGGACGATGCGGCACTGCCACCGGACCCGCCCGCCACACGACGCCGCGAGGGAAGGGGCGTCCGCCGGGACCGCGGCGCCGCTCTGATGCTTGCTGGCCGCGGGATGTGATATAGGTAGCGGATAACAAAAGGAGATCCGACGATGGCCGAAGCGAAATTGGCTCCGAACCTGCCACAGTGGATGATCGACCACTCCAACCGCTACATTTCAAGCGGCGGCACGGACGGTCACATGTATAAGGTGACTCCACCCGGCTACACGGAAATGAACGTTCCGTCCTTGCTGCTGACCACCACCGGGCGGAAATCCGGGGAGAAATTCATCTTCCCGCTGTTCTACGGCCAGACGGGCAATAGCTACATCGTTGTCGCGTCGAAGGGCGGGGCACCCGAACACCCCGGTTGGTACAAGAACCTCCTCGCCAACCCCGAGGTCGAGGTGCAGGTCGGCACGAAGAAACTGAAGGCACGGGCCAGGACGACCAGCGGTGAAGAACGGACAAAGCTGTGGCAAGAGGCCCTGAAGTTCTGGCCGCCCTATGCCGACTACGAGAAGAAGACCGATCGCGAAATTCCGGTCGTGGTGCTGGATCCGATCGGGTAGAGCGGACGCCAGATCCAATGCCGGACGCGTCCGCCGGTCGCGGACGCGTCTGGGGCCTTCGGGCAAATGGTATCCGGTGGAGACCTGTGTCGGCTCCTGAAAAAGCGCGTGTCGCGTGGCCCATCCCCGATATCACGAGGATGCCCTGGCGGTGGGAACTTGCCCCGAGACACCGAATTCCCGCCGGGTACGGGCGTCATGCCCGAAGGTCATAGCGGAATAGAGCGCGCAACCGCGCCGCCGCCGTGGACGTTACTTCCACATCGCCATGAAGTCGGCGCGCACCGAACCGTCATTTGGCGCGCGAAGAAGGGACGACATCCTCAACTGGCAACACCTTCGCGCGAGGCGGCATCGGCGATCTTTGGGCCAACGCGCGTCCGCCGCGTCATCGCGAGTCAGTCTTCAGCCCTGGCGAAGCGGCGTTTCCAGCAATCCCGCCAGCAGGGTGGCGACCTCCGCGGCTTTCTCCTGCTGCACCCAGTGGCCGGCGCCCTCCAGAAGATGGCAGCCGATCATGTTGGTGCAGATCACGTCGCGCATCCGCTCCAAATTGCCTGGCGACTGATACACTCCCCAGTCGCTGGCACCGGAAACGAACAGCGAGGGTTGATCGATGGTGCGTCCGGCGAAGACCTGCAGGTCCGATACGCCGGCGTTCTCGATCCGCACGCGATAATTCTGCAACCCGCCCTGGAAGCCGGTACGCCCGTATTCCTGGCTGTACACCCGCATGTCCTCTTCCGGCAGCCATTGGCAGGCGGCGATCTCGGCGGGGGAGGGCATCTCACGAGCCACCGTTTCCGCCATGTTCCGATCCAGATCCATGATGTAGTAGGTCGGCATCTTCGCCAGCTCGGCCGCCGTCCAGCCGGCCAGACGGAACGGGCGGTTTTGCTGCCAGTCCCCGCTCTTGTGATGGAAATACGCGCGCAGGAAGTCGTGCACGCCCTGTTCGCACCCCATGATATCGGCATTGGCGGGGCGGGTGGCATAGTAGCGATGGTAGTGCTTCCGAGGCCGCGCCAAAGCCGCCAGGTCGGCGTGCACGGGGTCCGGTTTCGCCGCGACGGGGTGGCGATCGGTATCGAACGGAATATCGGGCGGACCGGCGAAAGGGGCACTCATCAGCGCCATGCGGCGGAACACGTCCGGGCGGACCAACGCGCACCAGGCGGCGACGCTGGCTCCGAAATCATGGCCGACCACGGCCTCGGTCGAGCGGTACCCCAAAGCCCAGAGCAGACCCATCATATCGCGGATCTGATTGATCGTGCGCCACGGCATCAGATCGTCGTCGAAGCCGGGATTGGTACCTGACGTGCGGCCATAGCCACGCAAATCCGGCGCGACGACGTGATAGCCGGCGCGCGCCAGCGGCCCCATCACGCGCCGCCAGGACCATGCGAGTTCCGGAAACCCATGCAGCAGCAGCACGCACGGGCGGTCCGGAACGTCGTATCCGGCTTCCAGGATATGCACCGTCATCCCGTTGACCTGGGGAATCAGCCGAGAGCGCACGCCGGCCGGCAGCATGTCGGATGCGAAGGGACCTGGATGTGTCATTGGGCGATGTTCCCCGCCAGTGATGCCCGCCTGACCGGAGCCTGGCGAAACAAGCGTATCAATGCTCTGGCCTGGAGGAAGCACCGGGCCAGCGACAGCGATCACGATAAGACGGACTGGTCCCTCCGGTCGAGATACGACCCGCGTGATTTCGCATTCGGCCATCGCCGCGGCAAACGACCGTCGGCGGGCCAACCGCGGTGAGGTTCGTCCGCGAGTGACGGCTCGGGACCCGCGGGGCCGTGGCGGAGATCCAGGTCTCGCCAGTCGGCGGAGACCGGGGGTTGGAAATCATCGCCCCGTTCGACCAAAGCATTGGATGCGGACCGGAATTATCCGCATCGGGTGCAAGTCGCCTGTGCGCGGAACAAATAAATGAGCGGATGATTATGGTACTGACCGCACAAGCGACTTGCGATGTTTCCGGATAATCTTCAGCGCGGAAAGGTCCTATCTCCTCGTCATCGATGACGGGCGGCGAATTCAACCGCTCAAACCATCGGGACCACCGAACAGGTCGGCGGCCCACATGACAGGAGTCCGAACCATGACCAACTTCAAATCCTTTATGCTCGTCGCCGCGGCCGCGTTGTCGCTCGGCGTTGGTAGCGCGATGGCCCAGGAGAGCGCGGGCGGCGTGAATGCCGGACCGTTTGAGACGCGGCAACTGGAGCGCGCGTTGGGCGCCGGCCAGCAGGTCGTTCCGATGACCGCGCAACCGCAGGCGGGTTCGTCCGATGTCGAGCAATATCGGGCCCCGGTGTTTCCGCAACAGACGCTGATCGGCGCCGACGGCAACGGCTAAGTCCGGAGCTTCTCAGGCGATGCGGGGCCGGTGTTCGCACCGGCCCTTCGTCTGTACGCGGCAATCGGAGTTGGTCGCATTTGGCGCTTGTCGTGTCACCAGCTGACTGTGCCCAGGAAAGAAATGCCGCGGGAAGGGCGGTCAGTGGTGGAGAGCGACCACGGTTCGTGAACCAGCATCCGCTGCCGCGTGTCTTGAGACCCTCGGTCGGACTAACCGGAACGGGGGCGCCAGGCCAATCCGCGGCGGACACACAATGTCGGCGCAAGGTTGAAATGTCACCCGGCGCGCAAAGTAGAAATGACACCCTGACGGCGGACCGACCCGGCGCGAAACGGCATCACAGCGATCCGCTGGGCGAGGGCGGCGGGGTCAAGGGCTGCAACCGGCTCGCCGGCGCGCGCAGCGCGGCCCTTGAGGCCGTCGATCTCACCCAGCATCATCGGAATGCCGTGCGCCCGGCTGAATTCAGTCCCGACCGTAACCCCGAGGCGGCTCGATCGCGGAAAGTTCGGCGAGGTCCAGATCGACGATCGCCTGAAGCGCTTGCGCGGTCGCGGTTTCGCGCAACGCTTCCGGCAAGGCGTCGAGCCATCCGGAGCAATCGGACTGGATGTCGAGCAGTTCGCCCACCGCGTCACGCCAACGTTGAACGCGGCTCCGGCGATCAACGGGCCGACGCGCTCGGATCACCACGGATGGCGCCGGAGTCTGATGTTTCACCCGCCAACGCGCCTGACGCTCGGCGTTGCTCAGTGACGTTTCGCCTTCAGGTTTGCGGCCTCTTGGCATGGTCTTTCTCCGTTACGTAACGGAATACAAGGGAGAATGAGCCTCCGGTTTCGCGGCGGCCGCGGCGGCCGCGGCGACATCGCGCGATGGCCGTCCCTTCGTCGGCATGCCGGGCGCCTCGAGATTGTTCGGCCGATGCTGCCGCGCCGGATGACGACGGCGTTGATTGGGCGCGTATGTCTCCTGATGCGCCTTTACCATCGCCAGCGCCGCGCCCAGTCGTTTGTTCTCGACGATCGCGCCGGGCTGAACGGTCTGGATCTTGTCAAAGACACGGAACGGCAACGAGACACCCTCGAACTGAACCGCGAAGCGCCCGTCCGGGTAATTCACCACATCGACCTGCTTGCGCATCAGCCCGATCGCCAGCTGTGTCGGTTCCAGCAGAAGCATCATCCGGTCATAGTGCAGGCTCAGATTGCGGGTGACCGTCCGTTGCTCGCGCCACGCGAGCATCTCATCCAGGTTGTCGACAGCCGTCAGCTTCCGATGCAGGTCCTTGGCGTTCGCCGGCGCACGGCCGAAGCGTCTGTTGTAATCGGCCATGAACCCGGGCAACCAGGCGTTCGCCGCGGCAATCGAGGAAATACCCGCCAGACGGAGCTCCTTCACCAGCCGGTCCTGCAACGTGCCGAACGCCCGTTCGACGCGACCCTTCGCTTGCGGGCTGTTGGCACAAATGATGTCGATGTTCAGTTCCATCAACGCGCGACCGAATTGCGTGATGCCTTCGCCCCCCGCCGCGTCTTTGTTGTTCACGCGGAAGATGCTGTGTTTATCACTGTAGAACGCCACCGGTTTGCCGTGGGTTTCCAGATACGCACGCGTCGCGCGGAAGTAGTCGAACGCGGATTCCGAGGCGACGAAGCGCAATTGCATCAACTGGCTGGTGGCGTCGTCCACGAATGCCAGCAGTGTGCACATGTCGCCACGGGCTTCGAACCACGCGTGTTCCGAACCGTCGATTTGCACCAGTTCACCCAGACATTCCCGGCGACGGCGCGGCTGATGCGGGGAGGGCGCTCTGTGACGACGGTCGGTCCACAGGCCCTCGGCGATCATCCAGCCCCGCAGCGTCTCGCGTGACACCGCGCAGCCATGCAACTCGGCCAGCTTCTCCGCCGCCAGCGTCGGACCGAAATCGGCATACCGCTCTCGGACCAGCGACATCGCCAGATCGCGGAACTCAGCCGGAAGCCGATTGTTGCTCGGCCGGCCGCGATGCTTTGACACCAGACTGGCGGCACCGGCCTGTTTGAGACCGACCAACAGCCGAAAGATCTGCCGCCGACGAAGGCCAATCAGTTCACAGGCATCGGCGACGCGAAGACGACCCGACTGAACCTGCAACAACACCTCAAGCCGAGTGAATTCTCGCTTGCTCATGGACACCACCGGCACGGCGCACCTCCCGGGACCCTGAAACCCGGGGCAGTGTCACCTCAACTTTGCACAAGGGTGTCATCTCTATATTGCGCGTACACCAGCTAGCCGCCATATCGACATTATGTTAATCGCAACGAATAATGTGAAGTCCGGTAAAGTCGATTCTCCCGTCTGGTCCGCCGCCTCGCCGGTTTGACTGCGCCGGCACTGTCCAGGCACCGCGCGGCGCCTTCCGTCGATACTTCACGATCGCGCAATGGTTGTGCCTGCCGCCACTCGCCACTGCGCCCAAATCTTGGCTCGGTGTTCGCCGGCTTCGATCGAGCCGCCGATCGCCGGCACGATCCCCGCGCGCAAGGGTGCACCCGACGAAAAGGGTATCACTGGCATGCGAGAGCGCGAACGATCGGCCAGTGCTTAACTCCAATTTAACCAATATAAAGCAACGGCCGGGTCGACATCATGTATGGTGGCGGTCAGTCCGCGCGGGCCGTATGGATCGGGGCGGAGCCCTGGGTGCATTGCTCGTATCCTATTGCATTCGCGCGCGCATCCCCATGCCGCGCGCGGCCGACAAGCGAACTCGCATCGAGAGTAATTCCGTGGTGCTGGCATTCCGAAGCAAATACGATGACCCACCAGCACCCCAGGCCCCCGAAGGGGGTGCCCCGTCGGCGGAGGCGGTGACGGCCTGGACCTGGGTGCCGCCAGAGAAGGTTCCGACAAACAAATAACGACAGGTCAACAGCGGGCGTCGGGTTCAACCGGCGTGCTGATCTCGTTGATAAAAGTCGGACTGTTTGATTCAGATGAGCCCCCGCGACGCGCCGGCTCACTATCCTGCCGCCAGATCATGGAAGCATGCATGGCGAGCGATCTTGAAATCGCATGCGAGCGGGCCTGGGTGCGCGTCGGGAAGTCCGTGCTGGAACGCCATGTCGTCACGCGCGCAGAGCGATGCCATCAACGCCGAACTCGCGGCTATTGAAGCGGCCCGATTGGCACGTCGGTGCACTGAAGCCGACCGTGAGGGTAATATCGCCTTCGTGAAGCGGGTCGCCGAGCGCATGGAAGATGATGCCCGACAGGCCATCGAAATGAAGGTCGAGGTGGATGCATTGACTGTCAGTCGTGTCCTGGCTGTCCAAAATCCGCCAGCGGCGGAAACTGGACGGCGGGCCGGAACAACAGAGGACGCGTTGTGCAACTCGGCGCCGGCTCTGGCCGTGGGATGGAATGAACCGCCCGTATGTACAAGACAAATTCGAGGTCGGCGCTAATAAAAGCCCGGGACTAACTTGTCACCCAGACACCCAGCATGACACCGACGACGAGAACCACCGGTAGGGAGAAGTGCAGGTCTTTTGCAATCCGGTTCCCCACGTCTGAGGAAACAGGCGCGCCCAAGTTGGGGAAGGCGCGCCTGTCCTTGGGGCGCGGAGGACCCGTGGGCGAGCATAACCACAGCCGGTCCTTAGAACTCGCACATAACCGGACATCTGTTGCCCGGGGATGCGAAACAGGCGCGCCCACGGAGAGCAAGCACGCCCGCTCGAAGTCGAGGCCTTAACCTGATGGCTCGGCCAGCGCGCCACACATACGATCGTCCACGCCTACGGCATTGATTGAGATCAAACCACCGTTATTCGGCGTCCAGCGAGCCCGGCACACTCTCCCCGCTCTGATCCGCGGTCGATCAGGCGGCGCGAAGATGCGGGAAACGGGCGCGCCCGCGCCGCCCAAATAATGCCCCGCGAGTTGGGACGGCCCGGCGCCGAGCCGATCAGAGGTCGTGTCCTGGCGCACATGGGCGAAGGTGGCGAACTCGCGGATCGTCCCGCCATTCGCCACCCATAGGACGACGTCG
>CAVRDN010000099.1:0-16189 GCA_963719675.1 uncultured Alphaproteobacteria bacterium | reverse complement strand
CATTGTGACGGCGCAGGCGTATGCGCGTCCGTGCATGGCCGGGCCACCGCGTGGATCGGAACCTCCCGAACGCCGCCAATATTGTGCGTATCGGTCCGGCGGCGGACCCGTTCCGCCGGTTCGCGGAGCGCGCCAGGTACGGAGGCCGGCTGGCGTTATCATGAAATTGACGCCAGCCATTCACCCCATGTCACGGCGCCGGACGCGTTGACCGCGCTGCTCCGAAAGATCGTCGATGGCTGAGCGCGGTTGACACTGCCACGCCGGATGGCCGACGTTCAGCGCATGGTGCACGGCCTCGGCATGTTCGCTCGTTCGAAAAAACGTCCCCGCTTTGGGGGACTGTCGATCGTCGCGCGTTGTAAGCCGTAGCGCCTCCCGCATCGATCGCCACCCCGCCGGTTCGGACGGGGTTTTTTGGTGCCTGCTCCCGTCTCCGGCATCACAGGAGAGGGAACACCGTATGCACACCGACCGAACGACATTGCATGGCGTCTGGCTGCCGCTTATCACGCCGTTTCGGGAGGGCATGGTGGACGAACCATCCGTTCGCCGCCTGATCCGACATTACGCGGCAGAACCGATCGATGGCCTGATCCTCGGCGCGACCACGGGCGAGGGTCTGACGTTGGATGACGTCGAGCGCGAACGCCTTGTCGCGGTGTCGCGAACGGAGTTGAACGCGATCGGGCGAACGATGCCGCTATACCTCGGGTTATCCGGCAGCGACACGCGCAAGGGGATCGAAACGCTCCGCCACACCGAGAGCTGGCCGATCGACGGTTATCTCGTCGCCTGCCCGTACCTACACGCGGCCGTCGCAACAGGGATTGTATGAACATTTCACCCTGCTGGCGGACAACACGCGGCATCCCGTGCTGATCTACAACATTCCTTATCGCACCGGGGTCAATCTAAGCAACGAGACGATGCTGCGCCTCGCCGAACGCCCAAACATCGTAGGGGTCAAGGATTGCTGCGCCGACCCCGCGCAGTCGTTCGATTTGCTGCGGGATCGGCCGCCGGGATTCGCGGTGCTGACCGGGGAAGATGCATTGTTTCATGCCGCGCTCAGCCAGGGTGCCGATGGGGGGATCCTTGCTTCGGCACACATGCGGACAGCCGCGTTCGCGATGATCCGCGACCAGATATTGGGTGGCGACTCGTCACGAGCTCTCAGCGCGTGGCGAGAACTCGTCGAATTGCCGCGGTTGCTGTTCGCCGAACCGAGCCCCGCCCCCATCAGAGTACTGGCTGTGGCGCACAGGATTGATCGACAGCGCGGAGCTACGGTTGCCGATGACGGCCGTCAGTGAGGGCCTCGCCGCCCGGATCGATCGGGAGATCGACCGCGGGCGGCGATAGCCCGCGAGATCAGACGGCGGCAGGCAGGATCGGCGCGTAATCGTTCGGTTTCGGCCTCGCCGGCGTGCTTCTCAATCTGCACCAGGCTATCATGACAAACCGGACCCTGGGCGAGCTGCGACGTACCGCGCTGCGCCGTCAGCGTGTTGGCGCTGCCGCCGCGGTCAAGGCCCCCGATCTTGCCCGGCTCGACCGGACTATACCACGCGCCCTGCTCGATCAGCACCACGCGCGGCCGAACCTGTGCCGTGACCACGGCACCGCACAGCACCGCACCGCGATCGTTGAAGACCCGCACGATGTCGCCGGCCGCGATGCTTCGCTCCTCGGCGTCTTTGGGATTGATGTAGATCGGCTCGAAACCGCGCACCTTGGTGAACTGGTGTAGCGCGGCGACATTGTCATATGAGGAGTGACGCCGGAACCGCGGATGCTTGTTGACGATGTGCAGCGGATATTGGGATGTTTTGGGACTGCCCAACCACTCGAACGGCTCGATCCACGTCGGCGATGGAGGACAGTCCGCGTATTTGAAGGCGGCGATGGCTTCCGAGTAGATCTCGAACTTTCCCGATGCAGTCTTGAGCGGATTGGCTTTGGGGTCGCGGCGGAAATCGGCGAACGCGATATACGGCGTTTCGTCCACCGGCAACAGATAGGAACCGGCTTTCTTGAATTCGTCGTAGCTGATCTTCACGTCGGACATCGACAACAGTTTACGCAGCCACGCGTCCTCGGTCTCGATACCCATGGTAAACCTGTCATAGGTGCCGACACGTTTCGCCAGGTCCTTGAAAATGTCGAAGTCGGTGCGCGCTTCGCCGACCGGGTCCATGATCTTGTGCTGGTATACGACATAGCGCCAGAACTGGGTAATGTCGTTGCGCTCGAACAAACAGGCGATCGGCAGCACGATATCGGCCGCGCGGGTGGCGGGCGTCCACCAACTGTCGTGCACGATGATCGTTTCGAACTTCGCCAGCGCCTGGAGGTTTCGATTGATCTCGTCGTGCTGATTGAGGAAGCTGCCACCAGCCCAGTACGCCAGTTTGCATTCCGACTTGCCGGCCTGGGGGTAGGCATACGCCTTGCCATTGTGGTTGCGGGTAATCGGCGCGCTCAGAATGGAGTCGGCGTAATGCTGATCCAGGATCGCCTGCGTCACCGGATTGGCGAAACCCGGAAAATTCGCCGGGCCGCGGCCTTTCAGGCGCGCGTCGCCAGTGCCCGCGAAGCCAGGGATCTCGAACGTCAGACCGCCGCCCGGCAACCCCAACTCGCCTTTCAGCAGAGCGAGCGTGATCATCATGCGTACCGCCTGCTCGCCATGATCCCCACGCTGAATGCCGCGGGAGCAGGTGATCTTCACTTTCGGCGTCGTCGCGTACAATCGTGCCAGCGTGGTGATCGTCTCGGCGCTGAGATCGGTGAGCTTCGCCGCCCATTCCGGCGTTTTCTTCACTCCGTCGGCCTCGCCCATGATGTATTTCCGGAACGGCTCGTAGCCGACCACATAGGCATCAAGGAACGCGGTATCGGCCTTTTTCTCAGCGATCAGATAATACGCCATCGCGGCCATCAGCGCGGTATCGGAACCGGGTCGTATGGCGAGCCATTGGTCGGAGACGCCGGCTGTCTCGGTGAAAAACGGATCGATCGTAATCAGCTTCACGCCACGTTCTTTCAGCGCGGTGATCCAGGCGCGGGTGCGGCCGTATGATGGGCCGCGTACTTTCAGGCAGTCCATCGGATCGGAAGCCCAGAAAATCACCGCGTTGGTATTGGCGGTCGTGTCCGCCATCGAATCATCAGGGAACTGCACGCCCCAGGAATACGGGGCCGCCCACTGCCAGCAGGCGTAGCTTTTGTTGCCGATCAGGCTCGTGTAACCGCCGAACATCCCCAGGAAACGGTTGAACTGCGCGACCTTCGCGTGCAGCGCGCCGGCGGTCTGCCATCCGCCGGTGACCGCGCCGAGAATCGCCTCGTTGCCGTAGCTTGCTTTCACCCGTTTGAGCTCGCCGGCGACGAGGTCGAGCGCTTCGTCCCAGCTCGCGCGCCGGTATTTCGGGACACCGCGTGTCGAGCGGTCGCCGCCGCTGCCGCCTGGCTTCCAGTCCACGCGGATCATCGGGTACAGGATGCGATCGGAAGCGATGGCACGCTGATACCAGGCGAGCCCCATGGGCGAGGCCTGGTTCGCCGGCGGGTCGAGGCTGGAAACCCCGATCACCTGGCCATCGCGCAGATGCACGTCCAACAAGCCCTCGCTGTCCGCCGTGGTCAGGACATCCCCGCCGCCAACCGGCGGCAGGATCAGGTCGGTGGAGACCGGCGCCGCGGCCATCAACGGCAATGCCGCCGCGCTGGCCAGCAACCCGCGACGAGTCATTCTGGGCTGCTCCCACGGACTGGGCAGCGCCATCGCGTCGAACGAAGATTGATCGTCGTGCATCGGTGGGTCCTTCGGGCTATTTGGCGGTCTGGTGATTGAATGACGTGGTCTGCAGCCACTTCAGCAGCACCATCGCGTCGTCCGGCCGTAGATTGGCCGACTTCGCCATGGTGCTCATTTCGGTGCCCCATTGCGCGGGCGTGTACGCCTCCGCCGCATGCAAAACGTGGCAGCCGGCGCAGGTGAATTCATAGGTCGATTCGGCCGCCCCCCACGTGGCGTCGAGGTTGCCGACCACCGCGGCCGGGGGTGTCGTGCCGGTGAGTTCCACCGGGATCCAGCCATCGCGGGCGGTCCCTGCTTTCGCAGCGCCTGGGGTGTCGAGCCGCCCGACCTCGACCCCCTCCGGTGCCGCGAACAGCGGGCCGGCGGTGACCGCATCGCCTTTCATCCAGAGCTTCGCGACGATGTGACTGCCGTCCGCCTCGGTCGCGGTCACGGTGACGGGGGCGGAGACGAACAGCGTCGCGAACGGCGCGCCGCCGGACGGGTCGCCGAGTGGCGTGGTGGCTTCGCCAATGAAACCGCTCGTGCCCGTCGACGGCGTGATGGACGCGGTCGTTTGGGGCGCCGGCGGCATCGCGGTCCGGGCCGGAGGAACGAGGGGCGGCGTTCCAGGTGACGCGACCACGACCGTGCCCGCAACGCTTCCCGCATCCGCGTCCCGCGGCGTCTTCTCACCGACTCCTTCGGCTGGCGGTGTGGCAGGCGCGACGGGCCTTACCGCGGCCACCGGCTTCTCCGCCACGAACGCGAGCCGGTGCGCGATGCCGTGGTGGCAGTCGATGCACGAGGCGCCAGCCCGCATCGGCCCATGCATCGCCTTCGCCGCCTCCGGCCGCTGTCGCGCGAAATCCATCGCCTCGAAGCCGTGGCAGCTTCGGCAGCCGAGCGAGCCGTTGGCGGTCATTTCCGCCCAAACACTCTTCGCCATATCGAGACGCCGTGCGTCCAATTTCTCCGGCGTGTCGATGACGCCGCGAACGTGCCCGACCAGATCGCGGGTGGCGAAGATCATGTGCACGATCCGGGCCACGAACGGTTTCGGCACGTGGCAATCGGCGCATTGCGCTCTGACCCCCGCTGGATTGGCGTAGTGGATCGAGTGCCGATAATCGTCGGCCATCGTCCGCATCTCGTGGCAGGAGACGCAGAAGGTGTTCGAGGTGAACCAGGTCGTGACGCCCTCGTATGTTCCCCACATCCCCAGGCCACCCAGCATGCCGGCGAACAACAGACCCGCGGCGGCCAAATAATGCGACTTCACCAAACTGAGCCTTTCGGTGGACTGGAAGCGACGCGCGACGGCGGTGCATGGATGATCGCGGGGGCGATCGGACGGGCCGCTGGAGGACGGACTCGCCCGCGCGGCGCCGCGACGGGAAATCTACCGTGGCGGCGCCTAATATTCGGTTAAGCCGGTGGGGTCGGCTTCCGTGTTCCCGGCGCTCAGGCTTCCCGGGTCGCGATGGGAGGCGCGATGGGGACATGCGAATTATGGTCCCGGACCGTTTCCACGCGGAACAGCCGCTCGTGCCACTTTTCATTCCGGCGAGAAGACGCGTGCTCTGACGAAAGCCCGCGGCTGTCCCGTTATTCGGGCAGCCTTACTGACCGTTTGATCCCGCGCAATGACCGTTCCCTCGCGGCATGACCATCGTTCGGGCGAACCGGCGCTGGAGCGTATCGCGCAACCGCGCCCGCGATTGAAACTGGGAAGGGATCACGCATGGATAACGTCACAACCTCCGAAATCGTCGCCCCGAGACAGGCCGTGGCGCCGCGGGCGATCAACCACGTCGTGCTGAATGTGCGCGACATCGAGGAATTGCATCGGTTCTGGACCGAGATGATCGGCTTCAGACATGTCGGCACCGCGAAACCGCGCCCCGACCGCCCGAACCCGCCGAATTTCCGCTTTTACAGCTGCGATCATGGGGGCGGCCGCCTCAGTCATCATGACCTCGCGCTGGTCGAAAATCCCAATTTGCCGGCGCCTCCCGCGGAATGGAACATGATCGGCATGAACATGGCGATCAACCACGTCGCGATCTTGTTGCCGAGCCGGGAGGCGTGGCTCCAGCAACTCGCTTTCTTGCAGAGTAAAGGCGTGAAATTCGATCGCCGTGTGGACCATGGCATGACTCACAGCCTGTATATCCACGATCCGAACGGTTACGGGATCGAACTGCTGTATGAACTGCCGCGCGCGGTGTGGGAGGACGATATCGACGGCGCGCTCAACTACTCGGTCAGTCTGCCGACGGACGGGCCCGCCGCACTCGTCGATCGCGTGGAAAACCTGCCGAGCTTTGGCGCCGGCAAATCGTAATGCCGGACGCCAAAATTCAGGCGCGGCATCACGGAAGCCATACCGCCCCGGCGCATCGGCCGGGGCGGACACGTGGCGCCTCGCCGATGCGCGGAGCGCTTAACGGCGATTACCCATCGGCGATTACCCCGAGGGGACCACGCCAGAGGCGGTCACCCAAAGGCGATCACAGCATCAGGATCGCGAGGCTCCCGAGCCCCGCGACGATGCAATAGGCGGCGAAGGGGCTGAGCGCCCAGTCGTCGTGGTCGCGAAAGTAGCGCATCAGAAACCAGGTGCTGAGCCAGGCAGTGATGCCGGAGATGACCGCGGCCAGCGCGGCCAACCCGAAGGTGCCGGGCGGCACGGTCTCGTGCAGCAGTTTTGGCACCTCCAGCACCGTGGCGCCGAGGATGATCGGGGTCGCGATCAGGAAAGAGAAGTGCGCCGCGCCCTCATGCGTGATGCCGCGTAGCACGCCGCCAACGATGGTGGCGCCGGAGCGGGAGATTCCGGGAATCAGAGCGGTGCATTGCCACAGTCCGATCAACAGCGCGTCCATCGTCGTCAGAGTGGACAGTTCACGGTGGCCGCGATTGCGCAGGCGCTCACCGAACAGCAGCAGAAATCCGTTGACCACCAGGAAGGCGGCTGCGACGACGGGCGTCCCGAACAGGCCGCGCACGAACTTCTCCAGCAGAAATCCGACGACGACGGCCGGAATGGTGGCGATGACGATCTTCAGGAAAACACGGCGGCTTTCCTCGACCATGATCCGGTCGGCCAATCCGAGGACGCCCAGAAACAGCATCCACCAATCGCGCCAGAAATAGCTGAGCAAGGCGATCGCGGTGCCAAGATGCAGGAACACCAGGAACGGCAGGAACTCGGCGGAAAGCTGGTTGATTCCGGACTTCATCAACGCCGGCACGATGACGGCGTGGCCGAGGCTGCTGACCGGGAACAGTTCGGTGGCTCCTTGCAGGATCGCGATTAAAATCGCCTGAAGCGCATTCATGGGATGGTTCCGTCTGAAGGTGGATGCGTGAGGCCTGGACAATCGGGCGGTCGATGTCGCGGTGACGTGAGTGTGAGAATTGGGGATGGCGTGCGTATCGGGTCGCTTCGTGGCATAGACCCGCAACGATGGACACAGGCAATTCCGATGGCGTGCCACAACCGACCACGGCCTCGCACGGCCAGGTGCCGAATGATGGCGAGCCGACCGGGCACGGGCATGACCACGCGAGGGACGGCAAGTCCGCCGAAGAACATGGACACGCCGACCATGACCCCGCCGATCATGACCCTTCCGCTGGTGACCGCGCGGACGCAAACCACGCCGATCACGGCCACGCCGACGCAGGCCACGCCCATCATGGGCACTCCCCTTACGGCTTTGGCCATCACGGCCATCACCACGCCCCCGATGAGCATGACATGGCTTTCGCCGTCGGCGCCGGGGTCAATCTGCTGTTCGCGCTGACGGAACTCGGCTTCGGATTCGCCGCCAACTCGGTCGCGCTGATCGCGGACGCGGTCCACAACATGGGCGACGTGCTGGGCCTGCTGCTCGGCTGGATGGCGGTCTGGCTGCATCGGCGGCCACCGACCCCGCGCCGGACCTACGGCTGGGGCCGCTTCTCGATCCTCGCCGCATTGGGCAACGCGGCGATCTTGCTGGTGTCGGTCGGTGCCATCGGGCTCGAGGCTTTGCATCGCATCCACGCGCCCACGGTCGTCGCGTCCGGCACCGTGATTGTGGTCGCGGCGATCGGCATCCTCGTCAACGGCGGTTCCGCGCTGCTGTTTCTGCGCGGGCGGCATGGTGACCTGAACATCCAGGCCCAATACCTTCATCTCGCCGCCGACGCCGCTGTCTCGCTCGGAGTCGTCGTCGCGGCGTTCGGTATGCGCCTGACCGGGTGGACCTGGCTCGACCCCGTGACCAGCCTGATCATCGCCCTCGTTATCGCCCACAGTACCTGGGCTGCGCTATGGGAGGCCTCCAATCTGGTGCTGGACGCGGTACCCACGGGCGTGTCGCGCGCGGCGGTGCACGAGTGGCTCACCGCCTTGCCCGGTGTGATCGAAGTCCACGACCTGCACATCTGGGCATTGAGCACGACCGAGACGGCGATGACTGTCCATCTGGTGTACGGCGTGGAATCCGAGGACCGCCGTCCGCACGATCTGGCGGCCGAGTTGCGGCGCCGCTTCGGTATCGGACACGCCACCGTGCAGATCGAGAACGACGCCGATGCCGCGCTTTGCAGATTGCGACCGAACGACGTGGTGTAAGCTTCCCCGAAAAAAGGACAGGTCGCCGTCGCTCACTCAGCGGATCGGCGTCAGCGATTCGCGGATCCGCGGCATGGGCCACGCAACCCGACTCCCGCGACCGCGTTGCGGGATGTGAGGTCTCGGATCGCCACCCTCGGCCGGGAGACTTGCGCAGTTTATCCGCATCGTGAGTACGATGACGCATGAGGTTGCCGCGACACACCCGGACATCGCAGAAAGCCAGCGACGGAGGCCCCTCCGGAACCGCGGCGCCACGAAGCAACTATCTGCTTAATCCGTGATGGAGCACCGAGCCGCTCAAGCAATTCCGGGAGAGACCGACATCCCAACCCGTCGCAATCAAAAGCCCCATGCGGCGGAGGGTGGAGACGCTGCTACGTCACTGGCAATCGAGGAGGATCCTGACCATGCCGAACGTGAAGCCAATTCCGAACGGAATGCACACCGTGACGCCTCATTTGGTCTGCGCCGGCGCCGCCGAGGCGATCGAGTTTTACAAGAAAGCCTTTAACGCCGAGGAAATATCCCGGCTTCCCGGTCAGAACGGCAAGCTGATGCATGCGAGTATCAAGGTGGGCGATTCGACAATCATGCTGGCGGACGAATTTCCCGACTACGGTTCGCTCGGGCCAAACGCCCTGAAAGGCTCACCGGTCACGATCCATCTTTATGTCGAGGACGCCGACGCTTTCGTGGCGCGGGCGGTCGCCGCCGGAGCGAAGGTGACGATGCCGGTCGCGGAAATGTTCTGGGGCGATCGCTACGGTCAATTTCAGGATCCCTTCGGACACCGCTGGTCGGTCGGCACGCATGTTCGCGATGTGTCGCCCGACGAAATCCAAAGGGCCATGACGAAGATGGGAGAATCCGGATCGTCGTCCGCCTGCTAAATCTGGCGCGCCGCTACGGCCCGGGACGCGCGAACCCGCCGTGCCAGGTCCGCGTCCCGCCCGCCAGCGGGCAAGACTGAAAACCTTTGGTCCGGCCGGCGCGAAGCATCGTACCGGCGCCGACGAGAATTAGGCCGAAATAACACAAGTCTCCTTTGAGCCCCGCGCAACAATCCGGGTGGCGATATTTTCTTGGCAGGCACAAACGACTTGCGTTGATTACGGATAATCTTCAGCGCGGAAAGGTCCTATCTCCTCGTCATCGATGACGGGCGGCGAATTCAACCGCTCAAACCATCGGGACCACCGAACAGGTCGGCGGCCCACATGACAGGAGTCCGAACCATGACCAACTTCAAATCCCTTATGCTCGCCGCCGCGGCCGCGTTGTCGCTCGGCGTTGGTAGCGCGATGGCCCAGGAGAGCGCGGGCGGCGTGAACGCCGGACCGTTTGAGACGCGGCAACTGGAGCGCGCGTTGGGCGCCGGCCAGCAGGTCGTTCCGATGACCGCGCAACCGCAGGCGGGTTCGTCCGATGTCGAGCAATATCGGGCCCCGGTGTTTCCGCAACAGACGCTGATCGGCGCCGACGGCAACGGCTAAGTCCGGAGCTTCTCAGGCGATGCGGGGCCGGTGTTCGCACCGGCCCTTCGTCTGTACGCGGTATGACGACGGGCGCGCCGATCCGGATTGCCTGACCGGACGCCCTTCGGCACTCGCCCACACCGTTGACCACCGCATAACGCCGGAGCAAGGATGCGCCCATGATCCTGCTTATCGATAACTACGACAGCTTCACCTTCAATCTCGTCCATTTTTTGGGCGACGTTGGCGCGCGCTGTGAAGTCGTTCGTAATGACAAGCTGACAGTCGATGAGGCGCTGGCGCGTGCCCCCGAGGCGATCGTGCTCTCGCCCGGCCCGTGCACGCCGAACGAAGCCGGCATCTGTCTCGACCTGATCGCCGCCGCCGCCGGCAGGTTCCCGATCCTTGGCGTGTGCCTTGGGCATCAGGCGATCGGCCAGGCGTTCGGCGGCCAGGTGGTGCGTGCGCCGCAGCCGATGCATGGCAAGCTCAGCGCCATCACGCACGACGGCACTGGCATTCTGGAAGGCGTGCCGAGCCCTTTTTCCGCGACGCGCTATCACAGCCTGATCGTCGCGCGGGACACGCTGCCGGCGACGCTGATCCCCACCGCCGCGACCGAGGACGGTCTGATCATGGCCATGCACCATCGCGACCTGCCCATCCACGGCGTCCAGTTCCACCCGGAGAGCATCGCCAGCGAACACGGTCACCGCATCCTGGCGAACTTCCTCGCCATCGCCCGCTTCTCCAACGCGCCCGCGCGCGCCGCCTGAACCGCCGCCATGTCGCAGGACCTGAAACCGACACTTGGGAAACTCGCCGGCGGAGAGACGCTATCGGCCGATGAGGCCGAGGCCGCGTTCACCATCATCATGTCCGGCGAAGCAACGCCCGCGCAGATCGGTGCCTTGCTGATGGCGATGCGTATCCGCGGCGAGACGGTGCCCGAGATCACCGGCGCCGTCCGCGCCATGCGTGCGCGCATGACCGCGATCGAAGCGCCAGACGGCGCGATCGATGTCTGTGGCACCGGCGGCGATGGCGCGGGAACGTTGAACGTGTCCTCGGCGGTGACGTTCGTGGTGGCCTGCCTCGGCGTGCCGGTGGCCAAGCACGGCAATCGCGCCCTGTCGTCCCGCACCGGGGGCGCCGACGTGTTGACCGCGCTTGGTGTCAACGTAGACGCACCGATGGATCGCTTGCCGGCGATCCTGCGTGAGGCCGGCGCGGTTTTCCTCTTCGCCCCCCGCCACCACCCCTCCATGCGCCATGCCGCCGGACCGCGCGTCGAACTGGGCACCCGAACGATCTTCAACATTCTCGGACCGCTCTCAAACCCGGCGCGAGTGAGACGTCAACTGACCGGCGTATTCTCGCCCGACTGGACACGGCCGATGGCTGAGACGCTCGCCGCGCTGGGGCATCAGGCCGCGTGGCTGGTCCATGGGCTTGGCCTGGACGAGCTGACCGTGGCCGGTGAAAATCAGGTCACGTCCTTGAAGGATGGGTCGATCCGCACCTTTTTTGTTGACTCCGGAAGACGCCGGTCTGACCCGTGCGCCGGTCGCCGCCATCAAGGGGGGCGACGCGGCGTTCAACGCCGGGGCTCTGCTGGGGGTTTTGCGCGGCGCCACCGGCGCCTACCGTGACACCGTGCTGCTGAATTCAGCCGCTGCTCTGATTGTCGCGGACCGCGCCGTCGATCTGCGCGATGGCGTGGACCAGGCCGCGCGCGCCATCGAATCGGGCGCGGCGCTTAACACCCTGGAAACCATGCGGCGTGTATCGACAGCGGCCTGATCCTGCGACAGGTCCCTTACGAGAAACCCAATGCCAAACGATACCGGTTCCCTGCCAGACGTTCTCGTTCGCATCTGCGCCAACACGCGAATGGAGGTGGCCGTCCGGAAATCCCGGACCTCCGTCGAGGCGCTGCGCCAGAAAATCGCGGCGAGCGGCGATAAGCCACGCGGCTTCGGCGCCGCCCTGAAGGACGCGACCGTCCGCGGCAAATACGGGCTGATCGCCGAGATCAAGAAGGCCTCGCCATCCGGGCGGGCTGATTCGGCCCGATTTCGATCCGGCGTCCTGGCCCGCGCCTATCGAGGATGGTGGCGCTACCTGCCTGTCGGTGCTGACTGACGAGAAATATTTTCAGGGCACCCGGAGCATCTGCGCGCCGCTCGCGCCGCCGTCGACTCTGCCGGTACTGCGCAAGGACTTCATCCTCGATCCCTGGCAGGTCTACGAAAGCCGCGCGATGGGCGCCGATTGCATCCTGCTGATCATGGCCTGCCTGACCGATAGCGAGGCGCGTGACCTGGAGTTCGTCCGCTCGCAACCTCGACATGGATGTCCTGGTAGAAGTGCATGACAAACGGGAACTCGATCGCGCTCTCGGCCTGGAGACCTCGCTGATCGGCATCAACAATCGTGATTTGCGCACATTGAAAACCGACCTGGCGACGACCGAGGAACTGGCGCCGCTGGTGCCGCCCGACCGTTTCTGGTGGCCGAGAGCGGAATCCGCGACACCGAGGATCTGCGGCGCCTGGCCGCGGTCGGGCCGAATTGTTATTTGGTCGGGGAAAGCCTGATGCGGCAGGACGACGTGACGGCCGCGGTTCGAGCGCTGCTGGGCGACAGCGGCGCGTAACGGCGGAGCGAGGGCCCACTCGCCCCGCACAGGTCGCCCGTGGTCCGAGCGTCGTTCGTTCATCGACGCCCGCCTTTGGTCTCTCAACTCAAACGGCGGGAACGCGCACCGGCGCTTTTGATCCGCGACGGTGCGCCGTGCCTGCGGCTAGACCCGGGGTGGCCGGTAAGCCCGCGAGGGCGGTGTTTACGCCTTGTTCATCTTTGAGGCGGATACTGCGCCGCATTCCTCGATGGCGAAGCCGCGCATGCTCAAGGCCCCGCATTTCAATCCCGCCGCGCGACAAGCTGGCGTCCCGGCACCAATCCATATGGTTCGCCTGGTCTCGGTCCTGCTGATCCTGGTACTGTGCGTGGCGTGCTCGGTGGTGCTGCTCCGGCTGCGGGAGGACGCGCTGCGAACGACCGAGCAGCATCTGAACGTGATCACCCTGACGTTGGCGGAGCAGGCGGATCGCGCGGTGCAGGGCATGGACCTCGTGCTCGACGACATCGCGCGTCTCGCGATCAGTGATGGGGTGAAAGACCGCACCACGTTCGAGGACATGATGTCCACCGAGGACGTACACCGGATGTTGCTGGAACGAATGATCGGGTTCCACAGGTCAACGCGCTGATCCTGTTTGGTCTCGACGGGCACGTGGTGAACACGACACGGTCCTGGCCGGCGCCGGCGATCAACGTTAGCGACACCGAATATTTCAAGGCGATGATGAGCGATTCCCCGTCGCACTCGGATCTGATGATCTCGGCGCCATATCAGTATAAGACCGACCAGACCTGGACCGTGTTCCTGCTGCGCGGATTGCGTGGCGCGGACGGCAAGACAGCGGGTTTGCTGGTGGCCGCCGTCGAACTCCGCTACTTCGAGGAATTCTACGCGGCGGTCTCGGTGGGCGACGACGGTACCATCTCGTTGCTGCGAGGCGATGGCGTACAACTGGCGCGCTACCCGCCACTGGCCACCACCGGGCAGAACTTCCAGACCGCGCAACGCATTTTGGGGGGCGCTATCACCGGCACGATCCGCGAGCCCAGTGTGTTCGACGGCGGCATGCGGTTGAAGGTGGCGCGGCGATTGAAGTCGTATCCATTGATCATGCTGGTCACGCTCGACCAGAACGCGGCGCTTGGAGCCTGGCGCGACATGGTGTGGGTTCTCGGGCTGGGCACTGCTGGGTGCTGCGCCGCGATCGTGATCGCGGTCCTGGCGATCGAACGACGTTGGCGGCATGCCGAGGCGCTCAGTCTCGAGAGCGAGAGCCGCGCCCTCGCCGAGGCTGCGCTGATGCGGGAACGCGAACGAAGCGCCGAGACCGAGAACCGTGCGAAAACCGGATTTCTGGCCATGATGAGCCACGAGATCCGCACGCCGATGAACGGTGTGCTGGGACTCACCGGGACGCTACTCGATACGGTACTGTCACGAGATCAGCGTCGCACGGTCGAAGCGATCCGCAATTCGGGCAATTCCCTGCTATGGATTCTGAACGATATCCTGGACTTCGCGAAACTGGATAACGGCCGGATGGAACTGGAAACCACTGCGTTCTCTCCCGCCACGCTGACGCAAAATCCGGTCAGCCTGTCGGGACCGAAACCGCACGCGAAAGGGTTGGAGATCGTTGGGATCTGCGACGAGACGCTGCCTGACGCTCTGCTCGGCGATGTTGAGTCGGATTCGCCAGGTGCTGATCAATCTCGTTTCCAACGCGATCAAGTTCACCGAACACGGTTCGGTCACGATGAAGAGGACGCCCGGGGTCGCAACCTGGGTGACCATCGGCGGTTACTCTGTCCTGGATGGCGCCAACGTATCGAACGCCAACACCACCTTCGTGATCTATGACGACTGGAGCAAGCGGGGATCGAAAAGGAGCCAGGAGAGGATCGTATCGAGCCTTAACCGGGAACTCTCGCAGATCCAGGAAGCCGTGGCCTTTGTCGTCATACCGCCGCCCATCAGGGGCCTCGGCCAGACGGGCGGATTCGAGATGATGGTGGAAGACCGGGCCGACGCGGGCCTGCAGGCACTCCAGGGCTCCGTGAACGCGGTTATAGAAGCGGGCAATTCCCGGGACAATCTGCGGGGACTGACAACGAGCTTTGATGCCCGCAGTCCCCAGATCTACCTGGAGGTAGACAGGACCAAGGCCCTCTCCTTTCAGGTTCCTCTGAACAATGTATTCCAGACGCTCGGGGCCTATCATGGGGTCCTCCTTTGTCAACCTGTTCAACAAGTTCAACCAGGTCTACCAAGTCTATATCCAGGCCGATAATCCTTACAGGCTGAAGCCGGAGGATATACTCCGCCTCTATACGCGGAACAGCCAGGGAGAAATGGTGCCCCTCGGCAGCCTCCTCGGAGTGAGAAGGACGATGGGGGCCGAGCTCGTCACGCGGTACAACCTTTATCCTGCTGCCCCTGTTTTCGGCTCCGCAGCGCCGGCGTTCAGTTCGGGGCAGGCCCTCGCCGCGATGGAGCAGGTGGCCGCACGCGCACTGCCCCGAGGCATGGCCTACGACTGGACCGCGACAAGCTACCAGGAGAAGCAGGTCGGCAATCAGGCGTACTTCATTTATGCCCTGTCCATTACTCTTGTCTTTATGGTGCTTGCAGCACTTTATGAAAGCTGGACATCTCCGGCGGCCGTCATACTCGCGGTGCCCATGGCGCTGGTCGGTGTCCTGATCGGCCTCTTGTGTCCGGGGCTTCGACAATAATCTTTACACGCAGATCGGACTGGTCCTTATGATTGCCCTGGCAAGCAAGAATGCCATCCTTATTGTAGAATTCGCACGCGACCTGCAGGCCGAGGGCATGTCTGTCACGGAGGCGGCGATAGAGGCTACGAGCCGCCGTTTTCGGCCCATAGTCATGACTTCTTTTGCCTTTATTCTGGGCGTGACCCCCCTGCTCTTTGCGACAGGTGCAGGCGCGGCGAGCCAGCAGGCCATCGGTACGGTGGTCTTTGGGGGCATGCTCGCGTCTACCCTGCTCGCCATCCCTTTTGTCCCCGTATTCTACGTAATCACACAGAAATTAAGGGGCGCCGCAATGGCAAGGGACCATAGGCGGCCCGTTTGGATTGTCCCGAGGGATAATTCCTATAGGTCGTTAATGAAATGCGGGACTGCGAACCCCATTGCGGCAAAAAGGCGTCGGTCTGCCGCAATGGGGTTCGATTAGAGAGATGCCCTATTCCGTGGAGGTCCTTGCGTGATTCTATCGATGTCAATGTCCCAGTGTCTTTCCCGTTCCCATCTTTCCCAGTTTCTCTTCAACTCGTACATAAGGTATTGGGTGGTAACCGGGGGGCAGCCTTCGAAATCCGGGCGGAAGCGTCACCAGGACTCGGGGTACCCTGCGCGCGGACAGGTAGCCCCATGGTCCGGCGTAGGCAGGCGCCAAATACCAGCGGCCTCCGAAGGGTCGATACCAGTATCCGTGGTAGAACAGGATATCGACATCGACGCCGGGGACGAAATATGCGTAGGTTCCCGGGTATGAGGCATCACATCGGGCGGTGCGGGGGGGGCGTAGACGGGGGGTGGAGGTACGTTTCGGCGGTTTGCTTCTCCCGGATTTGCGGGCACCCATGCCTTGTGCGGCGGGACCCA
>CAVRDN010000098.1:0-12525 GCA_963719675.1 uncultured Alphaproteobacteria bacterium | reverse complement strand
GAAATCATCCGTTCTGTCTTCCTCGCGTTGGACCAGGGGCCTCGCGCCGAGGGACGAACCTCGGCACGAGGCATTGAGTTCAGGCCGCGGCCTTCACTTCGATGGTCTTGGATTGCGCGGCGTTCGCTGACTTCGGCAACGTCACGGTCAGCACCCCCTTGGAGAATTCGGCCGCGATCTTGTCGCGATCCACACCGTCGGGCAGGTAGAACGTCCGCTGGAAGGAGCCATAGCATCGCTCGGACAGCGAGTAGTTCTTGTCCTTGCGTTCGGTTTCCTGCTTCTTCTCGCCCTTTACGGTCAGCGTATCGCCGGACACCGCGACCTGGACGTCCTTTTCGGCCATGCCAGGCAACTCGGCCGTCAGCTTATAGTCTTTTTCATCTTCCACGATATCCATCGCTGGAGACGGCATGGTGAAACCCGTGCGCGCCGTCACGGCGGGCTCGAGGTCGAACCAAGTACGGAACGGTGTCATGCCGAAACCGAACCGATCAAACAGCCGTTCCATCTCGCCACGCAACTGGCGCCAACTGTCGGGCGCGGGCGCCGGGGCGGCATCGGAGCGTTTCACTTCAACGGGCGTATTGGCCATGATTAATTCCTCCTGCTGTGTGAAGCAGAGGATTTATGCGGCGCCCCTTATGAAACCGCATTGACGCAGATCAAGTCAGGAACGTTTGGTAACCAGCATCGCCGCGCGAGCGCGGTGCGCGCCGGGGGAACGTTCATGCGGGTATTTACGGTCCCGCATGACACTGTGGAAACCGCCGTCACGAGGCAAGGACAAACGCGGGATTTCGCCCGGCTCAGGCGCGGGCCCACGCGATGGCGGCACGGGCGAGGGCGTCGATCGTGTCGATGACCGGCACCTTCAGGCGATCGCTCGGGCCGGCCTGGATGCCCAAGGGGATCTCGGTGCAGCCAAGTACCACGGCGGCGGCGCCGCGCGCGGCCAGCGCGTTGACCACCTCGGCGAGCGGTTCGTACGCATCGGCGACCTGATTGGCTTTGACCCGCCGGATGGCGGGCGTGACGAGGTGCGTCATCTGCTCGGCGGTTGGTTCAATGCACTCCCACCCCAGACCGGCGAGGCGCTGCTGATACAATTTCATCCGCAAGGTCGTCGCGGTACCCATCAGGCCGATGCGGCCGGGCCTGACGCCGATGCGGGCGAGGTCCGCGGCCGCCGCGTCGACGATGTGCGGGATCGGGATTTCGGCGGCCCGCGCCATCTGGTCGTACCAGGCGTGCGCGGTGTTGCAGGGAATGACGATCGCGCCGCAGCCGGCGCGTTTCAGCCCCTCGATGCCGCGCAGCAGCCAGGGCAGGGGATCGGCGGCGCCCGGTTGCCCCGCCTGACCGCGGTCGGGCACGCGCGGATCGGACCAGAGCACCGCCGGAATATGCTCCTGATCCGTCGAAGCCGGGGTCAGCAACGTCAGCCGCAGCATGAACTGCGCGCTCGCCAGGGGGCCCATCCCGCCCAACACACCAAGAACCCGGTCGGTCATCGCCATTCGCTCCGTGCAGAGGACGGAGGGATGCGGGAAGCCGCGGATCGGGTCAACGGGGAAGCGACGTGCTCGCCGTCCCTTGCGCCGCCCGCCCTCGCGCCGCCCGCCCTCGCACCGCCCGGGGTCGCATACCATTCGGCCCAAACAAGCACACGGTATGCGCGCGCGAACCGAGAACCGCCGGCAGCCACACCCGCGCTCTACGCCCCAAAAGTGGATGTCCGGGCCGGTCGGTCATGGGATCGACCCTGAAGATGCCGATCGCGCGGGTCAATCGCTCGGTTCGCTGAGTTACAGCGAGTTGATATCCTCGTTCCGGCTCTGCAAATACAGGTCGAAATCGTGCCGCAACTCAGGTTTGTTGGAGGCGAACTCCAGCACGCCGTGGCTGTTGCGCTTCAGATCCTCCAGCGGGTCGAAGTCGTGCTTCACGAACATGTCCCAGCGCGACTGGTAGCCGCGATCGGGCTTGCGGCCGTGGAACAGATGCTCGAGTGTGCCGGGAACGTAACCGATGTTGCGGTTGATGTGCCGCAACGCGCGCCCCTCCCAACGCTTGACCTCGCGACGATAGGCGTCGGCGACGCCGCCTGGCACCGAGCGGTTGCCTTCGCCGATCAACGCCAGCGACATATGATGATCGCCGGACCCCATGCCGCCGAGTTCGAACAGTCCGCCGACCCAGTCGAACGCCTGGCGGGTCATGGCCCAGGCGTAGCCGGAATGCGGATAGGTGTGGGAGCCGCCGTCGCCGTGCCAATAGGGCTTGTGGGTCGCCAACATCGGCTGGCGGTGAAAGAATTGCCGGCAGAACGAACGATGATGCGCGATGTGCTCATCGTGCGGGCCGAGGTCGTAGGCATCGCTCCAGGGCTGGACGACGTCGTAGTGTTGCAGCGCCAGCAGGGTCGCCATGGCCCAGTCGTGGCGGCGGAAGACGACATCGGCGTCGATCCAGGCGATGTACTGCGCCTCGGGCGTGCGGTGGACGCCGATGTTCAGCAGGTTCTCCTTGTTCCAGACCCGGGTCTTCGCGCGTACTGGAATATGGCGGACGCCTTCCATGGCGCAGTGATGGTCCTCCTCGCCGAACGCGCACTCGATGACCGTGAGGGTGACCCCGGCGTCGAGCATGCCGCGCGCGAAGATCAGCCAGTTACGGTGGGTTGAGGTCCAGTGCAGCGGATTGGACCGCGCGGTGAAAACGTGGAGCCTGGATGGTTCGAGCATGAGGGTGGGTCCCGGTTGGTTCGTGGTTTGTTCTAACCACGACTAACAATCGCGCCAAGACATTCTAACGGAAATTTTTGCCGGTGCGCGAGGTCGCACGATCAAGGTTCCTTGTCGGCCAACCCCTGCCGGCGCCTGATCATTTTATGCGTGTCGTTCGCCCGCTGGACGTTCCCCGGTCGGCGAACAGCCAATAGGTGAGCAGCCAGCGATCGTTTCCGGTGGCGTTTCAGGCACTGTGCGTCTCCCGCCGCATCGAAGTCACCCGAAGATCATCGACCACGGCGATCATCGTTCTTCCAACCCCGGCGGTCCGCGCCGAAAGCTTGGCCGGCGCCCGTCTCGGCTGGAAATCGTGCCATCGGCCGCGTCAAACCGGATCCAGCAGAGAGGCCGCGTCATGGCGGACATTGTTCACCGCCGTCCCGATCCGCCACACGCGGAACTCGGCGGTCGAGGGATGCAGCAGGCTGGCCGGATCATCGCCTTCCTCGCCCAGCCAGAGCGGCCAGTCGGCTTGCTCCAGCACAACGGGCATGCGCTCGTGTAGTGGCCGGAGCGCCGCGTTGGCTGATGTGGTGACGATGGTGAAGCTGCGGATGACGGCGCCGTCCGCCCCGCGCCACCCCTCCCAAAGGCCGGCGAACACCATGCACCCGGCGTCGGCGCGGGCGATGGCCCAGGGAAGTTTGCCGTCGGGTGTCGCCTGCCACTCGTAGAAGGCGTCGGCGGGAACCAGACAGCGGCGGCGGGCGAAGGCGTCGCGGAACATCGGCGTGCTGGCAAGCGTCTCGCCGCGCGCATTGATCGGTTGCCGGGTCGTTTTCGGGTCCTTGACCCAGTGCGGCACGAGGCCCCAACGCAGTAACCCCAGATGGCGTTCGCCGGTCTCTGGATGCAGGCGAATCACCGGCGCGTCCCTGGTCGGCGCCATGTTCCACGTGCCCGGCCCAGTCGGGGAGTGGGCCTTTGGTCTGGAACAGCGAGGCGATGTGATCGGCCGGGAGGATGGCAGCGTAGCGTCCGCACATGCCGGCGATGTTAGGCCGGATTTATGCCGGGCGGAATGGCGTGGCGCCGGAAAATGGCCGAGTGTTTGTCGCGGCGGGATCGCGCACGTTCCCGCGCGCGGGTGAGGGTTCGGGAGCCACGGCATGACGTCGGGTAAACGTGAGGCTGCATCTGTGATCGACCGAACCGCCGCGTTTCCGGTCGCGCGACGCATGACCGGCCGCGTCGGTCTGGGCACGCTGATCTCCGTGGTGTGTGTCGCGCTGGCCGCCGCGCAGCAGCCCGCGCCACCGTCGTCACTCGGTCAGCCGCCGGTGGCTCCGCCGGGATCGGCCAGCCCATCACCCGCGCAGCCGTCGGGCATCCCGGCGCAGCCCACGCCTCAGTCGCCCGAGCCGCCACCGTCGAACGCCACGGCGTTAACCCCACCGCCCCGTTCGCCGCTGCCATCGCAGTCCCCGCCGGGAGCATCGGTGTTCATTACCGCGCCGCGGTCCACACCGCTCTCACCGCCTACGAACGCCGCGGTCCCGGTTGCACCGTCTCAGTCCCTTCCGGTTCCACCGCCGCCGAGCGCTCTGGCGTCGCCGACGCAGTCAGCGCCGGCGGTGGCACCGCCCTCACAGTCGCTTCCGCCGCCGTCGCGGTCGGCTCCGGTCGCGCCGCCGTCGCCGCCATCGCAGATAACCCCAGCGCTGCCGCCACCGTCGCAATCGCTCGCGCCGCCGTCGCCGTCTCCCGTGGCGCCGTCTTCCGCGCCGCCGTCTCCCGCGCCAACGTCACAGCCACCGCCATCCGCGCCATCGTCGCAATCACCGCCAGCGTCGGCTGCCTCGGCGCCAGCCGCGCCGCCGCCGCACGCCTTACTCCCGGCCCCGCCGCCGAAGTCGCGGGCACCCGCGCCGGCGGCGGTGCCAGCCGTGCAACTGGCTCCCGCCGAACTGACCGGGCTCCTCGGCCACGATGTCGTTGGCGCCGGAGGCACCGAACTGGGCCGCATCGTCGATCTGCTGGTGGATGCGCAGGGCCAGGTGCGCGCGGTGGTTGTTGATGTCGGCGGCTTCATGGGCGTGGGCAATCGCAAGGTGGCCGTGGCGTGGTCGGCGCTGCGGTTCGCCGCGGGAGAGAAAGGGCCGGTGATTTCGATCCCGATCCCAGCCGACCGGATCAAAAGTTGGGCGGACTATATCGTCGGCCGGCCCGTCGCCATTCTGGGCACACCCGACGGCGGGCCGTAGACCAATCGCATGGCTACCGCGGCGCAGCGATGCGCGGTCTCGATTGGCTGTTCTTCTTCGTCGCCGACCTGCAAACGGGATTCGGGCCGTTCATCGCGGTCTATTTGACCGAGCAATCGACTGGACGCAGGCGCAACTGGGCCTGGCGCTCGGCGTGGGTTCGGCCTCAGCGATGTTGGCGCAGGTGCCGGCCGGCGTGCTGGTGGACGCGATGCGCGGCAAAGCGTTGGCGGCGGCGGTGGCGTCTGATCGGCATTGGCACGGCCGCGCTGTTGATGGCGCTGTCGCCCACGTTCTGGCCGGTATTGCTGGCCCAGGCCGTGCACGGATTTGCCGAGCTGCATGCTGAACCCGGCGCTGGCGGCGCTGACCCTCGGTCTGGTGAGCTCCGCCGCCGTGGCCGAGCGTCTGGGCCGCAACGCCCGCTTCGCGGCGATCGGCAGCGGCGTGGGCGCCGCGCTTATGGGAGCTTGCGGCACCTGGGTTTCGTCCCGCGCGGTGTTCTGGCTGGCGGCGTCTCTGTGCGTGCCCGCGTTGATCGCATTGCGTTCGCTCGGCGGGCCGAGCGCAGCCGCCGGTGGGCATTTCGGACGCTGGACCGCGACGCATGAGCCGCTCCGTGCGCGCGTGCTGCTGGACCGCCGGCTGCTGGCCTATGTCGTCTGCACGATGCTGTTCCATCTGGCCAACGCCGCCATGCTGCCGCTGGCGGGCGTGGAGATCACCAGCGCGCCGACCGAGCATGCCAGCCTGATCATCGCCGCCTGCATTCTGGTGCCGCAGTTGATGGTCGCGCTGTTGTCGCCGTTCGCCGGACGAGCGGCACAGACGGTGGGGGCGGCGAAGCGTGCTGCTGGCCGGTTTTTGCGCGTTGCCGGCGCGTGCGTTGCTGCTGGCGTACGTGACGGATCCGCTGTGGATCGTTCCGGTGCAGGCGCTGGACGGATCTGGGTGGCGCGGCGTTTGGCGTGATGACGCCGCTGGTGGCCGCCGACATCTCCGGCGACGGCGGACGGTTCAATCTGCGGATGGGGATCATCGGCCTGGCGATCGGCGTGGCGGCGACCGTGAGCTATACGGTGGCGGGCGGATCGCCACCGATCTGGGCTCCTCGACGGCGTTCATGGCGCTGGCGTTGACCGGCGTTATCGCGGTTCTGACGGTGGGGCTCGCGATGCCGGAGACACGGCCATTGCCCGCCGCAGTGTGACTGTATGAGCGGACGGAGACAGCGCCATGCCCGCGCGAACCGAGTGGTTTTAAAGCGGCGGCCGGCACGATAAATTCGCGATGCCGGAAAATCGGGCGACAGGAGAACCAAATGGCCAAAATCGCCGCGATCACGGGTGCCGCTTCGGGCATTGGTCAGGCCGCCTGCCAGCGTTTGCTCGGCTCTGGCTGGATGGTGTTCGGCCTCGACAACGCACGCGCCCGCCTTGACACTGTGGCTGAGGGCTTTGGCGCGTATAAGGGCCGCTTTCGGCCGGTGCTCTGCGATGTGGCGGACGCGTCGCGCGTCGCGGCGGCGTTCCAGGATATCGGGCCGGTCCTCAATGCCCTGGTGACCTGCGCCGGCGTGCTGCGCACCGCATTGATGGAAGACATGACGATCGAGGATTTCGACCTCGTTCTGAACGTCAACACCCGCGGCACCTTCCTCTGCGCGCAGAAGGCGTTGCCGCTGCTACGCGCGGGTGCCACGCCGGACAATCCGTCGCGGGTCGTCTGCTGTCCTCGCTCGCGGCACTGCGACCGAAAATCGTCAGCGGAGCCTATGCCGCGTCGAAGGCCGCGGTCAGCCAATTGTGCCGGGTCATGGCCGCCGAGTGGGCGCCGTCTGGTGTGCTGGTCAACGCTCTGGCGCCCGGAACGGTGGACACGCCGATGGTCGCGGCGGTGGCGGATCCATTGGCGTCGAAAGGCTATCGGCCGTCCGGCGTGTCGCCGGTGGGCCGTATCGCCCAACCGGACGACGTCGTCGATGTGATGATGTTTCTCCTGAGCGATGCGGCGCGCTATGTGACCGGTACGACGATTCCGGTAGATGGCGGCACGCAGGCGGCATTCATTCCGCCTGGCTCGAACGCATGAGAGGCGTTCCGCGGATACACAAACAGGTGAAGACGCGGGTGACACGTAAGCCTATCGTCATGGCCGGCCACATGGCCAGCCATCTCGACCAGCACGTGCCGCCGGTCGGACGCGGTCATGACGGCTTATCCCGCCGGTTCGTACTCTTGCTTCTGCTCCTGGTGCTCAGCACCGCCGTCCAGGCGGACGAAAAGGTCGTCAACGTCTATAACTGGACCGATTACATCGACCCCGTCGCGCTGGAGAAATTCACCGCCGAGACCGGGATCAAAGTGCGTTACGATGTCTTCGACAGTCTCGAGACGCTGGAGGGCAAGCTGCTCGCCGGAAATTCCGGTTACGACATCGTGGTGCCGTCGAACGAGCCGACGTTCTCTCGCCTGATCCACGTCGGCGCGCTGGCCGAGATCGATCGGAGCCGTGTGCCGAACTGGAAAAACCTTGACCCCGCCTTGATGCGCCGGGTCGAGACGTCGGACCCGGGCAACAAACACGGCGCGATCTATTTGTGGGGCACCACCGGACTCGGCGCCAACGTCGAGAAGATCCGCGCGTTGGCGCCGGACGCGCCGCTCGACAGTTGGGATCTGCTGTTCAAACCGGAGAACGCGAAGCGCATCGCCCCCTGCGGTATCATGATGCTGGACTCGGCGATCGACGTGATCCCGTCAGTGCTGAAATACCTTGGTCGTAATCCGGACAGCAACACGCCGGAGGATCTCGCGTTGGTGGAGCGGGCGCTGCTGGCGATCAGGCCGTACATCCGCGCCTTCGCCAGCGGCGGCGCGCTGGAGGCGCTGGCAACGGGGCAGACCTGTCTCGCGTTCGATTATTCCGGCGATGTGACGCAGGCGGAAGCGCGCGCGGCGGAGGCGAAGCAAGGCGTCACCGTCCGCTATATCACGCCGAAAGAGGGCGTGCAGGTCGGCTTCGACATGCTGGCGATCCCATCGCCGACGCGCCGCACAAGGACGCCGCGCTGGCGCTCATCAATTTCCTGCTGCGGCCGGAGGTGATGGCGGGTATCACCATGGTCACGCACTACCCGAACGCGGTGCCGGCCAGCCGCGCCATGGTCAAGCGACGTTTCGGTGTTTCCGTCGCGATGCTGAAATGGCGCGGCTACTTCACCATCGGCGCGGTGCCGCAGGCGGCGGAGCGGTTGCGCACCCGGCTGTGGGCCCGGTTCAAGGCGGGCAACTGAGCGAACTTCTCCGGATTGATGGCCTGACCGTCCGTTATGGTAACGTGACGGCGCTGGACGCGTTGGACCTGACCGTCCGGCGCGGCGAGCTATTCGTGCTGCTGGGTGGTTCCGGCTCCGGCAAAACGACGTTGCTGCGCGCGGTTGGCGGTTTCGTGCGGCCGGATGCTGGCTCGATCGCGCTGGATGGCGTCGATCTTTCGCGCTTCCGCCGCATCGCCGGCCGGTCAATACCGTGTTCCAGTCGGGCGCGTTGTTTCCGCATCTCTCCGTCGCCGCCAATATTGGCTTCGGCCCGCGCCAACGCGGCATGGCGCGCGCGGCGATCGCGGCGCGGGTCGCCGAATTGCTGGCGCTGGTGCGGCTGGAGGGCTACGGCGCCCGCCGCCCGCACGAACTTTCCGGCGGTCAGCAGCAGCGCGTCGCCTTGGCGCGCGGCCTCGCCGCCGAGCCCGCGCTGCTGCTGTTGGATGAGCCGCTGTCGGCGCTCGACCGCGGCCTGCGCGCCGAAACCGCGCGCCGAACTGGTGCGGCTGCAAAAGCGCCTGGGCACCACGTTCATCCAGGTCACGCATGACCAGCAGGAGGCGCTGACGATGGCCGACCGGATCGGCGTCATGCGGGAGGGGCGCATGGCGCAGGTCGGCACGCCGCGAGAAATTTATGACACCCCGGCCAGTCGGTTCGTCGCCGAATTCATGGGTGTAAGCAATTTGTGGGATGGCATTGTCTGCGGACGACGGTCTGACCATGCGGGTGCCGCCATCGGCACCGTCAGATTGCGCCGCCGCCGGCCACCCTTGGGCAGGTGGTGCTCGGCGTGCGGGCGGAACGGCTCCGGTTGGGGCCGTTCCGGAGTGAACCAAATGACCGAGCGTGCTGAGAGCAAACGGTTTACTCCGGCGATACCGTCACACACTCGGTCCGCCTGGTGTAACGGTACGACGGTCGGGTAACGGAACCGGCGCATGACTGTGCGGCACGGGAGGGTTTGATGACGCTCTCGTTTCCTCCCGTCGCCGGCATGATATTCCCATCATGAACCCATACCGCTTCGTTTCCCTCGCGTTTTCCTGGGCCTGGCTGCTGCTGTTTTCGGTCGTGCCGCTCGGCATCATTCTGCTGATCGCGCTGGCGCGACCCGCCGATACCGTGCCACCGTTCAGCTTCGCCGCCGATCCAGGGAATTTCGTTTTCGCCGCGACGGACGAGCTTTATCGCGCGGCGTTCTGGCTCAGTCTGCGCACGGCGGCGATCTCGACGATGATTTGTCTGTTGATCGGATATCCAATGGCGCTCGCCATCGCCCGCGCGCCGGAGCGCTGGCGCGGCGCGTTTTCTGTTGGCGCTGATGTTACCGTTCTGGACCGGCTTCCTTATGCGCATCAATGCCTGGATCGGCATGCTGCGAGACGATGGCTGGATCAACGCCGCACTGACGGCTTTCGGCTTCCTGCCGGCGCGACTGCTGTACACGGACACGGCGCTGTATATCGCGATGGTTTATACATACCTGCCGTTTATGGTGCTGCCGGTTTACGCGCGGCTGGCGAAGCTGGACCCGGCGTTGCTCGAAGCGGCGGCCGATCTGGGCGCTTCGCCGTTTCGTGCCTTTCTGCGCGTTACGCTGCCGCTGTCGGTGCCGGGCGTCGCGGCGGGCGTGGCACTGGTGTTCATTCCGTGCGTTGGCGAATACGTCATCCCCGAGTTATTGGGCGGCCCAGGAGCGCAGTTGATTGGGAGAGTGATGTGGGAGGAGTTTTTTGAAAATCGGGATTGGCCGATGGCGTCGTCGTTGGCGTGTTTGTTGCTAATGCTGCTGGTGATTTTACCGATGTGCGCGAGAGCGATGGTGCGAGCGATGCGGGCGCGATCGTTATGATATCGAAGGGCGGGTTTCGAGCCGACCGTAGCGGTCGCGATCCCAGCCACCCCTGCAAGCGGAAGTCAGCGCTTTCAGTTGTCAAGGCATCGCCGCTCCGCTTTGTCGGATCCTTGCCTCATCGTCTCGACAGCGGCTGCGATCATCCGACGATTCGGCGCATCGCACCGGCCATCAGTTCGATCTGCCGGGCGATGCGGCGGGGCGCGTCGGACGCCATGCCATCCGGCCGCGGTGGTAATGTCGTCTCGCCCGCGGCCAGGGAGCGCATCGCGCCACCAATCCACTCGCGCCAAACTCGTAACGAGTCCGGCGGCATCGCGGCGCGTAGTCCAGGGTCCAGGTGCATCGCCGACAATCGGCCGGCAAAGCGGCGCAACGCGGCATCGATCACCAGCACGGCCTCCAGCATGTCGCGCCCGCTGTTGCGTTGCTCGATCAAGGCCCGATTGACCGAGGCTTCCAGCGCGTTGCTCGCGACACCCGCGTCGCGCCGAGCCGGATCCACCGCAGCCGCGGGAATTTCGTCGAGCAACCCGGAAAACTCCGCCTCCGCGTAACGGCCGTGTGCGGCGATGGCGTCCCGGGCACTCGCGACCAGGCGCTCCGGCTCGCGGCTCGGCCACAGCAGAAAACTGGCGGCGACCGCGATCAGGCCTCCCGCGATGGTGAGGGCGGCGCGCGCAAGGGCGATGCGCCATTCGGCGGTGTCCGGTTCGCCGGTCTCGACCAGCAGCACGACGACGGGCGTCAGCGCCAGCATGAACAGCCCAAAGTTCACGGCGCGCACCGCCAGCGCCACCACCGTCAACGGGAACATCGCCAGCGCGATCGACATCGGCGTGGTGCAAAGCAAACCGACCGCGGCGGCGACCAGGCCTCCGACGGCGGTGCCGACGATCCGCTCCACCGCGCGGGCGAAGGTCAGCGCGAAGAATGGCTGCATCGTGGCGACGATCGTGATGGTCAACCAATGATCGTACGGGGTGAACCAGGCCATGGTGAAGGCCAGCGCCGGCGCCGCCATGACCGCCGCGCGCAGCGCGTGACGCAGCGTCGGCGATCGCCACGTCAGATTGGCGCGCACCGGCCGCAGCAAACGCTCGCGCACCGCGATGCGGCGGCCTTCCAGATCGGCGCCCGGCAGAAAATTGTCCGGCACCGCGAGCGTGTAGGCGATGCGCAGCCGCTCGACGAGGTGATCGGCGATCGCGCGGAGTGGATCGGTGGCTGGTAAGATCGCGGTCTCGCTCCAGAGCATCGACCGATCGTTTGATCCGGGGATGAGCATCGCGCGTGTCCGACAGGGCGACGCGGGCCAGAACGCTCAGCAGCGGACGCATGCGGCGCAACAGCCGGGCCGCGGCGGAACGCTCCGTGGCGGCGCCTTCCTCCGGCCGCTCGACAGTGGCGCCCCGTTCCAGCAGATCGCTCAGCGCGATCAGGGCGCCGAAGATCTGGTCCCCCGTCTCCAAACGGATCAGGCTCTGGGCTCCGCGAAGACTGCCCGCGCCGCGGCCGCGCAAAGTATCAAGCACGGCGGCGCGAGCAAGCTCGATCGCATCGCGCACGGCGCGGCGATGCCCCCGCGCGTGCGTCTCCCACACCGCGGCATCGACGGTTTGGCTTCGTGCCAGCGCATACATGTCGCCGGTCAGCGCGGCGAGCGCGTAGTAGATCTCGGCGACCGCCTGTCGGGTAGCGCGGTACGGGTGCACACGCCAGATCACCAACGTCAGCACCGTCGCCCACACCGCCCCGACCGCGAACGCCCCGCCAATTGGGCGGCCATCGGAACCGGCAGCGCGCGATCGAGCGACAGCACGATGACGGTGCTGAGCAACGCGCCCAGTTGCTCGGCGCCTGACCTAAACGCGTGCGAAGGAGGCGGCGAACAGGGCCACGACACCGATCGGCAAAGCGACGATGGGACCGAAGCCGCGGAGTATTCCGAAGCCACCGGTGATCAACGCGCCCGAAGCAGCGAAGCCGAGCAACACCGGAACGCGCCGGCGCACCGGGCCGCCGGGATCGCAAAGGCAGGTCAGCAAAGCGCCCAACGCCGCTTCTCGTAGCGTTGGCAGGTTGAGGGTACTCGCTCAAGGCGATGATGACACAGACGGACAGCGCGGCGCGCGCACCCTCCGCCAGACTGAGCGCGCGGCGGTTGTGGATGATCGGCAACCGCGCGAGATCGGGAGCGAGCGGGGTGGTCGAAACGCGTGTAGAAGCAGCGGGGTCGAAGCCATGCGCGGCAGGATAGCGGAAGCTTCGGCGCTTGTCGGTTCGCTTATGCCCTGGGCTGCTTCTTATGGCTCGTATCGCGGCGGAGTGTCAGTCTGGCCGGTAGGG